>CADBVZ010000018.1 GCA_902798285.1 uncultured Prevotella sp. | reverse complement strand
CTGGAGGCGTCAATGGTGACTGGCGTTTAGGAGCCACTTTATCTTCTATATCCGCCAAGCCACCATCCATGAGTTTCTCCTTCTTTTGAGCCATCGCAGTTGTTGTTACCAAAGCTGAGGCCAGAAGAAATGAGCGTTTGGAGGCATCCACTTCTTTATGAGCTTTGACATGGATCTTAGCATTATCATATTTCAGCGCACCAAACTTACAAATGTCGATACAGTTACCACAAACCACACATCGACTGTAATCCACCGAGTGGGTCTTGAAGTCGATACATGCTGCCTTACAATTCTTCGAGCAAAGCGAACAGTTCTTGCACTTATCCTCATCGAAATGAATCTTCAGCCAAGAGAAACGTGCGAAGAAAGAGAGGATAGTACCCACAGGGCAGATGGTGTTACAATAAGTTCGTCCGCCTCGCCAAGCCAAAACGAAAAGTACCACCAATGTTACTGCTGCAATGATGAATACAGGCAAGGAGCGCATCCAGGTATCCACACTGTAGAAGGCATAGCTCTCATAATGCTCAGCCACAGTAGCCAGGAGGTTGTTGCCCATCTTCCATATAGGCTGGAAGATCATTGTGGCAATGCGTCCATAGCTGCTATATGGTGCTAATAGCTGGAACAAAGAACCTATACCAGCTACACCAGAAATGACAAATACCACCAGCATGGGATAGCGCAACCAACGCACCTCCTTGGAATAGGAGTACTTATTCTTCTTCCTATGGAAACGTGCCAAGATATCCTGGAACACGCCCAACGGACAGATAGTGGAACAATAGATACGTCCGAAGACGAGCGTCAGGACGATAAGTGCTACCACGACTACCACATTGAGCGCCATTACTGCTGGAAGGAACTGAATCTTGGCCATCCACGAAAGCCAATGATGGAGCGTCCCAGTGAAGTCGAGGAACAATAGGGTGATCAGTACAAAGAACACTGCTGCAAGGATTGTTCTGATTTTACGTAACATAAGTCTATAAAGTATTTGTTATTCAGTTATTCTAACTATTACAATGCTGAGTTCATAAAGCAACCATATAGGCAGGGCAACCACAAGAAGCGTGAAAGCATCGGTGGTTGGGGTAATGATGGCAGCAACAACCAGTATCGCCACAATGGCATGTCGTCGCATCGATTGCATCATCTGGGCATTTACCAATCCCATCCGTCCCAAAATCCAGCTAACAACTGGCAACTCGAAGATAATGCCCATTACAAGACTCATCATCAGCAGTGTATCCATATACGACTGAAGGGTCAGCATGTTCGCCACATCAGGACTTACCTGATAAGTGCCCAGGAACTTCACAGTCAGAGGGAAAATCAAGAAGTAATTAATGGCTGTGCCCAGAATGAACATCACGTATCCACTCCCACAGAGCAAGGTGGCATAACGCTTTTCATTGTCATAGAGCGCTGGTGAGACAAAACGGAAGAGCATATATATAATATAAGGTGAAGCCACGAGCACTCCAGCATACATCGCTGTCTTCATGTGAATCATAAACTGCTCAGTCAAGCCTGTATTCATCAAATGAACACTGAATGGCTCAACGCCCATCAGTCTATAGGTAATGAAATCGCTCGAGCGGGGAGCAAGTACAATGGCAAATAATTCATCCTTCAGACAGAATGCCACCACAGCTGCCAACCCAGTAACGACGAGGACCCTGATGATAACTGAGCGCAACTCGTCGAGATGATCCCAGAACGTCATGGTCGGGGTATCACTCATCCTTCTTTTCTTCCTTTATGTCTTCCTTTTTATCTTCCTTGAGATCTGTCACCTCGTTCATTCCGTCCTTGAAGCTCTTAACACCTTTTCCAAGGCCTTTCATGAGTTCAGGAATTTTCTTGCCGCCATAAAACAGCAGTACGATAAGTGCGATAATGAGAATCTCTTGCATGCCTAATCCAAACATATTCGCGAAGTTTAAAGTTTATTCTGCAAATATACGAAGTTTTCTCCGTAAATCAAGCATTCGCTATGATTTATTAACAAATCAGTACGCAACATAAGGCAACAGGCGGGCAATAGCTGCTGGCGGGAAGTCTTTTAAGAGTCGGAGTTCGTTGAGTGACTTTAAAGGTCCGTGCAATCTGCGATAGTCTGTAATGTCCTTTGCCTGATAATAATTGATATAAGGATGGCGTTTCAGTTCGTTGAGGGAGAGTTGATTCACATTCAACTTTCTCACTTGAGGTTGATTGATGACGAGATAGCGCTTGGCCTCCTGCGGGAAATCCTCGATTTCATCGAGCTGATCGGTACTGACATAACCCCCAAGACGTTCACCATATTGTACAATCTTACGAGCAAAATAAGGACCAATTCCTGGCACTGTCTTCAGTATCGTCGTATCAGCAGTATTCAGGATGACATGCTCCGATTCACTAATCTTTACGGGATAGTGGGAATCACGATGGTTGACAGCCTGATTCACGGAATCACGTACCTGATGATATGAATGCTTTTCCTTTCCAAGTAATGTAGATGCTGGTAGGTAATCGTCAGAGATACGAATGTATGGCTGAAGCTCGCGATACTGTTTGACGGTCAGGCCATACAGGCGAGCAAAGTCCTCAGGCTTACGGTAGATGCCCCCTGAAGCTCTGTATTTATAAATGTTACGCACTTGCCAAGGCTGTAAGCCAAGTCGCAATAATTGAGTACTATCGGCTGTATTAGGATCGAAATAAAAGCGTTCCACCTTCTTTGGAGCAACGTAATAGCTGACGTTCCTAGATGCTGTAGGATGATGTTGGGAATCCTTGGGGCTTCCTTGGGCCTCCTCTTGCTCTCCACCCGTCAGAAAAATGACACCAAACCCCACTACTATCGCAATAAGCAATGTCAGAACAGTCTTACGATCTGACTTCTGCAAATAGAAAAATTCGCGGATCATAGTACTCCGAACTGATGTAAGAAAATCAAGGCGATACATAGCGGGACGATGTATCGGACAGAGAAATACCAAGCCTTAAAGAACGTTGCATGGAGTGTTCCGTTATTGGTGAATTCATCCTGTACCAATTGACGATTGGCAAACCATCCCATCAGGATGCTTGTCAGGAATGCTCCAGCTGGTAACATCAACTGAGCCGTCAGGAAGTCGCAAAAATCAAGCAACGACATTCCAAAAAGTTGCAGGTTACTATAGGCGCCTACGGACAATGAGCAGAAGATGGCTATCAGTGAACAAACCAACGTCAGAATCCAAGCTGCTTTCTGTCGTGGTAGACTCAACTCCTCATGGAAGAAAGCTGTACCTATCTCGTGCATGGAGATAGTTGAGGTAAGGGCTGCAAATACCAGAAGGGCATAAAACAGAATGGATATAACGTAACCCACTAATGGCATGGCGGCAAAAGCTTCGCGGAAAACATTGGGCAAGGTAATGAAAATCAACGATGGTCCACTGTCGGGCTGGACACCTACGGAGAAGGCTGCAGGGAATATCATCAGTCCTGCAAGTATGGCGATGGCAGAATCAAGCAAGGCAATCTGAGTAGCAGAGCGTAGTAGGTTCGTATCGCGCTTGAAGTAGGAGGCATAGGTGCACAGACATGCAGTTCCAAGACTCAATGAGAAGAAAGCTTGGCCTAGGGCCTCAAGAAATACGTCGCGGCTGACTTTCGAGAAATCAGGTTTCAACAGGAATTCAATACCTGCCGATGCATTGGGGAGTAGACACGAGGCAACAACCAGAATCAGTAATAGTACCAATAGTAATGGCATCAGCAACTTAGAAGCCCGCTCAATACCTTTCTCCACACCTTGAGCCACCACCAAATGGGTAATCAGCACAAATCCAATAGCCCAAAGACATGGTTTAATAGGGTCAGAAGAAAAAGTCCTGAAATATGCTATGACGTATGAAGGATCGCCATTTAGTTGTCCTGCTATCGAGGCAAACAGATATTGCAGACACCAACCTGCGACAACAGCATAGAAGCCAAGGATGATGGTAGAGGTCAAGATGCCCAGATAACCAATGAATCGCCATTTCCTACCACCTATTTGGCTGTAGGCACGGGCGGCATTGGTTTGGGCATGACGCCCCACGATAAACTCATTGACCATTCCGGGAATTCCCAACAACAACACACAGGCAAAATAAACAAGGATAAAGGCTGCACCACCATTCTGTCCCGTCATAAACGGGAAACGCCAGATGTTGCCCAAACCTACTGCTGAACCTGCC
This sequence comes from uncultured Prevotella sp., assembly GCA_902798285.1. Classification (GTDB taxonomy): domain Bacteria; phylum Bacteroidota; class Bacteroidia; order Bacteroidales; family Bacteroidaceae; genus Prevotella. The sequence goes on along the minus strand of CADBVZ010000018.1, from coordinate 55,147 downwards.
GTTGCTAAGATAATGGCCAGACGGCTACCAAATGTACCACGCTTATCCATTTACAGTAATCCGAATTGGTGAAGGAATATAAAGAGAATAAACACGGGACAAACATACTTAACCAAGAAGATGTAGAAGTGGAAAAGTGTGCCGTTACGCAGTGTTCCCATGTTTGTGAACTCGTCGTGCACAATCTTATGGGGAACAAACCATCCGATAAAGATGCAGGTCAGGAATCCAACTATCGGTAGGAAAAGCTGTCCTGTTACAAAATCAAAGGTATCGAAGATGGTCATACCCCACACGCGAATATGGCTCCATGCTCCCAAAGAAAGAGAACAAACCGTTCCTATGATGATACAACCTATCGTTACCCCCAAAGCCGCACGTTTACGTGTAGTACCCATCTCTTCTTGAAGAAAGGCTGTGCTCACCTCATGTAGAGACATTAGTGAAGTAAGGGCTGCCATCGATAGCAGAATATAGAACAGCACAGAGATGGCATATCCAATCACTTCATTGCCAAAGGCTTGCTGAAACACATTCGGTAACGTGATAAAGATTAGCGACGGACCGCTATCGGGATTCACTCCCACAGAGAAGGCTGCAGGGAAAATAACCAGTCCAGCCAATAATGCTACGAAGAAGTCGATGACACCAATCTGCATGGCTGAGTTGGCCAGATTTGTTTGCTTGGAAAAGTAACTGGCATAAGTACAGATACATCCCATGGCAATGCTCATCGAATAGAATGACTGTCCAAGCGCACCTAAGAACACATCGCTGGTAAACTTCGACATATCAGGCTTAAACAGAAACTCTATACCTTTCTCCGCTTCTGGCAGCATGCACGATGCCACCACGATGACCAGTAATAATATAAATAAGGTGGGCATCATCAGTTTTGATGCCTTCTCAATTCCATCGCGTACACCATTTTCGATAATCAGATAGGTAGCCAAGAGAATGATAAATGTCCAGAAAACGGGTTTGACAGGATCCTGAGAGAAAGTGGCGAAATATGTCTTGATATATTCAGGATCACCTTGTAGCTGTCCTGTTAGCGAAGCCCATAAATATTCCAGACACCAGCCTGAAACTACTGCATAATAGCCGGAAATAAGGAATCCTGTCAGCACACCCATATAGCCTATCAGCGACCACATCGTTCCTCCAGATATCTTACGGAACGCCCTTGCGGTATTGGCCTGACCATGACGACCAATGATAAACTCGCTGATCATACAGGGGATGCCGAGTAAAAGTACACACAAAACATAAATCAAGATAAACACCGCGCCGCCATTTTGGCCTGTCATATAAGGGAAACGCCAGATATTGCCTAACCCTACAGCAGAACCTGCGGTTGCTAAAATAACACCAAGTTTACTACCAAAATTAACTCTTTCTATTTTTGCCATATGCACTTTTCTCGTCTTTCGCTTGCAAAAGTATAAATTATTTCTTAATTTTGCACCGAAATTGCAAGTAAATATGAGTTATTTGTTTCATTTAGTCAAGAAATACCCTTTTTCGGATGTATTCATCCTCTTAATTTGGATTCTTTCCCTGGTTCCGTTTTTCCCTGAAACCCCACTCGATAACGTTGAGTTTATTGACAAATGGGTGCACTTTATCATGTATGGCGGAACTTTCACCATATTATGGATTGAATATGCCTCCAAACATAAGAAGTTCGATTACGAAAAGCTATACTTCTGGGCTTGGTTAATGCCAATAGTTATGAGTGGCATCCTCGAACTTTTACAGGAATATTGTACAGGAGGACATCGTAACGGCGATTGGCTTGATTTTGCCGCCAATGCCACTGGTGTTACTATTGCTGCCGTTATTGGTCTGCTGATTCTTTGTCTTTCCCCCAAGTGGAAAAAGGATGTTTAAGTAGATGTGAGTTGTAGTATCTGCGATCGCCCGTCACCTCACGACCGATAAAAACGGGTTTTACAAAAGGTTCGTCTTCCGATTGTAACTCAACCTCAGCCATCACCAACCCTTCGTTCTCTCCATAGAATTCATCTACCTCAAAGGTATGATCACCACTTTTTATGAGATAGCGGGTTTTGTCGATACAGCCAGGCTCGCAGAGTTCCATCAGGTGTTCTGCCTCATCGAGCGTGATTTCTTTCTCAAACTCATACCGACTGAGTCCATTTTCACCCGATGGGCCTTTAATAGTAAGATATCCGCGGTTGTCACGGATACGTACCCTGACGGTACGTCCGTGACCACTGCAGATATAACCTTGCTGAATGCGGCTGCTACTGAAAGCCTGCCGCTTGTAATCATCGTTACAAACCAGAAATTTCCGTTCTATCTCCAGGCCGCTCATTAAGAAACGATGAAAATAGAGTAAACAACAAACAGGATAGCAAGAACTACCAGTACACCGAAAATCCACTCCAGTACCTTCTTGCCACCTTGTTCCTGTTTCTTCTGATAAGCCACCTTTTTCTGGGTGCTTTTTGATGCTTTTGCAATCTGTGCCATAATCTTAATTGTTTTTATTGTTATTCTTATTGTTCTTCGTCATTTACGGGGAATTCCATGAGGTAGGCCTTGATGAATTCATCAATCTTACCATCCATCACTCCGTCAACATCGGTAGTCTGATAATTGGTGCGATGGTCTTTCACACGACGATCATCGAAGACATATGAACGAATCTGGCTGCCCCATTCAATCTTCTTCTTTCCAGCCTCAATCTTTGCCTGAGCCTCCAAGCGTTTTTTCATCGCGCGGTCATAAAGCTGTGAACGGAGCAATGTCAGGGCACGCTCTTTATTCTTTGGCTGATCTCGCGTTTCGGTATTCTCAATGAGGATTTCCTCTTCCTCACCCGTATCAGGATCCGTATACCAATAACGCAAACGGACACCCGACTCTACTTTATTCACATTCTGTCCACCTGCTCCAGAAGAGCGGAAGGTATCCCAAGAGAGTTTAGCAGGATCAACATAAACTTCAATGGTATCATCAACCAGAGGCGATACAAATACCGAAGCAAATGAGGTCATACGCTTACCCTGAGCATTAAACGGGCTCACTCGTACCAAACGGTGCACACCATTCTCGCTCTTCAGATAGCCATATGCATAATCGCCACCTTCTATCTGCATGGTCACACTCTTGATGCCAGCCTCATCACCATCGAGTAGATTTGAAATAGTTACTTTGTAACCATGAGCATCAGCCCAACGCTGATACATACGCATCAACATCGAGGCCCAGTCTTGAGCCTCAGTACCTCCGGCTCCAGAATTGATTTTCAATACTGCCTCCATTGGATCTTCCTTCTGGCGAAGCATGTTCTTCAACTCAAGATCCTCAATGGCTTTGATGGCCTTGGCGTAAGTTTCCTCAACCTCTTCCTCTGTAACCATCTCATCTTTGTAGAAGTCAAAAGCTAGTTGAAGTTCATCGGCAAGGGTACGTACTTCATGATAACCATCAAGCCATTTCTTAATACCCTTCACCTTTTTCATCTGCTCCTCAGCACGCTTTCTGTCTTCCCAGAAGTCAGGAGCCTGCGTACGAAGATCCTCTTCCTCGTATTCTATTTTTTTCTTGTCTATCTCAAGGTAACGGTGCAAAGCTTCTGCACGTTCCAAAACATCTTTCAGTTGATCCTGTGTAATCACTCTTAATTCTATATTCAATATTCTTATTTATTCTGCATACATCGCGTCAATCTCTTTGGCATAGTTCTGATTCAACACGCGGCGCTTAATCTTAAGCGTATTGGTCAACTCGCCCTTCTCCATTGAGAACTGGTGGGGCAGCAGAGTGAAGCGTTTCACCTGCTCATAGTGAGCCAACTGCTGCTGAAGGGTGTCAATACGCTCCTTCATCATCTCATTGATCTGCGGATCAGCACAAAGCTGTTCACGACTCTCTACCTGAATGTGATGCTCACGAGCATATTCCTCCAGTAATGGATAAACCGGAATAATCAGAGCCGAGACAAACTTACGTTGATCTGCAATAATGGCTATCTGGTCGATATATTTATCCACCAGGAGCTTCGATTCGATCATCTGTGGTGCGATATATTTACCATTTGAGGTCTTATAGAGATCTTTGATACGCTCCTTCAGGAACAGCTCGCCACCCTCTAAATAACCAGAGTCACCCGTACGGAAGAATCCATCTTCGGTAAACGCAGCCTTTGTCAGGTCGTCACGGTTATAATAACCCTTTGTGATCGTCGGACCCTTTAACAGTACCTCACCTTCTTCGCTTATCTTAATCTCGATACCCTCAATAGGAATGCCAACACCACCCACTGTATAAGGCTCACCTAAGTGATTACAACTTACTGTGGCAAGACTCTCTGTCAAACCATAACCCACAATCATGTTGATACCAATGGCATGGACAAACTCCTCAACCTTCGGATTAACTGTTGCTCCTGCCGTGGGGAAGAAATGCGCGTTCTCCAGACCTAACTCCTTACGTACCAGCGAGAAAACGGTCTTATTTAGCATCTCATATTCCATATGTAATGCCAACGGCGGACGCTTTCCCTTTGACAGGTATGTAATGTTATGCTTACGACCCACGTTGAGGGCATGAGTAAACAACTTACGTTTTGGCGCACTGGCTTTCTCAATTTGTTCCAGAACACCCATATAAACCTTCTCCCAGAAACGGGGGACACTTGACATACATGTCGGATGAGTCTGCTTCATCGACTGCTGTACTTCCTGTGGATAAGTATTCACTATCAGCTTAGCACCTTCCGTCAGACATAAGATCTTCCATCCCTTTTCAAAGATATGGGTAAAAGGTAAGAAATTCAGCACACGGTCATTCTCGCCTACGGGTACACACTTGTTGTTAGCCTCCATGGCGGCCGCATACTGACCACAGGTCAAAATAACGCCCTTGGAATCACCCGTCGTTCCCGAGGTATATAGTATGTTTGCAATATCATCCATCGATGCCTTGGCCTGCAAAGCCTCCACCTCCGTCTGTCGAGGCAGGTTCTCGCCTAACTTCAGGAAATCGTCAAAATACATGGCATTAAGATCCTGATCCGAAATACGGACGTTCCTGTCGAAGATGATAATGCGCTCCAAAGTTTTACAAGTGGCACTGACACGACGAGCCTTGTCGTATTGATCCTGCTCACCGACAAACAGGAAACGGATATGCGCATCACTGATCATGAATTGAATCTGCTGTTCAGAACTCGTGGCATAGAATGGGATTGTCACCGCCCTAATACCCCATGCACCAAAGTCGCAGAACAGATACTGCACTGAGTTCTGTGAGAATACACCGATATTTTCCTGCACCTTGACACCCAGGTTGAGCAAGGCATTCGATACCTGTTTCACCGTTGCCGAGAACTGATTCCACGACAACGACTTCCACTCAGAACCGCCGAAATCCTTGTAAATCAACTCCTCACGATCACCATATTTCTTGGCTTGATCGTGGATCAAACGCGATAAATGACTGTTTGTCTGCATAAGCACATACTATAATCCGCTGCAAAATTACGCAAAACTACGCAGATAGCCAAATTATATTGAAAAAAAATCCCGAAAAGGCATCATACCTTTCCGGGGTTACTATTAATTCACTTCTTAATTCATTAAGCGAATGGATTCTCTGTGGGATAGAAATCACCCTTCGGGAAGTTGTAGTCAATCTCGTCAACGGGGATACCCATGTACTTGAGAACCTCCCAGAGATACTTACCCTGATGGCCACCGATAGAACCGAATGAGCGGGTAGCTACAGGAATAACCTCGCCCTGAGCGATGTAAGCGCGGAGCTTGGTGTCAGCAGTAGACTGCAGACGATAAACTGTAGCCAGACCTGGCTGGATGTCACCCTCGAGGGTACCGTTAGTAACTTCAACAGGCAGAGCACGAGCCATAATGCGCTGGAAGCACATCTGGCAGTTGCAAACCTTGCTTGAAGCGGTGTTACCACAGTGGAAGCCCATGAAGATTTCCTTCTCTGTGTATGTATCGCAAGCAAACTTCTTGCCCTTGATACTCTCCTCGTACATATCGGTAGGTACGGTGTTGTTGATGTCGAGCAGGGTAACGGCATCCTGACTGATGCAAGTTCCGATGTACTCAGACAGAGCGCCATAGATATCAACCTCGCAAGCTACGGGGATACCACGACCAGTGAGACGGCTGTTTACGTAGCAAGGTACGAAACCGAACATGGTCTGGAATGCAGGCCAGCACTTGTTGGCCATAGCCACAAACTGACGAGAACCCTTGTGACCCTCAATCCAGTCAGTCAGAGTCAACTCGTACTGAGCGAGCTTAGGCAGAACTGAAGGAATCTTGTTGCCAGTGCCGAGCTCAGCAGCCATATCCTTAACTACATCGTCGATGCGTGGGTCGCCCTGATGCTTCTGGAAAGCCTCGAGCAGGTCGAGCTCAGAGTTCTCCTCGATCTCAACATCGAGATCATAGAGAGCACGGATAGGAGCGTTACAAGCGAGGAAGTTGTTAGGACGAGGACCGAAGCTGATGATCTTCAGGTTCTGCAGACCTACGATAGCACGAGCGATAGGCAGGAATTCATGAATCATCTCAGCGCACTGAGCAGCGTCACCAACGGGCTCCTCAGGAATGTAAGCGCGAGTCTTGCGCAGGCTCAGAGCCTGGCTGGCGTTCAACATACCGCAATAAGCGTCGCCACGACCATCGATCAGGTCCTTCTGAGTCTCCTCAGCAGCAGCGATGAACATTGACGGGCCCTTGAACCAGTCAGCAATCATGGTTTCAGAAATCTCAGGACCGAAGTTGCCCAGGTAAACGCAGAGAGCGTTACAACCGGCCTTCTGAACATCCTCGAGAGCCTGCTGAGCGTGGATCTCACTCTCAACAATACAGATAGGACACTCGTAGATGCCGTCCTTACCGAACTTCTTTTCATACTCGGCGATAACAGCCTTACGACGGTTAACAGCCAATGACTCAGGGAAACAGTCGCGACTTACGGCGACGATTCCAATCTTAATTACAGGTACATTATTCATATTCAAATGAGTTTGATAAAGTAATGCTTAGTCAGATACGGATGCAAAGGTATAAAAAAAATCCGAAAATAAACATCTATTTCCGGATTTTATACTTTTTTATATCATCGGTGTTGCGTTTCACCCATCATCTTCCGCCATTTAAAGTAGCCAAAAACGGCAATCACTACATAAAGGGCGTAGAGTGAGGCCTTGAAAGGAATATCCTTATAGAAGTATAGTCCACAGGTGAATATATCGACGACAATCCAGATAAACCACTGCTCAAGATATTTGTGTGCAAGTGCCCAGATACCTACGATGGAGAGGGCTGTGGTAAAGCTGTCAATCATAGGAACGGTTGAGTCGGTAAAGGTGACGAGAAACCAGTCCATGATACCCCAGACACCCAAAATTAGCAGAGTCCACGGCAACACCAATCTCCACGGGAAATGGCGGATTTTTAGCTCTGCCTCCTGATGGCGGGGGGATTTGCGAACCCATCGCCAGTAACCATATACCGTTACCGTCAGATAATAGAACTCCATACCACAATCGGCGTAGAGCCCTTTCTGATAATAAAGTACGATACCGAGCACCTGCATCAGGAAACCCACAATCCACATCCAGACGCTTGCCTTATACTCCAGCAGAATATAAGCCAGTCCGAGTATTGTTGTCACAATATCGAGCCAATGTGCCGTCAAAAACTCTGTCATCTGTAAACTATATACTATTGATTAAAACCTCAGTGTTACGTTTGCTGTCATTGTAAAGCCCGCCATTGGGATGAAGCCTATCTGGTAGTAGCGGTTGTCGTTGGGATGACCGCCGCTGGCATAGATGGCTGAATAAACCCAACCGCTGCTGGCATAACGGCGATTGAATACATTGTTGAAGTTAAGACCGAAGATGGCCTCCTTCATCACCTTCTTAGGCTTGAGAGTATACCCCAATGATATGTTCGATACTGAATAGCAAGGCAGTGAACGATCAACATTCTCTGTATTGTCAAGATACTGTCGACTCACGAAGTTCGTGTGCCACACGGCCTGCCATCCCTTGTGGTGAAGGTTTACAAAACCATTGAGAATCGTAGATGGGCTAAAGGCCAGCGTGGAGTTGTCGTAATGGATTGTTGTTTCGCCGTTGTCCCAGTCCTCTACCACCTCGTCAAAGTCCTTGATTTTGTTCTTACTCAACGAGGCGTTACCCTCGATGGTGAGCCATGATGTAGGATCGATGCCAGCCTGTAACTCAATACCTGTACGATATGAGTCCTTGATATTTGTAGTGAGATTCTCGCCAATGTCGCTCTTCAGTCCTGTCTGGACAAACTGGTCCTTATAATCCATATAATAAAGGTTCACGCCTACGCGGAAGATATCACTATTGAAGGTGTAACCGAGTTCATAATCTATCAACGATTCTGCCTTCGGAGCAGGATAAGAGCCATTGTCTGTAAAGTTGTTGCGCTCGGGCTCACGATGACTCATAGCTACCGATCCATACAAACGATGTCCATTCAGGCTCCAGGAGAAACCAGCCTTCGGGTTCAAGAAGTCATACTTCTCATCGATATCGAGCTTCTGGTTATAGTAACCGCTTTCGTCATCGTAGAACTTGTCGTTGATACCATCGGTCTTATAACCCACATGGCGATATTGGATATCACCAAACACATCCCATTGTTCATTAATGTGATAGGCGGCCTTTACGAATACGTTGCCATCGAGCTTATGGGCATCAGAGTCATAGTACTTATAGTCACCGTTAGCCAGATACTTCTGGCGTACAATATCATTAGCCGCATAGGTCACGTAGCCGAAGTGGTTGCCATCGAAGTTCTGGATTGAGAGTCCGCCGATGATGTCCCATGCGTCATTCAGATAGTTGATATTCCATACCAGTCCATAAGCATTCTGCGAAAGGCCCTTCTCGCGAACGAAGTCAGTACGCTTGATGTTCTTGCCATTGGCATCGGTAGCCGTCATACCAAACTTCGCGAGTTTGTTGGACGGACGGAACTCACGATAGTAGCCATAGCCGTAGGTATAGTGTAGCGAGGCTGTGGTTGTCCAGTGCTCACTGATGTTCCAGGCAGCCGAGAGGATATTGTGGTTCTGCCAGAAGTTATCGGTAGTCTTGTCCCAATAGGTGCCGTCGACCATCGCGTAACGGGCTGTCACATAGTTGCCGTTGGCATCCTTCACGAAGTTGCCATCAGCATCGTATGTCAGGTATTCATAGAGCGTGTTATACTTGCCCAGTCCAACCTCGTACATATCCTTATAGTTCTTGATGCCCGTCTTACTGCCGTATGTGCCGTCCATCAGACTCATATCGTTATCGCCAGCCGTAACACCATTCCAGGCCTGTCCCGTTTTCTCGAAGTTGCCGATGTTCTTATAGCGAATCTGGAAGTTATCGCCTATCCAGGTGAGTCCGCCATAGTAACTACCGCTGCGTCCTGAGGTGCCATGAATAAAGCCATCAGTATTTGTCTCATGATAAGCACCGTCGAAGATCAAGTGCTTCCACAATAATCCCGTTGAGAACTTGCCACCTACGTTGAATGTATTAAATGATCCATATGAACCTGATACTTCCAAGCCTGGCGTCTGCTGGGGCGTAGCCGATGAAAGGGCTATCGTACCACCAAAGGCACCATCGCCATTGGTCGATGTTCCCACACCTCGCTGAATCTGAACCGATCCGAGCAGCGAACCATAAGAGTTCATGTTGGCCCAGAACACGCACTGATCCTCAGGCGAGTTCAGGGGCACACCATCGAGTGTTACATTAATACGTGAGTCGCCGGCTCCACGAATACGCATATAAGTGGTACCTGTGCCTACTCCGTTTTCACTCCATGCCAGCACACCAGGGGTCTGCGAGAACAGGAAAGGCAGTTCTTTACCCGTTGTTGAGAATTCATTCAGTTGCTGCTTTTTGATATTAGTCACGGCATAGGGCGCATTCTTCTGCGCACGTACGCCTTTTACTACTACCTCTTGCAGCTGCTCCACCTTGGTGGAATCATAAAGTGCAGCTTTGCTTTGTGCATTCATACTCGCCACACACACCAGTGTAGCCATACTTAAAAACAATCTTTTCATACCTTAATAGTACCTTTAATTAATAAATAATGTAAAGGGGGAAATTTGTGTTGAGAAATCCTGTATTCCATCCCTACGCCGGTATAATCCGGATCAGGTTAGAGGGTATCATCTCAGCCTGCACCCGCAGACACCCCTTGAAAACGGCTGCAAAATTAAAAAGAAATCTCCGAAATGCCAAACATTTCGGAGACTTTTTCGCCTTTTCACTTTTACTTTACCTTAATCCCATGCGAGCCTCGACTACATTCACTACGTAGTCACCTAGTTTCTCACACTCGTTGATGATATCCATATAGATGGTACCAACGGCGTAGGTATACTCGTGATTGTTAATATCTACAATATTCTGCTGCTTCAGCTGGTTGCGGTAGTTATTGATCTCGTGCTCAATATTGAACGAGTGGTTCACATCGAACGACTCCTTGCGACCCAGCATCAGGCGATTCATCTGACTCAACGACTGATCCGTGAGCTCCATCATCTGGTGGATGTGCTCATACTGCTTCTCGATGAAGTGATCCTGCTTGCCGTTATATTTACGCGATATTGTGCGCGCCATATTGTAGCAGGCATCGCCAATCGACTCTAACTCTGATATCTCACGAAGCATGGCACGGATCTTGGCCTTGGTGTCGTCAGAAAGGTGGGCATCACTCACCGAGTCGAGGTATTTGGCTATCTCCAGCTCCATGTTATCGCTGATGCCCTCGTACTTTTCGATACGAGTGAAGAGCTTGTTGAAGTCGCCTGCCTTATTATCCTTCTTATTGTTGGCACTGCTCGAGAGTGTCAGCAATTCGCGTACCATGTTAAACATACGCTGCATACGCTCCGAGAAGTGCTGAATCTCTTTTTGAGCCTCGAGCACCGAGAGCTCAGGGGTTTTCATGATACCCGAGGTAATGAAGTGCAGACGGAAGTCCTCTTCCTCGTCCACCTTCTTAGGCTTGATAACCCAGCATACGAAACGTTCTATCTGTGGAATGAACCAGATGAGTATAAGCGTATTGGCAACATTGAAGCAGGTATGGAAGGCAGCAAGCACAAAACTCAACTTGGCGGCATTGGCCAGGAACACGGCAGTAGTCACGCTCTCCTTCGTTATCGTCACATCGTAGCCCACCAATCCGCAAACGGCATCGATAAACGGACGGAACACGAAGAGAATCCACACCACACCAAATACGTTGAAGAACATGTGGGCCAAGGCTGCTCTACGAGCCTGTGTATTAGCCGAGAGGGCTGCCAGGTTTGAGGTAATTGTGGTACCAATGTTCTCACCCATTACCAACGCAATACCCTGATATATGGGCAGCGCACCACTCGAGCAGAGTATCATGGTAATGGCCATCACGGCAGCCGATGACTGAACGCAGAACGTCAGCACACCTCCCAAAAAGAGGAATATCAGCGTGGTCAGGAAAGAATTGGGATCGAATGAGGCAAAGAAATCCAATAACGCCTGATTCTCGCCCAGATGCATCTCTGTGCCCGTCATTCGCAGCGTTCCCAGTCCTAAGAGCAAGAACGAGAGACCGAACAGGAAATCACCTATATAACGGTATTTCTTCAGATAAATCAGCACGATACCTATGAGGAACGCAGGATAAACGGCACTCGTAATGTCGAACGACATACCTGCCGACATGATCCACGCCGTCAGCGTAGTTCCGATGTTCGCACCCATAATCACCGATATGGCCTGTGCCAGCGTCAGCAATCCGGCATTCACGAATGATACGGTCATCACCGTAGTAGCCGTTGAAGATTGTACCGAAGCTGTTACCAGCATACCTGTCAGCATTCCAGTAAAGCGGTTTGTGGTCATTGCTCCGAGAACGTGTCGCAACTGCGGACCAGCCATTTTCTGCAGAGCCTCACTCATCGACTTCATACCGAACATCAGCAACGCGAGTGAGCCGAGTAGTTTGAAAATTACAAGCATAAAGATATCTTTTTGATTCGAATTCGGCTACAAAGATACGAAAAAAAGTGAAAAGTGAAAAGTGAAAAGTGAAAAATTTGCTACCGTGATGCAAATTTATCCACCAACGGTTATGCATTATCAACTTTTTCTCCTATCTTTGCCACAGAATTCACTAAAAACCAACAATGAATATGGAGAAAACCATTCAGATTTATATCCGTAACAACGGTCAGATTATCGAGGCTCCTATGGGCGCCACACTCGAAGAAATCTATCAGCTTTCCGATCTCAAGATGAAGTACGGCCCTGTTTCGGCCCACGTTAATAATAAGGTGGAAGGCATGCACTTCCGTGCCTATAAGCAGAAGGAGGTAGAATTCCTCGATGTCACCTCGTCCAGCGGCTTGCGCGCTTATACTCGCAGCCTTTTCTTCGTTCTCTGCAAGGCTGTCCACGAGCTCTACGACCAGTGTAAGGTGGCCATCGACATCCCCGTTTCCAACGGCTATTACGTCAATCTCAATATAGGTCACGATGTAACGCTCGACGATGCTGGCCGTATTCGTAAGAGGATGAAAGAGATCATCGATGCAGCTATGCCCATCCATCGCCATGAGACAACTACCGAGGAGGCCATCCGCATGTTCGATGAGAAGCATAACCGTTCGAAGGTAAAGCTGCTCAAGTCTACGGGTCGACTCTACACCACCTATTACGATATCGATGGCTACATAGACTATTATTATGGCTCGCTGCTTACCAACACCTCGCAGCTCTATCTCTTTGGACTCGAGAAATATTATGATGGATTGCTGCTTCGTTTGCCTTCGCGCGAGAATCCTGAAGAGCTTGGCGAGATGACCCATCAGGACAAAATGTTCGGCATCTTCAAGGAGCATCATCAGTGGCAGGACATCCTCGGCCTTCGCACCATCGGCGATCTGAACGAAGCCATCACCCAGGGCTATTCGCCCCAGCTGATCATGGTCAGTGAGGCTCTGCAGGAGAAGAAAATCGCCAAGATAGCCGATGAGATAGCCCAGCGCAAAGGTATTAAGCTAGTGCTCATTGCTGGTCCCTCGTCATCGGGTAAGACCACCACTTGCAAGCGCCTCTCTGTTCAGCTGGCCGTGAATGGCATCAAACCTGTAGGCATCTCGCTCGATGACTATTTTGTGGATCGTGATAAGACTCCTCGCGATGCCAAGGGCGACTATGATTTCGAGCATCTGCATGCCCTGAACCTGCCTCTTCTCAACGAACAGCTCACAGCCCTCTTCCGAGGTGACGAGGTGGAGCTGCCGCGTTACGACTTCCCCACAGGTACTAGTCAGAAGAGTGGCAAAAGGCTCCGTTTGTATGAGAATGAGATCCTCGTGGTAGAAGGCATCCACGCCTTGAATCCAGAGCTCACCTCGCAGATACCTAACGAGCAGATATTCCGTGTTTACGCCTCGGCCCTCACTACTGTGTTGCTCGATAATCATAACTACATTCCCACCACCGACAACCGCCTCTTACGTCGCATCATCCGCGATCATAAGTATCGTGCCGTATCGGCTCAGGAGACCATTCGCCGCTGGCCTTCCGTTCGTGCTGGCGAGAACAAGTGGATATTCCCATTTCAGGAGAATGCCGATGCTATGTTCAATACCGCCATGCTCTTCGAACTTGCTGTTATCAAGAGTCAGGCAGAGCCCCTGCTCGAAGCCGTGCCCGAGAACTGCGCCGAACATGCTGAGGCCTATCGCCTGCTGAAGTTCCTGCGCTACATCAAACCCATCCCAGAAACGCAGATTCCGCCCACCTCGCTCCTCCGCGAATTCCTAGGCGGCAGCTCGTTCAGCTATTAGTTTAGACTATCCAAAGTCATAGTCAGAACTATCCAGACTGATAGAGAGGATAATCCAAACCCAAAAATTCTCTAGAGAATTTGGAGGTTTAGTCGGAGTAAACCTGGACTTTACTCCGACTAAAGTCCCACTTTACTCCGAGTAAAGGTTGAGCGCTTATATTATGGGCTAAAAACGTGCTTACTTAATGGGCCGGGGAAGTTATGAAGTTTAGAAGTTTAGATATTTAGGATTTTATAAGAAAAAGAAAAAAATATAATTAATTTTTATTTCTATATACCTTGAAATCCTAAACTTCTAAACTTCTAAACAAGCTAAACTTCTATGCTCGGAAACAAAAAAAAGTGGCTGCTGGGCAACCACTCAATCATGCTGTAAAGTCTCAAAAGTCGGGATGAGGCGACTCGAACGCCCGACCCCTACGTCCCGAACGTAGTGCGCTACCAACTGCGCTACATCCCGATTTTCCATCGGCGGATTTTGAGAAATCGGCTGCAAAGTTACGGCAAAAAAATGAAATACGTGCAGAAAAAGGGATATTTTTTTTCGAAAACCACTGAATTGGGTGGTTTGGGGCTCCCTTTTCTGCACGTATTCCTCAGCGAGGGGGATTACTTATTTCGGCGATAGTACTTGCGGAATTGCAGGAACTCGTCGCATTTACTGATATAAGTAGGCACTTTCGAACTGTTCTCCACTAGATCGAAGAGGCCTTGGTAGGCTCTGAACTGCGGACTTTGACGCTGATAGGTTGTAACTATATCGCCTGCCTCTGAACTCCATTCGCTGTGATACCACAGATTGGTCTCTGCATTGGGCGAAGCTGTGTAGAGCTCGCGATAGCCCATGGCGAAGAGGGCCTTCATCTTCACTTCAGGATCTTTGCTCATAGCTGCCTTTTGCAGATACTCCAAGGCCTTCTGGCCAAAGTCGACCTCGTTGACACGAACCTTGTCGTAAATGCTCTTTGTTTCCCACAACAGCCACCAGCAATCGCCCTTGACGCTGGCCTGGGCGTAGTATGTGGCGAGGTTCAGATAGCGCTGTTCGAGAGCTTTGCCCTTCAGCAGATTGAGCGAACTCTCCATCATCTGCATCTCCTTGCAGAAGTCGAGTTTGCGATGCTTCCACCACTTGAGGTCTCTCTGGTAGATCTCATCCTCCTTCACCCACTGGCGAGTAGTCCAAGGCTCCACATTCCATTTTCGCACAACGGAGTAGTAGAGGTATCCCTTAGTGCGATTGTTGTTGTAATAGCTCACGGGGATATCCTTCAGCCATTCGATGGCCTTGTCCCACTGGGCTATTCGCATGTACTTCGTACCAATGAGTTCTATGAGGTCGGAGTCTTTAGGTGCGATGTGGGTTTTGAGGTATTTGTCGAAGGGCTTCTTGCCTGGGGTCTTGGTGTAATAGAGGAACTTCTCCAGCTTGTCCACTTGCATGGTGTCGATGCTAAGCCCATAGCCATAGTTACCTGTCAAGAGCATGAGGGCCAGCTGTTGCTCAGAGTTGTACTTATAGTGGGGCTCGATGATCTGGTGCGAGAGGCGATACATGGCGCGAGAGAAGTAATCGTCTTGTCCGACCTTCAGCTTGAGCCATTCCAGCTCGTTGGCCAGATATTCATCGAAGTCGTCGCTGGGCTTGGCCTGGGCTCCTGTGATGTAGAGCTTCAGCACTCGGGCGCTTTCCTTCATGCGCTCTGTGCCTTCCAACTTCATGGCTGCATTGATGTCCTTGAGGGCTGCCTCTTTCTTACCAGAGAGGTATTCCAGCCAAGCCTTAGCTGCCTTCCACATGATAGGTGTTTCAGTCTTGCCCTCGCGAAGTACCAACTCGCAGAATTGCTGCATCTGCCAGGATTCCTGCTCGTTGATGTCGCGAATGAAGAGCTTGCCTCCAAATCCTCCGTTCTTCATGTCTTCAGCCTCCTGGGCATTGTTCACGAAGTCCTGAAGCAGGAAGGGGAGCACCTTCGAATTGGGGTTCTGCTTGTAGTGCTGGCTAATAGCGAGGTAAGAACGCTTCTTATAGAACTGGGTCATCAGACTCTCGTAGTCGTTCATCTCGGCAAACAACTCTCCAGCTTCAGCCTCGCGCCCTGTCTTGTAAAGGGCTCCGGCATAGATGTTCTTCATCATCTCCTTGTAGACAGTATCGATGAATTGGCTGGCAGTCTGCTCCCAGAAAGTGATGTTCTCCTGATGGCGCCCCAGCATCATGTTGCATCGCATGTAGAGCAAGGCATGCTGAGAGCGGAGCTTACTCTTGGTCTTGCCAAGGGCGTAGGTGCGAACGGCCTGAAGATCGCGTTTCTGGGCATCGATCTCCTCCTTGGTGGGGTAGTTCCACTCGTACTGCTTACGCTCCTCAATGCTCACGCAATCCAGATACTTCTGCAGGTTCTGCACATAGCTTACCATCAAGGCATCGCCCTTTTGCTGGGCAGCTTTGATCACCTCTTCTGCGTTGAACCAGAAGTACTTCTCTGTAGAGCCTAGATAGGCTTTCCAGTTGTCGTTGCACACATTCTCAACACGCTCCCTGAAATGGTCGTGGGTATACATGCTGTACAAGTAGGGGTTCTCCCAGTCGCCCCAGGCACAAGCGAACGATGGCAGCGTGAGAGCTGTCAGAAGACTAATGATGATAAATCTCTTCATAGGTTTTGGGTTTATATCTGTTAATGTTATCTTTGTCTAAGTGATAGGTGATGATAGAGCGACTCAGATCCTTGCGCTCCTTCTCCAGGGCTTTCTTCACCAAGAGAATCTCAGAGGCCTCGACGGTATGCTCCACTCTGACGCCTTGGATATTTCTGATCCATTGGAAAACGGGATAGGCTGAGGCCAGGGGCATCTGATAGTCGTCGAGTTTGTCGAGATAGATGGATACATCGCGGATGTCGAGAATGGGGTTGCGCTCTTCCCATTTACGAGGATCGCCAGTGTTGTAAACCATCAACACACCATAATCGGCAGGGGGAACCTTCATAGAGAGCTGGTGCAGACGAATAGTGGTGGAGAGTGTCTTACCCCAGGCATCCTTCACCTGTTTCAGGAATTCGTAATAGGTATTACGACTCTTCGAAGTGTAATCGCAGTCTATCTGTATCTCGCGTACATTATTAATATCATTGGTCTCGTTCATCTGGAGGATGCGCTTCACAATCTTCTCTGCCAAATCAGGATGCGGTTGGTGCATGCAGTCCTCCGTGATATAAATGGTGGGGATGAGCTCGATGCTGTCAGGAAGCTTATCAGAGAAGGTGATAGTGGCATTGGGCTTGGGCTCTGTCTCGTCATCATTCATCACCACATCGAAGTAGCGACAATACACCTTATTAATATGGTACTGGCTGAGGAAGGCTCTTTCTGTGGAGTCAAGTCTGAGGTCAGTGCGCCAATAATAGACGGCATTGCCCTCGTCGAGCAGTTCCCTCTGTTTCTGACAGCCCACGATGGCCAGCAGACAGATCCATATGATGCATCCCCTAATCTTCACAGTAGTTCAGGCAATTGGAAAAGTTTATTGCTATTGCTGCCTTTGATGAGGATATAGAATCCCTCAGGACAGTTGTCCTTGATGGCAGCCTTCACTTCCTCCACATCATGGAACTTGCGGAATGAACAATCTATGTCCTTGAAGTTGTCACCAACGAGCCAAACGTCGTCATAACCAGCAGACTCCAGACGATCAACCAGCATGCGATGTTCCTTATCGCTTTCCTCGCCCAGCTCGCCCATCTGTCCGAGGATGGCCATCTTCTTGTCAGCCTGGATAAGACTGAAGTTGTCGAGGGCAGCATGCATCGAGGTTGGGTTGGCATTATAGGCATCCACAATCAGGTGGTTCTTCTCAGTGATGGTCATCTGACTGCGATTGTTTGTAGGCTTGTATTCCTCAAGGGCAGCACAAATCTTCTTGCGATCAACGCCAAAGTTGATGCCTACAGCGATGGCAGCCAAGAGGTTGTCAATATTATAAGAGCCAATGAGTCGGGTTTGAATCTTGTGCCACTTGGTGCTACGCCCTTCCTCCTCGAGTGTCATCAGTGGCTCGCGCCAACGGAACTTCAAGAAGGGATCGCATGATATAATCTCGCCACTGATGCAAGAGTACTGATTGTCAGGATCAGTGGAGTAGGGGGTTATCCAGATTTCTTCATCGTCGCCAATCTGATCGATGAGGAATTCGTTGTCCACATTAATGAAGATGAGGCCATCTTCGCGTGTACGGAGGAAATCATAGAGTTCGCACTTGGTCTTGATAACTCCCTCGAAAGAACCAAAGCCCTGAAGGTGGGCTCTGCCAACATTGGTAATCAGACCGCAGGTAGGCTCGGCAGTCTCAGCAAGCGTCTTGATGTCGCCAGGATGGCTGGCGCCCATCTCGATGACAGCTATCTCGTGCTCCTTTGTGAGTCGGAACAGCGTCTTGGGCACACCTACATCATTATTGAAATTGCCCTGAGTATAGAGCACATTGTATTTCTGCGAAAGGACTGCAGCAATGAGTTCCTTGGTGGTAGTCTTGCCGTTAGTGCCAGTGATGCCAATGACTGGGATATCGAACTGACGACGATGCTCACGGGCCAGATCCTTAAAGGTCTGCAGACAATCGTTGACAACGATAAATCTGTCATCTCCCGTGGGGGCAATCGATGCATCATCTACGATAGCATAGGAACAGCCTTTCTCGAGGGCAGACAAAGCAAACTTGTTGCCGTCGAACGATTCGCCTTTCAAGGCCAGAAAGATGCTTCCCTCAGGACAATCACGACTATCGGTTGTGATACAAGGGTGCTGCAGATAAAGCTTGTATAGATCCTTAATTTCCATAAACTACGTAATTTTTGCTGCAAAGATAGTGAAATTTGTGCACTAAGGGTACAAAGGAGGCGAAAAAATAATAAAAAAATGTGTTCTTTGTGCCCTTAGTGGATAATTATTTGTATCTTTGTGGGCGAATATGGAATATACGCTGAATTTACACGGAAGGCTGATGGATTTCTCGCAGCCTCAAGTGATGGGTATCTTGAACGTTACCCCCGATTCCTTTTATGCTGGTAGTAGGGTGCAGACGGAACGGGATATTGCTGCTCGCGCCAATCAAATCGTGGCTGAGGGTGGTAGTATGATTGATGTAGGCGGCTATTCCACTCGTCCTGGTGCGATGGAGGTTTCTGAGGCAGAAGAGATGGAGCGTTTGCGCTTCGGACTGGATGTCGTTCGTCGTGAATTACCCTATTCTGTCATCTCGGTAGATACATTCCGTCCTGACGTGGCGAGGATGGCTGTGGAGGAGTTTGGTGCTGACATCATCAACGACGTTAGCGAGGGTAGCGAGGAGATGTATAGAATGGTGTCGCGTCTTCGCGTACCTTATATATTAATGTCGCAGCAGCCCACCATCAAGAAGATGCTCCTTTCCTTCGCAACCCAGGTACAGCAGCTACGGGATTTGGGCGTGAAGGACATTATTCTAGATCCAGGTTTCGGATTCGGGAAGACGCTGGAACAGAACTACGAGGTCATGGGCGAACTCGAGAAGTTACTGGTCATGGAACTGCCATTGCTCGTAGGAATCTCCCGAAAGTCGATGATTTATAAGTTGTTTGGCTGTACACCCAATGAATCGCTTAACGGTACTACGGCCTTGAATACAATAGCTCTGATGAAAGGAACCTCCATACTTCGTGTACACGATGTGAAGGAAGCTGCGGAATGTGTAAAGGTGTTCTCTCACCTCTCACCTCTTACCCCTAACACCTAATAATATGTTCTTTGATTTTGGAATAAAGGATTTTATCGACATCTTCCTAGTCGCAATGATGCTTTACTACATCTACCGACTGATGCGTGAATCACGTTCGCTGAATGTGTTTATAGGCATTATGGTGATTATTGTGGTATGGATTTTTGTATCGCAAGTTATCGAGATGCGCTTGTTGGGCTCTATCATGAACAGTCTTGTGTCGGTAGGTGTCATCGTGCTGATTGTGATATTCCAAGACGACATCCGCAAATTCCTTTATAACCTTGGTGCCCATCAGCGTGTTCGAGCTTTGAAGAAATTTTTCTTCAAGGGCGATGATGAGCGTGAAGCAACGATGGAGATGATGACCTGCATCATTCCAATAGTCATGGCTACACAGAATATGAGTCGTGGAAAGGTTGGAGCTCTGATGGTGATAGAGCGGCATGTGCGCCTTGAAGATATTGTGCAGACAGGTTCGCTGATTGATGCGAATGTGAATCAGCAACTCATAGAGAACATATTCTTTAAGAACGCTCCGCTTCACGATGGGGCAATGGTTATCTCCAAACGACGTATCAAGGCTGCTGGCTGTATCTTGCCCGTGAGTCATGACCTTAATATTCCGAAAGAATTGGGCCTTCGTCATAGGGCTGCTTTAGGAATCTCGCAGGAGAGCGATGCTATTGCCATTATCGTTTCTGAGGAGACGGGTGGTATCTCTGTGGCTATGGGTGGCGACTTCCGCCTGCGTCTGTCGGCAGAGGAATTGGAGAGCGTCTTGACGAAAGAATTGGCCTAACCGTAAAGGTTTACATTTAAAATTCTTGAAAATACAACTAATTCTGTTTGATTTACGGAATATTTTTATTACTTTTGCAAACTCAATGTTACAAACAAGTCATCTAAGAACAATTTTAATATAACAAATTATGGATCTATTAAGTCAAATTGTAGCGCGTGCTAAGAGTAACAAGCAGCGCATCGTGCTCCCTGAGGCAGAAGAGGAGCGTACACTCTGTGCAGCCGACAAGGCTCTGGCTGATGACATCGCAGACATTATTCTGATTGGTAATCCCGCTAAGGTTGAGGCTCTGGCTAAGGAAAAGGGGCTGACTCATATCGGTAAGGCAACTCTGATTGATCCGGATAACTATGACAAGAGCGAAGAGCTGGCTGAGAAACTGGCTGAGATTCGTAAGAGCAAAGGTATGACTATCGAGGAGGCTCGCAAGCTCATTAAGAATCCCCTTTATCTGGGTTGTATGATCATCAAGACTGAGGGTGCCGACGGTCAGATTAGTGGCGCACTCTCTACTACAGGCGATACGCTGCGTCCTGCATTGCAGATTATCAAGTGCCAGCCTGGTATCACCTGCGTAAGTGGTGGCTTGCTGCTCATCTCTAAGCAGAAGCAGTATGGCGAGGATGGTGTCCTGGTGATTGCCGACGTGGCTGTAACCCCAATGCCCGATGCTAATCAGCTGGCTCAGATTGCAGTCTGCACAGCTCAAATGGCAAAGGCTGTGGCTGGTTTCGAGGATCCTCGCGTAGCTATGCTAAGCTTCTCGACTAAGGGTAGCGCTAAGCATGAGGTTTGCGACAAGGTGATTGAGGCAACAAAGTTGGCCAAGGATATGGATCCCACGCTGAAGATTGATGGTGAGCTCCAGGCTGATGCTGCTCTGGTTCCATCAGTTGGCGCCAAGAAGGCTCCTGCTTCTGACATTGCTGGTAAGGCTAACGTATTGGTATTCCCGAATCTTGAGGTTGGAAACATCGGCTATAAGATGGTTCAGCGTCTGGGCGATGCCATCGCTATCGGTCCGGTTCTGCAGGGTATTGCACGTCCTGTTAACGATCTGTCACGTGGCTGCTCTATCGATGATATCTACTATATGATAGCTATCACAGCTTGTCAGGCTATGGACGCTAAGAAGTAATACATTAAACATTAAAGATTAAACATTAAAATGAAGATATTAGTATTGAATTGTGGCTCGTCATCCATTAAGTACGCCTTGTACAATATGGATGATAAGAGTGTGATGACCAGTGGTGGCGCAGAGCGTGTAGGCTTGGACGGTGCCTTTGTAAAGGTGAAGCTGGCCAATGGTGAGAAGAAGCAGATTATGCATGATATCCCTGAGCATACCGAGGGCGTGAAGTTTATCTTATCTCTGCTTACTGATCCTGAGATTGGTGTCATCAAGAGTCTCGATGAGATCGATGCAGTAGGTCACCGTATGGTGCATGGTGGCGAGAAATTCAATAAGTCAGTTATCTTGACCGATGAGGTACTGAAGACCTTTGAGGAGTGCTCTGATTTGGCTCCCCTGCACAACCCTGCCAACTTGAAGGGTGTGAACGCTGTGAAGGAGCTGATGCCTGGCCTGCCTCAGGTAGGTGTATTCGATACTGCCTTCCATCAGACCATGCCTCCTAAGGCATATATGTATGCTATTCCTTACGAGCTTTACGAGAAGTACGGTGTACGTCGTTATGGTTTCCATGGAACCTCTCATCGTTACGTATCTCAGCGTGCTTGCGAGTTCCTTGGCATTCCTGCTGAGGGAACTAAGATGGTTACCTGCCACGTAGGTAATGGTGGTTCAATCGCAGCCGTAGTTGATGGAAAGTGTATTGATACCTCAATGGGTCTCACCCCGCTTGAGGGACTCGTCATGGGTACCCGTGCTGGTGATATCGATGGTGGCGCTGTGACTTTCCTGGAGAAGAAGCTCGGTTTGGATGCTGACGGTATGAGCAACCTGCTCAACAAGAAGAGCGGTGTGGCTGGTCTTACCGGTGGTTCAAGCGATATGCGTGATGTGGAGAGCGCTGCCAAGAGTGGCGATCCCAAGGCAAAACTGGCTCAGGATATGTATTTCTATCGTATTAAGAAGTACATCGGTGCCTATGCTGCTGCTATGGGTGGACTCGACGTCGTGGTATTCACTGCAGGTGTTGGAGAGAATCAGACCAGCATGCGTTCCGAGGTGTGCAAGAACATGGAGTTCCTGGGCATTAAGTTCGACGAGGAGAAGAACAAAGCTCGTGGTGAAGAGTGCATCATCTCTGCTGATGACTCAAAGGTAAAGGTGGTGGTTATTCCTACTGATGAGGAGTTGATGATTGCAACCGATACAATGAACTTGCTGAAATAAGAATTGAACATACTAAGTAAAGGCGACCCGTTAAAAGGTCGCCTTTTTTTGTAACAGATTGTCTATTAGGCGTATAAAAACACCTCGTATTGACAAAAAAACGAAAAAAGGTGCGCCCGTTTCCAAAAAATACATTAATTTTGCAGCGCATTATGTAAAATCGTTAAGACAGTATTGAAAAAGGATGAGAAAGTGTTTATTTTCCGTAATCGCATTATGTTGTCTGTTGGCTTGTAGTTCGGAGATTGACGATCTTAAGAAAGATATCGCCGATCTGGAGGAACAGGCCAGACTGTTGCAGAAACAGCAGGACAGTATCAAGAAAGTCAATGATGAAACGCAGCAGAATATTGATAAGACCCAGGATGAGATCGATAAGACTCTTTGGGATATCAACAAAGTGTCTTTAGCGTATTTTGAATTCCTGCATGAAGATAATCCTTTCCAGGTGGTAGAGGATACCAGATGTGAGATTGCTGGTGACAGTATCGTATGTTGGGTATCGAACATTATGCCCAATAAGGTCCTGATACCTCGTTTCAGCTATGAGGGAAAGTCATTGACTATAGATGGAAAACCGGCAGAGAGTGGTGTCACTTCCTTTGACTTTGGCAAGCCTCTTAAGTTGACAATCTCATCGGATCTTCGGACTAAAGACTATGAGGTATATGTTTATTCTTATACTGGACTACCTGTGGTCTGGCTGACGACAGCCAAAATGGAAAATATCTCTGTTAGTGAGAAGATATACCAGGGTACAGTGAAGATTGTGGAGAATGCAAGAACCCGTAAACCTGGCGATGTGATTGAAGACAACGTTAAGGTGAAAGCAGTAGGTCCTGTTTCATGGGTTGAATCAAAGAATGACGGTTCTGATCAATTGGGTAAGAATGCTTATCGTTTTACGCTTAACACGGTAAAACCTGTACTTGACGGACCTACCTGCGCTGATTGGGAGTTGTTGTCGAATGCCATCGACCCGACTTTGCTTCATACACAGGCTGGTTTCCATTTTGGAAATATTAGTAATCTGCATTTCACCCCAACTTTCCATTTTGCCGATCTGATGCTGAATGAGCGTTATTATGGTACTTATCTGTTAGGTGATGTGATTGACTATACTAGAGAACGTACTGATGTGGGAATTGATGGCTATATCGTAAAGATTGATGCCTCGGCAGCTAAGGCTAACTTCAAGACGGCCCACATAGAACAACCTGTAAGTGTGGTATATCCGTCAGTGACCAGTGGCGATGATGAATATCGTAATGTTTCTAATATTCTGAAAACAGCTGATGCTGCTCTGTTCAGCTCTAACTTCACTGATGCAGATGAAGGTTGGCAAAAGTACCTTGATATGGACTCTTTTGTTGACTGGTATCTGATCAATGAGATTGCCAAGAATGAGGAAGGTGCGTTCTCTGCAGACTGTTATATGAATATGAAGCGTGACGGAAAGCTAAGGATGGGTCCGTTGTGGAAGATGGAGAAATCCTTCGGATACGATGAGTCGAGTACAAGCGGTTTCGTGATTAAGGAAGCAAAGTGGTTTGACCGTTTGTTCCAGGATCCCATTTTTGTAGCAAAGGTAAAGGAGCGTTTTACACATTTCTATAATCATAAGAACGATATTCTTAAAGAAATCGATGCTGATGCTTATTATCTGAGAAATGCCATTCCTGAGAATAATAATAAGTGGGAGGTATTTGAGGCTTATACGCTTTCAGAGCTTAACAGACAGTATAAGAATGAAGTGACGGCCATGAAGTCATGGTTGGAGAAACGTCTGGACTGGTTGAATGAGGAATTCAGCAAAATGTAAAGGAGGGAGGAGTAAAGATGAAAAAGATACTATACATATTATTTGCGTTGCTTGTGTTGTCAGCCTGTTCAGAGGACACAACGGAATATCTCCAGCAGAAAGAAGAAATAGAAAAGGCTAATGCAGAGAAGCAGAAGCTGATAGATGAGGAAAATCGGAAGAATGCAGAGAAAAAGAAGGAACTGGAGCGCTTGAAACAAAGATTAGAGGAGTTGGAGGCACAGAAAAATGGTATGGTGCCTGAACCTCAGTTGCTGACGATGGAGTTTAAAAGAGCAGATAATGCAGGATTAACTGATAACATAACATGTGAAGTATACTCCTCTACTGGTGTTGTGAATTGTTGGCTGACAAGTCTGGATGATCCCAAGACTCTGATTCCCCGTTTCACCTTTGAAGGAACTCTGGTGCTGATGGGCTCCACGGAAGTGACGAGCGGTTCTACTGCCATTGATTTCTCAGAGCCAGTAACGTTTACGGTTGCTACCTCTAAAGAAACAAAGGATTATACAGTTTATGTATATTCATACACAGGACTCCCTGTGATGAGAATAGATGTGGAGAACGGTCGTTTCATTAATTCTAAGGAGATTTATTTGAATGCTCACATGACACTGACGGAGGATGTCAAGACCCGTGGTGCTGGTGATGTGGTGGAGGCTGACCTGCGGATCAAGGGTCGTGGTAACTCAACCTGGTGGAGAACTGATTATCCGAAAAAGCCGTATCGACTGAAGTTTGACGAGAAGATAGCCCTATTAGGTGAGCATAAGGACAAGTCGTGGGTGTTGTTGGCTAACTTTGCCGATAAGTCTGCGCTTCGTAATCACGCAGCCTTCTATATGGGCAAAATCAGTAATCTTGATTACACCTCAAGTTCGCATTTTGTAGAATTGTTCCTGAATGGCAGATACGATGGTACTTATGAGCTGTGTGAGAAGGTAAAGGTATCAGATCACAGGGTGGCCGTTGGCGATGATGGCTTCCTGCTTGAGGTTGATTCTCGTGCGCCAGAAGAGTCGGATTCTCGTTATTTCTATCTTTATAGTCTTGAGGAACCCATCAATATCAAAGAGCCAGAAGTTGAGTATGATGATGCTGATTACCAGTATATTGTGAATTACATGGAACATATTGACAATGTGTTCTATAGCTCCAGTTTCAGAGATCCCTCTCAGGGATGGCAGGCCTATATGGATATGGATTCGTTTGTGGATTGGTATCTGATAAATGAGATTACCCATAATACGGATGCTCAGATGTTTACCAGTTGCTTTATGAGTCTGAAGCGTGGTGAAAAATTGAAGATGGGTCCATTATGGGATTTTGATCTTGCGTTTGGTAATACGGATTATTATGAACGTGGCCCGGAAGGCTTCTGGATAAAGAATTCGGACTGGTTCAGCAGACTCTTTGATGATCCTGCTTTCGTGGAGAGAGTGAAAGAACGCTTTGACTATTTTTATGCTCACATGCCAGAGATTATGCGTGAGATTGATGCAACAGGACAATACTTGAAATATTCTATGGTTGCCAATGAGGACAGGTGGCACACTTTTTATAACTACAGTGTGCCAAATGTTGCGATTTGGGGCTGCTATCAGAATGAGGTTCAGTCAGTCAAGGATTGGCTGACGAAGCGAATGGAATGGCTCAAGAGTCAATATGACAGGATGTGATTAGGGAAGTAGAACATCCATAATCTCGTCTTCTGTTGACAGATTGAAATCCCCCGGGATTGTGTTTTTTAATGCAGCTGCTGCCAATGAGTAGTTCAGCTGCATTTGTTTGTCTTCAGGGAAGAGACTGATGGCATGGAGCCAGCCTCCCATAAAGGCATCGCCAACACCGACAGGATCCACAACGTCGGGAATATCGATGATTGGTGCCTGGAGTAACTTCCCCTCAGTCCATAGTAAACATGTCAGCGTGTGGTGCTTTGAACTGACAATGTTTCGCATGCCCATCATCCAGTTCTTTAGACGTGGGAATTGCTGATGCAGTTCATCAAACCATTCTCCATATTCATCCATCTGCATCTGGAAATTGGAGTCGGTAGCCGTGAAAGGAGGTTGGGGATGTTGGCTCAACCACTCAAACTCGATAGCATCGCCGAACATCATATCACAGTGAGCCAGCATACGGCTGAGGGTCTCACGTGGAGTGGCTCCTTCGTAACGCCATAAATTCTTGCGATAATTGATGTCGAAACATATGGTGACGCCAAGTTCATCGGCGATATCAAGTGCTTCAAAGGTGGCGTCGGCTGCCTGTTGTGAGATAGCAGCCGTAATGCCTGAGACATGGAAATAGGTACAATCCTTTAGAATATCGTACCATGGAATCATGCCTGGTTTCAGGTCAGAATAGGCCGAATTGGAACGATCGTAGAAAACCTTTGCAGCTCTCATTCCTGCTGGGGGCTCGAAATAGTAGGTACCTATACGTTGTCCGCCGTAAATAACTTGGCTGGTATCTACGCCAAGTTGTGATAAGTTCATTGCACCCGCATGACCCACAGGTGTGTTAGGCAGACGAGTGATATAGGTCACATCATCTCCTTGGGTGGCTAATGAAACGGCAACGTTTGCTTCGCTTCCACCATATTTGCTTGTAAACATATCCCCTTGAGTCAGTCTAAGATGATCTGGCTTAGAGAATCTGAGCAGAAGCTCTCCAAAGGTAACTATCTTCTTCTTGTCCATATTGTTTAGTTTCTTTTTTACTTATTACGGTCGACTCTCACCTTCGATGAATTGGGATACTAGTAGGTGGTTGCCATCGTAGACGATGTAAGAGAACTGGCTAATCCAATCGCCGAGGATAATCATGCGAGCTTTCTTGGTCAACTGCAAATCTACCTCAATATGACGGTGACCGTAGATGAAGTAATCTACATTAGAGTGATATTGAATATACTTTTTTGTAAAGAGCACCAGGTGTTCACGTTCCTCACCCATATAAGCAGGTTCCTCGCCATTAGGGCGTTTCATACGAGAGTGCTTGGCCCAGTTGAGTCCAAGCCACATGCCCCAACGGGGATGCACACAAGAGAGTGCCCATTGGCAAAATTTGGAGTGGAATAGATAGCGCAGGAACTTGAATTTCTTATCTGGATCACCAAGCCCGTCACCATGCGCCAGAAAAAACATCTTGCCGTAGATCTCTGTCGTTTCAGGCTGCTTATGTAGAATTACTCCACACTCCTTTTCCAGATAATCGTAGGCCCAGATGTCATGATTACCAGTGAAAAAATGCACCTCCACACCCATGTCGGTCAGTTCGGAGATCTTCCCCAAGAAACGGGTATAGCCTTTTGGTACGACGTATTTGTATTCGTACCAGAAGTCGAACATGTCGCCCAATAGATAGACGGCAGCAGCCTTCTCCTTGATAGAATCGAGAAAGCGAACAAGCCGACGCTCCTGCATTCTGCCATGAGGAATGGCAAGCGACCCAAGATGGGCATCACTAAGGAAATAAATCGGTTTCATTCTTTCACCATTTCGTCTTTAATCGAATCCAAGTTCGACATGGGCCTCTTCACTCATCATACTCTGATCCCATGCGGGCTCAAAGACCAGGTTGACGTTTGCATTCTTGATGCCTTCTACACTTTCAACCTTAGTACGTACATCTTCTAATATGAAATCGGCGGCAGGACAATTCGGTGCAGTAAAGGTCATATCCAACTCTGCAGTATAATCGTCTTGGACGTCAATTTTATAAATCATTCCCAGGTCGTAGATATTGACGGGAATCTCAGGATCGTAAACGGTTTTAAGCACATCCACAATCCTTTCTTCTATCTTTGTCTTCTCCTCTTGTGTCATAATTGGTGCAAAGATACGATTAAGTGAGCAAAAAGCAAAATAAATTTGGATTTATTATGCATTTTCGTGTTCAGTATTTCCCTAACTCGTTATAAGAGTAGTATTGCCCGTCGGTGATGATGACATGATCCAAGAAACGAATTTGCATCAATTCACAGGCCTTGCTGATGGCTCTTGTCAGTTGGTCGTCAGCATTGCTAGGCTTAATGTTGCCTGATGGATGGTTATGGCAAACTGCAAGGATTGTCGCATTGGCAAGTACGGCCTCTCGCATAATGATGCGGATATCAACAGCTGTTTCTGTGATGCCGCCATGTGAGATTCGGACTCTTTTGATGAGACGGTAGTTTTGGTTCATCAGCAGAACCCAGAATTCTTCGACATCACGATCTTGTAACAATGGGCGCATGTAGTTGTAGATTCTTGTGGCAGTACCTAAGTCCGGACGTTCTTCTGAACTCTCCATCTGTCTCCGCTTACCTAACTCACAGGCTGCAAGTATGCTGATGGCCTTGGCCTCGCCAATACCATTATATTCGCACAGTTCACGAATGGACATTTTTCCAAGTGTGTTCAGGTTGTTCTTGCAATCGACGAGTAACCGTTTCATGAGGTCAACGGCACTCTCTTTAGCTGATCCTGAACCAATGAGGATTGCCAGCAACTCGGCATTGCTTAATGCCTCAGGTCCTAGGTTGGCCATTTTCTCACGAGGACGGTCTTCTTCCGCCCATTGGTTGATGTTGAGTTTTTCCATAGCGTTATTTTAAGTTTTCTTGTTGTTTATTTGTAGAATGTCTTTTCAAATGCTTGAAATTCGTCTTGTTTAAGGATGCAACGTTTCCACCATGATTCGATGAACCCTAAGCCGTAGCCCATCAATTGGACAAAGGCTGCAGGGATAGATAGAAATCCAACTTTCAAGCTGCGATTCTTGATAGATGAATCGAAAAATATCAGAAGACTATATAATATAATAGGTATCCATGGGGCAAAGCACATCCAATAGAACTGGTCGCGATCGATATAGTGCATTAAAGCACGTCCTACGGCAGAGATCAGGATGAGTCCGATAACACCAACTGTGAAGACCGTTGGCAGCAGATGAACGAACTTCATTGTCCCGGGATGACGTTTCTCTAAGTTGATGCGTGCGATGCCACTATTGTACACCTGGCGGAAAAACTTGTGGAAATCTGTACGTCGTTTGTGCCATACCCATGCTTCTGGGAAAAGCTGTGGGCGATAGCCTGCCTCGACGATACGGTAGGAGAAGTCGATGTCCTCGCCAAAACGCATCTTTGTAAATCCACCCAATTGGAGATAGACATCCCGACGTATCCCCATATTGAACGAACGGGGATAAAACTTGTCTAGTTTGGCTTTTCCACCTCGGATGCCACCTGTTGTGAAGAAGGATGTCATGGAATAGCTGATTGCCTTCTGAATAGGAGTGAAAGAGGGATGAGCGGCGTCAGGGCCACCAAAAGCGATTATTTCAGAGGTAAGAGATTTGTCTATTGCCTCTATGTAAGTGTTGGGTAGTACAACATCAGAATCGAGGATAATTACATATTCCCCTTTAGCGCGTTCGGCTCCGTAGTTACGACTTTGACCAGGACCGCTATTCTCCTTGGCATGATAATGCAAAACAAGGATGTTTGCGTATTTATCGCAAACATCCTTGCAAGTTTTTATCGATCCGTCTTCTATGATGAGCACTTCAAAGTCTTTAACCGTCTGCTGACAGAGACTCTGCAGAAGTTCATCGACCTCATTGGGACGATTATAGACTGGAACGATAATGGAGTATTTCATTATTCCTTTACGCGCTGCAGATAGCTGCCGTCGCGAGTGTCAACCTGAATCAGGTCGCCCTCGTTGATAAACAGGGGTACGCGAACTTCTACACCAGTCTCCAGAGTTGCGGGCTTCAGCGTGTTCGTAGCGGTGTCACCTTTGATACCGGGCTCAGAATGTGTTACACGAAGAACGGTCTTAACAGGCATTTCTGCATAGAGAATAGTACCGTCGGTAGTGTCTGAAACAACTTCCACGATATCGCTCTCCTTCATATACTCATGACCGATTACGAGTTCGTTGTCGATGGGAATCTGCTCAAAAGTCTCCTGATTCATGAAGATACGACCAGACTGATCTTCATAGAGATACTGGTAGGGACGACGCTCAATGACTACGTCCTCCAGCTTTTCACCAATGTTGAAGCGACGCTCCAGTACTCGACCGTCAGAAACGTTCTTCACCTTGATGATCATAATTGTGTTACCCTTACCTGGCTTTCTGTGCTGAAAATCGATGCACACCCAGATGCCACCATCCATACGGATAGCAGTACCTTTTTTAATGTCTTGTGAATTAATCATATACCTTTAAATAATTGATTTTGTTTCTTTTGCGGGTGCAAAGTTACGCATTTTATTCGTGATTATCCCTCTTTTTTGGAAAAAAACACAAAAAGTTGCACTAATTTTCGCATAAAACTTGCGTAATTCAAAAGAAATGAGTACTTTTGCACCCCAAATCGGTAAATAATAACAGAATTAAATAAGTAAAAAAGCAATGAAGAGAACATTTCAGCCCCACAATCGCCGTCGCGTAAACAAGCACGGCTTCCGTGAGAGAATGGCTACGAAGAATGGCCGTCGCGTACTGGCTGCACGTCGTGCAAAGGGTCGCAAGAAGTTAACTGTTTCTGACGAGAATCACGGAAAGTAAAGATCCGCATTATCAAGGAAATATTGGTTTAAATAGAAAGAAGTAGAGAAGATTCTTTGCTTCTTTCTGTTTTTTTTGCTAAAATTTGGTTTTTCTCTCTTTTATTTGTACCTTTGCCAACAAAATAGGATATTAGAATGAAAGCAAAGGAATTCTTAGGAAAATTCTGCAGTAAGTTTCTGATACTTAATCTGCTGGCTATGCTGCTTGTGGTGGTAGGCTTGATGTTCGGGGTGAAGTACGGACTTGACTGGTATACACACCATGGCGAAGGAATAAAAGTACCTAAGGTAGAAGGAATGTTGTATGCAAATGCCCACAGTCTGATATTGGACGAAGGATTGAATATCATTGTCAGCGACTCTGGTTATAATAAGCACTTACCTGCCGATTGTGTACTTTCGCAGAATCCTGGGCCAGGTACGATGGTAAAGACTGGCCATACCATCTATGTGACGGTTAACTCACCCTCTTCTCCTTCTTTCGCTATTCCTGATGTAGTGGATAATAGTAGTTATCGTGAGGCAGAAGCAAAACTGATGGCTTTGGGATTTAAATTACTGCCGCCGAAACTCGTGGAAGGCGAGAAAGACTGGGTTTATGGTATTCTTTGCAGGGGCCGACGTGTTTCTACCGGCGATCATGTGTCGATAGAAAGTCCTCTCACGTTGATGATAGGTAGTGGACGATATGATGCAGGAGAAGAAATTGACTATATAGAACCAGAGTATCAGATGATGCAAAATGGTGATGTGGATGAGTTTGAGGAGTTGATAGAATAATGATTGGCGAGGAAGAACTGGATGATATAGACTTGTTGACTGATGAGATTTCCGAGGAATCGGAAAACGATGGGCAGTTGTATGAACACTTCCGTATGGAGGTGGATAAGGGGCAAGTGCCTGTTCGTATTGACAAGTATATCGTGGAACATCAGCCTCATTCCAGTCGTAACCGAGTCCAGAAAGCTGCGGAAGCTGGCTTTATACAGGTAAATGGTACTCCGGTAAAAAGTAATTATAAGGTACGCGCGGGAGATGTCATTACTCTGATGCTTGACCGTCCGCACTATGATACAACCATCGAACCTGAGGATATACCTTTGGAAGTGGTGTATGAAGATGACGACTTGATGGTTATTAACAAGCCAGCGGGCATGGTGGTACATCCTGGCTGTGGAAATTTCAGTGGAACGTTAGTAAACGCCATTGCTTGGCATCTGAAGGATTTGGAATCGTATGACCCCAATGATCCGGAGGTGGGACTTGTACATCGTATCGACAAGGATACCAGTGGGCTACTTGTTGTTGCGAAAACGCCTGATGCCAAGACATCTCTTGGTAAGCAATTCTTTAATAAGACTACTCATCGGAGTTATAATGCTTTGGTGTGGGGAAATATAGTAGAGGATGAAGGACGGATAGAAGGAAATATCGGACGTGACCCGAAAGACCGTCTGCGGATGGAAGTTTTTCCTCCTGATTCGGAGATAGGCAAACCCGCCGTTACTCACTACAAGGTGATGGAACGGTATGGCTATACAACTTTGGTGGAATGTGTTCTGGAAACAGGTCGTACCCACCAGATCCGAGCTCATATGAAACATATCGGTCACCCTCTGTTTGCTGATGAACGCTATGGTGGTACCGAAATTCTTAGGGGAGAACGTACGGCCAGTTATAAGGCATACATTCAGAACTGTTTCAAACTTTGCCCCCGTCAGGTGCTTCACGCCAAGACCTTGGGCTTCATACATCCTACGACGGGACAACAGATGGACTTTACATCGGATTGGCCTGAGGATATGACAGCATTGATTGAAAAATGGAGAAAATATATTAAATCGAAATAAAGAAAGAAATGAAAAACTTAAAGAGAACTATAGCCATCGTTTGTGGTGGCGACTCATCGGAACATGACGTATCACTGCGCTCTGCACAGGGATTGTACTCCTTCTTCGATAAGGAGCGCTACAATGTATATATCGTTGATATAAAAGGCCAGGACTGGCATGTAGAACTGCCTGATGGTACAACAGCCGCCATTGACCGTAACGATTTCTCGTTTATGGAAAATGGTAAGGCGAAACTCTTCGACTATGCATATATCACCATTCACGGTACCCCGGGTGAGAATGGAATACTGCAAGGTTATTTCGACTTGATAGGACTTCCTTATAGTACCAGTAGTGTTTTGGTGGAGGCTATGACTTTCGACAAGTTCGTGCTTAACCAGTATTTGCGTGGCTATGGTGTAAGTGTGGCCGATTCCATGTTAATTCGTAAGGGCTACGAAGAACTGGTTTCCGATGATGAGATAGAAGAACGCATAGGTATGCCTTGTTTTGTCAAGCCTGCTGCCGACGGTTCATCGTTTGGTGTTTCAAAGGTGAAGAACAAGGATCAGCTGGCTCCTGCCATCCGTAAGGCCATGTTGGAGAGTCCGGAGATTATGGTCGAAAGCTTCCTTGATGGTACGGAAATATCTATAGGAGTCTATAAAACAAAACAGAAATCGGTAGTGTTACCTGCTACTGAGGTTGTAACTTCTAATGAGTTCTTCGATTACGATGCCAAATACAATGGACAGGTACAAGAGATCACTCCCGCACGTCTGCCAGAGGATGTTACGGAAAGGGTACGTCAGATTACTAGCCATATCTACGACATTCTGCATTGTAATGGTATTATTCGTATTGACTATATCATCTCGAAGGAGGGTAAGATATCCATGCTTGAGGTTAATACCACGCCAGGAATGACTGCTACCAGTTTTATTCCACAGCAGGTGCGTGCTGCAGGGCTCTCAATGACAGATGTACTCTCAGAGATTGTTGAGAATCAGTTTGTGTAAAAAGTAGTAATGAAATCATGAAGGTTCCGGAGGAATTTAGCGAGATCCGGCCGTACGAGCCGGAAGAGATGAAGCAGGCGTTCGAGGATTTGCTCAACGATCGCCAACTGAATGTCATCCTAAAGGGTTTTGCGCCTTGGTTGCCCAAACCAATACGTAACGGCTTGTTGCGTCTGGCTTTTACTGGCGTAAAAACACCACTCGATTTCCAGAAACGTTTCATGAAACCTATTGTGAAGTACATTATTCGTAAGTATACCGATGGATGTACTTTCGATGATAAGGGTTTTACGGGGCCAGGCTCCCGTGAACTTCGATATACTTTTGTATCAAACCATCGTGATATAGTTCTCGATTCTGCATTTTTGGATGTTATGCTGGTAGATGCTGGCTATCCTACGACGGTTGAGATCGGTATTGGCGATAATCTGCTTATCTATCCTTGGATTAAGCGACTGGTTCGTATGAATAAAGCGTTCACTGTGCGTCGTGGTCTCTCACTCCGTGAAACACTTTCTGCCTCTCAGTTGATGAGCCGTTATATTCACTTTGCCGTAACCAAGAAGAATGAAAATATTTGGATTTCCCAGCGTGAGGGTAGGGCAAAGGACTCAAACGATCGTACTCAGGATGCTGTACTGAAGATGCTTGCTATGGGAGGAGACCTGAAAGAGCTCAATATCGTACCCCTCACAATCAGTTATGAATATGATCCATGTGATTATCTCAAGGCCCAGGAATTCCAGCAGAAGCGTGATAACCCAGCTTTCAAGAAGTCGCGCCAGGATGACCTTGATAATATGAAAATAGGCCTGTTTGGTTATAAAGGACGTGTCGTATATCGTCCAGCCCTTCCTATTAACACCTGGATTGATGAGCTCTCCGACCTTCCCAAGGCAGAATTCTATAAGTCCCTTGCAGAACGAATGGATAAGGGGATTCATAGGGGCTATCAGCTTTATCCCTGTAACTATATTGCCCTGGATGAGTTGAATGGTAATTCTGATCATTCTTCATATTATACGGATGCTGACAAGCAACGCTTTGAAGAGTATCTTTCTAATCAGATGGCTAAGATAAATCTTCCAGATAAAGATGAGGCTTTCCTTCGTGAACGCATGCTGACAATGTATGCTAACCCTGTTAAGAATAAACTTGCTGCTGGATGAAAAAGGCTTTAGGCATATTTCTGCTGTTTGCTGTATCTTGTACACAGGAAGTGTATGAAAAAGGTGATGGCGAATATTCACTCATGCGGGGCGATTTCGTTGAGGCACATGTTAATGCCAATAAGCAGATTGTCTCCATGACGACTGATGATGGAGACCAATTGCCTTTATCAGATCCATATTCGGCTAAGTGGATCACCACAGGGGATACTACTTATCGCTGCATGCTATATTATAATAAGGTGGAAAAATCAAAGGGGCAGTTTGAGGCTGAAGTCATTTCTATAGGCCAAGTGCCTTGTTCAATTGTACAACCCCTAAAAGAGTTTGACAAGGAGTTTCGTACCGACCCGGTTAAGTTCGAAAGTATGTGGTTGAGTAAATCGGGTAAATATCTGAATGTTTATCTTCAACTCAAAACAGGTGTTACGGAGGATACATCTGCAGTGCAGCAACTTGCTTTCCTGACCGATACCATCATGACATATGCCAATGGTGCTCGTACTCATCATTTGTTACTTCATCATGATCAGAACCGTGTACCTGAGTATTATTCTACGAAAGCCTATGTCAGTATTCCCACATCCCAACTTACTGCCGATTCTGTTCGTATATCCATTAATTCCTACTCAGGTCTTGTTGTAAAGACCTTGCCTTTACAATAATATTTAGTCTGAAAAGTCTGTTGATTTGTAAGTCGATGGATAAATATACATTCTGAAAGGGACGGTTCAGAGTGGAAGTTTACTCGGAGTAAAGTGGAGGTTTCCTCGGAGTAAAGTCCGACTTTACTCCGAGGAAAGTCCCTGTTTCCATGTTGAAAACAAACTTGTTGTCTAAAAGCGCAAGTATATGCAATTAGTGAATATGTATACAAATATGATTGACGATACGGGAGATTGTATCGCCATTCCTGGACTTCTTAAGAATTTAAATTTATATATTACCTTTGTGAGCACTAAGCTCAAAAACTAAAGACATGAAAAAAAGAATAGAAAAAAAGGAACAGACAGACATTGTTGTCTGTTTACGAAGAAGACTTGAGAAGTCTCGAAAGCCGCATCGGGAAAGACCGTTCGGCAAGTACATGGAAAGCAATGCTACAAGGAAAGACCTATGTTGAGAAATGCCTAAAAGAACATTTCAACATGGAAGACATTGCCATGAAAGAGTTGACACCGCAGTTTATTCACGACTTCAGTGTCTATTTGAGTGTAGAACGTGGTCTAAGGGGCGGCACTGTATGGTTGGCATGCCAACAGTTGAAAGGAGTCGTGACGAGGGCTTACCAAAGAGGTGTCCTTACTTGGAATCCTTTTGCCGGATTCCGTCTCGCTAAAAACATCCGTCCGAGAGAGTACCTCACGGAGGGTGAACTCAAATTGCTGATGGACCATGAATTTGAGGATAAGGCACTGACTTTTACTCGTGATGTGTTTGTGTTTTCTGCATTTACAGGCCTGGCTTTTATTGACTTGAAAGAACTTAAATATGAGAATATTGTCGACATCAATGGATCAAAATGGATTGTTTCCCAAAGACATAAGACTAACATTCCGTTTCAAGTTAAACTCTTGGAAGTTCCATATCAAGTGATTATAAGATATCAACATCAGGGAGAATATGTTTTTGAGCAAATGGAATATGCAACTATGGCTAAACGTATTCATAGAGTGATGGAAGAAGTCGGCATCAGAAAGCGAATCTCATTCCATTGTGCCCGGCATACTTTTGCCGTACTGGCACTTAACAAGGGAATGCCAATAGAAAGTCTGAGCCGTTTGCTTGGACACACCAATATCACAACGACTCAAATCTATGCAAAAATAACAATGCATAAATTGGAGGAAGACATGGATCGACTTGCCGAAAAATTAAATATATGACGAAGCGTATAATTTACATTCGTTGTAAAGAGTATGCCCTTATATTAATATATGTTCGCGTGCGCAGCGTACATATATTATATAATATAATTGGTTTTCGTGAGGTATCTATTCCATAGTTAAAACGTCTATGATTCCGTTAAAAACGAGCAAACGTTTATTAGGATTAATTTGCAAAAAGCAACAAGGACTTTGTTAAATGTTACATTTTGGGGGTTTTCTGTAAAGAAACCAAAACTTTTATGAATAATATTTTGTTGTTTTAAGAAAATAAATATATCTTTGCAACCGATTAAGAGTGTATCTATTTCAACTATTTAGCATATTAACTCAAAAAAGAAACCAAAACGTATGAATCAGAACAACTCTTCCTAACATCCAGCTGAAAGCCCGCCAAGCAGGCTTGCAGGCTACTGGGAGGCTATTGCTTCCACACAATTATCAATTTGTATTCATTACAAACCAATTAATCTATAGTAAATACTTAAGTATGAACAAAAATTTAGGAAAATTAGCGTTTTTAACAGGAGCATTTACCTTTATGGGACTTTGCTTCTCGCCTAAGACCTATGCCTCAGAAGCTCCTCAGGAGGTTCAGCAGGCAACGAAGAAGATTACAGGTACTGTAGTCGACGCATCTGGTCCCGTTATCGGTGCCAGCGTAGTAGAAAAGGGTACCACGAATGGTACAGTTACTGACTTTGACGGTAACTTCACTCTCAACGTGAATCCCAATGCAACGATCGTTATCTCGTTCATCGGATTCGAAACTCAGGAAATCAAGGTTGCCAATAAGGACAACTTCCAGATCACAATGAAGGACGACAATGCCGTTCTTGATGAAGTGGTTGTAGTAGGTTACGGTGTCCAGAAGAAGAAGCTGGTTACCGGTGCTACTGTTCAGGTAAAGGGTGAGGATATCGCCAAGCTGAACACCACCAACGCCCTCGAGGCCATGCAGTCAAGCACTCCTGGTGTACAGATTACCCAGAGTTCTTCTCAGCCTGGTAAGGGTTACAAGGTTTATATCCGTGGTATCGGTACCACAGGTAACTCTGCACCTCTTTATGTAATTGATGGTGTAGCCGGTGGTAGCCTCGACGGTATCAACCCGAATGATATCGAGAGCATCGACGTACTGAAGGATGCTGCCTCTGCAGCCATCTATGGTGCCCGTGCTGCCAACGGTGTTATTCTGGTAACTACCAAGCAGGGTAAGGAAGGTAAGATCGAGCTTAGCTACAATGGTGCTATGGGTTGGTCAAACGCCTACAAACGTCCTCAGCTGCTCAATGCTAAGCAGTATATGACCATCATCGACGAGTACACCTTCAATACTTCTGGTCAGAAGATGGATTGGGCTGGCTTCGTTCCTGCCGACATCCTCTCTAAAGTGAACGGTGGTTGGGAAGGTACTGACTGGTGGGGCGCTTTCGAGAATAAGAACGCTCAGCAGCAGAACCATTCTGTAACTCTGACTGGTGGTACTGACCGCTCAAAGTTCGCTATGTCTTACACCTATACCGGTAACGAGGGTATCATGGGTGCTGATATGGCTTCTGACTACAAGCGCCATACCATCCGTATCAACAGTGACCACGTGCTCCTGAAGGCCAAGGATTTCGATGCCATCACCATCGGTGAGAACATCTCTATCGGCTACACCAAGAGCCACGACCTCGCTGAGGACGGTATGTACTGGAGCTATATTCACAGTCTGCTCCAGACCTGTCCGCTCGTACCACAGTACGCTGACAATGGTGATGTATATAGCTATCAGAATTTTGATGGTACAATGGCATACGGTCAGGGTTGGAACGCTTCTCTGTTCAGCAACCCATGGGAGAACCTCGTTCATGGTGGCTTCGGTGCTTTGGCAGAAAGCCGCAGTATCGGTACCAGCGCTACTGCTTTCATGACCATCCAGCCCATCAAGGGTCTGAGACTCCGTTCTCAGTTCAACTATAATTGGAATTCAGGTGGCTATCGTAGCTATAATGAGCCCAAATCTTCTGGTTATGGTAATGCTACATCAACCGTATATAGTGTTAGCCAGAACGCATGGTTAAGTTCAGGTTGGTCTATTGAGAACACCTTGACTTACGACCTTCCTATGCTTGGTGGTCACAAGATCAGCGCCATGGTTGGTCAGACCTACCAGAGCTCAGCTTGGAGCTTTAACATTGGTGGATCTAACAAGGTAAACTGGGGCGATCAGCTCGCAACTCTGAAAGGTTGGGATTCTGCATGGCTCTCTAACATCAAGGTGGTGAATGCTCCCGATGTAACCGTAACTGGTAAGCCTAATGATGAAGAGTACCTCGCTTCTTGGTTCGGCCGTTTGACTTGGGACTGGAACGAGACCTATATGGCTACTGTAACCATGCGTTATGATGGTTCTAGTATCTTCACCGATGGCAAGCGTTGGGGTTTCTTCCCCTCTGTATCTGCAGGTTGGGTAGTAACCAACGAGAAATTCATGGAGGGAACTAAGAGCTGGCTCGACTTCTTCAAGATCCGTGCATCTTGGGGTCAGAACGGTAACAAGGATATCAGCAAGTATCAGTATCTGGCTACTATCGCCTTGTCTGGTGAGGCTGGTGACAGTGGTTACAAGTTCGGTTCTACCATTGAGAATTCTACTTCTGGTACTCCATATACTGGTGCTTACGCTAACATCGTGCCGAACCCCGACCTCACATGGGAGACCTCTGAGCAGCTCGACTTCGGTTTCGACGCTCGCTTCCTCAACAGCCGTCTGGGTTTGACTTTCGACTGGTATAAGAAGACCACTAAGGACTGGCTGATCACTGGTGAGAATGTTGCAATTTATGGTACCAACCCTGCTGCCATCAATGGTGGTGACGTTGAGAATACCGGTATTGAAATTGCTCTTACTTGGAACGACAGAATTGGCAAGGACTTCAGCTACAACATTGGCGTGAACTTTGCTACTAATAAGAATAAGGTAACGCGTATCGCTAACCAGAATAAATACATCAATGGTCCTAGTGGCGTTCTCTCACAGGGTACTGAATACATCTATCGTGCTCAGGAAGGCTTCCCCATCGGTTACTTCTATGGTATGTCATACAGCGGTATCTGGCAGAACCAGGAGCAGATCGATGCTGCTCGTCAGGCTGGTAAGGCCGTTCTTGACAATGCACAGCCTGGTGACTGTATCTGGGATGACTATAATGGTGATGGTGTGATTACCTACGCCGAAGGTGAGGGCTGTGACCGTCATGAGATTGGTAATCCTAACCCAGACATTATGCTTGGTGTGAACCTCGGTCTGCAGTGGAAGGGCTTCGACTTTGCTGTAAACGGTGCAGGTGCATTCGGTCAGCAGATCATGCGTTCTTACCGTTCATTCTCTGATGCTCCTTATCAGAACTATGATACCACGATCCTGAACCGTTGGGTTGGTGAGGGTACTTCAAACACTCAGCCACGTGTTTCTGCTACCGGTCACCAGAACACCAACTGGGTATCAACCCGTTACATGGAGGATGCTGACTACTTCAAGATCAAGACCGTTACACTCGGTTATGATTTCAAGCACATCTGGAAGTCTTGTCCTCTGCAGCAGCTCCGCTTCTATGTTCAGGCTCAGAACCTGATCACCTTCACTGGTTACACTGGCCTCGATCCTGAGGTAGGTAACTCAGCCGGTGGTAATGGCTGGGCATCTGGTGTTGACCTGGGTCTTTACCCGCCATCTCGTACTTATCTTGTAGGTGCAAGTATTAAATTCTAATTCGCTAATTAAGTTATGAAGAAATATATTTTATTTTCAGCAGCTGTTTTTTCAGCGACTTTGTTTACAGCCTGTAACGACATGCTGGACACCGATCCTCGTGTTACAGAGTTGACAGCGGCTACATTCCCTGGTAAGCCAGGAGATGTTGATGCTCTGAATGCAGCTACCTACAGTATCATGAATACGCTGGGTGGCGGTGATAATAGTGGTGTATGTAATAATCCTTTCTATTGGTGGGAGATGATGTCGGACAACTGCTATGGAAGTGGTGGTCTGCAGGATAATGTTAATAAGTCACTGCATCATTTCACAACGGCAAGTGCTAACCAGTATGAGGCTAACTTTATCCTTCTCTATGGTGGTATTTCACGTGCCAATAACCAGATTGAGACCATCGATAACGTGACTTGGACTGACGCTCAGAAGCCGCTGCGTAATCAGCTTCTTGGTGAGGCCTTCTTCATGCGTGGTCTTTACAATCTGTGGCTGACTCAGTTGTACGGCGATGTACCTCTGATTACGGGAACCGTTATTACCGACGAGATGCAGCAGCAGGTAAGTGCTGAAGATGTCATCTATCCACAGATTATTGCTGACTTCGTGTCTGGTATGAACCTCATGGATGTAGCATCAGGCTATGGTCTGCAGGGCGATGGTCATGCCACCAAGTATGCTGCTGAGGCTATGTTGGCCCGTGCCTATATGTTCTGGGCTGGCTTCTATAAGGGTGTAGGTGAGCTGGCTTCTGGCTCAGCTCCTGCTATCAGCCTGACAGACCGTAATGGTGAGGCTATTGCTCAGGAGGGTTGTAGCGCATCTTCTATTTCTCAGACTGATGTTGTCAGCTATTTGAAGGACATCGTTTCAAGCGGTCGTTTCAAGCTCCTGGAGGACTTCCGTTCACTCTGGCAGTATTCTAACAGCTTCCTTTGGGATGAGGCTCATGATGACGCAGGTCATGCATATAAATTCATCGCTGACATGAAGCGTGAGAACTGCTTCGACCAGCCTGGCATGGGTAATGGCAACGATGAGGAAATCTTCCAAATTCAGTTCCTGAATGCTTCTAAGTGGGCCATTGGTGGTACTTACAATAACCCGCGTATGTATTCTAACTATCTGTCTTGCTTCTGGGGTCTTCGTAACGGTGCTACCAATGATAATGGTAAGCGTGACAAGACTTATCCGTTCAACCAGGGT
Source organism: uncultured Prevotella sp. (assembly GCA_902798285.1). GTDB lineage: Bacteria > Bacteroidota > Bacteroidia > Bacteroidales > Bacteroidaceae > Prevotella. Next base: position 13,053 of record CADBVZ010000018.1, on the reverse strand, counting down.
TGGGGTCAGGGTACTCCTTCTTGCAACATCTGGGACGACTGGACAGATGCTGAGAGAACTGGTGAATATACAGATATCCGTAAGCTCGGTTCTTTGATCGACCTCGATAACGAGCTCGAGAGCTATACCTACGAGAAGGATGACAATGAAGAGTCAGGTTATGCTTGTAAGAAGTACGCTGAAGTTAACCTGGATGCCAACCCGAAAGATAATGATTCTTGGTGGAAGCAGGCTCCTGGTTATACTGGCAGTTCACTTGACAATGAGCAGCAGGGTGACCACTTCGAAGATTTCTATCTGATGCGTTATGCTGACGTTCTGCTGATGCTCACCGAGCTCACTGGTGATGCTTCTTATATGAACCAGGTTCAGCGTCGTGCTGGTGTTCCTGAAACCGCTTATTCTTTGAAGAACATTCAGAACGAGCGCCGTTGGGAGTTCGCTATGGAGGGTCTCCGCTTCAACGATATGCGTCGTTGGTCAGGTGTTGATAAGCATAGTGAGTCTTCTTACGCTGCTAAGGCCCTCCAGGCCCAGAAGGGTAAGCAGATTGTATGCCTTGGTCAGAAGGCCAACAAGCGTTCTTTGGAGCACATGACCTGTTCTTGGTCTAAGCGTTATGCTGATACCAAGGGCTTCCTGCCAAAGCCTCAGTCACAGATTACCCTGATGAGTGGTAAGATGACTCAGAACGCCGGATGGGATGAGAATACACCTGCTCAGGAGTACACATATACAGTTATATATTAATATTATTATAAGCAATCAATATGAAAAAGATATTTTTGATTTTTGCCGCAGTATGTGCGCTTTTTGCCTGCGATCCTACTCATGAGGATATCAGCAATGGCGGTCACATTTCTGTTGACGAACTCAAGGCGAAGTCTACTGTTACTGTCGATAAGGCTGCGAGTGGCCTGAATGGTAACGTGGTTACATGTTCTACATCTGCCGCTGTTAATGCCAAGTGGTCTATCGGTGGTAAGGAGTTCCTTGGTAACTATGCAACTAAGAAGATGAAGCTTGGTGATTTTACTGTTGTTCTGACTGCACTTTGTGCTGACGGTACCGAACTGACTGCTGAATTCCCCGTAAGCTGTCAGGAGATCACTGATCCTCTTCAGAAGTACTATATCTATGGTGATGTTGCAAGCTTTCCCGAGCAGACTCCATTCCAGCCTGCAGCATGGGATGCAGCAGCTATGCGTTTCAGCTCAACTGAAGGTGCACACCTGCCCACTATTCCCGATGATGTTTACTTTGGCCTGAAGACTCTGATCTTTGACGTATCAGACGTTACTGCAGACTTCGATCTGAAGGTGATGAACGGTTGGTGGAGTAACACCTACTATGATCACGTGAAGTGGCAGGATGGTCTGAATGAGCTTCAGATCACTGAGACATTGGCTAAGGAGTGTGCTAAGGGTGGTGAAGGTCGTGACCTCGACCTCATGCTCTACAGCGGCTCTATGACGCTGAACGCTGTTTACTATGAGGAGTAATTATTCCTTATCAGTATAATAATTTATAGAGGGCATATCATTTCGATATGTCCTCTTTTTATTTGGTTATTAAGTTTTTCTGATAAAAGTTTGGGGATTATAAATATTGTTACTACCTTTGCAACGAAAAGAAGAATAACAATATGAATAAAACTAGCAAAGTATCAAGTATAGTCCTCTATGTAAGTCTGTTGGCTTTCTTTTTATTTGTTGTATATATCCTATACATCAACCAAGAGGTATTCTATACGGCACACGATCGTTCCGAATTCCTTTTCGGGGCACCCTTCTTTCATGCTCTGATGCAGAAGCCTTTTGGCCTCATGCAGTATGTAGGAGCCTGGTTGACGCAGTTATTCTGTTATCCAGCCATAGGCTCAGGTGTACTAGTGGCTATCTGGGTGCTTACTTTCTTTGTAGGTACCAAAGCATTCCGGTTACAGGGAAGTGCCTCTGCACTGATGCTCTTGCCTGTAGCCTGTCTGCTCACATCCATTGTCGATTTGGGCTATTGGGTCTATGTCTCTACGATTAGAGGTTATTGGTTTTCGCAGTCGGTAGCTTATCTCGTTATGCTGCTATTTTTGTGGGCAGCTCGCCAAACTCCACGTAAATGGCATCTTGTCTGGTATCTGCTGGCTTCTTGCCTCTATCCAGTGCTTGGATGGTTTGCGTTACTTTTCGTATTATGCTTAGTGCTTTTCGAAAAGCCTACTTGGCGTGAGCTTTTCGGTATTGTTCTCCTCATCTTTACCGCTAGCATCTGGCATACACAGTTCTATTCGAATTTGAGATTCGACGATGTCGTACTAGCTGGCTTGCCTCGTTTTATAACGCCTAGCGACAACACCCCGCATCTTTCCAATCCGTTCTGGGTGCTGGGCGCTGTCTCTCTGCTCATTCCGCTGTGTGGCAAGTATCTGGCTAAGGCTTTCGTTCCTGTGCTTTGTGCTGCTGCTGGCATCTACTTTATCTCGTCACTCATGTTCCATGATCAGAACTATATCGACGAGATGCGCATGGTGCGCTATGCTGAGGATGACAACTGGAAAGAGGTACTTCATATGGCAGAAGAGAACAAGAAGCCAACAAGTACGATGATCTTTCTTAAGAATATTGCCCTGATGAACGAAGGCGGCTTGCTTGACCGTTCATTTAAACTTGGTAATAGTCCTACAAGTATTTATAATCCCGATACGCTTCATGTCTCCCTTTTGGACATAGCATCTCCTTTGGTTTATTATAACTACGGAATGATGAATGAAGCCATCCGTCTGAATTTCGAGAATGCCATACAGGCAGGTTTCTCTCCATTCTATCTGAAGATGCTTTCCCGTTGCGCCTTGGCTTGCGGAGATAAAGAACTGGTGGAGCGCTATACCACCCAGCTACATCATCATCTCTTCTATGATGATTGGCAGCCGGCTCCTGTTACGGAAACGGTAAAGACATTGAAAAAATCCTATTCCGATGAGCTCACTGGCGTAGAGAACAGCGACAGCTATATTGTCAATGGCATCAGTCTTTGGTATGAATCCGATTATAAAGTAGCATCAGAACAAGCCTTGCTCTATGCCATGTTGCGTTGCGACTCTCGTCGATTCTGGCCTTCGCTGCGTAATTTTGTGAAGTTGCACATGAACGAGAACTTTCCTGTGCATGCACAAGAAGCCTATATTCTGTTCATTGACAAGACCCCAGAAGAAAAGCGCATGATGATTCCTGTCGAACAGGGCATCTACGAACGTTACAAACAGTTTTGGGAGTCGCTTGAAAGTAAGGCAGTGCCTGGTATGACTGTAGAGCAAGTTGGTGAGGAGATGCGTGCGGAATATGGAGATACCTATTGGTGGTACAATATCTTCGGCAGAAAACCTCTCAATGTACATGGTAAAATTGGAAACGAAACTCACGCATAAACGATTATGAAAAGATATATTCACTCCTATATGTTGTTATTGGCTGTTGCCATGTTGTTGTCATCATGTGCCAGTCACCCCGATGTGCCCTCCTCAAGTAAAGACGCCAAGTGCCTGCCTGCTATCTACCCAGACTATTGCAATGTCACTGTGCCTTGCAACATCGCGCCTCTCAACTTCATGCTCCCTGCCGACGAGTATGAGGAGTGTGTGACACGTATCACCACGCCAGACGGCCACCAGCAGACCTACGGCCAAGGCGTAAAGGTGCAGATACCTGAGTCGGAATGGCACACGATGCTTGATGCCTCGAAAAGCAAGAGCATCAAGGTTGAGGTATGGGGCAAGAAAGATGGTGAGTGGCTGTCGTTCACCCCGTTTGAGATACGTATTGCAGAAGATCCTATCGACGAATATCTGTCGTATCGCTTGATTGAACCTTCGTATGTGGCATGGACCTTCATGGAGATTGCCCAGCGTAACCTCACTACGTTTGAAGAGACACAAATCTTCAACAACGAGATTACCATGAATGACAGGAAGATAGGCCAATGCATCAACTGCCATAGCTATCAGAACTACAAGACCGACAACATGCTTTTCCACGTACGTCTCGCTAATAGCGGTACTGTGATTGTGAACGACGGTAAGATATCTAGAGTCAATCTGAAGCGCGACTATACCATTTCCTCTGGCGTCTATCCGTCCTGGCATCCTACCGCCAAGCTGATAGCCTTCTCAACCGATCTGACACGTCAGGGATTCCATACACAGAATCCCAACAAGATTGAGGTCTACGATCTTGCTAGCGACCTGATTCTTTACGATGTGGAGACTGACTCGGTGCAGGTTGTCAGCAACGATTCCACGCTCCTGGAGGTATATCCCACCTGGTCGCCAGACGGTAAATACCTTTATTACTGTAAGTCTGTTCCGCTCCCTGAAGAGATGCGCGACAAGGATATCAGAACCACCTATCCCAAGATACAATACAACCTCTACCGCCGTTCGTTCGATGTGGCAACGCACAACTTCGGCGACGAGGAATTGGTGTATGATGCCGCATCACAGGACAAGAGTGCCACACTGCCTCGTATTAGCCCCGATGGACGTTATATTCTGTTTGCCCAGGGACAGTACGGCTGTTTCCATATCCGTCACAACGACGGTGACATCGTCTGTATGCCGCTCGATCAGGGACTTCCCCTGACTCAGACTGTCGACCTCAGCAAAGTGAATAGCGAGGGACGTCCGGACAGCTATCCGAGTTGGTCGAGTAACGGACATTGGATCATGGTGGCCAGTCGTCGTGATGATGGTAACTTCTGCCGTGTTTATTTCTCCTACTTTAAAAATGGAAAAGCGGAGAAGGCTTTTATGTTGCCGCAGGAAGACCCGGAATTAAACACATTCCTCCTGAAGAGTTACAACCGACCGGAGTTCATGGTAGAGCCTGTGAAGATCAGTGTTAACGAGTTCAGTAAAGTGTTTGACAAATAGATCGGATGAGGTTTACTCGTACTATATGCACGCTCCTTTTCTGTGTGGCTGTCCTCCTTTTTTTCGGATTGGCCTATCCGCACCATCTGCATTATCAGGAACAATACCAGCTGTTCCTTTTCGATAGCAATTATGTTTGCGAGATTATTAAGCATACAGGTGGTGTAGCCGACCTGCTGGGGCGTTTCTGCACACAGTTTTTCCTTTATGCCTGGGTAGGGGCTCTTATCATTGCGCTGTTGCTCTCGACAGTACAGCTTCTGACACGCCAACTGATAGCCCCCTCAAACTCTCCCAGTCTCTATGGCCTGAGTTTCGTACCTTCGTTTTTGCTATGGATCCTTCTGCTCGATGAGAATGCTCTGCTGGGTGGCATTTGGGCAGTACTGCTCACGCTGTTTGTAGTATGGGGCATTGTAAAGTTAACGAAAGGACGGATACGCATCATCCTGTTCATTGTCGCCATTCCTATACTCTATATCTTGGTGGGGCCCGTCTGTTTCCCGATACCTATTGACAGCCTATGGACAGGTGTGCATTACTACCGCTATCCTACGGTTTTCCCATGGCTTCTGTGGGGTGCGGCTTTTTCCATCTGGGTACTTGCAGGAATAGCTATTCTCATCCGTCGCTTCCCGAAGCATTTCTCTCACCTTACCCCTCTCACCTCTCTCCTCTTGACAGCACTTGTTGCTGGTATCATGGGGACTTTAGTCTGGAAGAACACCAACTTTAAGGCGGAGAAGGTGATGCAGTATGACTTCATGGCCTGTCATCAGCAATGGAACCGCATACTTGATGCTGTTAACCAAGAAAAGCCTAACAACCAGATTGGCGTGACGGTACAAAACCTTGCCTTGGCAATGCATGGTACGCTCCTGGACCAGATGTTCAATTATAAACAGAACGGCATCGCCGGTCTTCTGCCCGATGTCAAGGAAGATGCCACCAGTCCCTTGCCTACGGCCGAGGCTTTCTATCAGTTGGGAATGATCAATGTCGCTCAGCGAACGGTATTCGAGGCTCAGGAGGCGATCCTCGACTTCCAGAAGAGTGGCCGATGCTATAAACGGCTGGCACAGACCAACCTCATCAACGGACAGTATGAGGTGGCCCGCAAGTATCTCACTGCCCTGCAGAAGACTCTCTTCTATCGTTACTGGGCGGATGAGACCCTGCTGCTTCTTGGTGATGAGAAGGCAATAGATAGCCATCCCGAATACGGACGTCTCCGCCAGTATGCCTACAAGGAAGAATTTTACTTCAGTGATCATGTGACGCCCGAGATGCTTCAGAGTCTCTATTTCAGCAACACGGACAATCGCCTGGCCTATCAGTATCTAGTAGCCTATTATCTGTTGACAGGTGACCGCGAAGGCTTTAACCACTTCATGTCTATTAAGAATGAGAAAGATTCTATATGATATAATAGGTGTTGGCTGTTGGTTGTTGTCATCTTGCACGACTACCGTAGAGAATGCAAAGCAGGAAAGCATTCTGCCTCAGATCTATCCAGACTACATCGGTGTTACCATACCCGTGAATATCGCCCCTCTCTGCTTCAATATGGCTGATGAGACGGCTATGCTTGTTGATGCCATCATTACGGATAGTCATGGCAATGCCTTGCACAGCCAAGGTAAGGAATCGGTCGACTTCGACCTTGACGACTGGCATCAGCTGCTTGGACAGAATCGTGGCGACTCACTCAGCGTTACTGTTTCGGCTAAGTATGATGATGGTTGGCACACCTATCAGCCATTCTCTATCTACGTCAGCCCTGACGGCATCGACTATGGTATCTGCTACCGCCTGATCGAACCTGGCTATGAGGTATGGAGCAAGATGGGCATCTACGAACGCGACCTCTCCTCGTTTGATGAGCGTGCCCTGATAGAGAACACCCAGTTCGAAGGTTGTGTCAACTGCCATAGTTTCAATCGTGGCAACTCTGCCGATATGAGCCTTCATATCCGTGGCCCTCATGGTGCCACGCTGTTGCGTCAGAACAACGGCCCTTTCACTGCCTATAACACCAAGACCGATCAGACGCTTGGTTTCTGCGTCTACCCTTATTGGCATCCTTCGGGTCGCTACATTGCCTATTCCACCAACGCCACTAGTCAGCTGTTCCACAGTACTGACCCCAACCGTATTGAGGTCTTTGATACCGCTTCCGACCTTCAGGTATATGACGTCGGGAAGAATGAGCTGCTGCTCTCTCCGCTTCTCAAGCAGGACTCCGTCTATGAGACCTTTCCCGTTTTCTCCTCTGACGGATGTTCGCTCTACTTCTGTGCGGCTCAATCCATTCCTGAGGGCAGTTATAAGCTCGATTCTATCCGCTATAATCTCTGTCGTGTTGATTTCGATCCGGAGACAGGTAGCTTCGGTGATAGTATAGAAATTGTACTCGACGCCGTAGCGCAGGGAAAGTCGGTATCCTTCCCCCGTCCCTCCTACGATGGGCGTTTCCTCTGCTACACGCTTTCCGACTACGGACAGTTCAGCATCTGGCACCATGAAGCAGACCTGTATTTGCTCGACCTCTCAACGGGAGAGAGCCGTGCTATGACAGCTGCTAACTCGGAAGATACGGAATCTTTTCATAACTGGAGCACTAACTCGCGCTGGATGGTGCTGAGTTCACGCCGCGACGACGGCCTCTTTACGAGATCCTATTTCTGTCATGTTGATGCCAAGGGGAATGTCAGCAAAGCCTTCATGCTGCCGCAGCGGAATCCGCGCCGTTTCTACCGCGAACGCTTCTTCTCCTTCAATGTGCCCGATTTCATCATTGGACCAACCCGTTTCGATGGCCGTAACGCCAGCAGGATCATCAACGATGACTACCGCAAAAACTTTGGCGTGCGCAAAGAACCCTCTTTGTGATAGTTAGTAACGAGATTACTTACTATCAAGTATTCTTTCTAGTTCGTCAATCTCCTCTTCTGTTGTAGCCCAACTGGTAACGAAACGACAGATGGTATGACGCTTGTCGGCCTGTCCGAAGTGGGTAAACTGCATCTTTTGCCCCAGACGGTCAACCTGCTCGTTGTCAATGATGACAAACTGTTGGTTAGTGGGCGAGTCTACATAGAACTTGAAACCTTTGCGGATAAAGATATCCTTCATCCGCATAGCCATCTTGATAGCATGTTCTGACAGTTTGAAATAAAGGTTATCCGTAAACAAGGCCTCAAACTGTATACCAATTAAAGCACCCTTTGCAATCACAGCACCATGCTGCTTTTGGATGGAGAAGAAATGTTTGTGGGCCTTGCGGTTGGTAAAGACAACGGCTTCACCACAAAGTGCCCCAATCTTCGTACCACCGATATAAAATACATCGCAGTGACGGGCCAGATAGGGTAGGGTAACATCCGTGCCTTCTGCCATCAGACCGTAGCCAAGACGGGCTCCGTCAATATAAAGCGGTATGTCGTAATGTTGGCAAACCTGATAGAGATCGTCAAGCTCCTTGGCACTGTAGAGCGTACCAAGTTCCGTAGGGAAGGTAATGTATACCAGTCCTGGATGTACGGCATGGTCCTTATTGCCATCGTGCATGTAGTCATCGAGATACTTGTCGAGCGTCTTGGCCTCCATCTTTCCGTCGGTGTCGGCAATGGTAATGATTTTGTGTTCTGTAAACTCCACGGCACCTGCCTCGTGAACATTAATATGTCCACTACCCACACAAATCACACCCTCATATTGATAGAGCATCGAGTCAATGGTAGTGGCGTTGGTCTGGGTTCCGCCAGTCAGAAAGAATATCTGGGCGTCGGGTAGTCCGCAGGCTTCGCGGATACGATTCTTGGCACGCTCGCTGAATTCGTCGAAACCATAGGGTGTCGGCTTAGCATTGTTGCATTTAATAAGGTTGTCGAGTACCTCCTGACAAGCCCCGTTATTATAGTCACATTCAAATGATAACATACTCAGTTTTACTTTTTGATGGCAAAATTACATAAACTTTCTCTATTTATTTGCATAGTTCAGAGTTTTTTTCTATTTTTGCATATTATTTGTGACTAATTTTTCAGATTGGCTAAATTAAGAAACCTCTTTGTGGCTATCTTCGTGATAGCTTTCATGCTCGTTTTCTCTTCGTGGGATCATGGGCAGAATGACCTTATTGGACCTATACCCCCGAAACCTGACTATTCAGATTCCTCAATGTGGTATATTCGGGATCGAGGTGGTGATGCCGATATCTTCTACGTTATTTCTACAGAGACGGGTGATCATATGATAGGCAATGATACTTGCCATTTTGCCGATGTGCGTGATTCTTATCTGCGAGGGCGTATGGAACATGAAATGCATGCTGTTGACTCCTTCTATTCAGGTCGACTCAATTACTTCTCTCCCTATTATCGTCAGGCCTCGATGCAGTCTTGGGCTACAGAGGAGTTGGCGATGTCGCGTATACCTTTGCCAATGAAGGACTGTGTGGAAAGTTTCCAATACTATATTGAGCATTTCAATCAAAGTCGTCCTTTTATTTTGGCTGGTTTCAGTCAGGGCTCTTATGCGCTGGTGGAAATCATGAAACAGATGCCTGATAGCATCGCCAAAAGAATGGTGGCGGCTTATTGCATTGGTTATAAGATTACCCGAAAGGATACTGCCTCTTGTCGTCATCTGCATCCAGCCCAAGGTGCAACGGATACGGGTGTTACCATCTGTTTCAACTCCGCAAAAACCCCTAATTGCGGGATCCCGATCGTAAGTGAGGGCAATATTTTCTGTATTAATCCCGTCAACTGGCGTACTGATACCGTGAGTGCCCCGTTTGTGTTCTATGGTCGTAAGCAGAATGACACCCTTTCTGCCAGCTTGGATCCACAAAGTCGTTTGGTATTGGTGAGTGGCTATACCAACGATAAGCCTATGCCCGTTATTGGAGTCCCTGGCAATTATCACCATTTGGAACTGAAGTTCTACTACCCCTACATTCGCCAGAATATGGCTGATCGCGTGGATGCCTACTATCGCAAACAAAATCTTTCAGAACAGAAAGAGATTCTTTTCCGACATATGGATACACCATGGATGGCAACAGATTCTGGCTTCCATAATCAAGTTCTGATAGCTGAACTCGAGTTAAAGCAGGGTCGCTTTGTTCTCGATCTTGAGAGAGTAGGTACTAAAGCGGAGGTATGCGTCAATGGACAAGAGGTTGGTAAGGTAACAAATAAGCCTTTTAGGGTAGATGTGACAAATGCTTTAAGGGCTGGTAAGAATGAGTTTATAGTTCGCTTTGCCAATCAGCAGGTTTCTGCTGAAAAGATGACTTTGGCAGATATTCTGCTAATTCAGGAAAACCGTCAACCTTATACCTCTATCCGTCCTGGTGAGATATGGCTCGACACCAACGGCAAACCTATTCAGGCACACGGTTTTCAGGTGATGGAACAGGATGGTGTGTATTACTGGTATGGTGAGAATAAGGAAAGAACGGTCAGAGGCAGTCATGTGTGGACATGGGGTATTCGCTGCTACAAATCAACTGATCTTTATAACTGGGAGGATTGTGGGCTTATCATCCCACCTGATACCACTGATTATCTTTCGCCTCTACATTATACGCAGAGTCTCGATCGTCCGCATATTATTCACTGCAAGAAAACTGGCAAATATGTCTGTTGGATCAAGTCGATGGACGAGGATGGTTACTTTGTGATTCTTCAGGCCGACAATATCCTCGGACCCTATAAGTATGTGCGCTCTCTGAAGCCAGAGGGTTTTGGCGTGGGCGATTTCGATCTCTATGCCGATCCTGAAACGGGTAAGGGCTACGTATGGTTCGAACGACCTCACTGGGAACTTATTTGTGCCGATCTTTCTGTCGACTATACTGATGTGACACCCGTTTATTCGAGTCATTTTGTGGGTAAACGACCTCCGTATACCCGTGAGGCACCTACACATTTTGTTTATAAGGGTAAGCATTATCTCTTCACCTCCGGCACTACGGGCTATTATCCCAATGTGTCGATGATTGCGTCGTTCGATGATTATCATGGTAAATACAAGAATCTAGGCAATCCCCATCCCACGGATCCCTACAATCACTCCTTTGGATCTCAGATTACCGATGTGGTAAAGATTCCTGGACGTGATCTTTTTGTGGCAGTAGCCGATCGCTGGATGCCTCAGATTACGAATACGACAGAACCAGCAGAAGAGGTGAAACGCAGTATCCCCAAATATAAGAAGCACAAGCCTTTCCCCAAGGACTTCTCAGCTCCAAAGCCAAAGGATAAACGCGAAAAGGTGCGTACCACATGGGATGTAACCTATAATGCCACCTATGTCTTCTTGCCGATAGTTTTTAAAAAAGGTAAACCGCAAATTGAATGGAAGGAAGAATGGCGGATTGAGGATTTTTAGTTATAAATGTATATTGATACGAGTTTTTTTTGTATCTTTGCAGGCGGAAACTTAAAAAACAATTCAATGAAGAATAAGAAACTTTTTTTAGGCATGTTAGCCCTGATGATGGGTTGCCATGTAGCTTTGGCTCAAAGGAGCATCGTCATTCTGTATGAGAATGATGCCCATTGTGGAATTGATGGTTATACAAAGATAGCTGGTCTGCGTGATGCCATTAACAGTTCGGATACGGCATACGCTGCAGCAGTATGTTGTGGCGACTTCCTGCAAGGAAACACCACAGGAGCTATATCGAAGGGACAATACATTGCAGATATCTTGCGCTATATGGACTATCATGCCTTGACTTTAGGAAACCATGAGTTCGATTATGGTGTGCCTCGTCTTAAAGAGCTGCTGGAGCAGGTAGGTACCCCTGTAGTTTGCGCCAATCTCTATGAGGCAGGTGAACCGGAACCCATATTCGCACCCTATGTCATCCATCAGTATGGTGATAAGAAGGTGGCCTACGTTGGGGCTTGTACTCCAGAAACGATGATCCTCGAAGGTTATTCGTTCTACGATACCAACGGCATCTTGCTCTACGACTTGAAGCCGAAGACCTTCTACCAACTGATTCAGAAGGCTGTTGATGATGCCCGTGCTGAGGGAGCCGATTATGTGGTGCTGCTTTCACATGTGGGAGAAACACCCCAGTCGATGGGATTCAGCTCGCATCGACTCGTCAATAACACCCGTGGCATCGATGTGGTGCTCGATGGACATTCTCATGAGATCTTCGAAGGTGTCAAGGTGAAGAACCTTGATGGCAAGGAGATTATTGTGACACAGACGGGTACCCAGTTCGCCAACGTGGGCAAATTGGTCATAACCCCAGATGGACGATTTATCACCAAACTGATAAAAGGCAAGGATATCCCCAACGAGAATGCAAAGATTTCAGCAACTACTGATAGTATCCACAAGATGGTGGAGGCTGTTACCTCAGAGGTGGTAGCCCATAGCGATTACCGCTTGGTAGTAAGCGATGAGAATGCCCAGTGGGTAGTGCGTGGTGAGGAGACGAATGCTGGCGATCTCGTGGCTGATGCCTATCGCCATGCCTTGAAAGCCGATATAGGTTTAGAGAATGGAGGTGGTATTCGTAACGATATCCTCGCCGGCGACATCACCTATGGCGATATTATCGGTATGCTGCCTTACGATAATACCTTGCGTCGCATTGCGGTTAGCGGTGAACAACTGAAGGAGATGCTGACGCGTTGTACTTCGCTCGTTCCTGTGCTTGATGGCAACTTCCCTCAGTGCTCTGGTATTCGATTCGTGGTTTATGCCAAGAGCCATAACGTAAGCGATATTGAGATTCTTCAGGAGGATGGAAGCTATGCGCCCATCGATCTGCATCATACCTATAGTGTGGCCTTGACGAACTATAACCATGAGGGAGGTGGCTTCTTCGATAGCTTCAAGAAGTGTCCAGTGCTCTTCGAGAGTTCACTGCGTTACTACGAGGCGTTGGCCGATTACTTAAGAAAGGTTCTTGGAGGTACAACAGGAGAGGCCTATGCTCAGCCTCAGGGGCGTATCAAGATTGTGACGGACTAAGTTCCATATACCTATTATATCATTTAGAGCCAGTAAATACACCTTTTACTGGCTTTTTTATGCCCTTTTGCGACAGATATTTGGGGTGTTTCTGAGGTTTGTCGCAAGATGGGCCAGGTGTC
>CADBVZ010000017.1 GCA_902798285.1 uncultured Prevotella sp. | reverse complement strand
TTGCGCATAACTTTTCTTCTAAACTGCAATTACGTTTCATTTGAACCTTTAAGTTGTGTCCAACTTTCTGGGTTCACTTCAGAACCGTCCCCTGATCCAATTACCAGGTCTGCTTGCCGCCATTGTTATAGTTCTGAACGCCTGAAGTGGGTTTTACGGTCAGCGTGTATTGGGCATAGTTAGGCGAATACTCATAGTTCTTGGCATCGGATACGGTGGCAGTGATGATAGCCGTGCCTGCACCCTTGATGGTTACTTCGCCAGTAGATGAGTTGACCTCAGCCACAGCGGTGGCATTGGATGAATAGGACACTGTGCCATCGCCCGTCTTTGTCGCCTCGTTCTTAAAGGCTGCTTCGCCGTATTTCTTCGTGATCTCGGTAGTGGTGAAGCTGATGCTGCCAGCGATCTTTGAAATCACCACTGTGGCAGAGCCAGTAACCGTTTTGTAATTATCCTTTGTCACCTGGTAATATACGGTTTTTGTACCAGCGTCCGTATAGGTAGGACTGGAGGTAAGATCGTATACACCCTCAGTAGTACCATACATGATGGTGGCGCCCGATGGAGAGGTAACCGTAACCGTAATACCATGGGCATTACCATCGTAAGGTTTGCTATAGCCGCTAGCGCTTACCGACATACTGGCCTCGTTGATGATAACCGTCTCAGAACCAGTAACGGTGGTGAAGCCAGTCTTGGTTACCTGGTAATACACTTTATAAGTACCGACATCCGTATAAGTGGGACTAGAGGTTTTATCGTAATTGCCCTCAGTTGTGCCGTATTTGATGGTGGCGCCTGAGGTGGCGGTAACGGTGATACCGTGGGCAGCACCATCGTATACGTCGTTATAGCCCTTGGCAGTTACGCTCAAGGTGGCCGTGCCTACGCCGAGAGCGAAGCTGACTGACTTCGTGGCGTAAGTGTAATTAGTGCCGTCGGTAACGGTGGCCTTGATGGTGGCATCGCCGTTGCCCTTGATGGTAACCAAGCCTGTAGAAGCGTCAACCTCGGCCACGGCTTTATTAGATGACTCGTAGGTCACTGCGCCATCGCCCGTGTTGGTAAGCTTGTTGGTGAAGGGATCGTTGCCGAAGGTCTTGCTGACGCTGGACTCGGCAAAGCTGATGGTGGCAGCTGCCTTAGCGATCTCTACCGTCTTAGAGTCAGAAATGGTGGTATAGCCTTCCTTGGTCACCTGGTAATACACGGTGTATGAGCCGGCATCGGTGTAAGTAGGACTGGCGCTGAGGGTATAACTGCCAGCCGCGGTGCCGTACTTCACGGTGGCGCCATCGGGAGCAGCCACTGTGACGGTGATGCCGTGGGCTGCGCCATCGTATGTGCCAGTATAGCCCGTGGCCGTAACGGTCATGGCGGCCGTTCCTACGCCGAGGGTGTAAGTGGCGGTCTTCGTGGCATAAGTGAATTTCTCGCCATCGGTCACGGTAGCCGTGATGGTGGTTGTGCCGTTGCCCTTGATGGATACTAAGCCGGTTGCAGCATTGACGGTAGCCACGGCGGGATCAGACGAAGAGTAAGTCACTGTGCCGTCGCCCGTGTTGGTAAGGTCGTTGATAAAGTCGGCATCGCCGAAGGTCTTGCTGACGCTGGATGTAGCGTAGCTAATGGTAGCGGCCTTCTTCTCCGGGTTAGATGAATTGGATGTGTTCTGCGTTGGGCGGCTCCACTCGCCAAAAATGTCGTCGAACATGCCCTCGCATGAGGTCAGCATCAGGGGCACTGCCAGCATGAGCATGCCTCCCATGAATAGTTTGATTGATTGTTTCATAAGTTTAATATTTTAATTTAATTATTTGTTTATTCGGTTTATATCTCGGGGAACATCCTGTCAGGATCAATCGTTGCCGGAGACTACTGCAGGTCCTTCATCGACTTCGGCTTTGAAGTAATGCTTGGTAGAGGTGGTGACTTCTGGCAATAATGCCTCGCCCCAATTGCTCAAGTCATCGGTGGCGAAGAAGCCAATATTACACCCTTCGCCCTTAGCGAAGTAACCCTTGATGGCCTGGCCGTTAGGAGCTTTCGCAGTTACCTTGCCGCCGTAAACGGTAAGGGTACCAAAGTTATTTTCTTCGCCAACAAGAATAGCATTAGAGTTATCGCTAATAGCCTCCAATTCGCCTCCATATATAGTCATATTATTATCTGTGTACGTATCAATAGTAGGGGCAGATCCAGATGACTTTGCTGTGAACTTGCCGCCATACATCTTGAGGTTAAAAATATGATTATTATTAGTAGTAGAAGACTCTACGTTACCACCATGAATCACAAGGTCAGAAAAAAAATAGAGTCCATAGCGATTAGTTGTCAAGCTCAGTTTGCCCGTACCTCCTGCCTGGCTATAAATGGTAAACGCATTACCTCTTCCATTTATTAATCCTTTGACCTTCAATGTACAGCCGTCACACAGAATCAGATTGACATTGCCTTTGAGATCGATATCGCCATTAATGGTTACATCTTCTTTAACCAGATAAGTACCTGCATTCCAACATATAGTCGACGACGACGAAGTAACCAGATTAAATTGGTCGCGGGTTATATCTTTTGACACCAACTTACGATCAGTAGCATCCCAAGAGTATTCTTGGAAAGTAATCTCATTAAATCCTTTCAGATAATATTCTCTACCCAGAGTGCCCACTTTATCCTTGAGCTTTACAGGTGTTCCGTTTTTATCTACCAGGTATCCGGAATAACCATTTACTGTAAAGTAAACCTGTGATTTTTTGTAATCACCCTCCAAGTATGTACAACCATTATGATGTGCATGTTTAATAACTTCATCCCAAATAGCTCCAACTTCGTAATGTACATCGCCCAAAAATAAAACTCCTCCAGGGGTCTTCAGCCAGATATTGACGAAATCTTTTTTAACAACTTTGGTAGATGCCTTGATACCATCAACGCTCACCGATTGAAAATTCGATTTTCCATCATAAGTATAGTTCGTAACCTGTTCGCTAGTTGCCACATTGATCGTAACATCTATTCGTGTCTGATTATTCTGATTCACCTGAATGCGGAGTAATTGCGCACCTGTGGTTGATTGCGGATCCGGTATCGAATATGCATAGGGGTCAGGATAACGGTCTCTACTTTCTGCCCTCGTCATAGCCCCGGCGGCGGGGGTGGTGCTTTGCAATTTATACTCATCGCCTTCCCTCTTGAAGGTAGAGGTGTATCCCACGCCGTCGATGGTGTAATTGATGGTGACGATGGCGTTTGCTACGAGGGCTTTACTGAGGTCAGAGAGGCTTTTGGTAGCATTTACCGTGATATCGTAGATGTTTGAAGCCTCTAAGGTCTTCCCCTTTACGATCGAGTAGTAATCTGTACCGGCAGTGGCATCGACTACGACGATTTGAGAACTGGTGACGGGCTTCATGGCCACGTAGATGGGACCTGCGGCTGCCGCGCGACTGACAGTATAGACGTTCAAGCCATCGCCGATAATCAGCTTCGTAACGCTGCTGGTCAGATCGCTGCCGCCATCGTTGTTCTTGATGGTAAATTCGCCGATGGTAAGAGGATTGGTGAGCGAAACTGTGGATGGGAGATTACCCTGGGCAGTCAACGAGCCATCGAACGTGGCGAGGTCGAGTTTGCTGGCAATTGAGGCAAACGTGCCATCCTGCGTGGCGAGGGCGGCGTAATCGATCGTGGCGTCATCGTTAACGGCTACGTCAGTGGCTACGGTTGCTGCAGCTCTCGAGGCGGGATAGATGTAGCGCACGGAGGTACTGGCCTTCGGATTAGTGAGCGACACGGTAAATGCAGCATTCTTGCCACTATTAGTGATATCGGCCGCAGTCAACTCGGCGCTCTCGGCCTTTACTGTTTCGCCAGCCGTGTTCTGATAAATCACGGCTATCTTGTCGCCCGCGGCGAAGGTTTTTGTACCGTCGGCTGCGAGGGCGCGGGTGGATGCGTTCTCACTAAGGCTAACGGTGGTCTTCATGATCACGGTGCCACCAGCTGAGGGTTGAAGGTCTTCAATCTGCTCAGCGCAACCGCTTATCAATGCGCCCATCACCACGAGGGCTAAGTTTCTGATTGATTGTTTCATCTATGTTTTATTCTTTTGGTTTTGCTACGTAGAATATCTTCAAGCCCGACCATGCTGCGGGGATGGCAGCGTCGGAAGCGAGGTGGACCACGCCCTTGCTGCTGCCGCTGATGGCGTAGAAGTCGTAGCCACTTGCATCTTTGCCACCCATGTACAGCACCACGCTGGTGAGCGATTTCTCTGTGCAGATCTTCTCGGCCAGCGGCTTAGCATAAGTCTCGGTGACGGCCTCGGCAGTAGATACAATATCGCCTACGAGCGTTGTAATGATCCACTCTGAAACCATATCGGCTGTAATATCCATGTCTTCGCCTAACTTGGCATAGAGTGCACTGATCTCTTCGTCGGTGGGCACATAGGCGGGTACACCTTCTTCGGCCTTGAAGTATTTCTTTGAACTGGTACCCGCTGTGATTTCCGTCCAGTCCGTACCATTGTCGCTCTCAGAGAATACGATGTCGGTAACGCCTTCGCCCCTGGCGAACTTACCAATGATGGCTTGGCCATTAGGAGCTTTCGCCATTACATTGCCGCCATAAACGGTAAGAGAGCCAGGGTTAGCATCACTGCCAACAACAATAGCGTTAGCGTAAATAACAGCGCCACCGCTACAGTTAAAAGCTTCCAGCTCGCCACCGTATATAGTCATATTTTTACCAACGCGCGTTTTAATAACCGGATCACTGCTATTTACCTTTGCTGAGAACTTACCACCATACATCTTTAAATTAGACAAATCATTACATACTACAGAAGAAGTCTCAATGTTACCACCATGAATCACGAGATCGGGAATATCATAAATACCTTTAGCTAATGAAGACGAAGACAAACTCAATTTGCCTGTACCTCCAGCCTGGCCATAAATGGTTAATGATCCATTTCCACAAAGACTTCCATTAACCTTCAATGTACAGCCGTCACACAGAATCAGATTGACATCGCCATCGCAGGAAATGGTGCCATCGATGGTTACATCATGATCAACCACATACGTACCAGCTTCCCATTTTACGGACTCATCTGACGAGAAAACAATCTTGCAGTTGTCGAAAGTCTTGTCGCTCGTCACTACCTTATAATTTGTTTCATCCCATGACCGTTCTTTGCAAGACACAGGGATATACTGTATCAGATAATATGATTGATATTCACCGACTACATCCGATGGAAGAACTTTAATATAAGTATTATCATCATGACATAAAACACCCTTATGGTCGCCCCTTGAATCAATGTAGGTGGAATAAACTGCATCGCTTGTTATCTCAAAATGTATTTCATTACTTAGATCTTTTATTCGGCGAGAGAAATCCACCCATGTTTCACCTTTTTTCACATCAAAGTTTGCAGTTTTCCAAGCCGTATATCCAATTATACTCCAAATTTCTATAGAAGAATAATTGCTCGGTTTTTTCAAGTTGGCTTGTTGGCCATTCACACCTACGCCTACAATCTCCGACCCAGAGGTAGCGTAGTTCGTGATCGTTTCGCAGGTTTCCGTCTCGATCGATACATCGAGTTTTAACTGTTCATTATTATAAAACTTAAAATTTAATATATTCTTAGCTTTAACTACCATTCCACTGCAAACAGGATGGGCTAATGACCTCGTCATGGCGCGGGTGGCTGCTGCGGCTGGTGAGAGTTCTATGAACTCATCGCCCTGCTTCTTCAGTGTTGAGGTGTATTTCACGCCGTCAAGGGTGTAAGTGATGGTGATGACGGCGCCTTCTTCGAGGGCGGAACTGAGGTTATCGAGAACTTCCTCCTTAGTGGGCTCATTGTTTTGCTGGCCTGTGGGCCTACTCCACTCGCCGAAAATATCGTCGAACGCTCCCTCGCACGAGGTCATCATCAGTGGCCATGCCATCATGAGCATGCATCCCACTAAAAGTTTGAATAGCTGTTTCATTTTGTCAGGTTGGTTTATTTTTAATTATTCGGCGGCGAAGATACAAAATATCTTCGAAAAAAACAAATTATTTACAAAAAAAGTAATACACTGCGTTACAATGATAGCGCTAGCACTTCATCACACAGCTCACAAACGGTGGAGCGATGGGTGATGAAAAGCTATTGCCATTCACCGGCAGCGTCACGCTCACGCCATCCTTCACCAGTCTGATGGCCTCTTCTATGATAAAATTATCAGTCATAACTGTCAACTGTCAACTATCAACTGTCAACTTACAAAGTTTTGCGGCAGCCTCATCGGGCAGGCATTCCAGATGCCACATGGGCACTGAAGAAGCCAGCGCATTCTGCGTAAAATGCAGTCCATCGGCAATCTTCGAATCCCAGCGCTTACCGCTGATACTCTCCATCAGCGCCACATACGCATGGATGCCGCTCAAGGGGATAATCTTGTTGTAGGGCGCCTGACTCAGCATGACTCACCACGGCAGCATGGAATAGCACCGTTCCCTTATCGGCCGTAGACAGGGCGAAGAGTGCCTCATCGCCCGTCACACTGAACACGTGTCCTGCAACCTCGTAGTATGCCATCATCCTTGATTAAACGCTTTTTCTTTTGCTACCTTGCGGTACTCGGAGGGGGTCATCTTGAACTTGTCGCGGAAAAGGGTGGTAAAATGGCTGCGACTGGCAAAGCCGCTCTGCTCGATGATGAGTCCAACGGGATCGGTGGTCTGAGCCAGCAGGTGGGCGGCATGGCGCAGGCGCCAGTCGTCGAGGAAATCGCCAATGGTAAGTCCGTCGGCGCACTCGCGGATGGCAGCGGCCACGGCATTATAGTTGGTGCCGAGTTTCTGGGCGAGCGACTCGCGATTGAGGTCGCTATCGGTATAGGACTGCTCCTCGCGCATGAGTTGGCAGATGCGGTTGTAGAGCTGCTGCGACGCTGAGAGGGCTGTCTGCGGCTGGCGGCTCAGGGCCTGCTGGCGTTCGTCGGCCTCGCGCATGAGCTGCTGAACGGTGTCGAACAGCTGGCGGTTCTTGTCCTGCAGACGGCGATGGGCTAGCGTGATGCGCCAGAGGAACACGATGACGGCCACGAGGAACGCCACGAGGGCTATGATAATAATCAGGTGGATGCGGGCTTCGGCCTCCTTCTCCTTCAGTTCCATCTCCTTCTCCTGGGTCTGGAACTGCTGGGCATACTGAAGGGTTTCCTGCTGGCGCTGGCGCTGCACGAGACTATCGGAGAGCACGTTATGGCGCTGGAGCACCTCGTAGGCCTCCTTATAACGGCCGGCATTGCCGATGCCCTGGGAATAGAGCTCCAGTAGGGATACGTAATCGTCGGAGATGGTGTCCTGTTTTTCGCGGTAGAGGGGCTCGAGTTCGTCGTAGATCTGCTGGGTATGAACGGCATCGCCCGAGAAGGCGTAATAGTTCATGATATCGGTGAGGTAATCAGGACCTACCTTGTCTCTGATCTTCTCGAAGGCCTCGGCGGTCTGACGGGCTTCATCCTTGCGCCCCATGGCCCACTGGCAATAAGCCAAGACGCCATAGGTGAGCGCACGGGTCTCATCGCAATAGCCCTTGGGAGCGGTGGCCACTTCGCGCTCAATACGATCCACAATCTCGAGGCGCTCCTTGAGCAGTTCCACGGCTCGGGCGTTGTTGCCACGCTCGGCCAGACGGCGGGCGGTATTGCCCAGATTAGAGCTCAACACGGGCAGGGGTTTCCAGTCGGTACGCGCCTGTTCGCGAAGCATATCGAGCGATCGGTCGATATACTCCATGCCGCTGCCATACTGCGTCTTCTCCATCATAAAGCCCACCTCGAAATAGAAGTCGGCCTCCTTGCGCAGGTCGCCCATGCTATGGGCGCGCTGGGCACCCTCCATGCAATACTGGATGGCCTCGGGAAAGGATTCACGATTCATACGCAGGATGGACACCAACTGACTGAGAGCCTGAATGTAATGGGCGCTGTCGCCGGAGAGTTGGGTGCTGTTGAGCACCAACTTGGTATAGGAGATGGCCTTGTCGAAGTCTTGGATAGCCTTATTATCGTAGTAGATGAGTCCTCGACGCAGGTTGGCCTCATCGGCTGTCATCACGCCACGCATCTCGGCCGTATCGAGCATGCGGAGGGCGAGGTCGGGCTCCTGGATGTAATACATGCGCACGTTCTCCCACATATAGGTACTGTCGGCACCAGAAACTTCACGGCTACCCTTGCCACCAGTGCAGCTGACGGCCATGGCGGCCACGATCAGGAATACATAAACCAGTTTGTTCATGAGTTGATTAATTTTTTGATTCTGCGTGCAAAGTTAGTATAAATTGAGTAAAAATCCAAATGATTTGTAACATAAATGCTTATTTTTTGTATCAAAATGGTACTTGTGCGGCATGAGAACAAAGTTGTGCGCCATGAGAACACACTTGCAAAATACTATCTATAACTTTGCGGCGTGATTTGAAACCAAACCGATATGACCGTAACATTCATCATAGCAGTGGCCCTCTCGACGGTTCTGATGCTCATCTTCATCGGACTGGCACTGGCTGTGGCTTATTATCGCTGGCGTACCGCCGAACTGATGGCAGGCATCAGCATTTACATACGCAAAAACTGGATGATGGAACAACAGATAGGAGAACTTAAAAAACAAATTAATCACATTATTAATAAAGACGTATGAAGAAGATGATGATGGCAGTGGTGGCGTGCTGCGCAATGATTTCAACCGTATTAACCGCCTGTAACAATGCAGAAAAGCCCGTTGCTTCGGTGGAACAAACGGAGCTGCTAATTGACCTCGACTCGATTATGATTGTGCCTTACATGGCATTCGGTGCATCGCTCGACGAAGTGGAGAAGCACATGGAAATGGTTCATGATGACTACAAAGTAGAGCAGACCGACTCGCTGGTGTGCTACGAAGAGGAAGGGATGACCACTTACGGACGATGCTATGAAAGGGGTAACCGACAAATCAGATTCGGTTTCGACGACGCCGAGGGCAGCAGTCTGGCGTACACATCGTACGACTACTTCTTTCCCGTAAGGCTGGAGTCGATCATGACCGAACTGGAAAGAAAAGGATTTGAAAACAAAGGAGAAGTGAAGTTTGATGATGCAAATGCCGACATCTGCTACCTATTCCTCTCGGCCGACGAAAAGACAGAGGTTCTGCTATCGAAGTGCGAGAGGAATGGTGGCAGCTGGGCTATTTGCTTCCAACCCACAGATATAAATGACCTTAACCATATCGTGACGCGGCATGAAGTGATTTTGTTTATTAACAACATTAAGAAAACAGTCCTATTATAAAAGAGGTGCAAATACTTAAAGAATGTTAATTGGCCTGTTTTCGTCGATAAATCTTGGCGAAAAGGAACAATAATTGTAATTTTGCATACCAATTCCGAAGGGACGATAACTGCGTCATATAATCCATGTCCCATTAGGTATTGTTTTCATAATGGCTTTCCCGCAGCGATGCGCGATAATAATTTGGAAAAATTACAGAAAAATTAGTTATTGTATTATCGGGTCCTCAGTGATGAGCACCCGTTTTTTTGCGTTTTATTTGGAATTTTGAAGATTTGTCCCTACGGCGTGGATATTCCTGGTAACTTTGCCTACTACAACGAGGCTGTGAACACGCATATACTGCCCCTGCCGGAGAAGGGAACACCTGAGTATGCGGAGAAAAAACAGCAGTTTGCCGACGGACTGCGCAAGGCGCTGCCTAACGTGGAGGCATGGGCCAGAAGTTGTGCGGACTGCGAGGAATGTCTGCCGAAATGTCCGCAGTCCATTCGCATTCCGAACCAAATGGCCAGAATCGTAGAGTTATTAAGAAAAAGATAAATGATAATCCCCAGCCAGATGGCTGGGGATTGTTGTTTATTTGTTAGCGAAGCGCTCAGCCTGCTGGCGAATGAGCTCGGTATCGTTGAAATAGTCGATACGCATGGCCTTACGAACCTCGTCCATGGTCTGAGCACCCACCTCGCGGGCCTGCTCAGTACCCTTCTTCAGGATGTTGTAAATCTCGGGAATGTCCTTCTCGAACTCGGCACGGCGCTGGCGCATGGGCTCGAGGAACTTATTGAGCACCTGATTGAGGAACTTCTTGCACTTCATGTCGCCCAGACCACCACGACGGTAGTGATCCTTCAGCTCGTCAAGGTTCTGATACTCGGGCCAGAACTCGGCAAAGTCGGCATCGCATGAGAAGGCATCGAGATAGGTGAACACGGCGTTGCCCTCTACATGGCCGGGATCGTTGAGATTCACGTGCTCAGGGTCGGTATACATAGAGCGTACCTTCTGCCATACATCGTCGGCAGAGTCAGAGAGGTAGATGCAGTTGCCCAGCGACTTCGACATCTTCTCCTTGCCATCGGTACCAGGCAGGCGACGAGCGGTGAGGTTCTCAGGCAGCAGGATGTTGGGCTCTACCAATACGGGAGCATACACCTGATTGAAGCGGCGTGCCAGCTCGCGGGTCACCTCGAGCATCGGCTCCTGATCCTCACCAGCGGGAACGGTGGTAGCCTTGAACAGCGTGATATCAGCTGCCTGTGACACAGGGTAGCAGAAGAAGCCGAGGGGAATACTCTCGCCCTCGAAACCACGCATCTTCACCTCGGTCTTCACAGTGGGATTGCGCTGTACACGGCTCACTGACACGAGGTTCATGAGATAAGTGGTGAGCTCGGCGAGTTCAGGAATCTGACTCTGGATGAAGAGCACACACTTCTCAGGATCAAGACCAGCGGCGAGGTAATCGAGTGCTACCTCTATGATGTTCTGACGGATTTTCTCTGGATTGTCGGCGTTATCGGTGAGTGCCTGAACGTCGGCCATGAACACGAACATACGATCGAAATCGCCCTCATTCTGCAACTGGACACGGCGGCGCAGTGAACCAACGTAGTGTCCGAGGTGGAGTTTTCCGGTGGGGCGGTCACCGGTAAGAATTACTTTTCCCATATTTTTTAAACCTTAATTTTCATATTTGGGTGCAAAGGTAGTGCAAATTGAGCGAAAAACCAAATTTATTTGAGTTTTTCCGAAATGCAGCCTACCTTCGAGCTTCAAAATGAAGCTCAAAGTTAGTAATTTTTTGGCACGAATTACACGAATTACGCAAATTTATTTTCCCTTCTGCATAAATATTGCAAAAAATTACTGCAAAGCGAAGGCTTTTTAAATAATAATATGTATCTTTGCGCAAAATTTGGAAATAAAACGATTAACTCGACAATGTTTAACAAGGAAACTTACACGAAACGCCGTGCAGAACTGAAGAAACTGGTTGGCAATGGCGTTATTATACTCTTCGGCAATAACGAGGCACCAGCCAACTATCCGGCTAACACCTTCGCGCCGATGGTTCAGGACTCTTCGTTCCTCTATTATTTCGGCCAGCACCGCGATGGACTGGTAGGTGTGATTGACATCGACAACGATGTGGAGATGCTCTTGGGCGACGACATCGATGTGGAGGATATCGTGTGGATGGGTTACACCCCGTCGGTAGCTGATCTGGCTGCCGAGGTAGGTGTCACCAAGACCGCCCCGATGGCAGAGTTGAAGGTTATTTGCGACAAAGCAAAAGGCCGTGCCATCCACTTCCTGCCACCTTACCGCCACGACATCATGATTCAGATCATGGACCTGCTGGGCATCCATCCATCGCAGCAGAAAGAAAAAGCATCACTCGCTCTGATTCAGGCAGTTGTAAAGATGCGTTCAACAAAAACACCACAAGAGATTGAGCTCATAGAGAAGGCCTGCGACGTGGGTTATGCCATGCATACCACAGCCCAGTTGCTGATTCGTCCGGGTGTGACAGAACGCTTTGTAGCCGGACAGGTGGATGGTGTTGCCCGCTCATTATCGCTGGGTAATGCATTCCCCACCATCTTCTCGCAGCATGGTGAGATTATGCACGGATCGCCCTCAGATGCATTGCTGGAGGCAGGGCGCATTGTGATCTGCGACGCAGGTAGTAATTATCAGGACTACAGCTCTGACCATACGCGTACCATGCCTGTAACGGGTAAGTTCACCCAGCGCCAGCTGGAGATTTACTCCATCGTAGAGGCCTGTCACGACTACGTGCTCGAGGTGGCCAAGCCGGGCGTGAAATATATGGATGTACACTTTGCCGTGTGCCGACTGATGACTGAGCGCTTGAAGGATCTGGGTCTGATGAAGGGCGACACCGACGAGGCTGTTGCTGCTGGTGCTCACGCCATGTTCCTGCCTCACGGACTGGGACACATGATGGGTATGGACGTACACGACATGGAGGGACTGGGACAGATTTACGTGGGCTACGACGAGGAGACTCGCCCCAATCTGGAGCAGTTTGGCACCAACTGTCTGCGCATGGGCCGCAAGCTGGAAGAGGGTTTTGTATTAACCGACGAGCCCGGCATCTACTTCATTCCTGCCCTCATCGACGACTGGAAGGCCAGCGGACACTGCAAGGAGTTCCTGAACTTCGACAAGCTGGAGACTTACAAGGACTTCGGCGGCGTGCGCATTGAGGACGACATCCTGATTACAAAGGATGGTTGCCGATTCCTCGGCAGCAAGCGCATTCCGTATCATCCGGAAGAACTCGAGGCCTTCATGGCGGACAACATGAAAGATTAAATATGAAACATTAAAAATTAAACATTAAAAATTAAACATAATATTGTATGAAGAAGGTTTTAACACTCGCACTCGTGGCCTTGATAGCCCTCAGTGCATCGGCTGCCAAGAAGAAGGAAGCCACCAAGAACGCTAACAAGCCCGTATTTACAACCATTAAGGAAAACCCCATTACCAGCGTGAAGGACCAGAACCGCTCGGGTACCTGCTGGGACTACTCTACCCTCTCGTTCTTCGAGGCTGAAATCCTGAAGGCTACTGGCAAGACCTACGATCTGGACGAATCGTTCGTAGCCAACAAGACCTACATGGAGCGCGCTATTCAGGTGGTTCGTTTCCACGGCGACTGTCAGTTTGCTCAGGGCGGAAGTGCTGAGGACGTGCTCGCCACAATGAAGGCTCACGGTATCATCCCTCAGGGTATCATGCCTTTCCCCGGCTCACTGTATGGCGACTCGCTGAACAACTTCAATGAGTTCTTCTCAATCCTTGAGCCATACGTTGACGCTGTAGCTAAGAACAAGGCAAAGAAGATTTCGAACGCATGGAAGAACGGTCTGCAGGGCATTCTCGACGCCTATCTGGGCAAGTGTCCTGAGAAGTTCACTTACGAGGGCAAGGAGTATACCCCAAAGAGCTTCATGGCTTCGCTGGGCATCAACCTCGACGACTACGTAAGCATCACCAGCTACACTCACCATCCCTTCTACACAGGCTTTGCCGTAGAGGTACAGGACAACTGGCGCTTCCCACTCTCTTACAACGTGCCCATGGACGAGATGATGCAGATTATCGACAACGCCGTAGAGCAAGGTTACACCGTAGCCTGGGGTGGCGATGTATCAGAGGACGGATTCACCCGCAAGGGTCTGGCTTACGCCATCGACTCCAAGAAGACTCAGCAGAGTCTGCAGGGCAGCGACATGGCCCGCTGGCTGAAGATGACCACCGAGAAGAAGCGCAACATCATCGACTCACTGGGTTGCACTGTTCCTGAGATAGTTCCTACACAGGAGATGCGTCAGGAGCGTTTCGACAACTGGGAGCTGACCGACGACCACGGCATGCTGATTTACGGTGTGGCTAAGGACCAGAACGGCAAGGAGTACTACATGGTGAAGAACTCATGGGGTGAGACTGGTGACTACAAGGGAACCTGGTATATGACCAAGGCCTTCATCGCTGCCAACACCATGGATTTCCTCATCAACAAAAATGCTATCCCAGCAGAGATTCGTAAGAAACTCGGCCTCTGATATCATATAAAATAGGTAAAAAACGGCATAATCTGTTAAATTTTCGACAGATTATGCCGTTATTTCATTTTTTATGCTTACCTTTGGGCGCTATCTTGGGTTATTGTACCCTGTAGCCACTAAAGCGACAAGAATAAAAAATAAATATATTAATGCATTTCAAATGGAATTACGAACCACCTACATCAGAACGACAGACGGCGGCTAAAGAGCTGGGAGAGAAGATTGGGATGAGCCCAATCCTCGCAGACCTGCTTATTCAGCGTGGCATCAAAACGGAGAGCGCAGCCAAGCGTTTCTTCCGTCCGATGTTAAATGAGCTGATAGATCCGTTCCTAATGAACGACATGGACGTGGCGGTTGACAGACTCAATGATGCCATGGGGCGCAAAGAGCGAATCATGGTGTATGGCGACTACGATGTCGATGGATGTACGGCGGTAGCTTTAGTGTACAAATTTCTCCAGCAGTTCTATTCCAACATAGAATACTATATCCCTGACCGTTATGAAGAGGGATACGGTATCAGCAAAAAAGCGTTGGACTATGCGGCGGAGAAGGGTATTAAACTTGTTATTGTGCTCGATTGCGGCATTAAGGCAATCGATGAAATAGCCTATGCCAAGAGCTTAGGCGTAGATTTCATCATCTGTGATCACCACGTGCCCGATGACGAACTGCCCGATGCTGTGGCCATTCTGAATCCAAAGCGCGTGGACTCTACCTATCCTTTCAAACACCTGTGCGGATGCGGCGTGGGATTCAAGTTCATGCAGGCCTTTGCCAAGAACAACGGCATTCCTTTCTCACGACTGATTCCCCTACTCGACTTCTGTGCAGTAAGTATCGCTGCTGACATCGTACCCATCATGGGCGAAAACCGCATTCTGGCCTTCCACGGACTGAAGCAGTTGAACACAGCGCCATCGGTGGGACTGAAATCGATCATCGAGATTTGCGGTCTGACGGGTCGTGAGATTACCATCAGCGACATTGTATTCAAGATAGGTCCGCGTATCAATGCATCAGGACGTATGCAGAACGGAACGGAAGCCGTTGACCTGCTGGTAGAAAAGGATTTTGAGAAAGCACTGGCAGAGGCTAACCACATTAACGAATACAACGAGCAGCGCAAAGATGTGGACAAGCAGATGACGGAGGAGGCTAACCAGATTGTGGCAAAGCTCGAGAGTCAGAAGCACCACGCCAGTATCGTGCTTTACGACGAGAACTGGAAGAAGGGTGTGATAGGTATTGTGGCCTCGCGACTGACTGAACTGTATTATCGTCCCACAGTGGTGTTGACCAAGTTTAACGGCATTGCTACAGGATCTGCCCGAAGTGTGGCTGGCTACGATGTGTACGATGCCATCAAGAGTTGTCGCGACTTGCTGGAGAACTTCGGCGGACATACTTATGCCGTAGGACTATCGCTGAAAATAGAAAATATCCCTGAGTTCCGTCGCAGGTTCCAGAAATATGTTACCGAGCATATTCAGCCCGAGCAAACGGAGGCAACACTCGATATCAACGCTGTGATAGACTTCAAGGACGTGACGAAGAAACTGCATAACGACTTGAAGAAGTTTGCGCCTCACGGACCAGACAATCCCAAACCGCTGTTCTGTACCCGTAATGTTTACGACTACGGAACTTCGAAGGTGGTAGGCCGTCAGCAGGAGCATATCAAACTGGAGTTGGTCGACTCGAAGTCGAGCAACGTGCTGAATGGTATCGCCTTCGGACAGAGTGCAGCAGCACGCTATATCAAGTCGAAGCGTTCGTTCGATATCGTCTACACCATCGAGGAGAATATCTACAAGCGTACTGAGGTGCAATTGCAGATTGAGGACATACAACCCAGCGAGGAATAATTGAAGATTGAAAATTGAAGATTGAAGATTGAGAATTGAAGATTGAAGATTATCAATCCATCCTCCGACAATATTGGGGTTACGATGATTTCCGTGGTATTCAGCGTGAAATCATCGAATCGATAGGTAGTGGTAACGACACGCTGGGACTGATGCCTACGGGTGGTGGAAAGTCGATTACTTTCCAGGTGCCCGCTTTGGCACAGGAAGGTACGTGTATCGTCATCACCCCACTCATAGCCTTGATGAAGGATCAGGTAGACAATCTGCGTCGGCGTGGTATTCGTGCTGCAGCCATCTACTCTGGTCTGACGCATGAGGAAATCATCACTACACTCGAGAACTGTATCTTCGGAGGCATACGTATTCTGTATGTCTCCCCAGAGCGACTTTCATCGGAACTCTTCCAGACGAAACTACGCCACATGAAGGTGAGTTTCATCACTGTTGACGAGGCACACTGTATCTCACAATGGGGCTACGACTTCCGTCCGTCGTATCTTGAGATAGCCAAAATCAGGAAGTTGTTGCCTGGTGTGCCTGTGCTGGCACTCACTGCCACAGCCACACCTCAGGTGGTGGAGGATATCCAAGAGAAGCTTGGTTTCCCTCCCGCTAATCAGACGGAAGAGAAACCGCATGTGTTCCGCATGAGTTTCGAGCGAAAGAACCTGGCTTATGTAGTACGCAATACTGCCGACAAGCGCGAAGAACTGATACACATTCTCAGCAGCATGAAGGGTTCTGCCATTGTGTATGCACGCAGTCGTAGGCGCACCAAGGAATTCGCTGACTTCATCAATGAGGCTGGCATCACTGCCACCTTCTATCATGCCGGACTCGACAGCGTGGTGAAGGACGACCGACAGAAAGCATGGCAGGAAGACAAAGTGAGAGTGATGGTGGCTACCAACGCCTTCGGTATGGGTATCGACAAGCCTGACGTGAGACTGGTGATACACATTGACAGCCCTGACAGCATAGAGGCCTATTTCCAAGAGGCAGGACGTGCCGGGCGTGACGGACTAAAAGCATACGCCGTGTTGCTATACAATAATGCCGACCAGCGAAAACTGGAGAAACGCATAGCCGACACCTTCCCTGAGAAAGACTATATCCGAGAGGTGTACGAGCATCTGGCCTATTTCTATCAGATAGGCGTGGGCTCAGGCTATAACCACACCTTCGAGTTTAATATCGATCAGTTCTGCCACACTTTCCATCACTTCCCCATTCAAGTGGACTCTGCCCTGAAGATTCTGACGAGGGCAGGCTACATAGAATACACAGAGGAACAGGATAACCAGGCGAGAGTGATGTTTACCGTGAGCCGCAACGACCTCTATCGTTTGGAGAACAACACGCCCAACGAGGAAAAGGTGATTACAACGCTATTGCGTAATTACGGCGGACTGTTTACGGACTATAACTATATAGACGAGGCATTTCTGGCTTCACAATGCGGTTTGCAGCCTCATCAGGTATACATGGTACTGAAAAGCCTGAGTCAGCGCCATATCCTGCACTTCATTCCCCAGAAGAAAACTCCCTACATACGCTATACCCAGCGTCGCGAGGACAAGGAGCATATACAACTGATGCCCGACGTCTACGAAAAGCGCAAACAACAGTATATTGAGCGCATTCATGCGATGGTGAATTATGCCGACTGCGATCATATCTGTCGGAGTCGTTATCTGCTCAGATACTTTGGCGAGGATAACGATCATGATTGCAGACAATGTGACGTATGTCTGTCGCATCGTCCACAGGGCATAGTGTCGGAGCCAAGTTTCAACACAGCCATGGAGCAGATTATTACTCTGCTTGAGGACGGGAAGCCCCACCCTATAACAGATTTGCGCGACATCCAGCTGCCTACTGCAGAACTGGATGCCGCGCTCGACTATCTCCTTAAGGAGGAGTATATCCGTCAGGAAGACGGCTTTATTGTTTCAACTCAGAATAAAATTTCCGATTAATTTTACCGTTATACGTTCTCTTGATAGCATCAACCTGCTCGTAAAGCAAGGGAACCTTATAAGCCTCAAGTTTTGATTTCAGGAAATGAGCCAAAGCCCGCTTGTCGAGCGTATTGCCTTCAGTCATAGCCACCAACAGTTTCAAGGCCTTTCCTGTGATGCGATGATCGACAGAGATACAGATACACTCTCTGACGCCTGGATACGACATTACTACATCCTCTACTTCCGTAGGAGCCACCTTGAAACCACCCACATTGATAACATCGCCCTCACGACCTGAGAGATGCAACATGCCCTGTTCGTCAATACGTCCGATATCAGAAGTATAGATGGTATCGTTCTTCAAGATGGAAGCGGTTCGCTCTGGATCGCCCACATAACCCGTCATCAGCGTGTCGCCCTTACAGGCAATAAGGCCTTTCTCAGTGATGAATATCTGAGAATGCTGCATGGGACGTCCCAAACATCCGGCAATACACTGTCCGTCATTATAATTATAGGTACAGATGATACCGGTTTCTGTAGAAGCGTAGGTATTATATAATCTGGTCTTTGGCAACAGGCGGCAAAGCGTCTCCATATCGGCATGCGAGATAGCTGCAGCACCCGTCTCGATAAAATCCATTTTTTCTGCCAAAGCAGCCAACTTATCAGAACTGAACTCAATCAGGATCCTGATGCTGGCAGGAACCAGGAACGTAGCCATCTTCTCAGCAGGATAATCGAAAGCATCGAAGAACTTATTCATATCCTTCAGTCCGTCGACAATGATCAGTGTGGCTCCCAACAGAATTACAGGATACACCTTCGACAAACTGCCGATATGATTCATGGGACCATTGATGACGAACACCAACTCATGGCTAAAGCCCTGACCACCAATCAGATTCTCAGCATCGGCAACAATAGTACGATGGCTTATCATCACACCCTTCGACTTACCTGTGGTGCCAGTGGTATACAGCACGTCGGCCACACCATCAGGCGTAGTATAAGCACCCAACTCCTGAGAAATCTTATCGAACGAGGCATCGGGGATATCCTTCTCCAACGGAGCTGCCACACACCCTATCATGTGAAGTGCGAAATAAGACACCAGAAAGTCGATAGAGGAATAAGCCCTCAGGCATACGATCTGTCCTACCTTCAACGATTCTGCCTTTAGTTCGGAGGCTTTTGCTAACGAGCGATTGTACAGTTCCTCATAGGTACACTGTTCGTTGTCGCAGATAACGGCCAGCTTTGAAGGATACTGCTGGGCATTCCTCTTAAGATAATCCTCTAAATGCATCACGTCTTACTTTTCAGAAAGTTTCTTTTCCACCATCGCCACAATGCTGTCGAGGGTCTTCAGATTCTTGGGCGTTGCATCCTGAGCCTCAAGTTTGATACCATACTCGTCAGAAAGTGTCATCAGGATAGTTGTTACTCCCAGTGAATCGAGTTCACTGAACAGAAACTCTGAATCGAAATCCACCAGCGGGAGCACATTCTCCAACAATTCTCTTATTTTCTCTTTCATATCTTTATTTTTCTGTTTTTTCTAATCGTTCTTTATTGCAAACAGGATTTGCGTAGATACCCAATAACAGATCACGCAAGATTTCCAGATCACTATCGTAGTTATCCAACTTAGCCAGATGAGCCTCAAAGGCTGCACGTTCCTCCTTGGTATATTCATGGATGAAACGCTGCTGACCATAGAGCATATCATGGGCAATATAGTTGTTGGGCCACAGGCGATAGGCTTTGTGAATTCTCTCATCGAGAAGATGAGCTACCTGCTTGTGATAATCATTGTTAGTACAATCGTTATACTGCTGCAGTTCTTCTGATGTTATCATCGGACAGAACTCGAAATGCACACGTCCCTTAGGCTGAAGAATACCTGTAAGGATACTGTTCAGATCCTCGCCTGGCTTCTTGATATATTTCACCTTCTGACTCTCATAGAGTTCGATGGCTTTCAGAATGTCGCACGACTCCCATTCGTAAGAGACGGCTATCGGCAGGATATTCAGCTCACTCAAGGCAGCAATCTTATCCTCCTGCTTACTCATACAGAACATCTTGATGATGCCCTGATCGGTCTGATCGTTACCATCCTTAGTTCTGCCATTGCGCTGTG
The DNA here is from genome assembly GCA_902798285.1 of uncultured Prevotella sp. Classification (GTDB taxonomy): domain Bacteria; phylum Bacteroidota; class Bacteroidia; order Bacteroidales; family Bacteroidaceae; genus Prevotella. The sequence goes on along the minus strand of CADBVZ010000017.1, from coordinate 30,597 downwards.
CTATCCACACGGACTCATGCTGCTCAGTGATGGCGTGACGGATATACTCTGACAGATGAAGGCTACTTTTATAAAAGTCCTTAATGCTGCCTCCTGGACGTTCTACACGGAACATCTTGTTCGACTTACCGATGTCGACCACCAGAGGATTCATCATCAGATTAGCTCCAAACGTAATCTGCGACGTCTCCATTTTCAAGTCAACAAACAGATTCTGCAGCAACGAGGCATCGAGCATGATATCACGATGATTGCTAACAAGCAGATAAGGTTTATCTTTCTCCAGATACTCTGTTCCGCCATAAGAGAACGACGTGATACTATTCTTGATAATCTGCTCGTTCACATGGTACATAATACCATGCTGAAAGTCCTTGATGGTCTTAAAACCAAGCAGCATCTGACGTACTTCGTCGAGCGGTTTTTCAGGGCAAACATACGATGCCAATAGAGGCAGCATCTGGCTCTCTGCGATACGACTCATAGCCGATGGGATCTCCGCATCGGTATATGGTCTAATGTCGTCAAACTTGCTATTCATTATGATTCGTTTTTACTATTTCATTCAGGTTAATAATCATTCCATCAGATGTTTCCTTTATCTCTCCATCAGAATAGGCCACATGGAGATTAGCAGGCATCGGCTCACAAGCTGCAGCCAGAGCCACATCATCAGGATCGTTGGCATATGAGAATACTTGCGTTTCGGGATGTACCAGAGCATAGAGCAAAGAGAACTGTCCACGTCCAGCATTGATGACTGAAACTTTATCCATAGACTTATCCGTATCAATCCACTGACTGAAATCATCGTATTGTTTCAGCAAGTGTCTTGTCTCTCGTTCAATGCCATAGCCTTTATAGGTGTATTTGCCAATGATGTAATCATGATAATAATGCGAAGTACCTGCTTCGTAGGGGTTACCACGATGCATCAGCTTACGCAGGATCAGTGAAAGGGTGATAGGTTCAGGACGAATTTCACCATGACGTTTTACCAGCCAGCCGAAAATCAAAGGTGGCACAACCCATGCCATCAGCACAACGGTGAACATACCCACGATGGTTACCTCTGCCAAAGAATGCAGGGCAGGATGCTTGGCTACAATCAGCGAACCCATACCAATAAACATTATCAAGGCTGAGATGACAATGCTGTTCTTATATGAGGGCAGCAGTTTCTTCTTATAGGCAAACTCGTTAATCAGTCCATCAGTAATAAAGATGGTATAGTCGTCACCCTGTCCGAAGATAAAGGTTGCCAGAATCACATTGACAATATTGAACTGCATGTCGAGCATACTCATAATACCCAAGATCCATATCCAGCCCAATGCCATCGGGAGGAATGCCAACAGACTGAGTTCCAGTCTGCCGAATGATATCCACAAGAAAAGGAACACAATGAATCCACAGGCAAAACCGATATAGTTGAAGTCATCGGAGAGTGAATTGGCAATGGCACTGTTCATCCGGACGAAATCGAAGGCATAACCATCTTCTCCTAATCGTTCATTCAATGCCGACTCTAACGAAGCGAGATCCTTATCACGGGCATCAATCACATCAACCACTGAGCAACCACCTGTACTGGTGCTGAACGAATTATTAAGCAGCACTGAGCGAAGTGGTTCGAAATACTCAAAAGGCTTGATAGAATAGGTATCAGAAATGATAGCCTCGAATCCGCCGAAAGCCTCCTTACTGAATCCATGCTGAGGAGCCTTACGACTTAACAGCGACAACACCTCCTCACTATGACGATTCCAGAAATCATTCCATTTCGCTATTCTATGCAGTTGCTCCTCCTGGCTGCAGATCAGCGTCGTCGCATCAGAATAGGTATTCAGGGCACCAGCCTTCTGGAGACTGTCGAGTGTCGAAGCCATCTGTTTGCGCTTCGTCAGGGCAGCATCCCATGTTTCTCCCTCAGTTACCATATACACATTCACCGTATCGTTGATGCCCACTGAGGCATTCATGCTCGACAGCAATTCTTTCTGCTCATCGGTCATGTAGTTAATGTTGTGCATATTGGTGTCGAAGGATGTATCAAGACTGTACCAACCGAAAACAAACGTCAGAGCAAAGATAACCCATAAGAGCCAACGATGGCGCTCAGGCGACATAGAGGATATCTTACCAAACGTAAGCCGCTCCTCGCCTGCTGTCTCGCGTTGTTTCACCAGATGGGGCAAAAATACGAGCACAAAGAGGATGGTACCTACGAGCATAAAGGCAGCAAACAAACCCAGATCGCGCAGGGCTGGCGCATCGAGGGGTATCAGCGAGGCAAAAGCACCCACAGTCGTGATATTACCTATCAACAACGGGGATACCATTTCTTTCAATACTTCGCGGGTCGTACCACCATGATCGGTATGAAGCACGAAGTGAAGCGGATAGTTTACTGCAATACCAATAATCATAGAGCCGATGCCAAGCACTATCAGCGACACATCACTACGGATGACCGCCATGAAGCCCATAGCAAAGAGCCAGCCAAAGACGATTGCCACTCCAATGAGCACCAGATGCTTCACCTTACGGAAGGAGAATACTAGGAGCAACAGAATGAGTGTCACGGCGATAGAAATGGCCCACTTACTGTCGATCTTAATCTGCGAAGCATTACCAACTGCAATCACAGGTGCACCCGTCATTGCTACATCTACATCGGGCATGCTCTGCATCGTCAGCTGTGCAGCACTATCTACCTCACTAACGAGCATGCTGTTATTGGCTGATTCCATGGCACCATAAGGTGTGGTCATCATCGCCAGGGCAGCCTGCTTACCTGGAGTATAGATATAGCCGTTGTCAATCTCGATAGGCTGTGCCTGCTGACGGGCCTGAAGACGATCCATCACAGGAGCGAAGAGTCCCAGGGGATCATTGCTGATATTAGACGTAAAGAAACCTGTGGCAGGCATTAAGATCATCTGCACATCGTTAGCCAACTGCTCGTCGGCCATATCAGGATCCGAAAGTATCTGCTCCATCCGCACATAGTCGGAATCGGAGAGCATCAACGGCATATTATGATAGACGAAATCAGTAATGCCAGTAACCTTCTCAAAGTCAACCTGAGTGGTTACTTCAGTGATATGGCCTCTGTCGGCTATGGGCTGGACTTTCTGGGCGAAAGTATCCACAGCCTCAGCAAGACGATCGGCATCAGCACCTTCCTTCATACGGAACATGGCAAAGACACGCTGACCACCAGAGATGTCCTGATACAACGTAATGGCCTTCTGCTCATTGCCGCTAACGGGCAGGAAATCGTAAATATTCTCGTTATACGTCAGCGAAGCCATCATCGCCATCAATATGACAGTGATGCCAGCCAACAGCCAACGGGCGAGGCTGCGACGTTTCTGCAATACGTCGAATATATGTAGGAAGAAATTAATCATCATTCTTCACCATTAATTTATCACTATCCAGTAGTCTGTAAAGCCAATTCAGAAAACGCGTCTTCCATTGAATGGCTTCTTCAGTAGTTTTCTCTGGCGAAACGCCAAAACCATGGCCACCAGTGCGATAATGCTCATACTGATGCGGAATATGCTGTGCTGTCAGAGCTGAGTCGAGCATTTCGGCGTTGTGGTAATGGACGATGGGATCATCGTCGCAATTCATCAGGAATACTGGTGGGCACTCAGCTGGCACATGTTTCTCGAGTGAGAGTGCCTCCTTCAGATCTTCCTTCGGAAACTCACCCAGCAAGCCACGACGTGAACGCTTATGGGTAGTGGGATGAGTCATTGAAACAACGGGATAGAGAGGAGCTACGAAGAACGGACTCTCAGGTTTGCCTGCCAATTGCTCTGCGACATTCATCACCAGATGACCACCAGCTGAGAATCCCATACATCCGATGCGATCTTTCCTTATGCCATATTCATCAGCATGAACACGCACACTATCGAGCGCATCACAGAGATCATTGAAACCAGCAGGATACTTACGTCCGGCTGTGTGTACATGAAATGCAAACGATGCCCAACCCGCATGACTGTACTCGAGTACAAAAGCCGCAATACCATTGCTGTTTAACCAACGGGCTACATTCTCACCCTCGCCTTTCTTATCGAGCCAGCAATAGCTGCCACCAGGACAAACAATAACACCAGTACCCGTAGGGTTATCCTTGGGGATATAGGGTGTCAACTTATAAGCTCTCACGCTCAACGACACCAAGAGAACAATAATAAATGTGTAATATCTTGAGTTCATTTCATATATTTTTCTACTGCGTTCTGCAAATCATGGAAAAATGAGCGCTCTGCCTCGCCGATCTTTTCGACCATGTCAGCAAGATCATTGTAGGTCAAATCATCACCTGCACGACGTTTGAACACCTTGGAGGCCTTATATCCGAAATCACGCCACATATCGCCTATCTCGGTGATGCGAATGGAATAGTCGTTTAGTTCGGCAATGCCAGTCCGCTCTGAAGCTTCCTGCAGGAAGGCACCATAGACGAAACGGAAGCCTGCGCCACCCGTTCCTATTTCCTCGAGCATACGGATTACCTGAACGAGTAAGATGCGTGCACGACGCTTACCCTCCTTCTGTTCCCACGTACGCATTCTCCGCGATAGATACTGAATACCATTAACACCAACATAGGGGAACCACTTGGGCTGTGACGTCATATTTCTGCAGGTATCCTTGATGGCCTTGAGTACCAAAGGCTTCAGGAATTCCTTGTCAGGCTTGTCCGTCCGCAGACGCTCTGGCAGATCTTGAGGGATAGACTTTATCCAATACATCTGTCCGAACAAGGGATAGGCTCCCTTGGCAAAGCGCACCTTAATGAGGTCCTCCCGACTGATGGTCACCTTCTCTGTAGCATTGGAGTCAAGTACACGATAGTCGCCACTCTCCTCATCTTTTCCGATGATGCAGATGTTATGTCCATTGAAACGGAATCGGTTTTCTGGGGGATAGTAAGGCAAATCATAGATGCCCACCACGCAGCCTACTGGTATCTTTTCTTCCAAGATCAGCTGGTCGAGCTTACGCATGGCCTTCTCTTTACTGAGGTATCGTTTCGAGGCTGACTTGATGCCAAGGAGTCGTGTGATACGCTTGAACAGCACACCAGGGAAAGTGCGAAAAGCTGTCACGGGCAGTCCACCCATCTTAGCAAAGGTAAGATGAGCAAAGAACAGACCGCTAGCCAGACCGAACACCATCGGTTCCGACATCTCTATGCCATAGAAACGAAGTAGCGATGAGATGGTACCGTTTTCACAATGGGCCGCATGCCTGTGGTTGATCTTCAACTCATGTCCACTGAACTCCGTAGGCACCAACAACTCCATCTTATCACGCTCATCCTTATCGTCAAGCGTGTCGAGGAATAAGTCCAAAGCTTCTGTCTTGGGAGCCCAACCATCGCTCCTGACAGGCTGGTATTTTCCATCATCATCGATTGCATAAGTCAGGTCACGGATGACACTTCCTTTATAATACTTCAAATCCTGAGGGACATCTTTTTTCTTCATAATCGAAAGAATGAAATAATAGTCATTATATGTTTCAACGAACAGCCTCAGCTAGTTCTCTAAAAAAGGTTTTTTCTTTTTCACCAATAACCTGCAACAAGTCAGCCAGGTCATCGTAGGTATAGTTCTCGCCAGCACGTTTCTTGATGATACGTGAAGCCTTATAGGCAAAATCTCGCCATAGGTCACCTATTTCCGTAATACGTATAGAATAGTCGTTTAGGAAACTGAGCCCTGTCTTCTCAGCAGCTTCCTGCAGGAAGGCACCATAAATAAAGCGGAAGCCTGCCCCACCCGTGCCTATCTCTTCGAGCATACGGATCAGCTGTGCCAGATTGAGTTTTGCCCTGCGAGCCCCCATGGTCTTCTCCCAAGTACGGATGCGACGTGAGAGATACATTATTCCATTAGCACCAGCCCATGGTATGAAGTCGGGCTGCGACACCATATACCAACAGGTCTTCCGGATGGATTTCAGAACGAGTGTCTTCATATCAGGCAACTGCTCAGGCACAGACTTAATCCAATACATCTGTCCCAACAAGGGGTAAGTACCGCCTGGGGCAAAACGTACCTTCATCAGGTCTTCACGACTGATGGACACCTTCTGCGTGGCGTTTGAGTCGAGCACACAATAACGATTCGTCTTTTCATCCTTACCGATGATGCAGATATTGTGGCCATTAAAGCGGAAACGGTATTCAGGAGGCAAATAAGGCAGATCAAACATACCCACCACACAGCCCACAGGGGTTTTCTGGTCGATAAGTACATGGTCGAGGGCCTTCATGGCTCGTTCCTGACTCAGATAACGACTGGTCGTAGTCTTGATACCCAAGAGTTTTGTGATACGCTTGAACAACACCCCGGGGAAGGTACGGAAAGCCGTCACAGGCATGCCCGACATCTTGATGAACGGCAAGTGGACAAAGAACAATCCACTGGCCAGACCGAAGATCATCGGCTCAGACAGTTCAATGCCATAATAGCGCAACAGCGTTGAGATAGCACCATTCTCACAATGAGCTGAGGCCTGATGTGTGAGGGGTAACTCAAACCCCTGGAAGTCGGTAGAGGTACGCATCGTCATGCGACTGCGTTCCTCCTTGTCCTTATCGTCTTCCAAGGCCAATTCCAATGCCTCATTCTTCGGAGCCCAACCATCACTTTTTACCATGTGGTAACGGCCCTCTTCATCGACGGCATAGTTCTGGTCGCGTACGACGGCGCCCTCACAATATTTCAAGTCCTGTGGAACTTCCTCAATCTTCATTAGCAAACGGTCAGCATGAAGTAACAATATGAGAAGCGTGCGCTCTCAGGTACCATCACGAGAATCTTCTGTCCTTTCTTAAGTTTACCGGAATTCAATAGTTCCTCAACCATAGCAAAAGCTGAAGCAGAGCCAATGTTACCTATCTGCGGCAGGTTATAGAACCATTTTTCCTCAGGAATATAGAAACCTGCCTTTTCTGTTTCCTTCAGAATCACATCCTTGAAGAACATAGAAGACATATGAGGCAAGAACCAGTCAATATCATCGGGTGAGAATTGATACTTCTTACCTAAATCCACCAGATACTGTACACCCAGGGGAACAATGTTCTCTGAAAGCATGCGGGTATCCTGCTTGATGGCAAACAATGATTCTGTGAGCCATTGTGTCTGAGGATATGATGCCCAACCATGGAACACGCCTGAGGCATCTTTGTCTCCACCTGCATACATACAAGTCTCCTTCGTATTGGCAAACGAGGTAATGTCAATCCATTCGATACGTAATGACAATCCGGTATCATTGGTTTTTTCCTGCAGCAGTAGTGCAAAAGCACCATCGGACAACATCCAACGAAGGAAATCCTTCTGGAACGCCAGCATAGGCTGATCCTCTAACTTTGAGAGTTCTTCTGATTCTTTCTGGAAATAGTCGGCTTTCATCCAAGGCGACGAATGCTCAGAGGCAGCTGCTACAGCATTCTTTGAGAATCCCAGTTTTACTGCCATATAAGCATACTTCAATGCATCGGCACCAGTACAACATGATCCGGCAAATGAGACAACCTCCGTATTTTTTTGGCCTCCAAGTTCTCCATGAACCATCACACCATGCGAGGGGATGAGTTGCTCAGGTGAACCTGTACCACAAGCCAGCAAATCGATATCATCTACCGTCAGATGATCATCCAGCAATCCACGAATAGCGTTGGCAGCCATCTGAGCATTAGTATGGGTTATATTTCCATTCTTATCCAAAGCATAATAACGTTGCTTAATGCCATTACGCCTTAGAATTACTCTTCTGGCTTTCGACGGTTTCCCGTCTACCATACCAAGAAATGTCTCCATGTCATCATTGCCGACAGGATCATTCGGTAAGAATCTCGATGCTTTTGTTATAAATACATCCATAGTTATTGATTATTTTATTGAATATTCTGTTAGAGGTTGCAGTCTTCACGCTGGTGATGGCGTACCCGCTGCAAGGGCCATGTAAGATAGAAAAACAGTTGGGCGAATGGTGATACCACGAACAGCACAACTATCAGATAATAAAAGAATAGGTTTACGCGCGCACGACGACGAGGATCCCTGAATTCTCCCTTTCTCCTGACGAACTTCGCCCACAAGCCAAACATACGATGCCCTGCTTTCTCAAGGAACAGCACTGAAGGCTTATACTTGATGGCTCCAGCACGAAGCAGATTCTCCTGCAACTGCCCGAAGTTGTTCTTCTCACATGCATCCAGGATCATATCTCCGAATCTGGAGGCGCTTGCTACTTCTGCATCAGAAACACCTGCAACAGGCAGCAACCACTTGGGCTGTTTAATGCCATACATCAGCCACATGACGATGGAGAGCGCACTCACCAGATTTGGAGCAGAGTCCTGCATCACAATATGTCCTACAAGATGGGCATGCATCTTGCTAACTTCCTCCTTCACCTTTCGTCCTGTCATCAGCCACATGTTACGACAGGCATTGACGAAAACCATCTTCTTTCCTTTCAGATAATTACGAACATCATCATCTGCAAAGAAAGACTGAAGCGGCAATGACGGAGAAAGGAACCATGACTGTCCAAAGATCAGCACCAAGTCGACATCTTCTATATCCGAGAAATCTATTGGTTGGATACCCGAAGGCGGCATACCAAGTCGTGCCTCTGGAAAGCTGTCGAAGAACTCATACTTGTTCCATGGGAATGGATAATGCTGTTGTGGAACGATCTCCTTATAAACCACATGAGGCAACTGGCTGCAGATGCTCTTAGCCACGCTGAGCGCCTGACCACTCTGGGAATAATAAAACACCACTGCCTTCATATGATTAATTCTCACGATTTAGTTGAGCAAATATCTCGTCGTAGGTCAATACCTCAGAACAAGTCACCAGACTGCCAGCCAGAACACCCATCATACCATGAAGTGTAATACTCTGTCCCGACAACAGCAGGTTGGGAATACGTGTCCTACTGGTAATGCTTGCACCCCCAAGATCGTTCACATCTTTCAGCATGCCATACATCGCTCCATCTGGAACACCAGTATAGTCTACGTATGTAAGCGGTGTTGAGGTATAATAAGTTTCAATATGCTGGCGAATATCTGGCACTTCCTGCTCGAGCGCATCGATCAGTGCCTCAGCCTTCATATGCTTAAAAGCCTCATAATCTTCACCCCGATGACCCACATGAGTACCTTGCCATTTCTTGACATCGTCCATATTCATATAGGTCAGAATCTCTCCCGTCTGGGCATACTCAGGGTTCTCCTCATGGCAGAGATGCATATAAAGCAAGAACTTCGGCCACGACTCAGCATCGTACTTCTGACAATCCCAGACAGAAACTCCACGATAAAGGTAGAGATTATGGTTCATATATTTGACGCTGTCTTTGCGGAACTTCAGATAAACGGTAAATGCTCCCGTCGTATTCCTGACAGCCGAAACGCGCTGACGATAGGCTGGTCGAATCAAGCGACTTTCCACAAGTTGCATGGTCGTTGTCGGATGAATGGCACTAATCACCAAATCAGCAGGATAGCGCTGACCATCAGTTGTGATCACAGCTGTAGCATGAGTGTCATCACACTCAATCTTACAAACCTGTTGTTTCATTATCACCTCCCCACCCTGCTTACGGATGTTGGATGCCAGTGATTCTGCCACCTTACTGCTACCCCCCACAATGCGGAAGGCTCCCTGATCGTACGAATCAGTTATCAGGGCATGCACATAAAACGGAGTCTGGTCTTTCTCACCAGCATAGAGAGGTTGGACACCTGCCAACACCTCGCGCAGAAGTGGATCACTGATCACGCTGCTGATGACGTCGTTAACGCTACGCATCCTGAATTCAGCATTCACGTTCAGATCTACCTCTTTATTCAGCGAATGAATAGCAAATGATGACACCACCTGTTTTACCAGATCGTAATATCTACTTAATTCATCTCTGCTGGCAGGAAAATGTTGTGCCAGACTATCCACAAACGCTTCTTTGCCATTTGCCAAAGAATAGTGCTGTCCCTGAAAGGAGATCACATCATAGCCTGAAGGATTAAGCTGGGAGAACTTCACATCGTCAACACCCAGATAGCGAAGAATACGATTCAACACCTGACCAGGAGCTGCACTACCAATGTAATGCATACCCGTTTCAAAGAGTGCATCGACACGACGGAAGCATTGCAGGCATCCGCCTATCTGCGTATCCTGTTCAAGAACCGTTACCTGATAGCCGTTTTTCGCAAGAATACAGCCACAGGCCAGCCCGCCAAGTCCACTACCTATGATGACGCACTTCTTCATGATTCTTCTCTAAATAGATACGGCGCAGATTTCTCGCCATCTCTCTATAACCACACGCTCCTTCCCTCTTCACACGCTCCATCACTTCCACCGACATTTTGCCAGGGTGAAGATGCCACGAGGTTTTGGGGAGTACCTTTCCGAAACCGTCGATGAAGACGGGAATGATATCAAGGCCCAATTGTTCTGCCAGATAAAAGGCGCCACGATGGAAGCGCTGAATGCGACAATCTTCTGAACGAGTACCCTCTGGGAATATCATAACAGAATAGCCTTCACTCACTTTCTGTTTCAAATCATTCAGCATCTGATCAGTATCCGTAATGGGGAAGAAATCCGCATAACGAATCACGATGCCATAAAACGGATTATGCCATACCCAGTTCTTAGTCAGAATAATCAGTTTGGGCGTCAACATCATCATACCCATCAGGTCGAGATGCGACTGATGATTGCTGATGATTACTGCTGGTTTGTCGAACGTTTCGCCATGAGGATTACTATACGCGAACGATGTGCCAGGCACATGGTTGATGACAAATTTCGACTTCCGTTGTAATATCTCGTGGTATTTCAGTTTATGCTCCTTGGTGGCGCCTCCTAATGTAATCAGGAAGAAACCACGTATTGTCATGTCGAGTGCGAAGCATAGGAAATAACAGAATGAGAATATGGTATATGCCCACTGGCGCACCCCATGAAACAAAGCCCCAATACACAGGATGGTATTGAGTACGCTGATACGGAAGAAATCGTATACAGGGCGGAAATGGCTCACGCGCTCTTCTGCAGGAGGATAGTAAACTCTGACGTTAGTTGAAAGAACAGGAACTCCTGCCCAGGCTGCGAATACCAACAATTCCAACTCAGCCTCATAACGCGATGTGATCAAGTTCAATCCCTTCAGCGATGCCAACGGATAGATGCGGAAACCACTCTGTGTATCAGGCAGATTGATGCCTGTCTGCAAGCGGAACCAGAAGTTGGAGAATTTATTGGCGAAGGTATTCTGTCGAGGCATATTCTCCTCCGTCAGGTTTCTGCAACCCACGATGATGGCATCAGGATGATGCTCCATCTGCTCTACCAGCAGGGGGATATCATCCGCAAAATGCTGTCCGTCGGCATCGATGGTTACAGCATGTGTAAAACCCATCTCCATCGCCTTACGGAAGCCTGTTACCAGCGCATGTCCCTTGCCACGATTCTTTGGGTAAGAGACAACCGTGATGGTAGAAGCCAACTCACTGAGGATAGTCGAAGTATCGTCAGTGCTTCCGTCATTCACCACGATGACGTTCTCGCAATGACGACTCACATCGTCAACCACCTTGCGGATGGTTCCGGCATTATTAAATGTCGGAATGATGGTACAATAATGACATCTTGACATATTGCGTCTCCTCATCCTCAATGCTTACCTGAACACTGAGTTGGGTTTCGTCAAAGACAAGTTTCGTGAATACAAACGTCGGCTCATCACCTGGTTCCACAATCTTCTTGAACTTGATGTTCTTTAGTTGTGACAACATGAATTGCTTGTGATACTGCTCACCGAGTATCTCGGCAGCCATCTGCACTAAGCAAACGCCTGGTGTAACAGGATTGCCAGGAAAATGGGCCTTATAGATGAAATGTTCAGGATTGAACTTCACCTTACACCTTAATTCTCCCTCGGAGGGTGTCAAGGCTATCACCTCAAAAAAATCATTGATCAGCTTCATTATCGCTTGTCATGGGGGTAAATGTATAAGATATCCAGCGCCTCTTATAATAACTCTCCTTGTCTGGAGGCAAAGTGGGAAGGATATGTTTCAAGTCAAGTCGTAAAACGCGACGGATATACCATTTATCGAGAAATGCTACCACATTTAGCACCTTCACCTTACCATTGGTATAGGTAAAGTCGAAGGCCTTGGCACCAAACTCATTGATCACAGTTCCTACCAGATTACCATCGGACACAGTATCAATTACGCAGATGCTCGTCAACTCCTGCCCTTTCACCTGCATCAGCAGATGATACTCCCGTTGCGCCCTGCAGGGCTGCAACCACAGGAGCAAGAGCAGACTAATCAGTGGCAAACATTTTCTCATTGATCGTTACGCCGTATTTCGTATTCAGCAGGTTGACAATGGTCATGTCGCCCGTCTTCTCCATCATCTTCACAGTGCTCACCTTCGTTAGAGCTGGATCGAACCAGATCTCGAGATACTGATAGAGCTGCTTCAACTCCTTCTTCTTGGGATAGAGTTTCACAAAGTAGCTCTTATCCTGCTGCCACAGCTCTACCGTGAAGTCGGCCGATGTTCTCAGCGTACCACCAGTGATACTGCTCAGGATGATGTTCGTAATCTGACGGAACATCTTGTTCTGCTGCACATCAATGTTCTTGGTCGACTTCATCGACTTGATCTGCACCTTGTCGCCATTCATGATGAAGGTGTAGTCATAAGGCGATGTGTACTGCCAGCGAAGCTTATCGGGACGTTTGAAATACATCACACCTTTCGACTGCATGTCCTTACTGAGCATTTTCATACGCTTGGTCTGGGTGAAGTCACACTGCATCGTCTTCATAGCCGACGAAGCCTTATCGATTTTCTCCACAATCTGCTTCTGCTGCTCTGCCGTCAACTTGGTCTGACCCATCATAGGGAGACAAGGAGACAGAAAGACAAGGAGACAAGACAATAGTATTTTTCTCATTTTCAATCTTCAATTTTCAATCTTGAATCATTTTGCTATGAGCACACATCCCGACATAATCAGGAACACACCTATCCATCGGGTCATCGGTATCTGCTCATGGAAGAAGATGATGGCTGCAAACATACCCATCACATAACTCAGACTTACCATCGGATAGGCCATGCTGAAGGGGAAATGCTTGATGATGTACATCCACAAGATAGAGCCGGCACCATAGCAGAGACCACAACAGATAAACTGCCAATTGGTAAACAGTCTGACGAAATACTGCCAGGTAAACGAGAAATCGCCTGCCTTGGTAAGTCCGTATTTCATCAACACCTGCCCTCCTGAAAGCAGCATGCACTGCAGAATCGAAATGGGTAAAAGCTTCAGTATCATGCTTTCTTCAGTAATATCAGCGTATAGTCGCCTTCAGTGGTCTGATTCAGGAACAGCACACTCTTCATATCGCCGTTTTTCAAGATATGAGCCGAGGCATAAAGCCCAAGCGCTGATACTGTGTAGTTCTCTCCAAACAGATGTTTGTAATTCAGCAGTGGTTTTCCTCCGAAGAAAGTATCAATCGTCTGCTTGTAAAGCTGGTCGTTAGCCGGATTACCATTCATGCCAGTCATCACAGCACTCAGATCGTCCATCGTCATATCAGCCTCACTCAGCAGATTGTCAATATGCTGCTGGAGCAATTCATTCGTCGAGCGATGACAGAGTCGGATACCTGCTAATTCGCAGAGACTGTCTGCCGACTCATCCGTATTCAGCATCATCGACATGGCAACTTCGCCACAAGGCACCATGCCTTCCTGACCTACATAGCCGCTTTTCTTCATCAGCTGATAATACGATTCCACCATCTCGTCGTGACCTCCCACCAGCGCATTCTTGATCTTTCCCAACTGCATCTGCATCCATGCATCCTGCACAGCCAGGTCGAAACTGATGCTACCATGTGAATAGGTAACGTTATACCCATGACTCTTGGTATAGATGGCTAACGATGAACCAACGGTGTTGTGGGTACTCTGCATAAACCAGGTAGGGCTCAGCGTTTCCTCACCATTCTCCGTCATTGCTTCAAGAAAGCGTACCGTATAGTCCAAGCTTCCAAGACATGTACCAGTCATCATGGCATCAGGATGTTCGATACCCGTTTTCTGCAACACCTGAAGTGTCGTTACGAGGGCACGTTTCATCAGATTACCCATACGTCGCACTTCTCCAGGCGCCATATACTCCTTGAAGGGAGGATTCACTGCATTCACAAACGGCTCGCTATAACTCAGCGGTTCCTGCATCCATTGCTCGGAAAGCGGCTCTTGGATAGATATCTGGCTTGCGGCCTGTATATAGACTTTCTGTTGTTTCATATCAGTCTTCATATTTAGAGATTACCAGCGACGAGTCGTTACCACCAAAACCGAAGGCATTACTGAGTATATATCTGATTTCCTGCTTGGGTGTTGAATCCGTTACAGGCACGATGCCATCGTCCATAGGCGTATGCCAGTTAATCTGTGGTGGCATGAACTGATGCTCTAATGCCAACATACAGATCACGGCTTCGATACTTCCAGAAGCACTGGTGGTATGACCTGTGAACGATTTGGTGGATGACACAGGAGGCAGATCCTCTCCGAAGATTCTTCGCAAAGCATGACTCTCACTCTCATCATTGTTGGGAGTTCCTGTACCATGGGCATTCACATACTGAATCTCTCCAGGCTGCAGACCTGCCATCCTCAGGGCCTCCTGCATAGCCAGCCATGCGCCCTCGCCTTCGGGCGAAGAAGCTGTCTGATGGAAAGCATCACAGGCATTACCATAACCACTCAACTGACACATAGGTTTCACGCCCCTTTTGGATGCCGAGGCTGCAGTCTCCATCACCAGATAAGCAGCACCTTCACCTAAGTTCAGTCCTGCCCTATCCTTGTCGAAAGGTCTGCAAGGCTCGTGATCAAGAATCATCAGGGTGTTGAAGCCATTCAGATGAAACAACGTCAGACATTCCGATCCGCCTACCACGACGATATCTGCCATACCACAACGCAGCATGTTAGCACCAGTAATCATGGCATTCGTAGCCGACGAGCAAGCTGTGGAAACAGTAGCCATCGAGGCAAACTCGCCAAAGGGCTGGGCTATCATCTCCGTACACGAACCGCAATGGTGTGTGGATATTTCTGCATGCACCAGGTCACAATCCTGCTCTTGGGCAAAGTAGAGCTCGCGCCTATCCATTCCTCCCACCGTTGTGGCAGAGATAAAGGGAGCCTGGCGAATCTGCTCTTCCGTCATCTGAGCAATCTCTAATGCCTCACGCAAAGCCAGTCGCCCCATCAGTGCAGTACGCGTCAGACGAATATCATCCTCCACGCCCAGCATCTTCATCATCTCAGCATTGCTCAGGGGCACTTCTCCCACAGGCAGGTCACGATGACGCGATGTGAGATATTTCATCTCCCCAATTCCCGTCTTACCAGCCTTCAGCGAAGCCAGCGTCTCCTTCATGCCCACACCGATGGCAGAAACAATTCCTGCACCAGTGATTACGATTGGCTCTTCCATCTCCTAAACGTTATTTCGTACGGTTCTCTGCGATGTACTTAGCCATCACATTCACTGACTGGAAAACCTCCTTGCCTTTGCTGGGATCCTTCAGCTTGATGCCGTATTTCTTCTCAATCAGCACAATCAGCTCAAGTGCATCGATAGAGTCAAGTCCCAAACCGCTACCAAACAAGGGAGCATCGTTGTCAATCTCTTCAGGAGTAATGTCCTCGAGGTTCAGAGCCTCGATAATCTCTTTCTTTAATTCTAATACTAATTCTTCCATTTGATTTTTATTGTTTTATGAATTCTTTGCTATATAAAGTTCTGCCTCAAAATGCTGGTCATCCTGATAGTCCAACCAGCCGCCTACGACACTCTGCGTAGAGGGATCGGCCAGCGAAGCCTCAATCGTTTTCCATGCCAACGCATCATTTCGCTGCGGCATGATATAGAACGATGTTTCCCCATGCCAACCATTACGCATCGCAATCTCACCCGTCACGATATTGGGCAGTGTGTATACGAATATCGACGGACTTGGGAAATAGTTTTCCGCATCAGCAATCGACTCCAGATATTTCCTGTCTGCATCGATCGATGAGGAATGGTTAAACAGAATCACGGCCCGATCTTCGCAAGCCACGAAACGCTCCCCACCCTCTTGCATCAGCAACAGTTCCGAGGCGATAAAGCCCAACTTGCTCAGTCCGTCCATCTTGTAGAATTTCGGATAGTTGCCTACATGGGTTTTATAAAGTGCCGTCAGCAACTGAGAGCCTGATTCCTTTAATGGTTTCTGCTCGCCGTCAATCTCTAACAGATTGGGCGTCAGCCTTACCTTGTGGGATATCTGGAGTGATGGAGCCTGCGATACCTGAGTACTGATACGCTGACGATCGGCGATAACAGTTCCATTGCATCCGCCAAAACCCGATATCATCTTGATAAACCGCGTTTTGTCGGTTCTAATATGCTGTGATGAAAGCTGAATCTTTCCCGATACGCCATAATCCTCAAAGCCTCGCGTACCTATAATCGTATGATCGTCGATCGCAGCCATCGAGAGGATGGTTTCCAACAGTCCTGCAGCACCTAGTGTATGTCCGAAGTAGCCCTTCAGCCCATTCACTGGCACAGCGCTGAGTCCTGCCCTTTGAATGGCAATCGACTCCATCTGGTCGTTAAACATCGTAGCCGTTCCGTGGGCATTGATCAGGGCCAGATCATCAGCTGCATCGCCACAGAGTACGGCATCGAGCGCGAGTTTCGCACCCTCACCATTCTTCGATGGCGAACTGATGTGGAAGGCATCATTGCGGATGGCGCCACGCTGTATACACCAGTCGTCGGCCGACTTTGGCGATGCACTTAACACCAACGTTCCTGCTGCCTCGCCCAGATTCAGACCCAGACGTTCCAAGTCGAAAGGACGGCATTCTGTTTCCGAAACAGCCATCAGAGACTGGAAACCAGAGATGGTGAATTTGCACTGCACATCGGCTCCGCAGACTACAGCTTGGCTATAGACACCAGCATCTAACAGTCTGAGTGCCAACACGATAGCAGCCACACCAGATATGCAGGCATTACATACCACGATGGGTTCTGTAGTGATGCCCAGCCTCTCGGCTATTTTCTTGGCAGCATCAGCAGGCGTCAGTTTGGCATCGGCTTCTGCATCACCCGTTAAGAGTTCCACGTTAGCCTTGGTGGTACTCAGAATGAATAAAGTTTGGCTGCCTGATACATCAATATCAGCCTGATCAAGCGCCTTGCGGGCTGATGAATAAGCTAACGACTCAAAACGGGTAAGGCCCTCAACGGCATGCTTCTGGGTTTGCTCGTCAGTAAACAGTGAAGCTGTGAAAGACTGTGGAATCCCCCACTTCCCCTCATAATGCTTCAGCTCAGAACGTCCGGCCTTCAGAGCCTGATAGTTCTCGGCTGTCGTCTCACCCAGCGGCGTCGTAATATTATCGGCAATCCGGAAAATCATCCTTTACCTATTTATTATATAAGAGCCCAGCGTTCTTTCCATGCCTGATAGAAAGCGGGTGTATCCCATACCAGCTGATAGTCTTTGTCCATAAACACCTGCACAGAGCGCCCTGTCACCATGACCGCCTGAGTGGCTGTATCGCGAATCTCGTAGTCGAACACGATCTTCGCAGCTTCCGTCGGACGATAGGTGATGGTGATCTCAGGCTCCATGGCATACCTTAAAGGCTGCTTATACTGAAACTGCAGATCCACAATCGGCGCAAAGTATCCCTCCTGCTCTATGAGCAGATAGCCCAGATCGAACTGCTGTCCGAAGTATTCACGGGCATCCTCGAAATACTTGGCATAGGCACCATGCCACACTACACGCATGGCATCGATCTCGCTAAACCTGATCTTAAACTTAAGTGTTGTGCTAAGCGTTTTCACTAATCCACCAGTGCAATTTTTACGCGTGCCGAGGCAATGGTCTCGTCATTCACGTGCGTAGTAACTTCTGCCAGCGTCATGTTGAACACATCTTCTACGATATGTACATGCGTGGTGATTGTCTCTCCACAACGGGGTTGACGCTCGATGCAACAGTTACGGATGTCGCCGATGAAGCCAATCTTCACCCCTTCACCACGCATTCTGTTGATGCATCCCATTCTGGCGGCACAGGCCTGAGCCATGTTCTCGATGATACCTGCAGGCGCCAGTTTCATGTCGTCGAGGAAGATGTTGTCCTCCCTGACTTCAAACTGCGTCACGGCATCAGCCTCGTCACACGTCAGCACCTTGTCAACCATCACAAATGGCTCTCGCTGTGGAATGAGCGTTGTGATGGCGAGCTCTTGTAAATTCTCAGTCTCCAATTTCAATTTTCAATCTTCAATTCTCAATTTACCTTCGACTCGATGTAGTCGTAGAACTGGGTCAGCGTCTTCACGTTGGTCATCTCCTGAGCCTGGATGCGGAATCCGAAGTTCTTCTCCACGATCACTACGATGTCCACGTAGTCGAGGCTGTCAATACCCATATCCTCCTTCAGCTTAGCCTCAGGGAAAATGTTCTCTTCATCAATCTCAAGGTCATCAATTAAAAATGCCTTTACCTTCTCTTCAATTTCTGTTCTTGTCATAATCTCTAAATATTACTGTTCATATCTTATTGATTCCAAAAGTCGAAATAATTATACCACTGTGTGGGATACATCCTGACAATACGCTCCAACTCTTTCACGTAACCAGCCGAGATCTGTCTGATCTGTTCGTTGCGCTCGGCCTCTTTGTCGTATGTCAACGGCGTCACATAAATCTTATATTTCCTGAGCGATGTCTTCATCACATTCACCACCAGTGCATCAAGCCCTCTGAGTGCTACCACTTGGAACGGACCTATCGGGAGATGAGCCTCGCGCCCCAGGAACATCTGCGTCACTGATTTTCTGGTTCCCCAGATACGATCGGCAGGAATGCTCACCGTTTCACCATTGGCGAGGGCTGAGTTAATCTCAAACAGATGACTCATATCCTGACGGATGGGAATCATGTTGATGTTAGCACCCGAAAAGAGCTTCTGGCGATTCTCCATCACCTCTTTCTTCTCGCCCGAGTAAACCAGCGCATTAAAACGCTTGTTCTCTGCCACGAGCGAGTAGCCGGCAATCTCGTAGTTGCCTACGTGCGAACTAAGTTGCACAAAGCCTTCAGGTTGGGCAGCCAGTTTCAGGAAATGGTCATAGCCCTCCAGTTCTATCTCGAAGTGACGACCTGCATACATAGCAAACTTGTCGACCACAGCCTGCGCAAACAGACAGTGGTTTTTGTAGGCCATCCACAACGAGCGAGGCTTGGAGTAGCCAAACCTGTCGTGAAAGAAATGATAGGCGTGTTTGAAGCCTGGTTTGAAGAGTGTGGGCGTTACGGCAAAGATATAGGCCAGCACATAGATCACTCGCGTGTCTATCACTCTGAGCAAGCCTATCAGCCAACGGTGCATCAGCCCGTTACCGAATGTCGTTCCTTCCCACTTCTTCTCAGCCATTTTCTAACCCCTAACCGCTAACCTCTAACCACTAACCTCTCACCTCTATTTTCTCACCACTAAAATGGAGTGTCCCTGTCCCAGATGATCGTGTATCTGCTCAACCTCCAGACCTGCCTGATGGATACATTCCTCCATGTCGGCAGTGTTATACATCTTCGAGTTGCCGTTAGCCAGCGCCGTGAAGTAAAGACTCGTCATCGTGAGACAGAAGGCTGCCGGCTCGAAACGCTGACGATCCCACAGGGTCTCCATGATGTAAATGCGTGTATCGTCTGTCATGGCTTCCTTGGCACGCTTCAGGATGCCCACGATCTGCTCCATCGAGAAGCAGTCGAGGAACTGGCTCATCCAGATGGCGTCGAGACCACCCTCACGCTTGGGGAAGAGAGCTTTCTCGTCGAGCAGGTTGATACCATAGCCGCTAATGCGCTCAGCACCCTCCTTACCCTTCACGTTCTCCTTCATCATGCCTATCTGCTGGGGCAGGTCGAGAATGGTTACCTGCACATCCTTGTCGTAGCCCACACACTGAAGTGCCCATTTGCCAGTGTTACCACCAACATCGTAGAGACTCTTCACATGATGCTCGTCGAAGATAATCTTCAGAGCCTCGGGGAATGACGAGTCGCTGTAGAAGTGGTCGAAACCAAACCAGCTCTTCTGCACCTGTGGAGGCAGCTGCGACAATCCCTCGTAGATCGTGGGCCAACTTCCGAAGTGCTCGAGTCCTACGGGACGTCCCTCCTTCAGCGACTCTTCCAGGTGGAACCATCCTTCGTAGTTCACATCGTGGTTGAAGTCAATGTTCACCCTTGTGGCAGGATCGTTCAACAGGAACCAGCCCGTCTTCGAGATCGTAAACTTGTCGGTTTCTGTGTCTACAAGTACAGTTCCGATACAGAGCGATGCTTCCAGCAGACTCTTCACAGCATAGTCAGAGAGTCCTGTAGCCTCAACGAGCTCTTCGCGTGTCATACCATCTTTGGAGTCACGAATCAAGTCGAGGATTCCAAACTTCACCATCAGTCGTGAAGCCTGGAACACGACCGGCCCCCAGGCGATGAACTCAGCCAGTCGCTGAGCGTCTCGCGCTGAGAGCTGGTCTTTAGTGTAATGCTTTTCTAATTCAGGGAATAGTTTCATCTTATATTATGATCATTTCAATTTTGCAATCCTCTCTCCCAACAGCAGGAAGGTCTTGCCGAAAGCCTCACGACGTACATAGTCTGTACCATCCTCGGCTTCGTCGATATTAATTTCAGCAATGGTGTCGCCGCTGGCATCTACGATTTTCAGCGTGCCCCACATCTTGGCCTCTGTTCTTGAACCCCAACCCATCACGTTGATGAATGAGTCAATGTTCTTAACGGTTATCAAGAACTGATAGTCACCCTTATCGCCCTGACCTAACTTCAGGCCCTTCGATTTATCATTGAAGCCTTCGATGAATTTCTCGGCACAGTCCTTCTTGATGAATTCATAGTCAGTAGCACTGAACTCATCCAGGGGACTCTTCTTCTCGTCGTACGTGGTGTTCTTCCAGTCCAGCACCAGAGTAGCCGTGGCGTTCTTCTTCATGAAATCCTTCAGGTTCACCTTCGAACTCGTCACCTTCAGGGGGTTGCCTGCTAATGCGCTCATGCATACCAGCATAGAACACAATAAAACTGCCATTTTTTTCATAAGCTTAATTGTTTTTGAGTTAGACATTATTGATTAATTGGTCCCATTTATAGTTGGGTTACTGTCATTCTTCCACAAGTCGGAGTAGTTAAACCACTGCAGTGGGTACTTCTCCAACAGTCGCTCTATCTCGGCCGTGTAGGCATCAGCCAGTTGCTGGCGCTGTTCCGTCTTCGAGAGGGTCTTGTCGTAAGGCAGTGGTGTGAAGTAGGCTGTATACGATCCGTCCTTCTCCTTCATGGCGCTGGCCATGATCACGTCGATGCCACGCGTGGTAGCCAGCGAGAACGGACCCTTCGCCAGTGTTACCTCCGATCCGTGGATCTTCGAGATCACCACCTTATTTATATTCATGAGTCTGTCGGCAAAGGCACTCAGTATCTCGCCTCTCGACAGGGCATCCACCATTTCCTCACTATGCGATGCACCCACGCCTACAGGAATCATCTTGATGTTCATATCGCCGAACGACGCCTTGCGATAGCTCATCAGCGAGGCCTTCTCGCCACCATACACCAGCACGTTGCAGGGTTTCTCCACATGGAGCGAATAGCCCAGAATCTCGCTACAGCCTATGTGGGCGCTCAACTGTATAAATGCCTCGGGCTTACCCACGAGCTCTTGATACAGCTCCAGTCCTTCGTAGTTCATCTTGAACTTATGACCAGCATACATGGCGAACTTATCAATCACCGTCTGTCCGAAGATGCAGTGATTACGATAGGTAGCCCATAGCGCCTTCCAGCGTCCGTAGCCTCTTCTGCGATGGTAGTAATCCTGAGTGAGTTTGGCACCCTTGCTGAATATCATCGTCAGAGGAATCACGCAGATAGCCATAAACGCATAGAGCACCTTGATGTTGATGACTTTCAGCATCATGATGAGTGCCTTATACATCCAGGCTGATCCGAAGGTAATACCCTTTGTCCCTCTGAGCAACTTCATTTTTTACCTTTTTACTTTTTTACCTTTTTAATCACCAGTGCCGAGTTGGTGCCTCCGAATCCGAACGAATTGCTCAGAACGGTGTTCACCTCAGTATCTACAGCCTTGGCTGTGATGTTCAGGCCCTCAGAATACTCATCGGGATTCTCAAAGTTGATGTTGGGAGCCACGAAGTTGTTCTGCATCATGATGAGCGAGTAAACCACCTCGCTGGCACCAGCCATCCAGCACTCATGACCTGTCATCGACTTGGTGCTCGAAATCAGCGCACGCTTGCCCTTGAAGATACGGCCCAAAGCCAGAGCCTCGTACATATCACCCTGATGGGTCGAAGTAGCGTGGGCGTTGATGTAGTCGATATCATCGGCCTCTACACCAGCATCCTTCATGGCACGTGTCATAGCCACAAAGCTACCCTGGTCGCTGGGCTCAGAGATACCTCCGCCGTTGCTCGAGAAGCCATAACCACATACCTCTGCGAGGATGGTAGCACCACGAGCGATGGCATGCTCGTAATCCTCCAGCACCAGTGCTGCTGCACCACCGCTGGGCACGAGTCCGTCGCGATCTTTGTCGAATGGGCGCGAGGCCTTCGTGGGATCATCCATACGGATGGAGAAGGCATTCAGTGCATCGAATGATGACATGCTCCATTTGTTCACCTCCTGCGCACCACCACACAGAATCACATCCTGCAAGCCCTGCTTAATGAGCAGATAGCTCAGACCGATGGAGTGCGATCCGCTGGCGCAGGCCGAACTTACTGAGAAGTTCACGCCACGCAGGTGGAAAATGGTGTTCATGTTCATATTCACGGTAGAGTTCATGCCCTGGAATATCAGGCCCGAACCAATCATGGCCGAGTCGTGCTTCTCGCGCATAATACGGTCCGACTCTACTACGGCAGCTGCCGATGAGTCGTTTCCGAAGATCACACCTACCTCATTATCCAGCAGATACTGATCGTCGATACCAGCCATCTGGAAGGCATCCTTGCTGGCCATGAAGGCATACTCAGCCTCTTCCGAGAGACCCATACGCGTACGACGATCCAGCACACCCTTCAGCACGGGGCGCTTCACGATACCCGTCAGTCCTGAGCGGAATCCGTATTCCATACGGTCCTGATCAACACCAATACCTGATTTTCCCTGATAGAGTGATTCCTTTACTTCCTCTATGCTTGTTCCAAGGCAGGACCAAATGCCCATACCCGTTATAACTACTCTTCTTTCCATTATTTCAATTTTCAATCTTCAATTTTCAATTAAGTATACAGTCCGCCATTAATGCTGATCACTTCGCCTGTGATATAGGCCGATGCATCCGAGAGCAGGAAGCCTACGAGAGCAGCCACCTCCTCAGGTTTGCCGAAACGCTTCATGGGCACCAGCTCCTTCAGCTCATCCACGGGCAACTCCTTGGTCATGTCGGTATCAATGAATCCAGGGGCCACAGCGTTCACAGTCACGTTGCGCTGAGCCACCTCTAAGGCCAGTGCCTTTGTGGCACCAATCAGGGCAGCCTTCGCAGCACTGTAGTTGGCCTGTCCCTGCATACCCTTCAGTCCTGAGAGCGAAGCCATGTTCACGATTCTGCCACCATGCTTGCGCTGCATCATCTTGGGCAGCAGCTTACGGGTGATGTAAAAGAAACCATTGAGCGTGGTGTCGAGAACGGCGTGCCAGTCGGCATCGGGCATCATAAACATCATGTTGTCGCGACGTATGCCTGCATTGTTTACCAGGTAGGCAATGTAGTCGTCGGCATGTTCGTTCTGCCAGGCCTCGAGGGCGTTCTCCACCTCTTCGGGCTTGCTAACATCGAAGCGCATCAGTGTGGCCTGACCACCCTGTGCCTCAATCATGGTTTTCACTTCATTGGCGGCTGTTTCGTTCGATTGGTAGTTGATAATCACGGGTGTTCCCGTTTTTGCAATCTCCAGACAAATGGCTTTTCCCAAGCCTCTGGAACCGCCGGTTACAAGAGCGTATTTCATTCTTTTTATTTTTTTGTAGTTAGGGGTTAGTAGTTAGTGGTTAGAGATTACTTCTTTCCACTCCTCTTTCCCCTGTCCTTATTATCAATTTCTGCGTTTATCTTCTGCGTTTATCCAGCTATTCTCTCGCTCGGCTTTGCCGCTTGGCTTGTCCAAGAACCCCTAACCTCTTACTTCTAACTTCTAGAAAAAATCTCAGATTTTTTCTATAAACGCCGTGGGGATGTAGGCCGTTGAGATGAGACCTATTTCCGAGAGCGAGATGACCACACGCTGCTGACCAGCCACACGCGCCACCTTACCTTCCACGCCCTGGAACACACCCTCTATCACTCTCACCATGTCGCCACTCTTATAATGGCACTTGGCAGGATCTACGAAGAGTATGTGCTCGTTATGACTCCAGGTAGCACGGATAAAGTTCTCCATCTCGCTACGAGGCACGATGAGTGGTGGATTCTTCTGCTCGTTGTTCAGCTCGAAGTGGTTGTAATAGTAGGTCAGGAAACTGATCTCGGGTGTATCCTTGATATAGGTTTCAGCCTTCTCCTTGGTGGTGTATACGAAGATGAGGTTAGGAATCAGCGCCTCGAGCACTCTTCTGCGCTTGCCCATCACGTAGCGGTCCACCCAGCGCTTGGCTATGTAGCAGTAAGTGCCGTCGCCCACCATGTAGTTGTAGGCTTTGTCCTCTCTTCCGTAGGAAGCACGCATCACGAACCAGCACTTCTCTGAGTCTGGCGCATACTCCACCGACACCCCGTTTTCTGCATTTTCAGCTACGGGGAAGGCATCGGGAGCAAACCCGACGCTGGGAGAATTGTTCTCGTCTCCACGAGATGTCACATTAGACAATGTGTTCATATAAAGGGTGTTACGGGCTATAATGCCCTCTCAACACCATCGATTTTTGACAATCGGGTGCAAAGGTACAAAAAATCTTAAAAATAAAAGAATCCTAAGCTATAAAAGTTTATAACTTTTCCAAATTTGTTCAGTTTCGCTGATTTTATTCCTCAAAAAGGCGGAATTTCAGCCTTAAACCTATGTTCATGTCCTTACTCTTGAACCCTTCGTAAGGATGGGTGATACCCCCATCGGGGGTATAATTGCCATTCAGCAGGTCGTAATGGGCCATATCGAGCGAGAGCAGAAGGCAGAACTTCCCCTCCTCGCCCAACTGCACGCCGATGGCGTAACGGCTGCGCAGTCCGTCATTCGCCTGCGAGGCATCGCTGTCATAGGGCGTTTTGCAGCTCAGTGCCTTCACATACGTGGCCCCTACCTCAGCCACAGGACACCAGCCGTAATCCTCCCTCATCCAGGGCCATGGGGCGATGGTGATATCAGCCCCCACACGCACACTCTGAATCTTATAGCTTCCATAGCCTTCATCACCCCCGAAACGCAGGTGATACTGGTTCAGTCCGTAGCACACGTAGCCCCCGATGCCGATGGGTGCCGTCTCTCCCTGCCAACCGGCCTTCACACCCGCTTCCAGATCGTTAAACAGATCGTAGGCCGTCATGCCGTAGGGATTGTTCCTGCTGAACTTCACATCGCCCTGGCTGCTGCTCATGTCCATATAGTGGTAGTTGTACGCCGATACATACGACACAGCCGCTCCGTTGATGGCATTAGCTATCAGCTGGTTCACCACCCCCTCGCCTACTGCCATCACCTCACTGCTCCAGAAGTTGCTGCTGCCAGTGCGAAGTCCAAAGTAGAAGGGGTTGTCCTGCGCCTTCATCGGGATACAACACAGCCCCACAAAAAGGCTCACCAAGAGCCGTTTTGCAGGGCCGTCAATATGTCTCACCAAGCATTTAGCCATGCGTGCTAACTACTTAGAAATCAATCTTTAACTGCTTTTCGTCCTCATTGTCGCGCTCATGACAATAGCTCGAGCCGTCGAAGCAGTGCGTACATACCTTGCACTTCTCCATACCAATCGACTCAATCAGGTCTTCCAGCTTGGCAAATTTCAGCGTGGTCAGTCCCAGTCGCTTGGCTATCTCGTCCACCATGCGCTTGTACTCTGGCGAGTCGGTGGTGGCATATATCTCGAGGTTCTTCTTGTCGTCGCCCTCAAAGTCCTTGATGATACGACGGGTTATCAGCTCCATGTCGCTCTTCGACGAGGTGAAGCCGATGAACGGACATCCGTAAACCAGTGGCGGACACGAGATGCGGCAGTGCACCTCCTTGGCGCCATAGTCGAAAAAGGTCTTCACGTTATCGCGAAGCTGGGTGCCACGTACGATCGAGTCGTCGCAGAACACCACCCTCTGGTCCTTCAGGATGGCAGGGTTAGGTATCAGCTTCATCTTGGCCACCAGCGAACGGCGCTCCTGATTGCCAGGGGTAAACGATCGGGGCCATGTGGGCGTATATTTCAGCACGGCTCTCTTGTAGGGCACACCCTTACCCTCGGCATAACCCAGGGCCATACCCACACCCGAGTCGGGCACACCACATACGCAGTCCACAGGGGTATCGTCCTTCTCACCCATCATCTTACCGTTGGTCTCGCGCACATGCTCCACGTTAATGCCGTTATAGTCCGATGCAGGGAATCCGTAGTACACCCAGAGGAACGAGCAAATCTGCTCCCTCTTGAAGGGCTCCTGCAGCACCTCCATCTTGTCGGCCGTCAAGTATACTATCTCGCCCGGCCCTAAGTCTCTTACACGCAGGAAGTCGAGGTTGGGGAAACTCGTCGTCTCGCTCGAAACGGCGTAGGCGCCCTCTTTCTTACCGATCACGATGGGCGTACGTCCCAGGAAGTCGCGAGCGGCTATCAGGCCGTTCTCGGTCATGATGAGCATCGAGCACGATCCCTCTATCTTCCTGTATACCAGATTGATACCTTCCACAAAGGTGCGACCCATATTGATGAGCAGGGCCACAAGTTCCGTCTGGTTAATGGTGTTGGCTGAATACTCGCTGAAGTGCATTCTACGGTCGAGCAGCTCCTGGGCTATCTCATCCATGTTGTTGATCTTGGCCACGGTCACTACCGTATAGCGGCCCAGGTGCGAGTTCACGAGTATCGGCTGCGGATCGGTATCGCTAATCACGCCAATACCCTGATTGCCCGAGAATGAGTCGAGCTCGTCCTCGAATTTCGAGCGGAAATAGTCGCGCTCCAGGTTGTGAATCTTACGACTAAAACCCTTCTCCTTGTCGAACATCACCATACCGGCTCTCTTCGTTCCCAGGTGCGAGTTATAGTCCGTGCCGTAGAACAAGTCATTCACACAGCTCTTAGTGGAAATGGTACCGAAAAAACCTCCCATGCGTTATACAAAGTAATAAAGAAATGATGCTATGCCTTCGAGTGCCGGCTTGCGCTGTCCCTCAATCTCAATCTTGAACTCAATCTCAGCCTTACAGATACCACGCAGGTTCTGAATGTTGTGAAGCTTGGTAACGAGACGAATCTTCGAACCCGTAATCACAGGCTGTCCGAAACGCATCTTGTCCATACCATAGTTCACCAGCATCTTGATGTTGTTCACCTCGATGATCTGATCCCACAGATAGGGCAACAGCGACAGCGTCAGATAGCCGTGTGCAATGGTGCTCTGGTACTGACTTTCCTTCTTGGCACGCTCCGTGTCCACGTGAATCCACTGATGGTCCAGCGTGGCGTCGGCAAAGAGGTTAATACGGTCTTGGTCTACTTGCAGCCAGTCTGATGCGCCGAGTTCCTCGCCCAGATGCGCTGCGAATTCATCATACGAATTGATTACTAATTTTGCCATATTTCTAAAAATAAGTTGCGGGGGCGCACGCCCCCGCAACTATGTTATTATACATCCTGATTCTCTGGACGCAGTTTGCGCACGGTCTCGCCAGCGCGCCACATTTCCTGGTTGCGCATGGCCTCCAGCTCCTTCTCAAGTCCGGCGCGATAGTCGGGCTTCGAGTTGGCGTCGATGGTGATCTGTGCCTCATTACCCGTCTGTACAGAGTAGTACAGCCACTCCATCACAGGCTTGATGGCATCGTGGAAACGGGGAGCCCAGTCCAGAGCACCACGCTGAGCGGTGGTCGAGCAGTTAGCGTACATCCAGTCCATACCCTTAGCACCAAAGAGCGGGCCAAGGCTCTGTGTCAGCTCCTCAACGGTCTCGTTGAAAGCCTCCGAGGGAGAGTGTCCGTGCTCGCGCAGCACCTCGTACTGAGCCAGCAGCAGTCCCTGAATGGCGCCCATCAGTGATCCACGCTCACCAGTCAGGTCACTGGTAGCCTCACGCTGGAAGGTAGTCTCAAACATATATCCTGCACCGATACCGATACCGAAGGCCAGTGTCTTCTCCTTAGCCTTGCCAGTAGCATCCTGATATACGGCGTATGAGCAGTTCAGTCCGCGACCCTCGCAGAACATCGTGCGCAGGCTGGTACCCGAACCCTTCGGAGCCACCATGATCACGTCAACGTCTGCAGGAGGAATCACACCGGTACGGTCGCTCCAGTTGATGGCGAAGCCGTGGCTGTAGTACAGCGTCTTGCCAGGCTTCAGATATTTCTTAATGGTAGGCCACTGCTGAATCTGACCTGCGTCAGAGAGCAGCATGCAGAGGATGGTGCCCTTCTCGGCAGCCTCCTCGATGGAGAACAGCGTCTCTCCGGGAACCCATCCGTCGGCCACAGCCTTGTCGTAGGTCTTACCCTGACGCTGACCTACAATCACGTTAAATCCGTTGTCGCGCAGGTTGCAGGCCTGTCCAGGTCCCTGTACGCCATAACCGATCACAGCGATTGTCTCGTTCTTTAATACTTCACGTGCTTTCTCGAGTGAGAACTCTTTGCTGGTGACTACAGTCTCCATCACGCCACCAAAATTCATTTCTGCCATAATAGCTTGTTGTTTTTAGCCTCGGCTCTCAGGCCGAGAATTGTTATACATATCCCTTGCGTACTATGCCAGCCCTGCCCGAGAGCCGTCGTATTGTCAGTGCGCTCCCACCCTACTCAGAGGGCGCGACTTGGGAGTTAACTTTAGAAATTCGGCTGCAAAATTAATCATTTCCCCCCACACTGCCAAAAATTTCTGGGGGATTTTTATAAAAAGCCCACGATTTTTTCAAGCCACATTTTGTCCACCTCGTCGAACGTAGCCAGATCCCTGCTGTCGATGTCGAGCACACCCGTTATCTCGCCCTTCTTTGAAATAATAGGTACCACGATCTCCGACCTCGACTCGCTGCTGCACGCGATGTGTCCGGGAAACTGCTCCACATCAGGCACCACGATGGTCTCGCCCGCCTTCCACGCCGATCCACACACACCCTTTCCAAACGGAATGTGCATACAGGCCACAGGCCCCTGAAACGGCCCCAGCACCAGTTCGCCGTCTTTCACACGATAGAAACCCGTCCACCAGAATCCCATCTCCTGATGAATGGCCGCAGCCACATTCGCCATCACCGCCACTTCATCCTTCTCCCCCTCAATCAGGGCCTTAATCTGCTCCGCGAGCAACTTGTATTTCTCTGCTTTCTCCATAACAAATCTAGTTTTCGGCTGCGAAATTAAGCAAAAAATCACATTTTCAGGCATATTTCGGGGCAAAAAATCACATTTAAAAAAATAAATTAAGTTAATAAAATGCGGTTTTAGCCCTCAAAAACATTTAAAATCAGATTTAAATCATTAACTTTGCCAATTAATAACTAAACAATTAAAGGTATGATGAAACATTTTATCTCAACAATTCTGCCCACCATGCTTCTTTGCATGTTTGGAGCAAAGGCTTACGCCTATGACATTGAAGTAAAAAACGCTGACGGTGTGACCATTTATTACAATTACATCAACAATGAAAAGGAACTTGAGGTCACCTATCTTTATTATTATGAAGATTATGTGAATGATTCCGGATGGAAAGGATTTGAAGATGTATATGTAGGGAATGTCGTTATCCCAGAAGAAGTGACCTATTCGGATGTGACAAGAAAAGTGACGCAAATTGGGAAATGCGCTTTCGCTGGTTGCACAAACCTGACCTCTGTCACCATTCCAAATAGTGTGAAGTATATCGAAAAACAGGGTTTCGTTGGTTGCACCAACCTGACCTCTGTCACCATTCCAAATAGTGTGGTGAGCATCGGGAACAGTGCTTTCACGCGTTGTAGCAGCCTGACATCTGTCACCATTCCAGAATTTTTGAGCATCATAGAAGACTTTACTTTCAGTCGTTGCAGCGCTCTGACCTCTATCACGATCCCAAAATATGTGACGACCATAGGACCAGGGGCTTTCGGTGCATGCACCAGCCTGACCTCTATCACGATCCCAGAAGGTGTGACGAGCTTAGAATCCGCTGCTTTCTC
>CADBVZ010000016.1 GCA_902798285.1 uncultured Prevotella sp. | reverse complement strand
ATTGTCGTATGACGCCGTTCCCCCTTCAAAGTTTGGTGATGAAACAACAGTTGTATAACCTGGTTTTACATTGAAAGTGTGCGTATAGTTGATTGTGCCAGATAGATTGTCAGAAGTGTATTGCCCATAAAAATCAGAATAAGCATAGACAGTCTTTGTCAACGTTTGAATTGTTACACCGCTATATTTAATGGCTGCCGTAAGAGTGGCACCCATCATGTCGTGTGAACTGCTGCGAGTTATCGTACACTGGTTAGTCGACGGATAGTTCTGCTGCAAGCAGTTCTGGTTATAATAACTATTAGACAGACTCCATTCTACGGTTACACCACTTGGCAAATTGTTTATGTTATATGTGGCATTTGTGTAGACTAATTGTGGCCCAACTATTTTGTCGGCAGAAACGGTAACACTCTGCAATGAAGAAACATGGCCAATTGCATATATCATTCTTTCTCCTTGCTCTGTAGAAAAATAAGACATACAGGAAGGATGGGTATATGACATAATTAAGTGAGTGTCTGGCTGATACGGATCACCATTGGCATCAGTGCCAGAACCTTGCCATTGCCCAGTATAAGGATTAACATCATAATTGAGGCATGGGTCTGCAGGTGTGTCTTCAATCTCATCTCCACACACAGATGAATTACTTCCATTAACGAGTTCTGGACAACCATCAGGTTCTATAAGGGAAGTCCCTCGATGAGTATGATAAAGACCTAAGACATGTCCCATTTCATGAGATACCACATGTGTCCCTGATAAATATAATGAAGGAAACGATGAAAGATAACCACCAATGTAGTATTCGGTACTATTAGCAATACCATTAGCATATCCTCCTATGCAAACATTTTCACCATACAAATAGATGTCAACCCCATTAGAATGGTTGTTAACGGAGAAGATATTTACACCTGGATTATAATAGTAAGAATCACTATTGATATAATCAATAGAGTTGTCCCATGTGAAATAGATGCCGTGAGGATTAAAATCCGTGTTTAATGTATTAAATGCTGTTTGTACATTATTCTGTACTATACTTGCTCCAGTCCCGTTAGTTCTTCTAATTATATGGAAATAGACCCTTATAAGATAATTTGTGTTTGATCGAACTTTAATCTCTTTAGCAAATACTTCTCTTGTCGTGCTGTTCATTTCTGCTGGTGTTTTACACAGTTCTTGAGCATCAATAAGAGAGAATTGGAATAAAAAAAGGATAAATAGACTAATTTGTTTCATATGCATATTATTATTTAATTTTTACAAAGTCATATCTTGGTCCATCACACTCATAGTTTTGGGATAAATGAAGAGTACCATCTTTATCTATCCAATAATAATACTCAATTCCATCAATAGAGATAAAATCTTTGGATATTGTTCTTTCAGCATAGGTGTTACTGCCTTTAGGTTTATATAATTCCGTGACATCCTTGGAATATACTTGGAAAAGGTATTTTCCACTATTTACAAATGGCGATAAATTTGTATCTGTTTTATTAACTACTTCAATAATGTTTTTTGCGTAAATGCGGCACACAACCTCATTTGACCGAAATGTTACGATCTGAAGCCACCCTTTATCAAATGTTCTGAGTTCCCATATTTCCAAACATTCTTTTTCATCACTTTCAGCCGAGGGTAGTCCATCAGAGACATTGGCTATGTCATTATCACTGCTACAAGCGCTGAACATTCCGAGCGATAGTAGCATAGAGAGAAATAACAATAATACTTTTTTCATAATCACACCTTTTTGTTGTTAATACTCTATCTACTAAATCCACAGAGGTGGAGAAACTTGCGTGAAAGCCTGAGAAATTAACAAGCTTTAACTGATTGGCTATTTCAGATTAAAGCGCAGACCAAGGCTAAGGTTGAAGTTGAGTGGGTGATCCTGATAGATGGTAGGAGTGGTACTGCCATTCTTGAAATAGTAGCCTAAGCCTGGTTCTGCATACAGACTGAAAAAGTTCGTCAGTTTGTATTCGGCTCCGACAGCACCATTGAGTGAGAACTGCCAAGGGCTGCTGCCCAAACTCTTTTCTATCGTTCCACCTGTTGTTACATACAGCCCGAATTGCTTACTCTTCCAAAGTTTGTAACTGATGTTTAGTGGTAAGCCAATGTAGTTGAGGTGTTGTTTCTTCGTAGTTGTTACACCATTCTCCGTCATGGTGATATCTGACGAGAGGTGGGTATATAATAAGCCGCTCTCCACACTTAAACAGTCGTTGAGTTGATATCGCAAAGAAAGGCCAATCCGCACAGGCTGATGATGGTGAATTTGCTGATTTATCAGTACTATACTCGTAGAATCCCCAAATGCCCCCGAAGGATCAATTGTTTTTAGTAAACTGGAAGACTCTGCCTGACGTATTGTACTTGACATATAAACCTTGGCCATTAGACGGTTGTCTATATGTTTCCGCTGATGGAGATCAGTGGGATAGATAACAACAGGGCGGGTAGGTTCTATAGGCTTCGCATTCTCTTCAACAGTGTGGGATTGTTCCTTTTCCTCCATGACGACAATATCGACGGTATCAGTAACTGTTTCAGGAACGGAAATGATGGTTTCTAATTCAGAGACTGGTATTGTCGTTGAACCAGACTTGTGTAATGACCTTGTATAGATTACAGGGACCGCAGGTTGAGTTGGCAGTATAACAGGCTCTGGTGCCCCATCTCCATGATTCTCAGCCACACGCTTCTCTATGACTTGCTCTGTCTCATGACGCAAGATACTCCAATACCCTACACCAGCAATCGCCAGAAGAGCAATGGCAGCAGCCATGCGTCGCAGCCAGAGCAGACGAGTCTTGCGGGCCTTGTTGGCAGACAATACTCGATCAATCTCCTCCCACGACACCTCAGGGGCAGGCCGTTTATAGCCTGCCATCTTCTGCTGCATCTGTTCTGTCCATTGTTCGCTCATTGTTTTGGAGAATTATCATTATTATACTTTCTAATCATCTTGGCCAGTAGCTTTTTTGCCCTGTGCAGTTGAGAGGCAGAACTGTCTTTCTTGATTCCAAGAAGATGGGCTATCTCTTGATGACTCTTGCCTTCGAACACATAGAGGTTTAGTATAGTACGGTAGCCTGTAGGCAGACGGCTAAGCATCTCTCGAATTGCATCAGACGGAATCTCGTTGATGGATGGGAATTCTTCTTCAACTTCGTCAAGTAAAATGTCGTCCATTAGTAGCATCTCGTGTTGTTTCTTTGTCCTCAGGAATTTCAGCGACTCATTGACCACCACCTTTGTGGCCCATGCCTCCAAGGAACCTGCCTTGAGATACTTAAATTCAGCTATGTGAGTGAAAATATGTATAAACGCATTCTGGAATACATCCTTCAGGTCTTCCTCGTCAGCAATATATCTCGAACATACGCCAGCCATCGTGTCAGCATAAAGGGCATAGAATTCCCTTGCTGCAGACTTGTCTCCTTCCTGCAGCCGTTTTACCAAGCGTCGTTCTTCATCGCCGATAAATATCACTTTTGGCATTTTACGCACTGTTCTCTATCTATTAAATCCACAATAAGAGAAAAGCTTGCATGGAGATACTGACAATTAACACACTTTAATATTTTAGCCCAAATGGCTGCATTAAAAAACGCTACAGAAACTTACTCTGCAGCGTTTTTTAATATGTCTTCCACTACTTTGGGGAAGTATTTCATTTCTAATTGGTGCTCCTTTTCGGCGATATCGTCGACGGTGTCGGAGGGGGAGAGGGCAACTTTGTATTGGGCGATGATCTCTCCAGCATCGCAGACGGGGGTAACCCAGTGGACGGTCATACCGGTCTCCGTTTCACCAGCGGCCTTCACGGCCTCGTGCACATGATGGCCCCACATGCCTTTGCCGCCGTACTTAGGCAGAAGGGCAGGGTGGAGGTTGATGATCTTGTGGGGGAAGGCGTCGATGAGGAAGTTGGGAATCAGTGGTAGCCAACCTGCCAAGACGATGAAACCGATGTCGTACTTCTGAAGCAGGGGCAGCATGACATCGGGATTGTGGAGATCGGCCTTAGGCGCTACGGCTGTAGGTACGCCAAGTCGAGAGGCACGCACCAGCGCGTAGGCATCAGGCTTATTACTGACAACGAGAGCGCAATGTACGCTCTCGGAGTCAGCAAAATAATTTATCAGGTTTTCGCAGTTGGTTCCGCCACCTGACACAAAAATGGCTATGTTCACTCTAAAATCTAAAATCTTAATTCAAAATTAAACAAGATGTTCGATGAGGTCGGCACGATCGCCGGGGAGCATATCGATCACAGGAATCTCAACCATGGTGTAGCATCCGGGCTGGAGACGCATAGAGGCGCGAGCTACGTTAACCAGAACCTGACCCGTGAGGGCAGGGTTGTTAATGCTCATGTTGAACTCCAAACGCTGGTTCTGAGTCTTGCCGCTCACGCCCTTACGAACGAGGTTCACACCATGACCCATATCGCGAACATCATCTACTGAGGCTACCTGGAATACGTGGGTCTCATCGCTGGCGAAGTAAGGATCGGCCTTGATGGCAGCTGTTACCTCATCGAGCTTGGCACCCTCTTCCAACTCTACATATACCATACGGCGATGGATGCCCTCGCCAAGGGGAATAGTCATACTCAATGCGTTCTTAACACCAGCCTTTGAGCGTACGCAAACGCTGTGGCCCATTGACATACCAGGACCGAAGTTGGTGTAGCTGAGGCCCTTAGGAGCGAGACTCTGCATGAGAGTACGAACGATAGAATCAGAACCCGGATCCCAACCAGCGGCGATGACGCTGACGGTATTGGTCTCCTTGTTGAGCTTCATCAGACGCTCACGATAGCCGCGGATATTGGTGTGGATATCGAATGAATCGACGGTGTTGATGCCAAGGGGCAGAATCTGGTTGGCATATTCCTCACAAGAGCGGGTAGGAGTGGCCAAGATGGCTACATCGACATCCTTCAGATCGCGGATGTCCTTCACAACCTCATACTGAGCTAGTTCGGCAGGTTTGTTCTCTGCGCCATTACGACGTACGATACCTGCTACTTCAAAGTCGGGGGCTGTCTCCAGTGCCTCGAGTGCATACTTTCCGATGTTGCCGTAACCTACGACGGCGGCTCTGATTTTTTTCATTTCTATTGTAGTTATGTTGATTACTTTTCGAAATTCGGCTGCAAAAGTAATGCTTTCTGCTGAAATAAATAACATTTTGACCGTAAAATTATCTAAAAACTATCATTTTGTGACAATCCGCAACTTTTGGGGGTCGAAATACAATAAAATGTAACCATTACGCGTTTATAAAGATGTATATATACAAAATTGAAAGTTATGATAGAATACATCAAGGGTGAGTTGACCGAGCTGACCCCCGCCATGGCAACCGTTGAGGCGGCCGGAATCGGTTACGGATTGAACATATCGCTCAACACGTTCAGTGCCATTCAGGGCAAGAAAGAAGTGAAGCTTTACGTCTACGAGGCCATCAGGGAGGATGCCCACGTGCTCTTCGGGTTTGTGAACAAGAAAGAGCGCGAGATGTTCCTGTTGCTGATAACCGTTAACGGTGTGGGAGCCAATACGGCGAGGATGATGCTGAGCGGCATGAGTGTGTCGGAGCTTTGTAATGCCATCTCCACAGGCAATGCCCGAATGATACAGAACGTGAAGGGTATTGGTAAGATGACGGCCCAGCGCATCATCGTTGACTTGAGAGACAAGATCGTATCGATGGGTATTGCTCAGGAGATACCGAGTGGCGGACAGATCCAGGCACCCGTGAACAACGAGGTAAGGGATGAGGCTGTATCGGCCTTGACCATGTTGGGCTTTGCGCCTGCACCTTCCCAGAAGGTGGTGCTGCAGATTCTGCAGGAACAGCCTGATGCACCCGTGGAGCAGGTAGTGAAACTGGCGCTGAAGATGATCAAGTAGTTATTTTTAGGCACGGATTACACGGCTCTCTTATAGAGAGACACTGCTTTTTTATCGCAAAGAGCCGTGTCTTTATTTATAAAGCCGTGTTAATCCGTGCCAAATTCTAAACGATGAATCGCTGGATCGGAATACTCTTGGCTGTTTTTCTCGCGTGCGTAGGCGCGCGAGCACAAAAGCCCACTCTCAGGATGCCCGACAACATCCGTGAGACGGTGGAGTATGACGATGAGCGAAACGTGTACTACATCGGTCAGAAGTTGGGCGATACCTATCTCAGTGCCCCTACGCTGATGACACCCAAGGAGTATCAGAAGTGGGTGGAGACCAAGGCTTTACGCGACTTCTTCCGTCAGAAAGACTCTACCTACGTGCAATCGGGCGGCAAGGATAAGTTCTCGTTCTCAGACATGCACTTTGATTTAGGACCGGCTGAGAAGATTTTCGGTCCTGGTGGTGTGCGTATCAAGACACAAGGAACGGCAGAGTTGAAGGTGGGTGGCAACGTGAAGAAGATAGACAACCCCTCGCTGCCCATCCGAAACAGAAAAACCACCGCCTTCGATTTCGATGAGAAAATCAATCTGAACGTGAATGGTAAGGTGGGCGACAAGGTGAACATGAACCTGAACTACAACACCGATGCCACCTTCGACTTTGATGCGCAGAACCTGAAACTGAAATACGAAGGCAAGGAAGATGAAATCATCAAACTTGTAGAGGCGGGCAACGTGACTTTCCCCTCGAATAACTCGCTGGTGAAGGGTGCCAGTAGTCTTTTTGGCGTGCGAACCGATATGCAGTTTGGTAAGCTGAAACTCCAAACGGTGCTCTCGCAGAAGAAGTCATCAACCAAGAGCGTATCCTCGAAGGGTGGTACGCAGACCACCGCTTTTGAGATGGATGTATCGGACTACGAGGAGAACCGCCATTTCTTCCTCTCGCACCATTTCCGTAGCCGTTACGATCAGGGCATGTCTACACTCCCCAACCTCACCACAGGTATCGAGATAAAGCGCGTGGAGATATGGGTGACGAATAAGACGGGTACCACCTCGAACACGCGTAACATCGTGGCCTTCACTGACTTAGGTGAGAACAAGAAGCTGAGTAATCCCATCTGGACCACTACAGGACAGAGTGTGCCGGGCAATAATGCCAACAACGAATATGCTACGTTGGTGAATGACTATCCTGCCGCTCGTGACATTGACCAGACGAACACCGTATTATCTGCCATTCCGGGTTTTGAGAATGGTCGCGACTACGAGAAAATATCGAGTGCCCGATTGCTGACATCATCGGAATTCACGGTGAATAAAGCCATGGGTTATATCTCGCTGAAAACTGGTCTTCAGACTGATCAGGTGTTAGCTGTAGCCTATGAGTTCACCTCGGGTGGCGTGACCTATCAGGTGGGTGAGTTTGCCGATGACTTTACGGATACCAAGAGTGCCCTCTTCGTGAAGTCGTTGAAGAACACGTCGAACAATCCGTATCAGGGCAACTGGCAACTGATGATGAAGAACGTGTACTATCTGGCCTCGAACGTAGAGAAGACCAAGTTCAGGCTTGATATTAAGTTCCAGAGCGACACGGCGGGCGTTTACCTGACATACATCCCCGATGAGCGCGTGAAGAATCGGACGCTGTTGAAGATGCTGGGTTGCGACCGTCTGGACAATAACAACAAGCCCAACCCTAACGGATACTTCGATTATGTGCAGGGCTATACCGTGAGCGACGGTCGAGTGTTCCTGCCCTCGGCAGAGCCCTTCGGTGACTATCTGCGAAAACAGCTCATCAGTAGCGGGCTCTCGGAGGCTGAGGCTGAGAAATATGTATTCTCCGAACTCTATGATTCTACGAAGACCGTAGCTAAGCTCATAGCCGAGAAGGACAAATATCTGCTGACGGGTCAGTATAAGGGATCGTCGGCTAATGTCATCTCGTTGGGTGCCTATAATGTACCACAAGGATCTGTAGTAGTAACGGCAGGTGGCATGGTATTGACGGAAGGCTCAGACTACACCGTGGACTACTCTGCTGGCGAAGTGACTATTCTGAACCAAAGCATCATCGATGCCGGTACGAATGTGAATGTATCGTTGGAGTCGAACACGGAGTACAGTACTCTGCGTAAGACGATGTTGGGATTGAACTGGGAATACGACTTCTCAAAGAGTTTCCAGATAGGTGGTACGTTGATGCACTTACACGAACAGGCGCAGACCTCGAAGGTAACGATGGGATCGGAACCCCTGAGTAATACCATATGGGGACTGAACGTGAACTGGAAACAGGAGAGTCAGTGGCTTACCTCGATGCTGAACAAGATTCCATTCCTGCACGTGAAGGAGCCCTCGTATATCTCGTTTACGGGTGAGTTCGCCCAACTGATAGCACGTACGGCTGGTGGTACGCAGGACAATGCCTCGTATATTGACGACTTTGAGGATGCCAAGTCGTATATCGATCTGAGTAATCCCAAGCAGTGGACCATATCGAGTGTGCCCTCCACCTTCCAGGAGAGTGGTGATAAGACCGATGTGACAAGTGGCATGAACCGTGCTTTGTTGGCTTGGTATAATGTTGATCCCATCTTTACCCGCAGAAGTTCCACGCTGACGCCCAGCCATATCAAGAGCGATCTCGATCAGCTATCCAACCATTATGTGCGTGAGGTGTACGTGAAGGAGCTCTATCCTAACCGCGATCAGAGTACCTACAACGGTGCCACCTCAACCCTTGACGTGCTTAATCTGGCCTATTATCCTGAGGAACGTGGCCCGTATAATCTGACACGCGACCTGAATCCCGATGGTACGCTTCGTCAGCCCGAGACCAAGTGGGGTGGAATGATGCGAAAGATTGATACTAATGACTTTGAACAAGCCAATATCGAGTATATCGAATTCTGGCTGCTCGATCCTTTCATCTATACCCGTCAGGATGGTACAGCCAGTGATTATAGCGGTGATTTGTATTTTAATCTCGGTGAGGTGAGTGAAGATATCCTGCGTGATGGCAAGAAATTTTATGAGAGTGGCATGCCCGTGGATGGCAGTGAGGCTTATGTCACCACCCAATGGGGTAAGATTCCTCAACAGGCTACCCAGACCTATGCTTTTGCCACATCATCGGGCTCGCGTAAAAAGCAGGATGTGGGTTTCAACGGACTTACTGATGATGAGGAACGTGGGTACGGTGCCTATCGTGAATGGCTTGACGCCGTGAGTGGCATGATCACCAACGACAGCATTCGTCAGGCATGGCGTAATGACCCTGCGGGCGATGACTACCACTACTTCCGTGGCAGCGACTACGATGCCGAACAAAAAAGCATTCTCGATCGTTATAAGTTGATTAATAACCCTCAGGGCAACTCACCCGATACCGATGAACAGACAGAGTCGTATGATACGAGTTACAAGAGTACTCCCGATGTAGAGGATATCAATCAGGACTATACCTTGAACGAGTATGAACGCTATTATCAGTACAAGGTGCGTATCTCGCCTGAGATACTCGATGCCTATCGTAACGGGGTGCCACCTCCCGATTGTTTTATCACCGACATGCGAACCAGTAGCGTTAAACTGCGTAATGGTGATACCACGAGTGTGAACTGGTATCAGTTCCGTATCCCATTGATGGAGTACGAACGAAAGGTAGGCTCCATCGGCGACTTTACTAGCATCCGTTTTATCCGTATGTTCATGACAGGTTTCCAGAAACCCATCGTCTTGCGTTTCGGATCACTCGATCTGGTGCGTGGCGAGTGGCGCATTTATAAGCAGAGTCTGGGCACATCGGCTGCAGAGAGTGGTGTGTTAGAGGTGAGTGCTGTGAACATCGAGGAGAACAACGATAAGACCCCAGTGAACTACGTATTGCCTCCAGGCATCAGTCGTGTGACAGACCCCTCACAACCCCAGTTGACGGAGAACAATGAGCAGGCCTTGAATATGGTAGTGAAGGAGTTGCAGCAACAGGAGTCGAAGGCTGTGTATCGTAACATGAATATGGACCTGCGCCATTACAAACACATGCAGATGTTTGTGCATGCCAACCATTTAGTGCCTGATGCCACCGGACTAAAGGATGGACAATTGGCTGTGTTTATCCGTTTGGGTAGCGATTATAAGAACAACTTCTACGAGTATCTGATTCCTCTGGAACTGACCCCCGATCGTAACGACTATAGCAAATACTCCACCGCCGATCGTAAGAAGGTATGGCCAGAGTCGAATAATCTCTATGTCAATCTGAATGTATTCACCCGCTTGAAGAAAGCGCGTAATCAGGCAAAGGCCTCGGGCTACGCTTCCTATAATCAACTCTTCTCTGATGTTGATCCAGAGCATCCTGCCAACAAGGTAAGTGTGATGGGTAATCCCACCCTAGGCGAGGTGAAGGTGATGATGATTGGTGTGAGGAATTTATCCGATGGCGTGAAATCGGGAGAGGTATGGGTAAACGAACTCCGCCTTTTAGATATCAACAATGATGGCGGATGGGCCGCCTCAGGAAACTTGAATCTGAAACTCTCCGACTTTGGTATGGTGAACATCTCGGGCCGTTATATCAGCGATGGCTTCGGAGGTTTGGAGGACGGTGTGATGCAGCGTTCTACCGATACCCAGAAGGAGTACTCAGTCACTACTTCTCTGGAGTTGGGTAAGTTCTTCCCTGACAAGGCTAAGGTGAGCATCCCACTCTATTACTCCGTGACAAAGGAAGAGAAACGTCCGCGCTATAATCCCCTTGACTCGGATATGCGTCTGAGCGATGCCCTCGAAGTGGCTGCCGATAAACACGAGCGCGACAGTATCGAGTCGATTGCCGTGACGAAGACCAAGAATAGTAATTTCTCACTCTCGAACGTACGTTGGGGACTGAAGACAAAGCGTCACCCCATGCCCTACGATCCTGCTAACTTCTCGTTCAGCTATAGTCATCAGCATCGTAACACCACTGGCGAGACTACTGTCTATGAACGTGAGGACGCATGGCGTGGCGCCCTGAACTATAGCTATTCGCCTGTGTATAAGTCATGGGAGCCTTTCAAGAAACTAAAGGGTAAGTCTAAGTGGTTGAATCTCCCCAAGTCGTTAGGCTTCAACTATCTGCCGCAGAGTATTGCCTTCAATACGGAGATGACACGAAACTACTATGAATTGCAGGAGCGCGACTTAGAGAATCTGGAGAACCAGAATCTGCCTCTGACCTTCTCGGAACAGTTCCTGTGGAATCGTGATTTCTCTCTGCGCTGGGACTTTACCAAGAACCTGCACTTCAACTTCCAAAGTGCTACCCGTGCGGAGATAGAAGAACCCTATACGCCTATCAATAAAGATCTCTACCCCGATCGTTATACGGCATGGAAAGACTCCGTAAAGCAGAGCATCCGCAACCTTGGTCGCCCCTTGGATTATCAGCAGCAGGTAACGGCCTCATATCAGTTACCCCTCAACAAACTGCCTATCTTCGACTGGGTGAATGCAGATGCCTCTTATAACGCCCATTATGCTTGGGTACGTGGTACGGAACTCGATGATGGCACCAGCCTGGGTAATACCATCACCAGCAATCGTAACCTGAATATCAACGCTGCCTTCAATCTTGAAACGCTGTATAATCATTCGCCTTTCCTCAAGAAGGTCAATGATAAATACCGAAAAGCTGGAAATACAAGGAACTCAAGGAATTCAAGGAATCCTCGGGATCAAAAAAAGACTCCCACCCCCGATGAGAAGATTCTGCCTCTTAACAAGAATGCCTACCAGCGTGAGATCAGATTGAAGATGGATACCACTGTGACTGTGGCCCATAACAAAGGCTCGAAGCGTATCATCGTCAGTGCCCGTACGAAGGATGGCAAACCCTATGACGTGAAGTATAAGGTGATTGACGAGAACAAGATACTTATCCGCAATCGCGACACCGTGCAGTTGAAGCTTAGCATCACAACCAAACCCTCGAAAGAGAAGGAATGGTGGTATGAGCCAGCTCAGAGTGTGGCCCGTGTGCTGATGATGGTTCGTTCGGTGAATGTCAGCTTCCGTTCTCAATACGCCATGCATCTGCCGGGATTCCTGCCCAATGTGGGTGATATGTTCGGCCAGCGTACAGATGGGGTGATGGCGCCGGGTCTCGACTTTGCCTTTGGTGTGATGGGCGATGGATATATCGATAAGGCTATGGATAATCATTGGCTATTGATGAGTGGTAGTGTAGCTACCCCAGCCACTATCAACAATACTAAGGATCTGCAGGTTAGGGCTGTGTTGGAGCCTATCCGTGACTTGAAGATCGACCTCAATGCCTCGCGGATGGACAACCGTTCGCAGAGCATCCAGTATATGTATGAGGGCCGGCCCACCACCTATAGCGGATCGTTTAATATGACCACCATTTCACTTCGTGGTGCGTTGGCTGGGATAGGCAATGCAAACAATGGTTATCACTCTTCAGCTTTCGATCATTTCCGAAGTATTTTACCTCAGTTCCAGAATGGCGTAGAGAAACCGTATTCCGCTGAA
Organism: uncultured Prevotella sp.; assembly: GCA_902798285.1. Lineage (GTDB taxonomy): Bacteria > Bacteroidota > Bacteroidia > Bacteroidales > Bacteroidaceae > Prevotella. The sequence goes on along the minus strand of CADBVZ010000016.1, from coordinate 39,374 downwards.
GCACTTGTACCAGCCTTCTTGTCGGCCTATACCATGGGGGCTGGTAATTCGCGCGCCATCTTCCCCGCCATCACCCGTATGCTGCCCAACTGGAGCATTCGTTACAGCGGACTCTCGCGTCTTCCAGGTATAGCCGACTATCTGAAGAGTCTGAACCTCAACCATGCCTATAAGAGCATCTATAGTGTGGGTAGCTACACCTTGCCCAGCATCCCCACGGTGAGTATCAACGAGTCGTTCTCACCACTGATAGGTGTCGATGCCACCTTCCAGAATAATCTGACGACAAAGGTGGAATATCGTACCACACGCACCCTCAACCTCTCCATGACTAGCATTCAGATCAACGAGGCCCTCAGTCGCGACTGGGTTGTAGGTGTGGGTTATAAGATTCAAGACTTTAACCTCTTCGGCGCCAAAGGCAACCGCGCCGTGAAAAAGGCCCAAAGTCCTAGGAATTCTAGGACTCCTAGGACTCCTAGTTCTCCTAGCAATTCCAAGGCTTCTAATAAATCCGGCGTCAACCACGACCTGAACCTACGCCTCGACATCTCCCTGAGAAAGCAGGCCGCCATCACCCGAGACATCGCCACGGGCGTTTCTTCAGCCTCCAGTGGTAACTCTGCCTTTAAACTCTCCTTCATGGCCGACTACACCCTCTCGCGCCTTCTCACCCTCACCGCCTACTACGATCAGCAGACCAATACACCGTTGCTCTCATCGTCGAGTTATCCCACCACAACCTACGACTTTGGCCTCTCGATGAAGTTCTCGCTGACACGATAATGATTGGATAATATAAATTTTTCATAGAAAAATATCGACTTTAAAGAAAACTTTGTATCTTTGCACCCAACTAAATTGAATCTTCCTAAAACTCAAGTTATTAAATTAACAGACATGGAACAGAAAAAGAACAGTGTTAAGCCTGCACAGGGCAAACTGGGAATTCTTGTCGTCGGCAACGGCGCAGTGGCAACAACATTCATGACGGGTGTGCTGATGACTCGCAAGGGCCTCACCAAGCCCGTCGGTTCTATGACCCAATGCGACAAGATCCGTGTGGGTACAGAGCCGTGTCATTGCAGGCTACCATTGGCAGAGCGACGTTGACGCAGCCCGCCTTCTGGCTTCCGCAGGCTATGCGCGGCTCCACACCAGTCAACAATTCCTGGCCGATATGGCCGCTGCCTGTGCCGAATTTGCCCGCCTGAAGGGACAGTCCACGGGCGACGAATAAAAGATAGTGGCGAAAACGATACAGTTGCAAAGTAAGTTGAAAACTTATCGTACCTTTGCAGTTGTATTAACGTTATTGAATCATGTACGAGCTGTTCCCCGAAACTACCAATGTGATGGTTTCGGGGATCTTTGTAACAACAAGCGGAGATTATTTACGGTTCGAAGCCTTGGCGAAATACTTTCCATACGATTTGCTGCTCTTGATATTGTTCATAATGAGTTTGATATGTACTGCCATTTTTTTGTTTGTATTTTAATAAAGTGTCACTATTTTGCTTAACTTGTTGATATATAGTTTCTTAGGTTGAGTGACACTTGTTTGAAAAGTGTGACTACCTGTTTGCTATAGTAAAACAAGTTGTTTTACTTTCAAAAGTACCATCTCTACATGGTAGAAAGATGCCTTCTTACAAGGTAAAACAAGTTGTTTTACTTTTTTGTATTACCTTTCTTTCATCCTATAGGATGCTCCCTTGTTAGTCTTCTTATGCTCATAACCAAGAGCATTAAGCCTCTTGCCCAGTTCCTCGTCTGGTGTTTCCTCAACCGGGAGATAGGTCAGTTCTACCATCTTCTCGTAATCGAGTACCCGCTGGAACTGCTGGTTCTGCTGCATGAATAGGAGTGACACTTTTGCAACAAGTGTCACTCTCACAACCGTCACGCTATCAGATGCTTATCCTAGAAGTGACACTTTTGGCAAAATACGAAAAGTTTATTTTGTCTTATTCGAACAACTCACCCATGGTTATTTCCTTCTGTACCATGTTGTAATCTTAAAAAAGATGAAAAGGAAGAACTAATTATAGATTTTCTATTATAGAATTTGTATAATTGGAATATTATGCCTATTTTTGCACCAAAATAAAGCATTATGGAGAATCCTTTCTACATCACCGGTATCATTCCTGAGCCCTATTTCTGTGATAGGGAGAAAGAAACTACGTGGTTTATTCGCACACTTGAAAACAAAGCGCATATCCTCTTGACCTCCCCCCGAAGAATGGGCAAGACGCAGTTGATCCGCCACGTGTTTGAGCAGCCATCCATCAAGGACAACTGTTACACCTTTTATACGGATATATATCCTACTACCAGTCTGCATGAGTTGGTATTGTTTCTTAGCAAGGAGATATACTCCGTACTGGTGCCCAAAGGTAAGGCGGTGATTGATAAATTCCTGGCAGGCCTTCACTCCTTGGCGGGTAGCATTGGCTACGACCCGATTAGCGGTCTCCCCACGTTCGATATCAAACTGGGCGACATCCACGCCCCCGAGTTGACACTGGAAGAGATCTTCCGATACCTGGAACTGGCTGACAAACCATGCGTTTTCGCCATCGACGAGTTTCAGCAAATAGCCCTATACCCTGAGAAGAATGTGGAAGCCTTGTTGCGTGCGCATATCCAGAAGATGAACAATTGCCTGTTTATCTATGCCGGTAGCAACCGACATATCTTGGAAAACATGTTCAACTCAGCGGCTAAGCCTTTCTATAACAGCGCAGAGCAAATTTATCTTGACTGTATTCCGAAGGATGTCTATACAGCGTTTGCCAATGAGCAGTTTTCAAAAGCAGGAAGGAAAATCTTACCTGAGGCAGTATCGCTTGCCTACGATCTATTTGAAGGTCATACCTACTACGTCCACAACGTACTCCACAACGCTTTTGCCTATCTGAATGCCGATAAAGTCATTGATGAGTCGGACATCCATGAGACGCTGAGCAACATTCTGGAGGAGAAAGGCAGAACCTTCGCCTCGGTCATGAACCAACTTAACTTCCAGCAGAAAGAAACGCTGATAGCCATTGCCAAGGAAGGTAAAGCCAGAGGCGTTACCTCTGTTGCCTTCGTTAAGAAGCATGCACTCAAATCGCCCAGTTCAGTACAATATGCTATCAGTGCTTTGCTGGACAAACAACTTCTGACCTATCAGAACGAGGAGCGCACAAAGACTTATAGCGTTTCCGACCGATTCTTGGAAATGTGGATTTGCAAGACGTATTGATGTCATTGAATCATGTATTTGGCCATGATGGCTAGCTATATCAGGCCATACGTTGTTCACTTGAGAACTTCGGAAAGTTCGATTATTTAGATCCGAAAGTTGAGGGCACTATTAGGCACGTGGATATCTTACCACTTTATGCCTTATCGCAGCGATAGGCGCCCTTGATAAAAGTACGAATCCCCGCCCAGTGATGGGCGGGGACTCTTTTGAATGTTATGAATGCAGGGATGCGACTTAGTAGCGCTTCTCAACAATCGCTGCGTAATAGTCAATATTATTGTAACTCTCCCACCTTGCTCCGAAAGAATCGGTAACACGTCCCATACGAACCATCCAATTAATATTAGGTCTCCGCATTACTGGCCCGAAATCACGGTCTTCCGAGATGAGTGGACCTGTGTGCAATCCATTAACATTATTCCTGTTTTGTGGGTCATACAGCATCAGGCATGGCTCATCATAGCTCGGGGTCTGGGCATAGTCTGCACCGCCTGCAGTATCACCATTTACTATCATGTTCGTCCACCAAATCTTCTCATTGTTAGGCGCATAATATTTGAAGATGGCATCAGCCTCGTCTGTTGTAATTAGCTTAGACTTCAGTTCTTTGGGATTCTCTATCTTGTTTTTACCTTTCTCATGCCACGTAGGGAAATAGGCAACATCTTCATTTCTATAGTAAATAGTCACTATAGGACTCTTTTTATCTGCTCCACAGAAATTATACTTCTGCAACTCCTTGTGCATCACGAAGTGGGCACCCGGAATCTGGCAGACGCGGAACTCATTGGCGTTGGTTACATTAAACTCGCAGAATGCCAAGAGTTTGGACCTGTAATCTATGTAGTTGTTGTAGAGTGCTTTCTTATCTATGTCATCCAGATTGCAATAGGTGGAGTAGAGGCAGATCATGAAGAGACACTTGGTAATCATTAACAAGTCGTTACCTCTATAGCTTTTGCGGTCGCCTGTACCCAAGTGCTCCCAGGGATACTTGTCGTAGATTATTCCGTCGTAGATCTTGTCTATGCCCGTGCCGTAAGTGGAATGCTGCACGGTGGTGAGGTATTCAATGTACTCCCAAGTTAACTTGATATACTCATTGTTGCTACCCACCCATTTCCTGGCATAATCACCCATATCTTCTTTGTTTTCATTGTAATTATTATCAATAGTTTGCCGTCATCCACTCGATGATCCTGAGGAAGAAGGTAAGGGCCGCAGTCTCGTGGTTGGTGACACCAAGTTCCTTGATGGTTTCGGAGCTGTACTCACCGACAAACTCCTCTGTTTTGATGCCATTGTCCTTGAGGAACTTGCTCATGGCATAAAAGTTCTCCACTGGCACCACATCGTCTTTCGTATCATGGTAGAGCATGATGTCGAAGTCGCTGCGGGGCTTCCAGCCACTGGTGAGCGCATCCTTGCTAAAGGCTTCCTTGAATCGGCGTGACAGGGAACTGTTGTTGTCTAGGACGGCATCTGTGCAGAGGTCACTCGTCTTATTGGTCTTGATAAGCTCCAAGTCAAGGGCCTTGCGTTTGTTCTGTTTGCTGAGGAACCACTCATCGAAGTTCGCAGCCACGGGATCCTTCATATAGTCGTGGATGTCGTAACCCAGACGGAAGAAGTGGTTGTAAGCCCAGAGCACGTTGCAGACGGTGCTGGGCATCTCGGTGTCGCCTTTGGTGATGGCATCATACATCGAGTTGATGTCGTAGGGACCGTCGCCGGCAAAGGCCCGTTTTACCTTTATTTCGGGATGGCGTTCTGAGATCTCGCGCAACACGCCCATCGTGGTCTGAGCACCCTCCGAATAGCCTGCGATAACGAAGTCGTCGCCTTTCTTCACATTCAGGTCTTCTATCATTCGCTTGGCAGCGAGGTAGGCATCAAGTGAGGCGCGTCCGTTGGCCCGTGAGATGCAATAGGCCTGCGGCTCTTTCTCGGTGATGCCGAAGCCGTAGTAATCGGGGGCTACGACGATGAAATGGGTGAAGGCGGCTCCCGTCGGGAACTCGACGGCTCCACGCGAAGGTGCTTGTGTGGTAGCGTAGATCGTGAAGTGGTTGTAGAGCAGAATTCCGTTGTAGGGCTTACCCTTCTCTGCATACGTCTTATCGACCGTGATGGTACCGCTGAGTGTGCAGGGATTGCCAAAGGGGTCGACCGAAGGGTAGTTGAACACGTAGTTCATATAGTCGGGGAACAGCTCTAGAGGGATACTGTCGGTGATGCAGGCCCGGGGGAGGGTTGACTTTGCCATCCAGTCTTGAATCAAACCGCTATTATTGTTTCCTGCCTTATAAAGTGAACCTTCATGGGATGTGTTGCTGAAGGCGATATGCCCCGAGGAGCATTTCATGTCTATCTGTCCAATATCGACAAAGTTGCTGTGGCCTCCGTCACCACGTGTACGGGCTGTACTGATAGACGTGCCTGTATTCGGGTCGGTCAGGATGATACGCCCTTTGGCTGTCACCTGCCAAGTGAACGGTGCATCTTTCGGACCACCGTAAATCTCGAGCGGCTCATTGAATTCGTCATCAAACACAGCCAGCGCCACGTAGCCCGTGTGGTCGGCCCTGGCCTCCACAGCAATCAAGGCACGGTTGAAGGGCTTGCCGTCCTCAGTCACGTCTTTATATTCAAACTCCTCGTACCACAGGCCGATGAGACTCTGTTCCAGAGCATCAATATCGTCAGTAACTGGGTTGTCGTTATTCTTGCAGCCAGTCATGCCCAACAGGAGCACCACAGCCATCGTTGTAAATAATACCTTTTTCATATTGCTTTAAGTTATTAAAATCTCATTCCGAAGTTAATCTGCGCGTCGGCCTCTCGGTTGTTTATCCGGGTGTCGGCATTGTTTCGGTACAGATACTGGCGATAATTAGTAAGGAAATTGATCAGGTAGCGGTCGAAGCTGTAGCTCACGGCCAGGCGGCCGAAGTAGTTGAATACAAAACGGCTGTGACCGTTGTCTACGGCGTCGTAGTAGTGGGCGTCGTAGTTGGCCCAGCTCTGTCGCTCGTCCTCTATCTGACTGTAGTCCTCGTTCTTGTTTACCATCTGGTTCCAAAGGGAAACCATCGGTATTATCGACATGTGTATGCACAACTTGCCGCCGTTGATGGCCCAGTTGTAGCCGTATCCCGCGCCGAGCGATAGCTTGCGGTTGCGGAAGATGTCGCGATCGTGATTGAAAAGGTTGTTGGCGCCAAACTGACTCTGATAGTAGTTGGCCATCACAAAAAGGCTGCCCGCACTGCGTTTCTGCACCATGTCGCCATAAGCGCCCGCCGCCAGGCTGAACCGCTTGTTGTTGAACACGTAGTAGCCCTCGACATAGAAAATCTTGAGGTCAATCTTGCCTTCGGGGATGGTGCTTTCGGCGGTCGTGGCCGGGGTGGCGGTGCGATCCTCCACGTTGCGCATCCATTGCGTCATGGTCTGATTATACGAGTCGTCGAGCACGCCCTCCATGTTCTTCAGCGACTTGTATCGTATGCGAGCGCCCCATACTGAGCCGTTCTTGGCCAGTCCGAACGACATGCTGTAGCGGTTGCGTATGGGTATGGGCAACTCTATCGCTATGCCGCGCCAGTCGATGCCCAGCTCAAACTCGGACTGGTAGGTGCCCATGTCGGCCATCATATACTTATGTTCGGCCAAGTTCGGTGGCATGTACTGATGGTCCAGCGGTATGTCGGCATCGTTTACCAGCACGGGGAACGTCATGTCGTGCTGCTGATAATAGCCGTAATATCCCAGATAGACCATTCTGCTAAGTTTGGGCTTGCGAATGTAGTTGGTGTCAACTCCTTCGTCCTGCCAGCGATCAAGCATCTCGTCGGCCGATTTCAGGAACTTACCGAATCCGTGGTCCCAGAAACTTCTTTTCTCTTGCGCCGAAGCGTCGAGTGAAACCGTAAAGGCTAATAGCAAAAATACAAAATACCGTATATACATATGATGGCGCTATGCGCGTCCTGTTATCTCTCCTCTTTCAGCTTCGACCTGATGTCGGTGCCGTTCACACTGATGGTGAAGGAGTTGTAGACATCATGAGTGACCGTCCAGAACTTGTAGGTGTTCTTTACTATGTTGAACTTGATCTCGAGATTACAATCAGTGGAAAACCAATCTTTATCTTTAGCAGAGAAAAAGAGTTCATTGCCATCAACAGCATCATGCCACACAGGCATCTCTTAATCATTTTCTGTTTCATATTATATTATAGATTAGTAATTATTCTGGGTTTTCGTCATGAGCACTCATATTCTTGATGAACAGATTGACCAGACGCTTCGTGATGAAGGTATTCCTGACGGCATGGCGCACCCTTTCTGCTAATGAGTTCTTGCCACTGGATGGGGTAGCCTTCTCTGCTTCGGCCATTTGCTGCTCTCGCTGGTCGATCTTAGCGCGCAAGCCCGCTGGAGCGTGATTATAAAGGAACGAATAGCAGGGTAGGGCAGCCTTCATAATATAAGGTGTGAGGAAGGTGGTCACCACACTGGATGCCACGATGATAGGATAGATGATAGGATTGAGCACGCCCAAGCTGGTACCCAATGCAGCGATGATGAACGAGAACTCACCTATCTGCACAAACGAGAAACTGGTCAGCATAGAGTCGCGCATGGTCTGACCGCCCCACCAGCAACCCAATGTACCAAAAAGAATCATCCCGACGATAATCACCAGGCTGACGTAGAGGATGCTTACCCAATATTCAGCCAGCGTAGGCGGGTTGATCAGCATACCCACGGAGATGAAGAAGATGGCAGCAAAGACATTCTTGAGCGGTGTCATCAGCTTTTCGATACGATGCGCCTCCACTGTCTCGGCGAGGATAGAACCCATGACAAAAGCACCGAGCGCACTACTGAACCCCGCTTCCTCGGCCGTCAGCACCATACCTAAGCACAGACCCAAGGCTAGGATAATCAGCGTCTCGTCGTTCAAATGTTTCTTGACTTTGCGTATCAGTGTCGGGATAATCAGGATACCGCAGATGAACCATGCCGCGAGTGTGATGGCCAGGTCGACGACCTTGCCGGCCAATTCGCCACCTTCGAACTGATGACGGATGGCTATACTGGAGAGCAACACCATCAGCACGACCGCCACCACATCCTCTACAATCAGGATGCTGGTGGCTCCCTTGACGAAACGCTCCTTGCTCATGCCAGCCTCATCGATGACCTTCATCACAATCGTGGTGCTCGACATACAAAGCATGCCCGCCAGGAAAAGGGAGTTGACCATATCTAATTTAGCATCCTTTCCCACCAAGTAGCCCAGCAACATCATGCCCAAGATGATGGTCATTGCTCCTACGGCTGCGACCTTGCCGCTGCTGATGAGGTTCTTGAGGCGGAACTCCAGACCAATGCAGAACAGCACAAACAGAACGCCGATGTCGCCCCATGCCTTGACGTTTTCCTCATTCACAAGGGTCTCACCAAACAGATTCGGGCCTACCAAGACACCAGCAACGATATAGCCCAGCACCACTGGCTGTTTCAGAAACTTAAAAACGATACTGACCACTGCGGCCGTAATCATCAAAATATATAAATCTTGTACCATGTAATTTAAATATGTTTTAGGTTATATGAGCACAAAGGTAAACAAAAACCTCAGATAAACCAAATCCGAATACAAAAAACCTTCAAGTTTTGCAGATTTTGAAACAAAAATTGTATATTTTGAGAGTTTGGAGTTGCAAAATCTGCAAAAAAAGTTTCAAAATATACAAAAAGTGACGATTAAGGGCATTTTGGTTTTGTTATTTTGGGGAGAATGTTTACCTTTGTATACCAAACCTAAAACAAAATATCTTATGCAGACAAGATTCAACAAGAATGTTAAGGTCTTCGATATAGTTATCACTGCCGTGGCTGCTATGTTCTCGGTGGGCATGATGATTTATGGCGTGTTCCATTTCGGACTGGCCGAAGCGTGGCCTGAACTAGTCATCAATCTGTTTTATATCGCCTGCCTGGTGATGATTTGGATGTATTTCTTCAACTACCGCATCACCACCCACCAATTCAACTACTGGTGCTCTATCTCAGTGGGTATGACGGTATTGCTGCGTGACATCCTCTTCCCGCCGCCCCTAGCCTTCTACGCGCTCCACCTGGCATGTTTGGTGCTCTCGGTGCTGCTGCTCTGCACACTTACCTATTTCTATGCACGCAAGAACTGGCAGAGCTACACCAAGAACAACCTGTGGGTGATCTGTATCATCGATATACTCATTGCCTCACTTTACAACTATGACATCTACATTGAGCCATTCAGTGAGTACACTAACTATATGCTCACGGAAATTTGGATTCGGCCAACCATCATGTATGGGCTTGTGGCCTGTTTTGTAACGGAAAAGAAGTAACTAATATAAACAATACATTGTAAACATGAGAATGAAATCTATTAAATGGTCTTTGATGCTCGGTATGATAGCCGGGCTAGTGTCGTGTGGCGTTGACATGCCCAAGGAGACACAGTCGTCGTTTGAAACAATGACAGTGAAGAAATCAGACATTGAACTGCCGTATAAGTTCAGTGCCAGAATGAAAGGTCAGAACGACGTAACGGTAACGCCACAGGTGAGTGGACAGTTGATGAAGATTTGTGTGGCCGAGGGTCAGCAGGTGAAGCAGGGGCAGACGCTCTTCGTGATCGACTCGCGTAATGCTCAGCTGGAACTGGAGGCTGCACAGGCTAACTTACAGGCCGCTTTGGCTCAGGAGAACTCTGCGAAACTGGAGTATGAGTCGAACAAGAACCTGTTTGAAAAGAAAATCGTGAGCAGCTATTTGCTGAGCAACTCAGAGAACTCGTACAAGCAGGCCCAGGCATCGGTGGCTCAGGCTAGGGCTGCTGTGAACCGTGCCAAGGTGAACCTCGGCTTTTGTACTATCACGGCTTCGGTATCTGGCGTGATCGGTGAGATTCCCGTGCGCACCGGTGATCAGGTTTCGCCAATGACACAGTTGACCATGCTGAGCGGTAATACGACGATGTATGCCGAGTTCTCAGTAACAGAGGCTCTTGTCGAGTCGATGGTGAAGGAAGGCGTGAAGGCCGCCGAGGTGGAGAAATATCTTGCCAACCTGCCTCCAGCAACGTTTATCATGAAGAATGGTACGGAGTATCCTCATCAGGGTCGTGTCATTAGTCTGACGGGTGTTGTGAATTCAGCTACCGGTTCGTTGACTGCCAAGGTGTCGTTCCCCAACCCCGACGGTCATCTGTACTCTGGTATACAGGGCACGGTGGTGATGAACTTCGCCGAGAAGGATGTGATGCTCGTTCCCCAGAATGCTGTGGTACGCCTGCAGGATAAGTCACAGGTTTATAAAGTGCAGGCCGACAGTACGGCTACTGCTGTTGAGGTGACCACCGAAGACACTGGCAACGGTAAGGACTTCATCATTACCAGCGGTTTGAATGTGGGCGACAAGATTGTGACCACAGGTGCCAATAACGTGACGGAAGGACAGAAAGTGCTTTTCCCAGAGGAGGTTAAGAGTGAAAAGTGAATAGTGCAAAATTGGCTTCCATATGAAGAACAATATATTTATTAATAAATATGTGATGGCATGTTCCATCTCTATTGTGATAGCGCTGGTGGGCTATATCTCGATGAGCACACTGGCAGTCGAGCAATACCCGGATATTGCGCCGCCTACGGTGTCGGTTTCCGCCAGTTACTCCGGTGCTGACGAGAACACGGTGATGAAGTCGGTTATCCAGCCTCTGGAAGAGTCTATCAATGGTGTGCCCGACATGACCTATATGACCTCTAAGGCTGCCTCTGACGGAAGTGCTGATATTACTGTCTACTTTAAGCAGGGCACTGATCCCGACATGGCGACGGTGAACGTGCAGAACCGTGTAACTCAGGCACAGGCCCTGTTGCCTGCCGACGTCATCAAGGTTGGTGTGAAGGTGGAGAAACGTCAGAACAACATCCTGCAGATCTTCGCCGTGAGGAGTGCCGATGGCAAGTACGACGAAGACTTCGTTTCGAACTACGTAGATATCAATGTGAAGCCGCGACTGATGCGTATTACCGGTGTGGGTAACGTGCAGAGCCTGGGTAACACTTACGCCCTGCGCATCTGGTTGAAACCCGACGTGATGGCCCAGTACGGTCTGACGCCCAATGAGATCTTTGCAGCCATCGGCGGACAGAGCTTCGTGTCGGCTGTGGGTTCGCTGGGTGAGCAGTCGGAGAACTCTTACCAGTACTCGATGCAGTACAAGGGTACGCTGAAGACGGTAGAGGAATTCAACGATATCGTGCTGCGCACCAGTGGTGGCGGCATGCTGCACCTGAGCGATGTGGCCGAAGTGAAGATTGGTGCCATGAGCTACAACTTCACCTCGAATATCCAGGACCGTCCGGGTGCTATGTTCATGGTATTCGCGGCACCAGGTGCCAATGCTACCGAGGTGAACGCCCGCATCAAGAAGGCGTTTGAGGAGTCGAAGCGGACGATGCCTGCCGGTCTGGAGGTAGTGACCTTGATGACCAGTGACGACTTCCTCTTCGCGGCCATCCACAACGTGGTCGAGACTCTTGTCATCGCTATCATCCTCGTGATCTTGGTGGTGTTCTTCTTCCTGCAGAACTTCAAGGCCACCATCATCCCCTCGATCTCGATTATCGTGTCGTTGTTGGGTACCTTTGCCATCGTGTCGCTGGCAGGCTTCTCACTCAACATCCTGACGCTGTTTGCCCTGGTGCTGGCCATTGGTACGGTGGTCGATGATGCCATCGTGGTGGTCGAGGCCGTCATGGCGAAGATGGAGGGTGGTATCAGCGATGCCCGTGAAGCCACCCGTCAGGCCATGAGCGAGGTGTCGGTAGCCGTGGTATCGTGTACGTTGGTATTTATGGCTGTGTTTATTCCCGTAACCTTTATGCCCGGCACCTCAGGCACGTTCTTCACCCAGTTTGGTGTGACGATTGCCTCTTCTGTCGGTCTGTCGTGTGTATCGGCCCTCACACTCTGTCCTGCGCTCTGTGCCATCATGATGCGCATGAAAGAAGGCAAGCAGGAGGGCAAGGGCCTGACCTACTACACGAAGAAGGCCTACACCGTGAGCTATAACGCCATCTACAACAAATACAGCAAGGCTGTTCAGAAATTCATCAAGCGCCCTGTCATGGCATGGAGCCTGTTGGCACTGGCTGCCGTGCTGCTGGTGTTCTTCATGAAGAGCCTGCCTTCAGGTCTTGTACCTCAGGAGGACCAGGGTGTGTTCATGGCTGAGTTGCGTGCACCGGAAGGAACCACGCTGAAGCAGACCCGTGAGATGGTGAAACAAGTAGAGGCTAAGGTGAAGAACATTCCTGAACTGGAGAGTTTCGCCGTATGCTGTGGCTACGGTATGTACTCAGGTGCCGGTTCCAACTTCGCCACCCTCATCGTTCGTCTGAAGAACTGGGACGAGCGTCCTGGCATGAACCACCTGCTGACCCTTGTCATGTATCGATTCTACTTTGATTGTCAAGACATCAAGGATGTACAGGTGCTGCCCTTCGAGTTGCCTCAGATTCCCGGCTATGGAACGAGTAACAGTGTGAGCCTGATTGTGGAGGATCCCACCGATGGCAACCTGTCGGAGTTTGCCAAACAGACCGAGCACTTCCTGAACAAACTGGCTGAGCGCCCGGAGATAGCCTCTGCCATGTCGACGTACTCTGAGCGCTTCCCGAAATATCAGGTGGATGTAGATGCCGCCCAGTGCGACCGTGCCGGTGTGACACCTGCCGACGTGCTCAATACGCTTGGTACCTTCTGTGGTGGCGCCTATATCGGTAACTTCAACCAGTTTGGTAAGGTTTACCGCATCATGGCTGCTGCCTCGCCCGAATACCGTCTCGACCCGCAGTCGCTGCACAACATCTTCGTGCAGGTGGGCAACGGTAAGATGGCGCCCATCTCCGAGTTTGTGACACTGAAGGAGATTGTTGGTCCGCCAAACATCGAGCACTTCAACCTGTTCCAGAGCATCACCTGCTATATCTCTCCAGGAAGCGGTTATACCGAGGGTGATGCCCACAAAGTCATTGCCGAGGTGTTTAAGGAGGAGATGCCTTCAACAGCCACCTACGAGTATAGTGGTATGTCGCGCGAGTTGGAAGAGGCTGCAGGCTCTAATGCCACCACCCTTATCTACGTGATCTGTGCCATCCTGATTTACCTCATCCTGGCATCGCTTTACAACTCGTGGTTCACACCGTTGGCTGTGCTGTTCAGCGTACCGTTCGGACTGATGGGTGCCTTCATCTTTGCCTTCTTCGGTAATATGTTGGGTCTGCCTGGTATGGACAATAACATCTATCTGCAGACGGGTGTCATCATGCTGATTGGTCTGTTGGCTAAGACGGCCATCCTGATTACTGAGTTTGCTACTGAGCGCCGTGCTCAGGGCATGACCATCAGTGAGGCAGCTTTCGAGGCTTGTAAGGAGCGTCTGCGCCCCATTCTGATGACAGTGGCCACGATGATTATCGGTATGATACCGCTCGTAATCGAGGGTGGTGCCGGTGCCAACGGTAACCGTGCCCTGGCCCTGGGTGTCATTGGCGGTATGAGCGTTGGTACCATTGCCCTGCTCTTCGTTGTACCGGCTTTCTTCATCGTGTTCCAGAAACTGCACGAGAAATACCAAGGCGTGAAAGTAGAGAAGGTAGAAGAATAAAAAGGTAAAAAAGTAAAAAGATGAAAAGATTAAGCAATATCTTCATAGTTGCAGCCGTGAGCCTGATGCTCACGGGGTGCGGATTATATAATAAATATGAGAAGACTGTGGAGGAATCCGCCGATGTCTTTGGTAACGACCAGGGCATCAAGGCGGCCATGGGAGAAACGTCGATCGCCGAGATGTCGTGGCGTGAGTTCTTTACCGATCCCCTTTTGCAGCAGTTGATTGAGCAGGCCTTGGCCAACAATACCGACATGGCAACCGCTCGTATCAATGTTGAGAAGAGTGAGATAGCGCTGAAGGCCAGAAAACTGGCCTACCTGCCGTCGCTCTACTTCTCGCCGCAGGGCGCCCTCTCAAGTTTCGACGGGGCGAAAGCCACCAAGAGCTACACTTTGCCGCTGGATGTGTCGTGGGATATCGACGTGTTCGGTTCCAACACCAATAAGAAACGCGCTGCCAAGGCTGTCCTGTTGCAGTCGCAGATGGCTGAGGAGTCGACACGCTCGAACCTCATCAGTGCCATTGCCCAGCAGTACTTCTATCTCCAGTTGCTCGACCGCGAGTTGGACATCCTTCTCGAAACCGACAGTCTGTGGAAAGTGTCATTGGATACGCAACAGGCTCTCTACGAGAACGGAAAGACCTTCTCGACGGCTGTCAACCAGCAGGAGTCGTCGTGGCTCAGTGTGAAGCTGCAGATTGTCAGCACGCGTCGTAGCATACGTTCTGTGGAGAACGATATCTGCAGTCTGCTCTGCATCACACCACAGCACATCGAACGCTCTCATTGGAGCGCTGATGAGGACTATCACTCGGCCTCTGAAGGTCAGCGCCTGTTCGAGGAGCGCTACATGAAGATCGGAGTGCCCGCCATGATGCTGGAGCGCCGGCCCGATATCCGCTTGGCCAACTACTACATGGAGGAGGCCTTCTATAACACGCAGGCAGCCCGTGCCGCCTTCTATCCCACCATCACCCTGACGGGAGAGGCCGGATGGACCAATAATGGCGGACTCGTTAATCCCAGCAAGCTGTTGTGGCAGCTCGTGGGTTCGCTCACGCAGCCCATCTTTGCCCGTGGTCAGATTAATGCCAACTACAAGATCAGCAAGTTGACTGAAGAAAACCTGAAGAAGAAATATGTGCAGACGGTGATCGATGCCGGCAACCAAGTAAACGAAGCCATCGCCGACTGTCAGGCAGCTCGCGAGATGCACGACTACTACCATCGTCAGGTAGAGGTGCTCCACGAAGCCTACCTCGGCACCCACGAACTGATGGACAATGGTAAGGCCGCATACCTCGAGGTACTGACCGCCCAGGAGAGTCTGCTTTCAGCCCAGCTCAACGAGGCAACCAACATGTATAACGGTGCTCAGGCCATCATCTCCCTCTACATCGCCCTCGGTGGTGGTACGAAGTAATCCGTTCAAGTAAATCCATAAAAAAAGTCCTGAAGTCAATTGTTTCAGGACTTTTTTATTTTTTTTTGCCAAATGCTTGCAAGTTTCGAATTATTATCGTAACTTTGCAGCCGAAATTAATCAATGATTAGCAACCGTATTGTTCTTTTGAGTAAATTAGGAATCATAAAAACAGCCTTTTGGGGCATGATGCTGGCCGTGCTGACGACCGGTTGTCACGATCGTAGTAATCAGTCAAATCAGACTGTTACGACCGTCGAGGAGGATACCGTCAGTTTGGTAACCCCCGACTCTCTGACCTCAGAGATGAGTGAGGAGGCGGAGCGTGGCGTTGTTCTCAATCAGGTTAAGAACATCTACCGCTTGCTCAGGGCAGAGTATATGATTCGTGGAGGCTCCTATGAGAATGAACTGTTCGACAAGGTGTTCTGTTCAAAGTCATGGAACAATTTGCTGATGACGGTCCGTTATAAGGAAGAGCAGACAGGAACACTCTTCTTTGAGATTGATCATTGGTCGATGACACGCTATTCCGGTACGCTTCCCTCTTTCGATGAGTTTGAGGTTGAATATGTCGACTTGCTCAGTCCTGTGAAGCGCGCCTCCGTTGCCTTTACTGTCTACGAGGATGATACTTATACTCCGGCACGCGTAGATCTCGTCTATGAAGACGGTCGTTGGGTGATCGACAATTTCCATAACCTGAAATACATGATCGACGTTCGTAGCGCCATGTGGAACTACGTCGCCCATCCCTATATCATTTAATAAGATTTAAAACAGATTTTCGTTCCAAACGTTCGCATATACTTCAATACTATCCAAGAAAGATAGATAGTTTTGGATATATATGCAGTTTTTGAAAGGACGTTAGAGGCTGGAACTTTGCCCGGAGTAAAGTAGGGGTTTACTCCGACTAAAGTCCCACTTTACTCCGTCTAAAGTCGGAGCGTTTTTGGTGATTGCATATTCTTGCAGAACATGCATGATTATACAACAATGGACCTTCGTGGAATATACAACAAAACGTATGGAAATATCTTAAACTCCTCAACACCTAACACTCAAATTTGCTAAGTGCTTGAAACAAAAAAGGTTATGGACCGCAAGTGGTAATAAACCCCTAACATAACCCCTAACAAACACCTAACATAACAGGTAACATCCGTTGGTAATTACCACAAAGATGGTGTTAGGTGTTGGCCCCAAACGGACGGAAATAACTGAGACATTTTATCTTCGTCGATAATTTTTTGAGCGGGCGGAGCGGGAGCGCGAGCGGCTGGAGGAGGTGGAAGACGACTGCTTGGTGATGGTGAGCGTCTTGTCCATGGTGTACTTACACGTATAGGTATCCTTCATATAGGTGTAGGTCCACTCGATGTAGTAGTCCTTCTTCGAGCCTATCCACATGTCGGTAGTCGAGACGGTTCCCTTGGCACTGAGGGTCTTGCCATCCCAACTGACGGTCTCTACGGTAGAATTGTCGTTATAGAAGGTATAGCCCGTGAGTGTGATGCTTGGACCACCCTCTGCCATCGAGATGCTGCAACCCACGGTATAGGTGGTGTCCGTACCTACAGCCTTCCAACCGGTATCCCATTTACAACTCAGGTACTTAGTGAGATCCTTGGGTTTGTCGACCACAGCAATGATCTGGTCGGAATACTTGCCGTCCTTCGACTTCACCGTGATAACGGCCTTTTCATCGCCATCGGCTCCCACACACTTTACCTGGCCGGTGGTATCGACGGTAAACTCACTTTTGTCGTCAGAGCTCCATATGAGACTGTATCCACCAGTGTTAGTCACACTGATGACGGCACTGTCGCCATACTGCACCTGGATGGTGTCGTCGGGGATATACAGCGTGCGGTTCTGGGTAATGGTGAGGGTCTGCTTCACCTCGGTTACCTTATCGCCTACTGCCTTCTGAACGTATGCTAAGAAGTCGACCGTGGCGGTTCGACTATCCTTCTTCTTGGTGAACTCCTCCACATTCAGTATTTGTACGTAGTTCGAATCGTCGGTAACGGTCTGATTGCCAATGGTAATCCAACTGTCGCTGGCAGAGACGTTGAACTTGACGTTAGAACTGTAGCTGACACTGATCTCCTGCGACAGCTCGTCGACGGTGTATTCGGTCTTCTCGAAGTTGTAGCTTGGCGTAAACTTCTGATTGATTTTGACCGTTCTGTAGATGGATCCGTCCTCGTTCTTGATATTGATGGAGCCACTGCGTGCGTTTCCGCTGTTGTTCTTCGAGATGGTGAGCGCCACGGAGTCGGTAGTGAGGCCACGGGTGCTGCTGGTCTTCTTCTTGATCCAGGTACAACTCTCGGGGATGGTTACCGTATAGTTAATGTTATGCTTCACTTCGATAAATACATCGCCACCGTCGGCAGGGGCTGTACATGTATCGCCTTCAACAATGATGGCGTCGCGCTGCGCCTGAGTAATCTTGAACGAACGGGTATAGCCATCCTTGATATCTTTCAGGGTGATATTGGCCGTACGGGAATCATAGGATGTGTTGGCCTCTACGCTCACGCAGATGTTAGAGGTGGAGTACTCTATCCAGGCATTGTACCAAGTGGCACTATCAGAGTCGGATTGCTGGATTTCATAGTTCGATAGGTCCTCGCCACGCATCAGCATCTTGATGGTATTGGCAGAGGTTCCGAACTCCAGGTCGCTAATCAACAGCTCTTTCAAGCGGCTTTCGTAATCGTCGCTGCTGCAGGAATAGAAACTACTTCCCAATACTGTCAGCATTAGGAGCAATATGATGTATTTTGTTGTCTTCATGTTCATTGTTCTATGATAGTCGGTGCAAAGATATGAAAAAAATGTGATAACCCTTATCTCTATAAAAGTTAAAAATAATAAATTCAAAGGTGAAATGTGATGTCAATAAAAGAAAAAACGTAACTTTACCCACTGAAACTTAAGACAAACAGAGTTTAACAACAATGCATACAACAACAGAAGTGAGCAACAATCCACTATGACCTGGTTTCATTTTAGTCCTATTCAGGACAAGACTCTTGACATTATCGATAAGATTCTTAAGGCTGAGGAGATGGTGTCGTTGGGCGGGACGCTTTATACGGTTCGCCTGGTGGTCGAGGAGCTGGTGGTCAATGTGGTGAACTATTCTGGAAGCGATTACCTCGATGTGGGGATTATGCGCGATAAAGAGCATGTCACGTTTCGTTTCCGCGATGGAGGTGTGGCGTTTAATCCACTGGAGCATACACCCCCCGATGTGTCAAAGCCGTTGGAAGAACGAAAACCGGGCGGATTAGGCATCTTCCTGGTTATCCAGAAGGCTGAACATATAGAATATGAGTACACTCAGGGCGAAAATGTACTTACCGTATCTTTGAAAATATAAAGTATAGGACACAGAGCAGAGCGATGACCTGACGATGCTGGTTATCTCCTACTTATCGTAAGCGTGAACGGGGTAGTCGGTGGTGTAGTGCAGTCCGCGACACTCCTTGCGCTCTAAAGCCCAGCGGGTAATGAGATAACCCACATTGATCATATTACGCAATTCGCAGATGTCCTTCGATGCCTTGACGCGTTTGAAGAGGCGTTCGGTTTCCTCGTAGAGCATGTCGAGTCGATCCCAGGCACGACCGACTATCGCCGTCAGATGCTGGCACTGGTAAAGAATGGCAAACTCGATGACGTACCGTTGTCGGCCGAGACGTTCCGGGGCTATCTTGATTTGCAGCCCTTTGACCGTCTGAACCGCCGCATCGCTGCCGTCAACCAGGCAGAGATATTCCCAGTTTCGATGATGTCGTATCTGCCGGTGCTTGAGTCCTTCAAACTTGAAACCCTTGGTGATGTTCAGCACTTTATCGACGAGAACAGCGATGATGCCTACCAACTGGCCATCTCACAACTGGCCCTCACCGACCTCGACATCCTCTCGTCGAACACGGCCCTGCAATATCTCTGTCTGGTCTACGTGCTGAAGCACGACGGAGGGCGTGATGGTCTGAAATCACTCTACGACCTCATCAATGGCGAAAGTGATGCTAACGGCAAACTGGCCGACATGATGATGGAGCAGGCCAAAACACTGCGGTTTATGCAGTGATAGTCGTGATTAATACGTTTCTATTCGTCGGACATCATCTTCGAAGGTAGCTTTTGACTTGGCCTTCGACTTAAGTTTTGAGCGGTAGGTGTATATGGTGGTGATGCTCGACTGGAGGATATCGGCAATCTTCTGGTTGTCGGTGATGTTCAGACGTATGAGTGCCAGAATACGGAGTTCGGTGGTCAGTTTGCCAGCCTCTTCATGGACTTCAAACTGGTTATCCTCCGTTAGCAGTTGGTTGACCTCAGAGATAAACGTGGGATAGATGTTCAGGAAAGCGGTGTCGAAGTTCTGGTGGAACAGGTGTACGCTTTCGTTGAGCGGCTTCTGACTTTTCAGTTCGCCATACAGGAGTTCCAGTTTACGGTCGCGCGCCAATCGGTTGAGTACCTTTGACCGCTCCTCGTTCTTGAGGATAAGGTTACTGCTCAACTCCAGGAATCGACCGATGTATTCGTCTTTAATACGGTTGCTCTCCTTCATCTGGTTGTTCATACGCTCTATCTCCTCGTTGTGGAGCGATAGTTCTGCATTCATCTTACTGATCTTGATGTTGGCTTGATGACGCTTCTTGATGAGCGACAGGATATAGACGACGGTACCTATCAGCAGCAGTGTGATGACCGACAGGATGATCAGCAGCAGGTTGGTGCGGTGCTGAGTGAGTGCGCGCTCCATGTCGTAGGCCTGTGTGATGAGTGGTGAGATGCGAGCGGCCTGCATGCTGCGCAGTCGGCTACCGTATTGTCTGGCGTCGTTGCTGGCACAAAGCAGATATTCGTAGGCTTTTTTGAAGTCGCCTCGGTCGAGAAGGATGATGGATAGTCGACGGAGGGAGTTGTTCTCGAGGATGGCCCCTTTCATATCGCTGATGGCACTCAACAGGAAATAACGTTCCTGTAGTTGGGCCTCGTCCTTCTTTGAATAGAAATAGGCCAGTGTGCTGGTAACGATGCTATAGCGGCGCTCTCCCTGTTTCAGATTCTTCATATAGGCTTCAAGCATCTTGATAGCACCATCATTATCACCTTTTTCACTGATATAGGTGGCCTGGTTGAAGATATAGTCGTAAGAATCCTTAGGGGCTATTTTTAGGATGAGTTGCCGATAATACTGTGAGCTGTCGGTGTATTCCTGGAAGTAGGGAGTATATTCGGCCATCTCCGAGCGATACAGGTTCAGTTCGCCACGCTGGTTGAAGTATTCCACCTTACACTCTGTACTCAGCTGACTGATGTCTATCTGGTCGAGCATACGGTCGGCCTTGTCGAACAGTCCCGAGACAGCCAGAATATGGGCCATACGTATCAGACTGCCAGCTGCCAGATCGGGATTACCTAACGACTGTTGCACATCCACATTCTTTTTAATATAACAGAGGGCCGAGTCGAAGTTAAAGGCCAGGTACTCGTCGTACAACCTGTTGTTCAGGCTGAACAGTTGTTCGGGCGTCAGGCTCAGGCTGTTCATGCCATCGGTAATCGTCTGGATACGGTTTTTCTTCTGGGCAATGATTTCTGACTGGTGCTCTATCAGACTGTCGAGCGTGTAATACAAGGTGCTGAGTTCTTCAGCATGTGGGTTGGCCATTGTCCATGTTGGAACCATGACAATGAGCAAGTTTAGTAATATGTGTCGCAGTTTCATCATAAGAGTTAATTATTGAGGGCAAAGTTAAGAAATAAATCTGATATCTCCAAATGATAAACACGTAAAAAGGCGTTTTTGGGCTCTTTTGGGCTTGCAAACGTTTTGATTTATTTTAATTGTCTGAAATGTAAGTTATTGATAATCAGTTATTCATGATTTTATTGATTTTGATTTTTGCTTGAGCCGTTTGATATTCCTTGATATACTCTCTACCTTTGCAGCCGAAATCTTGAAATAATAAAAAATCTGTTTTTCGATATGAATAAGTTAGGATTAAGTTTGGTTTTATTAGTTAGTAATAGTCTCACTGCTGTCTGCAGTGCGAAAGATGTTTTGGTCAGTTCACCCGACGGTGCCGTGACGGTCACCGTCGGCGTGAAAAACAATCAACCTTATTATACCATGAACTATCATTCGAAGATTATAGTTCTGCCCTCACACCTTGGATTCCAGGTCGACAATGGCAATATTGGCAGTCATGTCAAGATGACTGGTAAGCAGTATGCCTCGAAAGATGAGACCTGGAGCCAGGTATGGGGCGAGGACGAACTGGTACGTAACCATTACAACGAGCTGACGGTGAGTTTCCAGGAACAAACGGGTGCCAAAAAGAAGATGGACGTGCAGTTCCGTGTGTTCAACGACGGCATCGGCTTCCGCTATATCCTACCGGAAAAGATAAAAGGTGAAAAGTATTGTGTTCAGGAGGAATTGACCGAGATTGCCTTGGCGCATGATGCCAAGGCCTGGTCGATTCCAAGTAATCACACTGAGTATTTCGAAGGTATCTATACCTGTGATCTGTTAAGTAAAAAAGATACGGTATGTACGCCGCTTACCATCGCCTACGAGGACTCGCTGTTTCTGGCTATTCACGAGGCAGCCCTGAAAGACTATGCAAGTGTCAACCTGACGCCGCGCCCGGCAGAGAAGGGCGTGATGCTTCTGACAGCACTGACGCCGTGGCAGAGTGGGGTAAAGGTGTATGTCGAGGGTGAGTTGAAGACCCCTTGGCGTACTATCACCATCGGTAAGACTGCCGGTGATCTGATGACATCGCGCCTGATGCTGAACTTGAATGAACCAACACAAATAAAAGATACATCGTGGATAGAGCCTGGTCGCTATATCGGCATCTGGTGGAGTATCCACAAGAAGCAAAATACCTGGGAGATGGGACCGCAGCATGGTGCTACCACCGAGAATGTGAAGCGCTATATGGACTTTGCCGCCCGTCATGGTTTTAGTGGTGTGCTGGCCGAAGGGTGGAACCCCGGCTGGGGACAGGGTGAACAGGTTACCTACCTGAAGAGCTATCCCGACTTCGATATCGACGAGGTATGCCGCTATGCTCAGCAGAAAGACGTGCGCTTCATCGGTCATATGGAGTCGTGGGGACGTGCCAGTCTGATAGAGCAGGAGATGGACGAGGCCTTTGCATGGTATCAGAAGTTAGGTATCCGCGTGGTGAAGACTGGTTATGTGGGACACCTGATGGACGGTAAGGAACAGGCGAAGTCGCAGTATGGCATCCGTCACTACCGTAAGGTGATAGAAACAGCTGCGAAATACCAGATTATGATTGATAATCATGAGCCCGCCATGCCGACAGGTATCCAGCGCACATGGCCTAACCTGATGACCCAGGAAGGTGTACGTGGACAGGAGTATAACGCCTGGGACCGTCGTGGTGGTAATCCACCCAGTCATACCGTGACGCTACCTTTTACACGTGGTCTGGCCGGTCCTACCGACTTTACGCCGGCCATCTTCAACTTCTCAGAGATTGTGCCCGGTACCCATCCACATTCTACACTGGCCAAGCAACTGGGTGAGTTTGTGGTGATCTATAGTCCACTACAGATGGCTGCCGATGCCATTGAGAACTATGAGGGACAGCCGGCACTGACCTTTATAGAGAGTTGTCCCACTACTTGGAGCAAGACGTTGGTGCCCAGCGGGGAGATCGGTCAATACATCACCGTGGCCCGTCGGGAGCGCGGCGATGGCGGCCGTTGGTTTATCGGTAGCATCACCAACGAGACGGCCCGACAGATAGAACTGCCACTGAGTTTCCTCGACGCTGATACCACTTATCGCGCCATCATCTATGAAGACGCTGCGGATGCCGACTACGAGACCAACCCCTATGCCATGACCATCCGTCAGACAGAGGTAACCAGAGAGAGCATTCTGCATCTGAATCTGGCTCGTAGCGGTGGCGCAGCCATCAGGATTGAGAAAGTGAAAGAATGAAACTTTATATAAACACTATTTTATAATTAAAAGCCCAAGTAAAATGAAAAGAACAATGAAGAGTGTCGTCATGCTTTTGACGATCATGCTGTTTGCCTTGGATGTCTCTGCACAGACCACAATCAATGGTCACGTGAAGGACGATACCGGTGAAGATATCATCGGAGCCAGTGTCGTAGTCAAGGGAACACAAAATGGTACCGTTACTGATTTCGACGGTCGATTCCAACTGAAGTGTGAATCAGGTGTCACACTCGTTATCTCTTACGTAGGCTTCACCCCACAGGAAGTGAAGGCCACCAACAATTTGGAGATTACTCTGAAAGAAGATGTGGCCCAACTGAACGAAGTGGTGGTTGTAGGCTATGGTTCGCTGGCTAAGAAAGAAATCTCAAGCTCTGTCGTACAGGTGAACAAAGACCAGTTCAACCAGGGTGCAGCGAGTGATGCGATGGCTCTGATTGCCGGTAAGGTGACAGGTCTTAACGTGTCGGCTACCGCAGAAGCTAACCCCAATGCCATGACTGATATTCAGGTGCGTGGTGCCGGTTCGCTGACGGCCTCGAACGGTCCGCTGATCGTGATCGACGGTATTGCCGGTGGTGATCTGCGTAACATTGCTACCCAGGATGTAGAGTCGATCACCGTACTGAAGGATGCCGGTTCGGCAGCTATCTACGGTACGCGTGGTGCCAACGGTGTGATTCTGGTAACCACGAAGAAAGGATCGGGCACGGCAGGTGTTACCAACGTGACCTACGACAGCTATATCGCCCTGAACGTGGCTAAGCCTCACCCGGAGATCCTGTCGACTGAGGAGTTCCGTCGTTCACGTCGCGGTCAGGACTATGGTGCTGACACCAACTGGTGGGATGAGATCACACGTCCAGTGAGCTACAGTCTGAACCAGTATATCTCTATCGACAGCTCTACCAAGAACGGCTACTTTGGTCTCTCGGCCAACTATAAGAAAGGTAATGGTCTTGACATCGTGAGTGGTCGTGAGGAGTATGGTGCCCGTTTTGTGGGTGAACAGCGTGTGCTGAACAATCGTCTGCAGTTCAACGCCTCACTCTCTGGTCGTAAGGTTCATGAGGACTGGGGTAACAACGGTCTGTTTGACACGGCCCTGACGATGAACCCCACTATCCCTGTGAAGAACCCTGACGGCTCTTACTATCAGCCTAACTCACCGACCGATATCCACAATCCGGTGAACGACCTGAAAGAGAATATCTCACAAGGTGACCGCATCTACCTGTTGGGTAATGCCGACGTGAAGCTGAATATCCTGCAGAGCGAGCTGCACAACCTGAACACCTCGTTGAGCTATGCCCTGCAGTACAACGACCTGAAGAATAACTTCTATACCCCCTCTACATCGAGTGAATCGTTCTGGAACGGTTATGCCGGTCGTGCCAACGTGAACTACCAGAAGTGGTGGACCAACCGACTGGAATGGCTCGTGAACTATACACTGACCCTGAACCAGCACCAGTTGAAGGCTGTATTAGGCTATTCATGGGAGCGTTCTAAGTGGGAACAGAGCGGCAATGAGAATAAGGATTTCGTCTATGACTCGATGGGCTGGTATGGTATCGGCAACGGTACTGCCCTGCAGGAAGGTAAGGCCAATCTTTGGGGTGGCTCGTCGGAGTCGACGCTGATCGGTTTCTTTGGTCGACTGAACTACAACTATAACGACATGCTGTTTGCATCGGCCTCTCTGCGTCGTGAGGGTAGCACCAAGTTCGGTGCCAACACCAAGTGGGGTAGCTTCCCCTCAGCCTCTCTGGCATGGGAAATCACCCAGACCCCGTTTGCTGAGGGTGTGAAGGCCATTTTCCAGAGCCTGAAGCCCCGTGTCTCGTATGGTGTGACGGGTCGTTCGGACTTTGACGCCTACCGTTCCTTGTCAACCTATAGCAGCTACGGCGCCTATCTGATCGACGGTGAGTGGATCAACGGCTATGCTCCCTCGCTGAATGCCAATCCCGACCTGGCATGGGAGAAGTCCACTGCCTTCAACGTGGGTCTTGATTTCGTGGCTGCCAACAGTCGTCTGCGTGGTAGCGTGGAGTACTTCGACCGTCGTTCGCAGGATCTGCTCTATAACTATACCGCTCCCCAACCGCCGTTTATCTATAGTACCATCCTGGTGAATGTGGGAACGACCAAGAACACTGGTATCGAGGTGTCACTGGAGTACGACGTGTTGGCCAAGAAGACCTTGAAGTGGACCACTGGCCTGAACTGGAGCATGGGTGAGACGAAACTCACAAAACTGTCGAGTGATGTCTATCAGATGGCCTACCTAGACCTGTATCAGAAGCCGGGACCAGGTAGCAGTGAGTACTTCTTCCGCGTGGAAGAGGGTGGCAAGATTGGTCAGTTCTATGGTTACGAGCATGCTGGTATCGACGAGAACGGACTGCTGCTGATTTACGATAACGAAGGCAATAAGGTTAATGCTTCACAAGCCGATCCGTCGTATAAGCGTAACATCGGCAATGGTGCCCCCAAGCACTTCCTCTCATGGAGTAACTCGTTTAAGTATAAGAACTGGGATCTGAGCATGCTGTTCCGCAGTGCCTTAGGCTATCAGATCTTCAACATGCGCAAGTACGGCATGGGTCTGCAGGGTGCCGGTACTGACAACGTGCTACGTACGGCCTATACGAAATATGGCAATGTACAGTCGAGTGGTGGCATCATTTCCAGCTACTTCCTGGAAAACGGCGACTACGTGAAACTCGATAATGTGACTCTGGGATATAACTTTACACCGAAGAAGCGTGAGCTTATTGAGAGTCTGCGCGTCTATCTCACGGCCAAGAACCTGTTTACACTCACAGGCTACGAAGGCAACGATCCCTCGATTGTCACTTCCACAGGTATCACCCCGGGTATTGACACCAACAGCGCCTATCCGCAGGCTACACAGCTTAGCTTGGGCGTGACGCTGCGCTTTCACTAATTGAAAACTGATAATTGAAAATTGAATAATATGATGACCATTAAATACAAAATATTCGGTGTTGTCTGTCTGATGGCAGGACTCACCGCTTGTACAGACCTCGACGAGAAGGTGTACGACCGTATCGATGCCAGTGTGTACTATCAGAACGAGGCCAGCGTAAAGGGAGCTGTGGCAGCTATTTACAATCAGACTTCCTCAACCCTGGCTGGCGAGAACTTCTTCCACCTCTCGGAATACCCCTCCGACCAGATCACCTGGCGTGTATGGAATGGTGGACAGTGGGGATGGGATGAGGCCATGAAGACGGTATTGTCGTGGCATAACTGGACATCGGAGTCGACCATTATCAACAACGCCTGGAAGGGCGCGTGGACGGCTGTAGGACTGGCAAACCTGTTGCTCAATGACCTCGAAGGGCTCGATGCTGCCAGTTTGGGAATCTCTCAGGAAAGACTGGAACAATATGTGGCTGAGGTGCGTACGCTGCGTGCTTGGAACTACTACTGTATCTTCGAACTCTGGGGTGGTGCTCTGCCGCTGAACACTTCAGCCAGCAGTGAGGTGCCCGGAACGGCTGATCCCGATTGGAATACCTCGTGCAAAATCATCTATGATTTCATCGCTACCGAACTTGACGAGACCGTGAAAGCGCTGGCTAAGGAAGATGGCAGTCATGCTACCGTGAACCGTGCCAACCAAGGTATGAACCGCATGCTGAAGGCCCGTCTGTTGTTGAATGCCGAGGTGTTTATCGGTGAGAGTCACTACGATGAGTGTGAGGCTCTGTCGAAGGAGATTATCAACGGCACTTACGGCTCCTATGGACTGGACACCAACTATCGTAACCTCTATAGTATTGACAACGTGAAGAGTCCAGAGGTGATCTTTGCACTGGCAGCCGAAGACGGACAGGGTGCTGCCAATGCCATCTCGAACGTACGCACCATGGTGGGTATGTGGTATGGCTACGCCGACTACTTCGGCCAGTCGTACGACGGCATTGGTGCCTGGAACTGCGTCTGCCTCGTACCTTCGTTCGACAACTCGGGTAATGTGCAGCCCACGGGTGGCACCGATCATCCCGTCTGCTTCTTGGATGCTCCTTACGGTGATAAGTTGGGAGCACCTTACGAGCGTTTCGACAACCGTGACATCCGTAAGCAGAACTACGTTTACGACACTGCCACGAAGACCCATGGTCCGGGTATGTTCTTGAAGGGAGAGATGCGTGCAAACTTCGGTAAGGGTGATGTCCTGTTGGCCGATGCCGACCGCGATGGTCAGGCTCTGGTGTACGTCGATCAGTTGGGTACATTCCTGAATCAGGGTCGTAACCTTGAGAAGGTGATGAATCCCCGTTGGGGCGAGACCAATTCGGGTGTACGTCTGGTGAAATACCCGCTCTATCCCAACGACGAGCAGGGAGGCTTCAAGAGCATCGACGACGTACAGTTCCGACTGGCTGAGGCTTATTATAATGTGGCAGAGTGCGAGATGCGCAAAGGCAATAGCAGTGAGGCCAAGAACTATGTCGATCAGGTGCGTCAGCGCTACTTTACAAGCAGTAACCGTGCTGCTGCCCTGAGTGTGCCAGGACCTGGTTTTACGAACTTCGATATGGACTGGATGCTCTCTGAGTGGGGTAAGGAATATCTGGGCGAGGGCAATCGCCGTCGTACCGACCTGCGCCGATTCGACAAGTTCACACAGGGCGTATGGTGGTTCTGGGGACGTGCTACCGAGGATGGTGTCAACCTGCCTGCCTCACGCGACCGCAAGTACGAGTGGTATCCGTTGCCACAGTCGGCCCTGTCGGTGAATCCCGGACTCGTTCAGAATCCGAACTACTAAAAGAGAATGAAGAATTGAGATTTAAGAATTAAGAGATATAATCATTATGACGAAGAAATTATATAGCCTGATGCTGACGCTGCTCGCGCTGACGGGACTGATGAGCAGCTGTTCAAAGCAAGAAGACATCGTATTCGACCATGAGCGTCAGCAGTTCGAAACACGGGCAGACCGTATCCTGCTGGAGTTTATTGCACCCTTCGGCACAACAGCCGATGAGGAGATATACATCATTGGCGCCTTCAATGGCGACAGTACCGCTATCGGACAACAACAATATCTGTTGACAAAGGCACCCAACAGTGATATCAAGTGGGGTGTTTATCTGGATCCTAACAGTTTTGAGGGTGGTAAGAGCCTGGCTGACGGATTCCGTTTCTATTCCGCCAAACAGGGTATGGAACTGACCGTTAAGGGTGAGGCTGCCATACACAACGATAATCCCAGCGTAGGTACATTTACCAACGTGTGGGGACAGCGTTGGGAGAGCTACTACTGGCAAGGTGGTGAGGCTCCTGAGCCCACTCACGACGGCTTCTGCATCTATGTAGACGACCAGACGGGCTGGGATGCACTGACCCTCTACATGTGGGGCGATGTGAACAACCTGAATGGTGGTTGGCCAGGTATGTCGGTTACTGGCACTTGGAATCACGATGGTGTCAACTGGAAGTACTTCGACATGGGTGCTGCCAACAGTGGCCTGAACGAGAACCTGATCTTCAATAACGGTGGAAACGGCGTTCAGTTGGCCGACTTCAACTTTACCATCGATCGTAACATCTATCTGCGTATCACTGCCGAAGGTGTTGAGGAGATGGGCGCTGAACCCAAGGTGAAGCATGATGGATTTGCCGTGTTTGTCCTTGATGATACTGGCTGGGACGTGCTGACGCTCTATATGTGGGGCGACACAAACAACCTGAACGGTGACTGGCCTGGTATGCAGGTAACAGGCGAGCAGACCATTAAAGGTCAGACCTACAAATACTTCGATATGGGTGAAGCCAACACGGGTCTGAACGAGAACCTGATCTTTAGCAATAATGGTTCCAGTCAGTTGGGAGATTTCAACTATACGATCGACCACGATGTGTATCTGCATATTACGACATCGGGCGTAGAGGAGATACAACCTTAATTAGAGTTAATTATTGTATCACGGGTTGGCTGCTCTGTGAAGAGCGGTCGACCCTTTACAAATAAACATATAAGTATATGAAGAGATTATTTCTTTATCTATTGGCTTTTTTGCCTGTTCACCTTTTGGCTGCGGACTACGTAGAGGCCATCAACACGGCCTCTGTGAAGAACGAAGTGGGCCGACGTGTGATTTATGAAATGAATGTCGGCTCATTCACATCCGAAGGTACTTTCTCTGCTGCAGGTCGGCAACTCGGTGAACTGAAGAAGTTAGGCATCGACATTGTCTGGCTCATGCCCATCTATCCCCGTGGCGGTGGAATCAACAGTCCGTATGCCGCTATCGATTTCCAGCAAACGAATCCTGCGTATGGCACCATCAGCGACCTGAAAGACTTTGTTAGTCAGGCACACGACCTGAATATGGAGGTATGGCTCGACTGGGTACCTAACCATACCGCTACCGATGCCACCTGGGTGACGACCCATCCGGAATATTACGTGAAGAGCGGTAATGGCATCATGCATCCTAATAATTACGGCGATGTGTATCAGTTGGATTACAGCAATGCCGACCTGTGTAAGGCTATGACCGACTGCCTGAAGTTTTGGATCGACCAGACCGATATCGACGGTTACCGCTGCGACTACATTAGTAGCAGCTATATCCCTGCTTCCTACTGGCAGACGACCATCCCAGAGATCAAGGGCTACAAGCGTGGAAAGACCATCACCTTCCTCGGTGAGGCTAATATAGCAGGCGATGCGACCCATCTGAAAACCGTAGGTTTCGACTACGACTATGCCTGGAGTTTCCAGACCTCATTGGTAAGATTTGGTGCCAGTGGTGTTTATACTGCCTCATTGAAAACCAATGTCGACAAACTGATTACAGCCCAGAGCGACATCAGCTTTGGAAGGATGGTGTATCTGACTAACCACGACCAGAACTTCAACGAAAGAGAAAAGACGCTGACAGATAAATACGGTGACAACCGTTATCCGTTGACGGTGCTTGTTGGAACGGCATGGGGAATGCCCTTGATTTACAACGGTCAGGAGGTTGGGGGCAATCAAGCTTTAGATTATTTCCACGACACGAAGATTGACTGGACAAATCCCGATACAAAGATGTATCATACCCTACGTACGTTGTCAGCCCTGAAGCACGCCGTGCCTGCTTTTCAGGACGGTGCTACCATTGACGCTCATCACACATTGACATGGCTGACCGCCAACAGTCAGAATGTGTTGGCTTACACCTGTCAGTATGGTGATAGTGAGGCACTGGTGGTGCTGAACTTCGGTACAACGGCTGTCTGCGCTTCTGTCAGTGGCATCACAGCTGGCGACTGGAGTTTGTGGCTCGACAGTCAGACCATCAGTCAAGGCGTCAGCCGGAAACAAGTCACATTGAGCGAAACTAACGACTTCGAACTCGAAGCCAAAGGCTATCAGGTCTATGTGAAAGGTTCCTTCTCAGAAGAAAAACTGGGCGAGGAACCGACAAACCTGAGTCATGTACAGCGCCGTTATATCCCCAACGACACTATCTACTCACTAAGCGGGCGAGCAATGGATCATTGCTCGCTCATGCCTAGTGGTATCTATATCCAAAATGGTCGGAAAATTATTTATCGTAAGCGTGGACAGGATAATCGGTTGTGAAGTGTAGACCGCGGCACTCCTTGCGCTCCAAGGCCCAACGGGTGATGAGGTAACCCACGTTGATCATATTACGAAGTTCACAGATATCCTTAGAAGCCTTGACGCGTTTGAAAAGGCGCTCGGTCTCTTCGTAGAGCATGTCAAGACGATCCCAGGCGCGATGCAGACGGAGGTCGGAACGGACAATGCCCACATAGTTGGCCATGATCTGGTTGACCTCCTTCACACTTTGTGTAATGAGCACCTTCTCTTCATTGGTCATCGTTCCCTCGTCATTCCACTCAGGCACCTTCTCGTTGAAGTCATAGTAGTCGATATGCTCCAGCGAGTTCTTGGCTGCGGCATCAGCATAGACCACAGCCTCGATGAGTGAGTTGGAGGCCAGACGGTTGCCACCATGTAGACCCGTGCAAGAGCACTCGCCCAAGGCGTAGAGGCGCTCAATGGAGGTCTGACCATTGAGGTCTACCTTGATGCCGCCACACATATAGTGGGCCGCAGGACGAACGGGGATATAGTCGGTGGTGATGTCGATGCCGATGGAGAGACACTTCTGATAGATGTTGGGGAAGTGTTTCTTCGTTTCTTCTGGATTCTTATGCGTCACGTCGAGGCATACGTGGTCGAGACCGTGAATCTTCATCTCCTTATCGATGGCACGGGCCACAATATCGCGGGGCGCCAGCGAGAGACGTTCGTCGTACTTCTGCATGAACTCCTCGCCATTGGGCAGTTTCAGGATACCACCATAGCCACGCATGGCCTCGGTGATGAGGTAGGCGGGGTGAGTCTCCTTGGGATTATGGAGCACCGTGGGGTGGAACTGCACAAACTCCATATCGGCCACCGTTCCCTTGGCACGGTACACCATGGCAATGCCGTCGCCCGTAGCGATGACAGGGTTGGAGGTGGTGAGGTAAACGGCTCCGCAACCACCCGTACACATCACGGTGACTTTCGACAGATAGGTATCCACCTTCTGTGTGTCGGGATTGAGCACATAGGCACCATAGCAGTTGATATAGGGTGAGCGACGGGTAACCTTCGCACCGAGGTGGTGCTGGGTGATAATCTCTACGGCAAAGTGGTTCTCCTTGATGGTGATGTTGGGATTGTTCCTAACAGCCTCCATCAGTCCGCGCTGGATCTCAGCACCTGTGTCATCGGCATGGTGCAGGATGCGGAACTCAGAGTGTCCGCCCTCGCGATGCAGGTCAAAACTGCCATCGGCTTTGCGGTCGAAGTTGACACCCCAGTTCACGAGTTCCTGAATCTGCTCAGGGGCCTTACGTACCACCAGCTCCACAGCAGCACGGTCGGAGATGTAATCACCTGCAATCATCGTGTCCTCGATGTGCTTGTCGAAATTATCGAGTTCGAGGTTGGTCACAGAGGCTACACCCCCCTGTGCAAACGAGGTGTTAGCCTCGTCGAGCGAGGTCTTACAGATCATACATACACTACCTTTATTGGCGCGTGCCACCTTCAGGGCGTAGCTCATGCCGGCTACGCCGGCACCGATCACGAGGAAGTCATATTTGTATACCATATTTTGACTTGTTTTTGTTTATTTGGTGCAAAGGTAGTTAAAAATTCGATATTATTTGCATTCAAAGGGAATTTTTTATATCTTTGCGGCGTATATAACCAATACATAACGGTATGAGAAGACTATGGCTAATCATCTTGCTGCTGGCTCCGCTGGCTGTATCCGCCCAACAGGTGGTGGTGAGCGGCAGTGTGACAGATGAAAAGACGGGCGACTGCCTCAGGCAGGTGAGTGTTTCCGCCGGCCGTGTGTCGGTAGTGACAAATGAAGACGGGGTGTTCACCCTGAAACTCGATCAGATGCCTACGGCCATTACCGTATCGCATCTTGGATATAAGATGCGCAAGGTCAATCTGCAGGAAGGAAAGACTGAGAACTTGAAGGTACGTCTGGTGCCCACTGCCATCCAGTTGCGCGAGATTGTGGTCAGGACTAGTAACCCGAGGGAATTGGTGGAGATAGCCATTAGGAAGATTCCTGAGAACTATAGCCGCAAGCCCGAGCTGTTGCAGACTTTCTATCGCGAGACGGCCATGAAGCGTAAGCATTACATCTACGTGGCCGAGGGTGTGGAAGATATGTACAAGACGCCTTACACCCGTAATATCGGCAGAGATCGTGTTGCAATCGTAAAGGGTCGTCGTCTGCTGAGTCAGAAGCAGGGCGACACGTTGGGTATTAAGGTGATGGGTGGTCCGGTGCTGCCTGTACAGCTCGATGTGGTAAAGAATCAGGAGATGCTCTTTAATAAGGAGAACCTCGATGCCTACAACTTCAGCTTCGGAGATCCTGAGTATATCAACGACCGGATGCAGTATGTGGTAAAGATTGAGCCTCGCTACTCGATGGAATATGCGCTCTATCATGGCAAACTCTACATCGACGGTGATCGCTTGGCCTTTACACGTATTGAGCTCGATCTCGATATGAGCGACAAGGAGAAGGCCACGCGTACCATGCTGGTAAGGAAACCCGTCGGTGTGAGGTTCAAGCCCCGTGAGCTCTCGTGTGTGGTCGACTATCGTTACGAGGATGGTGTGACACGTATGAGTTACCTGCGTAACATCTTCCGTTTCAACTGCGACTGGAAGAAACGTCTCTTCAGCACCTCGTTCACGGCTACCTGCGAGATGGTGGTCACTGATAGTCAGTCGGAGAATGTACAGCCCATTGCCAGCCGTAGCTCGTTTGACTCGCGCGACGCGTATTACGACAAAGTGGAATATTTCTTGGATCCAGAATATTGGAGCCAGTATAACATTATAGAACCCTCAGAGACGCTGGACAAAGCCATCAAGAAACTGGTGTCCACCTATCGGAGAAACTGAAAAAGGTAAAAAAGTAGAAAGGTAAAAAAGTAAAGTGAAACTCAGATATATAACAACTCTCTTTGTGGCAACCTCTTTTATCAGTCTGCAGGCGCAGACGGATAAGACGGTTCTGGATACAACTACAGTAGATACAGCGGCCGTGGTGTTACCATGGCCGCAAAACGTACAGGCCAGACTCGACACTCTGATGCTGGACCCTATGCTCGAACGGACACAGTTGGGATTGATGGTCTATGACCTCACAGCAGATTCTGTCCTCTATAGCTATGGGGCGAAGCAGACGCTGCGACCTGCCTCAACCATGAAGTTGCTGACGGCTGTTACAGCCCTCGATCAGCTTGGATCACGTTATCGTTATAACACCTCGTTGCGCTATACGGGTGAAGTGAAGGACAGTGTGCTGACGGGTGACCTCTATTGTGTGGGTGGCATGGACCCGATGTTTGAGACGAGGGATATGAAAGCCTTTGTGCAGAGCGTCAAGGCCCTGGGCATCGACTCGATTCATGGTAATTTGGTGGCTGTCACGAATTTCAAGGAAGAAAACCTCTTGGGCGAAGGCTGGTGCTGGGATGATGATAATCCAGAGTTGTCGCCTTTGCTCGTGGATCGTAAGAATGAGTTTATGAGTCGTTTCATGCAGGGCTTACGCGATGCGGGCATTGTGGTGGAAGCGCCTTGTACCACAGGATCCGTGCCTAAGGATGCGCTCACGCTCAGTGCATGCAGTCACTCCCTGAAGGAGATTCTGGAGCCGATGCTGAAGGAGAGCGACAATCTTTATGCCGAGTCGATGTTCTTCCAGATAGCCGCCTCGATGGGTAAGCGCCCTGCTACGGCAGCCCATGGACGTCAGTTGATCAAGAAGACCTTGGGTAAGGCTGGCATCAGCGATGTTCCGTATCGGATTGCCGATGGCAGTGGACTCTCGTTGTATAATTATGTGACGCCAGAGTTGCTCACGAAACTCTTGATCTATGCCTATCGCAATCAGAGGATCTTCATGGATCTCTACACATCCCTGCCCATTGCGGGGCAGGACGGTACGCTGAAGAAACGTATGAAGGAGCCTTATGTCAATGGAAAGGTGAGGGCGAAGACGGGTACACTGTCTGGTATCTCTTCACTCGCTGGCTACGCGATGACGCCCAATTACCATATGCTGGCCTTCTGCATCATCAACCAGGGTATTATGAAGAACAGCGATGGTCGTGGATTTCAGGACAGAGTGTGTGCTGCATTGTGTAAGGAGTGATTGACTGAAGGAATATGATGGAACAGATAAAGATATATTTGGAGAGAGTGATTGGGCTGACGGGTCTGACGGATGATTACGTGCCAGTGGTGCGCTATGCCATCCTGGTGGTATTGGCATTCGTCCTGGCTTGGTTGGCAGGTTTCTTATGTCGCCGACTGCTGGTGCCCGTCTTGTTGAAGATTACCAATAAGACCGAGGCCAAGTGGGATGATGTCATCTTCAGCCGTAAGGTACTCAACTCAGCCAGTCGGATTATCCCAGCCATCGTCATTTGGGCACTTCTGCCACTGGTGTTCTTCGAATACCCGAAGGTGGCGGATGTCGTAGGACGTCTTACAGCCATCTACTTTACGGTGATGATGGTGAGGACCATCATCGTGTTCATTGACTCTTTCAAACAAATAGAACCGGAAGGGCGTTCTTCGCGCCGGCAGTATCTCTACAGCATCTGTGGCGTGCTGAAGATTCTGATGATCTTCGTGGCAGCCATCGTCATTATCGCCATCATTGTCAATAAGGATCCCTCTACGCTCTTTGCTGGCTTAGGCGCTATGTCGGCCATTCTGATGCTCGTCTTTCAGGATACCATCAAAGGACTGGTGGCTGGCATCCGTCTGGCGTCGAACGATATGCTGCACATTGGCGACTGGATCACTGTTCCCTCTGCAGGAGCCAATGGCAAGGTGGAAGAGATAACACTCACCACGGTGAAGGTACGCAATTTCGACAATACGATCATTACCGTTTCTCCCCATGCACTGGTCGATGGCTCCTTCCAGAATTGGAATGGCATGTTGGAGAACGAAGGTCGTAAACAAGTGCGACAGGTCTATTTCGACTTCCGCTCACTGACGGTTGATAACGATGGGATGGCTAATATCACCAAGTTCCGTCAGCACATGGAAGAGTGGCTTGCCAAACACCCGAAGGTGGTGGCAGAAAAACCCATCCTCGTGCGTCAGGCTGAGGCTTCGCAGTCAGGATGCTGCGTGGAGTTCATGTTCTGGTTGAAGGCACAGAACGCCATCGATTATGAGCACGACACCAGCGACATCATGGAGTATATCTTTGCCAAGGCTGCCGACTACGACTTGCGCATCTTCCAGCAATTCCCCGAACAGTGAAAGGAAAAAAAAGAAAAAGGTAAAACAATAAAATAATGGAGAAAGAACAAATTCTCGTGAGGATAACAGGTCAGGACCGTCCAGGACTGACAGCCTCGATTATGGGCATCCTCGCCAAATACGATGCACAGATCCTCGATATCGGACAGGCCGACATCCATTCCACCCTCTCCTTGGGTATTCTTATTCGTATGGATGAGATACACTCCGGACAGGTGATGAAGGAGTTGCTCTTCAAGGCCACGGAACTGAACGTGAACATTGGTTTCTCACCCATCACCGACGATGAGTACGAGGACTGGGTGGGTCATCAGGGAAAGAACCGTTATATCCTCATGGTGATGGGGCGCCAGTTGGAGGCCCGTCAGATAGAGGCAGCTACTAGGGTAATAGCCGATCAGGGCCTGAATATTGATAGCATCCTTCGACTTACGGGTCGTAAGAGCATCAAGAATCCCTCTAAGCACACGCGTGCCTGCATCGAGTTCTCATTGCGTGGCGAACCCGCCAATCGTCAGGAAATGCAATCTAAGCTCATGAAACTGTCGAGCGAGATGGAGATCGACTTCTCTTTCCAGCGCGATGATATGTTCCGCCGTATGCGTCGACTCATCTGTTTTGATATGGACTCCACGCTCATCCAGACGGAGTGTATCGATGAACTGGCAGAGCGTAATGGGGTAGGGGCTCAGGTTAGTGCCATTACGGAGAGTGCTATGCGTGGCGAGATAGATTTTAAGGAGAGCTTTACGCGTAGGGTGGCGCTGTTGAAGGGCCTCGATGTGAGTGTGATGCAGGAGATCGCAGAGAATCTGCCCATCACAGAGGGCGTCGACAGACTGATGACCATCCTGAAACGTTGTGGTTATAAGATTGCCATCCTCTCGGGTGGATTCACCTATTTTGGAGAGTACCTGCAGCGTCGTTATGGTATTGATTATGTGTATGCCAACGAGCTCGAGATAGGTGAGGATGGTAAGCTTACGGGTCGTTATGTGGGCGAGATTGTTGATGGCCATCGTAAGGCCGAACTTCTGAAACTCATTGCCCAGGTTGAGAAGGTGAAT
The DNA here is from genome assembly GCA_902798285.1 of uncultured Prevotella sp. Lineage (GTDB taxonomy): Bacteria > Bacteroidota > Bacteroidia > Bacteroidales > Bacteroidaceae > Prevotella. The sequence continues at coordinate 1,960 of CADBVZ010000016.1, read as the reverse complement.
CTGGCACAGACGATTGCGGTAGGCGATGGTGCCAATGATCTGCCCATGATTTCGGAGGCCGGTCTAGGTATTGCCTTTCATGCCAAACCACGTGTCGTTGCTAACGCCAAACAGAGCATCAATACCATCGGTCTTGATGGTGTGCTCTACTTCCTCGGCTTCAAAGACTCCTACCTCGGCGATCAAGGAAAATTGTAATGGAGTTTGCAAGCGTTTTATTGGAGTGGTTTCGTGAGAACGGTCGCGACCTGCCCTGGCGACAGACGAAGGATCCCTATGCCATCTGGCTCTCGGAGATTATCCTTCAGCAGACGCAGGTCAAGCAGGGCTGGGACTACTGGGAGCGTTTCATGCACCGATGGCCTACTGTTGAGGCTCTGGCAGCAGCCACCGAGGATGAGGTGTTGCGCGAGTGGCAGGGGTTGGGCTATTACAGTCGTGCCCGTAACCTCCATTATGCAGCAAAACAGATTGTGGCTCTCGGCCATTTCCCTAATACATTAGACGAGATCAAACAGCTGAAGGGCGTTGGCGACTATACCGCTGCTGCCATCGGGAGCATCGCCTTCGACTTGCCTGCTGCCGTGGTTGATGGCAATGTCTATCGTGTCCTCGCCCGTTACTTTGGCATCGACACCCCCATCAATACCACCGAGGGCAAGAAAGTCTTTGCGGCGATGGCACAAGAGCTTTTGCCTATTGACAAAGCTTCTGACTACAATCAAGCCATTATGGACTTTGGGGCCATTCAGTGTACACCACAATCGCCCCGTTGCCTGCTCTGTCCGTTGGCAGAGAGTTGTGAGGCCTTGCATGCGGGTAGGGTGGCAGAGTTGCCTGTCAAACAGAAGACGTTGAAGGTACGTGAGCGCCACCTTATTTATATATATGTGCGCTGTAAGGACTATGTGGCCATCCATCGTCGTGGCCCAGGGGATATCTGGCAAGGTCTCTGGGAACCTTATTTAATTGAAAATGGAAAATTGAATATTGAAAATTTGAATCCGCAATCTGTCCTCCCCAACTTTCAATCTTCAATCTTCAATCTTCAATTAATCGCCAAAGGCGTGAAGCACGTGCTCACCCATCGCATTCTCTATGCGGACTTCTACCTTTGGGTAGTCGATGAGCGTCCAGTGCTCCCAGATGACTATATGTGGATAAAAGAAGCGGAGCTCGACGATTACGCCAAACCACGACTTATTGAAACCCTTATTGCTACTATTTAATTCTTATGAAAAGTTTGAAAACCTATTTTCGCCCTATGTTTACTTGCGGTGCTTTCAACCGCAAGGTGCAGAGAGCCGTCATGTACAATACGGCCCGCGGCACATGCTACACATTTGAGGGCGTATCGGCTCTGCTGGTCAATGAGGTGCTGGCAGGTAAGAGGGAATGTCCTATTGACACGATGCATATCGCTGATGTGACAGGTGCCACTGAAGAACAGGTCGTCGCGTTCTGCCGTGATACTTTGATGCCTGTAGGACTCGTTCACGACCATGTGTTCAGTGACGAAGAGTGGAAGCAGTATCGAAAGGACAATCCACCCTGCATGGGTGCAATGGGCTATGAACCTGCGGACGATTATAGGGATTCCTTACCTGAGGAACTTCGGATTTCTCTGACTTTTGAACTCACCTATGCCTGCAGCGAGCGTTGTCTGCACTGTTTTAATGAAGGTGCAGCTCGTAGTGACCTGCACGAAGAGCACCGCCTGCGCCCTGACATGCTGACGCTGGATGATTACAAGCGTATCATCGATGAAGCCGTAGAATTAGGAATACCTGAGGTGACCGTCACTGGCGGTGACCCGTTCAGCTATCCCCACTGCTGGGATATCCTTGAGTATATGCACGAGCGCAATCTGGCTGTGAACCTGTTCACCAACGCCCTGGCGCTCAACAGCAGCGAGAAGATACGCCGTTTGGCCCGCATGGGGCTCCGACAGTTGAGTGTC
>CADBVZ010000015.1:35246-90722 GCA_902798285.1 uncultured Prevotella sp. | reverse complement strand
CCTTATGTGGTGAAGGGCTACTGGAAGCATCGCACCTGGGAGGACCAGAACCACCAGCAGCGTCATGAGAATTCGTTCTATATTACCGACATTCAAACCTTATAAAGGTAAGAAGGTAAAAAAGTAAAAGAGTAAAAAACTGATTGCTCATGATTACATACCAGAAAGATGTGAAGAAGTCCTCTGCCGCGAAATGCGGCAGAGGGGACTTCTGGAAGGAAGTTAAGAGCCAGAAGACAGCCTGGCATATTGATGCACGCAGAGCCGTGAAAGCGGCTGTGGCTGCCGATAAGGAAGGGGAGGGCGTAGCCGCTATCCATACCTGGCTGCAGAACTCGGACTACCAGAAGTTCCTGATAAGATACCCAAAAGAACTAAAATCGAAACGGGCTATTGAGGCCTTTGCCAAGAAGAGCGATGAGGAGAAACTGTTGCTCTGGGCTGAGGAATTGAAGCAGGAGCTGACGGCCTTCATGTACAGCTGCTATCTCTTCGATGAGGTGAAGCGCAAGAAGAAAAAGAAGGATGGCAGCGTGGTGGAAGTGAAGGAACGCCGCAGACTGCTGAAGTACTGCCATCTGAACGGACTCGTGATGCTGGACATTGACCATGTGGAGAGTCCTATGCAGATATGGTACAAGCTTCGCGAGATGAAGGATCTGATGGCGAGAGTGGCCTTGGTGCATATCTCCTGTAGTGGTGACGGACTGCGAATAGTCTTTACAGCGGATATCAACGTAGGGAACTTGGCTGATAACCAAATTGAGTTTGCTAAGGCGCTTGGTGGGTACTCCAGTGATCGATCTACTATCGACTCTACAAGGGCCTCATTTTGTCCGAAAGCGGATGAAATTTTGTATATTAACGAAGAATTATTGTTTGATTATTATGATGAAGAATTTGACAAAAGGTTTACACCTGAGTACCGTCAGAAGAGAACTCAACCATTATTTCATAAGTTTGGTGCTGAAGTACAGAAAGAAAAATTAGGCACGAATTTCGCGAATTTACGCGAAGATAAAAAAATAATTCGTGATAAGTCTTGCGTCCCTTCGGTAGCAAGCGGCAAGCCGAGCGCGTGTAATTCGTGCCAAGAAATAACATGGAGAGGATATGACTTACAAAGTATTATTGATCAGCGTTATGCTGACAGGCTGCCATGTGCAGCAGACTCCAACCGCCACAACGAGAGTCTTAAGCTCGCCACAGACCTTATGCTCATGCTCGACGGAGATAAAGCCTTGGTACAACAGGTGGTCGAAGCCCAGCCGTGGGTGCAAGAGATCATTGAAGAAAGAGGGGAGAATGTGGAACAGACCGTGGAGTCAGCAGCAGGGTGCATTGCGGAAAAGGAAAAGAAGTATGCAAGCTCGTTGCCATCCAAGGCCATGCAAGAAGCAGTGAAAGCCGCATGCGGCTTTAGCTATCAGGAGATAGTTAAGGGAGTTTCAGGAGTTCTTGGACAAGCCAAGCGGCAAAGCCGAGCGCAGGAGTCCGGGAATTCGGATATATCCCAAAAACTGGAAGGATGGGGTGAAGAGATCGAATCATTGTTCAATGACTTCCCCATGCTCAGTGACATCTGTAAGGGGTTGAAACGTACCCAATATCCTGCAGCCCTGTTTGTGGCTGGTGGTGTGCTGATGACGCTCATGACGCGCTGCTGGTACAGGTTTTACCATCGTCCGCAGCAAGAACGCAGACTGAATTGTGCTCTATTTATCATAGGTAATCCAGCCTCTAACAAGTCGATGGCTGGCGACATCTGCGATGTGCTCATATCTCCCATAGAGGATGCGGATAAAGCTGGTAAAGCTGCTATGAAGAAGAAGGCCGCCAACAAGGAGGGTAAGGAGAAGCCACAAAGCATTATCCGAATCCACCCTGCGCGAACTTCTAACGGTCAGCTGATTGAGGACATGATCAATGCGAAGGAAATCGTAGATGGCAAGGAGATGCAATTGCATATGTTCACTTTTGATACTGAGTTGGATAACTCGATCACGCTTCAGGGTGGTGGTTCGTGGATCAACAAGCAGGCCATGGAGTTGAAAGCTTTCCATAATGAGAAAGATGGTCAGATGTACCAGAACTCGGATTCGCCTGTGGATGAATTCCCTGTGATGTGGAACTATGCTTTTACAGGTACACACTACGCCCTGGAAAAGAAGGTGAATGAGCGCAACTTTGGTACAGGACTCTCCACTCGTCTGGCTGTGATTCCGATGCCTAAGACCAATTACGAGATGATTGAGTTTGAGGAGCAGACGCAGATAGACTGGGAGCGCATTGAGCGCATGAAGGACTGGGCGTACAAACTGGACAAGCGTGCTGGTGAATTGCCCTTTTGGCCTCTGGTAAAGCATCTGTATGACTGGACCAAGAACCGAATGGAGGACTGTCGTGAGGATGATTCTGAAGCTAACGAGCTGATGCTGAAGCGTGTGCCTTATCATGCTCTGAACTACTCAGCACCTTTCATAGATATGCGCCACTGGGGCAGTATGCATCAGGAGGGTAACTACTGGGAAGGTACTTATGAGGTGGATGACACAGACTGGAAGCTCTGCGAGCTGATCGCACGAATTCAGTATGCCACGCAGCAGCACTTCTTCGGAGCCATGGCTGAAAAGTACTTCGACGATCTGAACAATAATGCGCTAAATTCTGGCAAGCGGCATTTCAATAAGTCAGTTCAGGGCTATAATCGACTGCCTGATGTGTTTACCAGAGAGGATGTCAAAAGATGCTTTGGTTACACTACTCCTTCTTCAGTCAAAATGAAGATCTTGCGATTGGTAAATGAATCAATTATTGCAAAGATTAAGGATGGCAGTGATGCTGGCTAAAAGTGCTGCATTAGGTCACAAGTCACAAGTCACATTTAATGGTTTTAAAATGAACAACGTAAAAATTAATAAGGAAATTCGCCTCTCCGAGCACTTGGCTTCGCCGAGTGAGGCTGCGCTCAGCCATTCAAGCGAGCTTGATGGCCTTCGCTTATCGCCTAACTTCTCGCTCGGGGAGGTATGTAAGACAAGCCACAAAACTAAGGATGGAAACATCCCCAACCGCGTGGCGATAGAGAATCTGAAGAATATCTGTGAGAATTGGTTAGAGGATCTGAGGTACAGCAATAATGTGCTGTATGAAGAGGTGGGGTCTGACGGGGCGCCCATTATCATTACCTCGGGCTATCGCTCGCCGGAAGTGAATAAATTGGCTGGAGGATCGCCCAGTAGCAATCACTTAACGGGTTGTGCAGTGGATATCCGATGCATGGGAGTAGAGCAGGCGCTTCGCTATGCTAACATCCTGCTGGACATCGCTGATGGCACTAAGCGGGACTTTGATGAGCTCTTCATCGAGCGGAACAAGCAGGGGCGATATTGGATTCACTTCGCCGTGAGGCCGAAAGATAATCGGAGAAAAATCTCGATTTTGCGAGGGTAGATAAATGACAGGGGACAGTCCCCAGTCAGGGCATAAAAAAAGCAAGGGTGTCATCACGACAACCTTGCTCCTTCGTTTTCTAACTAACTTATTATCAACTATTCATTACTCATATATACTATTCAAAATGAGGTGTGATTTTTGATTCACGGTGCAAAGTTACGAAAAATTTTGTGCGCACACAATAGTTAGAGGTGAAAAAATAAACGTAAACGTTTGCAATTTAAGGATTATTTTCTTAACTTTGCAGAGCATAACAAAAAATGCGTTGCCGAACTAACAATTTGAAGGTATAATTATGGCTAATAACAAGCATCGTACATCGCTGAAGGACCTCGCCAAGGAACTGGGGGTGAGTATAGCAACCGTAAGTAGGGCTCTGCGCAGCTCGCCCGAGATTGGCGCTGAGATGCAGCAGAAGGTGAAAGCGCTGGCCAAGGCGCTGAACTATCGCCCTAACCCCTTTGCACAGAGTCTGAGGAAAGAGGCGCCGAGAGTGATCGGTGTAGTGGTGCCCAATCTGGTGACCCACTATTATGCCGCCGTGCTCGACGGTATAGAGGACGAGGCGCGACGCGAGGGATACTCGGTGATATCGGCTAACACGCACGAGGACAGCGAAGTAGAGGTGAGGGCCATCGATAACTTCATCAATCTGCATGTGGAGGGCATTGTGGCCTGTCTGGCCCAGAGCACTACGGACTACAAGCACTTCGAGGAGATAGCCGACATGGGCATACCCCTGGTGTTCTTCGGACGTACCTGTCTGCAGGAGAAGTTCTCGAGTGTGATGGCTAACGGCGACGTGGCGGCTCAGGAGGCTACGCAGCACTTGATAGACACGGGCAGCAAGAGGATAGCCTTTATAGGCGGTCCGAACCACTTGGACATGGTGCGCCGCAGGAAGCATGGTTACCTGGAGGCTCTGCGCGAGAACAAGATTCCCATAGAAAGAGAACTCGTGGTGTGCGAGAAGATTGACTACGACTGGGCCTACGAGGCGACGCTGAAGTTGCTGGACGAGCAGAAGCCCGACGCCATACTGGCCTTTAACGATATCATTACCTTCGCGGCCTTCTCGGCCATCAAGGACAAGGGGCTGAGCATACCCGACGAGGTGGCGCTGATAGGATTTACCGACGATGTGCACGCCAGCTACGTAACGCCACGCATGAGTGCCATCGAGGACCAGAGCCGTGAGATGGGGCGCGAGGCTTGCAAGCTGCTGTTGAAGAGTATCAATGGCGACACGAAGATATATAAGAAAATCGTTCCGCAAAAGCTGGTAATTAGAGATACCAGCGCCAAGGTGAAAAAGTAAAAACATGAAAGGCAAACTATTACTACTAACAGGTGCCGTGTGGGCACTAATGGCGAGCGCCGCTGTGGCAGCGGTGATTCCCGATCTGAAATTCCGCCGACTCGATACGAGCGGAGGTCTGTCAAACTCTACAGTAAGCTGTATCTACCGCGACTCACGCGGCTATGTGTGGATGGGAACAGGCTATGGTCTGAACCGCTACGATGGCTATCGCGTGAGGACATACTTCTCGTATGACAAGGATACAACCTCGCTGCGCAACAATGGTGTAGACGAGATACAGGAGGCTCACGGCGGACGACTCTGGCTGAACCAGGGCATGAACTACACGATGTATGACCCCGTGACAGAGAAAGTGGACCGAAAGCCCTCGCGATGGCTTAACTCGATGGGCATCAAGGGTACCGTGGAGAGGCTGTATCTGGACTCGAAGAAACGCTACTGGGTGAAAACCTATGAGGACGGATTCTACTACTTCGACCCTGAGACAAAATATCTCAAACACTTCCCCTTCGGCTATGGCGATCGTGAGTTCCCCAAGGATTTCGGCATCTCGGCCTGGAAGGAGACCAGCGAGGGCATGCTCATGGTGTCGACCTTCGGACAGCTGATGTGCGTGGATGGCGAACACGGATACGTGCGCTGGCGCAATAACTATGTGAGGGATGCGCTCGACGCCTATAACGACTACTGGGTGAATACCGACAAGTATGGCAACATCTGGGTGATCACTCACTCCACCGGTACCTATATTTATTTGAAGGATCAGAAGCGCTGGCTGACATCGCTCACGGAGTATATGCGCGAGGAGGGATTCCAGAATGTGCCTGAGGATGTGCTGGTGTGGGAGATGCGTTACGACGCCAATGGACTGCTCTGGGTGGCCACCGACCACCTGGGTGTGCTGGTGCTCGACCACGAATCGAAGGAGTGGCGACAGTTCACCAATATCAAGGGCGACGAGACCTCGCTGCCCGACATCACCGTGAAGCACCTCTATCTGGACCAGCTGGGACGTATGTGGGTGGCTACCTATAAGAACGGCGTGGCCATGTGTTCGGAGGCGCTCTCCAACTTCAAGCATCTGGCTGTGGGCGACATCAACGCCATCACAGAGGACAAGGAGGGCAACTACTGGATAGGCCGCAACGACGGCGGTATCATCAAGATGAATTCTGAGACGCTGGAGCCGATGGAGACATTTACGAAGCAGAGTCTGGGCGTGCCGAGCGACATCATCGTGGGCAGCTATACCTCGAAGGACGGCGCCCTATGGTTTGGTACCTACGAGGGCGGACTGCTGAGATACAAGGACGGCCAGTGGAAGAACTATCGTGCGGCTGATCCTGGCAGTCAGTTTGCCACGAACAACATCTGGGGTATCACGGAGGACCGCTGGGGCCACATCTGGGTGGGCGTGCTTGGAGGCGGTGCCGTGCGTATCGATAAGAACACGGGACGGCAGCGCGCGTTCAATCCTGATAACTCTGCGCTGAAGACACAATGGACCAACAGCATCTCGACGGCCAGCAACGGCTGGATTCTGCTGGGTAACTCAGAATACTACTCGCTGATACATCCAGGTAACTTCAAGGTGATTAACGGTTCGTTCCCCACAGAGAATGACCGCAGGGCCATTACCGTATCATCGGCTACGACACAGGCCGTATGGGACAGTCGCGGACTGCTCTGGCAATGCTCGCCCTCAGGTGTGGTGATCTACGACCGTAAGACGGGGCAGCGGACATTGCTCGACATGAAGTCGGGACTGCACGGATCGAACGCCGTATCCGTGACTGAAGATACGCAGCACACGATGTGGGTGGCTACCGATCACGGTGTGTCGAACATTACGCCACGACAGGACGAGAACGGTGTATGGAGCTTCACCATCCGCAACTTTAACGATCGCGACGGACTGCAGCCTGGTCCGTTCAACCAGCGTGCCATCTTCTGCTCGAGCAAGGGAGAACTGCTGATAGGCGGACAGGATGGTCTGGACATCATCAGTACAACGAAACTGGGTGAGGGCGATGTGAAGGAGAAACCCGTGTTCAGCGGCTTGGTGCTCTTTGACCAGGAGGTGGAAGTGGGCGAGAAGTACAATGGGCGCGTGATTCTGGACGAGGCCCTCGACTATCAGCGCAGCATCAGCCTGAAATACAGCGAGAACCAGTTTACCATCCACATGGCCTCAGATAATGGCGGTGTGAACAATTCAACCCGTTTCTGCTATCAGTTGAAAGGTTTCAACGATAAGTGGATCAAGACCACAGCAGCCAATCCCGACATCACCTACATGTCGCTACCCCCAGGCAGTTATACTCTCTGTGTGAGGATGCTGAGGGACGACGGAACGATGGGCGAGGAAGAGAGCCAGCTGGAGATCACCATCGGATCGCCATGGTACAGCTCGTGGTGGGCCATACTGTGCTACATCCTGTTGCTGGTAGCCATCGTATGGTGGCGCGAGCCGCTGAAGCGCTTAGCGCAACGCGCGCATCGCATTAAGAACCGCCAGAACGGTGACGCCAACGTCGGCGAAGACGGCGAGCCACATGTTGGCGAGGCCGAAGGTGGCGAGCAGAAGGACGCTGACCTTGACGAGGATGGCGACGAATACGTTCTGCTTAGCGATGAAGATGGTGCGACGGGCGATACGGATGGCCGTAGCAACCTTTGAGGGCTGATCGTCCATCAATACCACATCGGCTGCCTCGATGGCTGCATCGCTACCCAGACCACCCATGGCTATACCTACATCGGCACGGGCCAGAACAGGGGCATCGTTGATACCATCGCCCACGAAGGCCAGAGGCCTGGTATCCATCAAGTTCTCGATATGATTAACCTTGTCGGCGGGGAGGAGTTCGGCGTGGTATTCGCTGAGAGCGAGTTGGGTGGCGACGTGATGGGCCACTTCCTCGCGATCGCCTGTAAGCATCACCGTTTTCTCTACACCTAATGCCTTGAGTTGTGCAATGGCCTCTGCGCTATCCTCTTTAATCTTATCGTTGATGACGATGTGACCAGCATACTGGCCATCGATGGCCACGTGGATGATAGTGCCTACATGGTGGCAATCGTGCCACTTAGCACCTATCGAATCCATCATCTTGGTGTTACCCACGCATACTACCTGACTGCCCACACGGGCACGGATGCCATGACCGGCTATCTCTTCTACTTCTGTTACCTCGCAACCATCGGTGGCTTCATCAGGGAAGGCATCGCGGAGAGCTGCGCCAATCGGATGCGTACTATAATGCTCTACATGAGCGGCCATGTGTAAGAGGTGAGAGGTGAGAGGTGAGTGGTGAGAGGCATCTCCTGATTCGGAGATGCATTCGCCTGTTTCGGGGTGGACGGCCTCTACGGCAAACTGACCATGGGTGAGGGTGCCCGTCTTGTCGAACACCACCGTCTTGACCTTCGCCAGAATGTCCATATAGTTGGCTCCCTTGATGAGGATGCCTCGACGCGAAGCACCACCGATGCCTCCAAAGAACGTGAGGGGCACGCTGATAACCAGGGCGCAAGGACAACTCACCACGAGGAACATCAAGGCGCGATAGAGCCAAGTGGGGAGAGTGGTTAGGGGCGAGAGGTTAGAAGTTAGAGATATGACGATGGGCGGAACTATTGCCAAAGCCAAAGCGGCAAAGACGACTACAGGGGTGTAGATGCGGGCGAAACGCGTGATGAAGGCTTCGCTCTGCGACTTGTGCTCGCTGGCGTTCTCTACGAGTGAGAGGATTTTTGAAACGGTGCTCTCGCCAAAACTCTTGGTGGTACGCACACGGACCACACCTGAGAGGTTGACGCAGCCCGAGATAACCTCGTCGCCCACACCAGCCTCGCGAGGCATGCTCTCGCCCGTAAGGGCGATGGTGTTGAGTGAGGTGGTGCCCTCAATAATCACACCATCGAGTGGCACCTTCTCGCCAGGGCGAATCACAACCACCGATCCAACGGCTACTGCCTCTGGAGATATGTCCTGGACTCCTTCTTGCGTCCCTCCGGTAGCAAGCGAGCAGAGCTCGAGCGGACTCCCTGTCTCCTTGTCTCCTGAAGTCTCGATGTGGGCCACATCGGGACGGATATCCATGAGGTGGGCGATGCTGTCGCGACTCTTGCCCTCAGCATAGCCCTCGAAGAGCTCGCCTATCTGGAAAAAGAGCATGACAAACACAGCCTCAGGGAACTGAGTCTCGGCTCCAGGCAGGAAACCTATGAGCAGGGCTCCGATGGTGGCCACCGACATGAGGAAATGCTCATTGAAAGCATCGCCATGACTCAAGCCCTCGATGGCCTCCTTGAGTGTGTCGTGACCAATGAGGAGGTAGGGGATGAGATAGACCATGAGCAAGCTCATTGGTGAGAGGTGAGAGGTGAGGGGTGAGAGAATGACTCCCTTCTCGATGAGGACGGCGATGACGAGCAGGATGGCTGTGGCGATGATTAGCCAGAGCTGTTTCTTCAAAGAGTGCTCATGATGATGCTCATGCTCATGAGAATGCTCATGGCAACTGCATCCTTGATGCTCGTGATGATGCTCATGAGAGTGCTCGCAACACTCGTGATGATGATGTTCGTGTGACATATTTTACCTTTTTACCTTTTTACTTTTTTACCTTTTAATTCTTTCTGGGTGCAAAGGTAAGGGGGTTCTTTCGCAACTTGGTTGCAAATTTTTGCCAAAACGTTTGTTCATGTCAAAGAAAGTGTGTAAATTTGTAGCGCATTATGAACATTTTTAAATGACCAACAACTATATGAGACAACTGCTGACGTGTATATGTCTTTCATTCTGCCTTGGAATGAATGCCGCATCGAATGTGATTCCCGATATGAAATTCCGTCGTCTGGACACGCGTGACGGACTTTCGAACTCGACGATTAACTTCCTGTATCAGGACTCCAGAGGATTCGTATGGATAGGTACCTCGTACGGACTGAACCGTTATGACGGCTACCGTTTCCGTACCTTCTATAACGATCCTAACGACACCACCACGCTGAGAAACAACTACGTGGATCGTATCTGGGAGGACCATCTGGGAAGACTGTGGCTGAAGCAAGGCATGAACTTCAGTATCTTCGACCCTGTGACGGAGCGTGTGAACCGTAATCCGACGACGGAGCTGACCAAGTGGGGCATCAAGGGCGGTATCGACCGATTCTATATTGACGCCCGTAAGCACGTGTGGGTGAAGACCTATGACGAAGGCGTGTATTGCTATAACCCCAAGAAGGAGAAATACACACTCATCAAATACGGCTATGCCGAGGAGGAATTCCCCAAGGAGTTCTGGCTGACCTCGTACGCTGAGTGGGGCGAAAAGCTCGTGGTAACATCGAGTGATGGTGACCTGATGGTGCTCGACGGTGAACACGGACGAGTGGTGAAGAAGGACAGTTGGATGCGTCAGAACGGCGGACAGCAGAGTGTGGCCTACGACCTATACGTGGACAAGCATGGCAACTTCTGGGTGATGTCGACCACCGTGTTTGTGTTCGACCAGAAGAACAAGAAATGGTATAACACGCTGAACGGTTACCTGGCATCGATAGGGATAGCATCGCTACCAGAAGGGCTGCAGGTGTGGGACGTATGTATGGACCAGCGTGGCTGGATATGGATTGTGACTGACCACGAGGGACTCTTTGTGGTAGACCCTGAGTCGAAGGAGGTGAAGCAGTTTAAGAACAATAAGTTTGATACCACCTCGCTGAGCGAGAACACCGCCAAGCACCTGATGCTGGATAAGAACGGCAGCATGTGGATAGCTTCCTATCGTAACGGATTGAACCAATACATTGAGAAGATGTTGGGCTTCAGTACCTTGGAGCTGGGTGATATCAACACCACCACGGAAGACCATCAAGGCAATTATTGGTTGGGTACGGATAACCGAGGCGTTATAAAATACAACCCAGAGACGGGTGAGAGCACCATGTATGACAAGGCCCACAACGGCTTTGCATCGGACATTATGGTGGCCTCGTGTACAGCTAAGGACGGATCGGTATGGTTTGGTACCTACAATGGTGGACTGATACACATACAGAACGGACAAACCCGCAACTATCTGGCATCGAACACCCCAGGAGCGCTGGCCAATAACAACGTATGGTCGGTAATCGAAGACAAATGGGGCGACATCTGGATTGGTACGCTGGGTAGCGGTGTGCAGCGACTCAACGTGAAGACGGGTAAGTTCAAGACCTTCGACTCGAACAACTCGGCTCTGTCGGAGGTGTTTATGACCTCTGCAGGATGGATCAAGAAAGGGTGGCTGATCGTGGGACACTCCACGTTCTATTCGCTCATCAATCCTGTGAGCGGAAAGGTGGTGAACGTAACCATCCCCAACGTGCCAGGACAAGTATCACCTATGCCCTCGACGGTCTGTGTGATAGAAGACAGCAGAGGACTCATCTGGCATGGTTCGACAGCTGGTTGCTGTATCGTGAACCAGAAGACGGGTAAGCAGACGATGCTCGATATGAACAATGGACTCTTTGGTTCGAGTGTGGTAGGTATCGCAGAGGATAACCAGCACAATGTGTGGGTAGTTACTGAGCATGGCGTGTCGAACGTGGTGCCCCATAAAGAGGAAGATGGCGAATGGAGCTTTACCGTTCGTAGCTTCAGTAGCAAGGACGGTCTGCAAGACGGACCCTACAACCAGCGCTCTATCAGCAAGACTAAGGATGGTCTGATTCTGGTAGGTGGTCTGGGTGGTGTGGACATCATCAATCCCAAGCTGGTGGCTAACGTAGACAATACTGAGAAGCCCATTTTCAGCGGACTTAAGCTGTTCGGACAGCAGATGGGCGTAGGCGATGAGTTCGACGGACGTGTGATTCTGAAGGAAGCCCTGACGGATGGCAGCGACCTGACGCTGCGCTATGACGAGAACCAGTTTACCATTCAGTTGGCTACCGACAAGGGTGAGATGCACAATACCTCGCGATTCATCTATATGCTGGAAGGCTTTAGCGACAGATGGGTGAAGACTGAGGAGCAGGATCCTAACATTACCTATATGTCACTTCACCATGGTAGCTACATACTCCACGTGAGGATGCTGAACGAGGACGGTACGATGGGTGCGATGGAGTCGACACTTAACATCACCATCACCCCGCCGCTGATTCGTAACCGCTGGATTCTGCTGTTGTTCCTGCTCTTAGTGGTTGGAGGCATCTGGGTATGGCGCCACTTCTTCCTGAAGCGTCAGGCCGACACCGTGGAGCGTGAGAAATTGCGCATGGAGGTCATGAAGAAGCAATGGATGAGCGAGATGAAGGCCCAGATCATGAAGGATCAGGAGAAACCCGTAGAGGTGAAAAAGACGCCTGAGTGGGAGGTAAGCGGACTGAACAAGACATCGGGCGACCTGCAGGAATTCATGAAGGAGCAATGTGCCCAGTTTAATGCGCCAAAGGATAAGAAGGTGAAGTTCACATTCTTCGCCCTGGCACCAGACCTCGTAATGGACTTCGACAAGGACATGATAGGACAGGCTGTACAGATACTGTTGAACAACTCAGTTATGTTCTCGCCCAAGGACTGCAGAATCAAGGTGTTCGTGGACAAGACCAATAAGAACGGTGTGATCCGTATCTCAGACAACGGTGTGGGTCTGCCTGAGGAGGCGAAGGCTCACATGTTCGACCCCGTGGTGAGCGATGACGATCCTGGTGTATGCCTGCATATCGTCAAGGACATTGTAACGGCTCATGGCGGAACCGTATCTGGCGACAACAATGCTGGAGGCGGAAGCGTGTTTACCATCACTCTGCCGTTGGACAATGACGACGACGTGGAGGAGGCCGTACTCATGGATGATGAGGAAAGTTGATAATGGATAATTGAAAATTGAAGATTAAATAATAACTATAACTAAACGTAATGAGAAAATTAGGACTAATGGTGTCTGCCCTGCTCGTATCGGGAATGACGATGGCAGCTGAGGTGCAGACCAACGGAAACAATGTGACTATCCGCCCTGACGGTGGTCAGGCAAAGGTAATTTGCCTGGAAGTGATGAACGACAACATCATTCGCGTGCGTGCAACCTCGAAAGAGGCGCTGCCCGTGAAACCTGCCTCGCTGATGATTGTACCTCAGACGGCACCTGCCAAGGGAAGCTACAGCGTGAGCGAAGAGGGCGACAACGTGGTGGTGAAAGCCAAGAACGTGAAAGCTGTGGTATCGAAAGCCACGGGTGAGATTAGCTTCTTCGATGCTGAAGGCAAGGAGTTGCTGAAGGAAGCCAAGGACGGAAAGAAGTTCTGGGACTTTATCGTGCCTGAGCGCGAGCTGGGTATGAAAACAGGCTATACCGTTCCTGAGGAACAGAAGCATGGACTGTCATGGCAGATGAAATTCGATAGTCCAGAGGATGAGGCATTCTACGGACTGGGTCAGCACCAGAGCGAGGAGTTTAATATGAAAGGCAAGAACGAAGATCTGTTCCAGTATAATACGAAGGTGAGTATCCCGTTCGTGCTGTCGAATAAGAATTATGGATTGCTGTGGGATAGCTATTCGTATTGCCGCTTTGGTAATCCCAACGACTATCTGCAGCTGTATCGCGCCTTCAAACTCTATGATAAGAGTGGCAAGGAAGGTCATCTCACAGGTACTTATGTGGATGCTCGTGGCAAGAAGTTGGTTCGCGATGAGGACTCCATCTATTATGAATATGGTACACCTGAGAAATCAGCCATCGCGCTGAAGACCGATAATGGCGGTATCAAGAATTTCCCCAAGGAGATTAATCTCTTTGGCGCTAACGTCACCTACGAGGGTTTTATCGAGCCAGAGTGCTGTGGCAAATGTAAGGGTAAGAGCCAGCTTTATCAGTTCATCCTGTATTATTCAGGTTATGTAAAGGTGTATATCGATGGTAAAGAGGTGGTGCCTGAGCGTTGGCGTACAGCTTGGAACCCCAATACCTATAAATTCTCTACTGAGTTGCAGAAGGGTAAGAAGGTGCAGTTGCGCATAGAGTGGC
The DNA here is from genome assembly GCA_902798285.1 of uncultured Prevotella sp. Taxonomy (GTDB): domain Bacteria; phylum Bacteroidota; class Bacteroidia; order Bacteroidales; family Bacteroidaceae; genus Prevotella. The sequence goes on along the minus strand of CADBVZ010000015.1, from coordinate 76,919 downwards.
GCCCCGATGGTGGTGAGGCTTATTGCGGACTGCGAGTTTCTGAGCCACGCAACAAGACTGAGCGCGAGCAGCTGAGCGTGTGGAGCGAGATGGCTAAGGATATGGACTACTACTTCATCGCTGGTGAGAATCTCGATCAGGTTATCTCTGGCTATCGTACACTCACGGGTAAGGCGTCGCTTTATCCCAAGTGGGTGCTGGGCTTCTGGCAGAGTCGTGAGCGCTATAAGACTCAGGATGAAATCGAGGGAACACTCGCTGAGTTCCGCAAGCGTCATATCCCCATCGACAATATCGTACAGGACTGGAACTACTGGCCTGAGGATCAGTGGGGCAGCCATCAGTTTGAGGCTTCGCGCTATTCGAATCCCCAGCAGATGCTGGACAATGTTCACCAGATGCATGGAAGATTCATGATCAGCGTATGGCCTAAGTTCTATTGCAACACCGATAATTACAAGGAGCTCGATGCCAAGGGCTGGATGTACATCCAGAGTCCTACGGATGATATCCACGACTGGGTAGGTCCTGGTTATAAGAATGGTTTCTATGATGCCTATGATGCTGGTGCAAGAAAGATGTTCTGGCGCCAGATGGACAAGAATCTGTATACCAAGTATAATCACGATGGTATCGCTGGCGTAGATGCTTGGTGGATGGATGCTTCGGAGCCAAATGTGCGCGATTGCACACCTATGTGGTATCGCAAAGCCCTCTCAGGCCCAACGGCCTTAGGTACATCGACAGAGTATTTCAATGCATACTCTACTGTAAATGCTGACGCTATCTACAATGGTCAGCGTAGTGTTTGGGGTGGTAAGATGAATGAGCCACGTGTATTCTTGCTCACTCGTAGCGGATTTGCTGGTGAGCAGCGCTTCTCTACAGCTACATGGAGTGGTGATATTGGTACTCGTTGGGAGGATATGCGTGCCCAGATGACAGCTGGTTTGAATTATTCTATCTCAGGTGTTCCCTTCTGGGGTATGGATCAGGGCGGATTCTGTGTGGAGAACCGCTATGTGGCTGCCCAGCAGTTGTATGATCGCACCAAGGTAGAGAATGAAGACCTGAAAGAGTGGCGCGAGTTGCAGACCCGTTGGAACCAGTTTGGTACCTTTATTCCTCTGTTCCGTTCGCATGGTCAGTGGCCTCTGCGTGAGATCTGGAACATCGCACCTGATGAGCATCCCGCCTACAAGTCGTTCGTTTACTACGACAAGTTGCGCTATCGTCTGATGCCTTACCTCTATTCGATGGCAGGTTGGGCTCACTTCAAGGATTATACCCTGATGCGCCCATTGGTGATGGACTTCAATGGCGATAAGGAGGTAGAGAATATTGGCAACCAGTGGATGTTCGGACCAGCGCTGATGGCTTGTCCTGTAGGCTATTACAAGGCTCGCAATCGCTCAGTTTACTTCCCAGAGCAGTGTGGTTGGTATAACCTCTATACTGGCGAATATACTGAAGGTGGTCAGCGTTTGATCGTGGATGCACCATACGAGCAGATACCTGTATTCGTTCGCGAGGGTGCCATCATCCCATTCGGTCCTGAGATGGAGTGGAGCGATGAGAAGCCCGCAGAACTGATCAACCTCTACGTATATGCTGGTCAGAATGGTAGCTTTGAGCTCTACGAGGACGAAGGCGTGAACTATAACTACGAGAAGGGTAAGTACGCCACTATCGCTATTACCTATGACGATGCTACGAAGACAATTAGCTTTGGAGCTCGCAAGGGTCAGTTTGCTGGTATGCTGAAGAACCGCCGCTTCAATGTGGTATTGATTTCGAAGGATGCTCCGAAGGCTTTGAATCTTGAGGATCCAGAGGGAAAGATGGTGAACTACAATGGAAAAGCTGTTAGCGTGAAATTATGAAAAAACTATTTTGTCTTGTCTGTGTCCTCTGTGGACTGACAACGATACAAGCCCGTCAGCGTCAGAATTTCGACGCTGACTGGCTTTTTCTATTAGGCGACTCAGCTCAGATGTCGCAAGTGGATTACAACGACAGTTTCTGGCGTAAGCTCAATGTGCCCCATGACTGGGCCATTGAGGGCGACTTCTACGTGGGAAACCCAAGTGGTGCAGGTGGAGGAGCCCTGCCTGGAGGAATAGGGTGGTACAGAAAGCATTTCACGCTCGACAAGATTGAGAAAGTGTTTATCGAGTTCGATGGTGTGTACATGAACTCTACCGTGTATGTAAACGGAAAGGAAGTGGGCTTCCGTCCCTATGGCTATTCGAGCTTTGAGTACGACATCACACCATACGTCAAGAAGGGCGAGAATGTGGTGGCTGTAAGAGTGGATAACTCCGACCAGCCTAACTCGCGCTGGTATTCGGGTTGTGGTATCTATCGTCACGTATGGCTCACCAAGACCAATCCTATCCATGTGAAGCATTGGGGCGTGTTTGTGAACAATGGGAAAGTGGAGGTAGATTATGAGAATCCTACCAACCAGAAAGTGACCGTTAAGAATACATGGCTTGATGCGGAAGGTAAGCCAACCTCGATAAAAAAGCCACGTAAATGGAGTTGTGAGGACCCCTATATATATAAGGTACGTACGCAACTGATTGTTGGAGGAAAAGTGGTGGATGAAGTGGAGACCACCACAGGCTTCCGCGACTTTAAGTTTGACGCTAAGACTGGTTTCTGGCTCAATGGAAAGAACTTTAAACTGAATGGTGTTTGCGAGCATCACGACTTCGGATGTTTGGGAGCAGCCCTTAACGAAGATGCTCTGCATCGCAAGCTGACGAAGCTGAAGGCGATGGGTGTGAACAGTATCCGTAGTTCGCATAATCCTCCAGCACTTGAGTTGCTGAACATGTGCGACACTATGGGACTTATCGTGATGGACGAGAGTTTTGATATGTGGCGCAGGAAGAAGACTCAGAACGACTATGCCCGCTTCTTCGACGAGTGGCATGAGCGCGATCTGACGGATTTGATTCTTCGCGATCGTAATCATCCCTCGATTCTGATGTGGAGCATAGGTAATGAGGTGCTCGAGCAATGGAGTTCTGCAGAGGCTGATACCCTCACCCTCGAACAAGCCAATCTGATTCTGAATGCAGGTCATGATGCCTCTACGTTGGCAAAGGATGGTGAATTGAGCGTGCAGAGTTTGCTCACCCAGCATCTGGCAGAGATTGTGAAGCGCTACGACACCTCACGCCCCATCACGGCTGGCTGTAACGAGCCCTCGCCCAACAACCACCTCTTCAAGAGTGGCGCCATCGACCTGATTGGTTTCAACTACCACCATCAGTGGGTAAAGGATGTGCCTAAGAACTTCCCCAACAAACCCTTTATCTTCTCAGAGAGTGTATCGGCTTTGCAGACTAGAGGTTTTTATATGATGCCTTCGGACACAGTTTATAAGGCTCCCGTACAATGGTGGTTGCCCTATACCGACCCCACGTATATGTGCTCGGCCTATGATAATTTCCATGCCTCATGGAGCTCAACCCACGAGGAAACATGGGATGTGGTAAAGCATACGCCCTACGTGGGTGGACAGTATATATGGACGGGCTTCGACTACATAGGAGAGCCTACACCATATGGTTTCCCAGCGCGTTCTTCGTACTTTGGAATCATCGATCTTGCGGGCTTCCCTAAGGATAGTTATTATATGTATCAGAGTGAGTGGACGGAGAAGCCCATGCTGCACCTCTTCCCCCACTGGAACTGGGTGCCTGGCGATTATATCGACATGTGGTGCTACTATAATGGCGCTGACGAGGTGGAGCTGTTTGTCAATGGCGAGAGTCAGGGCGTGCGCAAGAAGGCAGAGCATCAGTCTGAAGGCTGGAAACCTGGACTTTGCACGGAGTATCACGTGGGTTGGCGCGTAACCTTCGACCCAGGTGAGGTAAAGGCTGTATCAAGAAAGAATGGTAAGGTGGTGTGCGAACAGGTGATCAAGACCGCTGGTGCACCAGATCATATCCGTTTGTCGATAGACTACAAGGGTAAGGAGACAACCTTCATCACGGCAGAGGTAGTGGATAAGGATGGTAACCTATGTCCTTGGGCTGAGGATCAGATTTACTTCATCTATGAAGGTGAGGGTAAGGTGATAGGTACGGATAACGGTTGTCAGACCTCGATGGAAAATTTCAAGGCCCCCCAGCGTAAGGCCTTCTTTGGCAAGTGTATGGTGGTGGTTACGGGCAAGGGCTCTATAACAGCCAAATCGGCTACCCTGAAACCAACGTGGATAGAGTTCTAATAAAGGAAACAAGAATACAAGGAGTTCAAGAGATATGAAGAAATTATTGTGTGCAATGATGCTGCTGGGTGGCTCGATGGTTGCCAGTGCACAAATACAGACAAACGCAGGCGTCCAGTACCTGCAATGTATGCAAAAGGATATGTCGACAGACTTCTATGATCTGTCGAATACCTATTTCCTGGCTGACTCGCTGGTGAGTTTCGATGTAGCCAAAGGTGAGGGAAAAGTACAATGGAAACGCTATCGTTTGAGTCCACGTCAGGCTTTTAACCTGAATGGTTATTGGCCTGTGAGGATGCAGATGCTTGATTTTCCAGATGCGGCCTACGAGAACGATCCGGAGCTGAAGATCAAGGTGGAGTTTATCACCCCGAGAACGGTAAGAGTACGCATGTTTTCTACTCCCATAGAGCCAAAGAACTCAGATCAGGATGACGTCATGTTCTGCGACGGGTTCAAGAAAAAGGGTAGTGGTGCTATGTGGAAGGCCATGCAGAAGGATAATACCATCGCCTATAGTTCAGATTATGGTACTATCGAGATCAAGAAGTATCCCTGGCGTATTGTGGTGAAGGATGCCAAGGGCAAAATACTCACTCAGACACGTCATAATATCGATAACGACTCGAGTCAGGTAAAGCTGTTGCCCTTCTCGTTCATCAAACGAGGAAGTGATAACTCTCGTAGCATGAATCCCGTGCTGACTTTGGCACCAGGGGAGAGAATCTATGGTTGTGGAGAGTCGTTTACCTCGCTGAATAAGGTAGGGCAGAAGGTACATCTAAGTGTGACAGACCCTCAGGGACCAGAGACGGACGGACAGTATAAGCCCGTACCCTTCTTCTTCTCAAATCGTGGCTATGGTGTGTTTATGCATACCTCAGCCCCTGTGACTTGCGATTTCGGAGCCTCATATATTGGCGCAGACCGTTTGTTCATGGCTGACGAGCAGATGGACTTCTTCATCTTCCTAGGAGAGCCCAAGGACATTTTGAACGAATATACTGATATTACGGGTAAATCACCCATGTTGCCCCTCTGGAGCTTTGGTACATGGATGAGTCGTATTACGTATTTCTCTCAGAAAGAAGGTTTGGAGATTGCCCGTCAGTTGCGTGCCCACAAGATTCCTTCAGACGTGATTCACTTCGATACAGGATGGTTTGGTGTTGACTGGCAATGTGACTATCAATTTGCAAAGGATCGCTTTGAGGATCCTGTGAAGATGCTGAAGCAACTCTCGAAGGATGGCTTCCACACTTGTCTGTGGCAATTGCCATACTTTACGCCTAAGAACCGTTTCTTCCCTGAGATTATTGAGAAAGGTATGCACGTGGTGAATGCTACGGGAGGTATGCCTGTGGAGGATGCTATCCTGGATTTCTCGAATCCTGAGACGGTAAGCTGGTATCAGTCGAAGATAGAGGGACTGATGAAACAGGGTGTCTCTACCATTAAGTGCGACTTTGGAGAGGCAGCTCCCTATAATGGTTTTTATCATAGTGGTAAGGGTGGGCTCTATGAGCACAACCTATACCCCTTGCGTTATAACAAAGCCCTTTGGGAGGTAGTAGAGCGTAATCATCCCGGTGAGGGTATCATCTGGGCACGCTCAGCATGGGCTGGCTCTCAGCGTTACGCTCTCCATTGGGGAGGTGATGCCGCTACTACGAATACGGGTTTGCAGGGTGATCTGCGTGGAGGCTTGAGTTTTGGACTCAGCGGTTTCTCATTCTGGAGTCATGATATGGGTGGCTTTGTAACCGCTTCGCCAGAAGATATTTATCGCCGTTGGTTGCCCTTCGGATTCCTGTCGAGTCATACTCGTGCCCATGGTGCGCCTCCTACGGAGCCCTGGCTTATCAGCGAGAGTTTCACGGATGCTTTCCGTGCTTGTGCAGAGATGAAATATAAGCTGATGCCATATGTGTATGCCCAGGCAAAGGATTGTTCGGAGCGTGGACTCCCCATGGTACGTGCCTTGCTGGTAGAATTCCCAAAAGACAAGGGCTCATGGCTCGTGGAGGATGAGTATATGTTTGGAAGTCAGATCCTTGTGGCTCCGTTGATGGAGAGCGGTAATGGTCGAGATGTCTATCTGCCAAAGGGTAAGTGGGTAGACTATCAGACGGGTAAGGTTTACGAGGGAGGCTATCAGACGATCGAGGCGGGAGAAATACCTGCTATTATTCTCGTTCGTGATGGCTCGCTGATACCTCATGTGCCTCTGGCTCAGAGAACGGATGAGATAGATTGGAACAAAATAGAATTGAAGGCATATAAGGCTGACGCAACCATCTGTACAGGACTGCTGTTTAAGCCGGGTGATAACAAAATCGAAGAAATTAAGCGTTGATATACAACAATTATTCGTGGATTTTAGTTAAGAACTCTTAAAAAGGGTGTGCGAGAGTTACAACGAATCGATATTTTTTGTACTTTTGCACACTTTTTCAGCGTAACGAAATATTTATGAGGCAATTAAAGATTCAAAAAAGTATTACCAACCGATCGAGTGAAGCACTAGACAAGTACCTCGTAGAGATTGGTCGTCAGCCCCTTGTGACTATTGATGAAGAAATTGAATTGGCCCAGGCTATCCGTAAGGGTGGTCCTGAGGGTGAAAAGGCTAAGGAGCGCCTGGTTACAGCTAACCTCCGCTTCGTGGTTTCTGTGGCCAAGCAATATCAGCATCAGGGTCTTACACTGACCGACCTGATTGATGAAGGTAATATCGGATTGGTAAAGGCAGCTGAGAAGTTTGACGAAACGCGTGGATTTAAGTTTATCTCTTATGCCGTATGGTGGATTCGCCAGAGCATCCTGCAGGCTATCGCAGAGCAGAGCCGTATTGTACGTCTGCCTCTGAACCAGAGTGGAGCTCTGAGCAAGATTAATCAGGAGATTAACCGTTTCGAGCAGATTCATCAGCGCCGCCCCTCTGTGACAGAGCTGGCAGAACTGACTCAGATCGATGAGTCGAAAATTGAGCAGACAGCTAAGGCTGATAGCCATCACATGAGTATCGATGCACCTTTTGGTGAGGATGATGACAACTCAATGGCTGATATGCTCAGCTCGGGCGATGATACCCGTACAGACAAGCAGGTGGACTATGAGTCGCTGACTAGCGATCTCGACAATGTGCTCCGTAACGTACTGAAGGACCGTGAACTGAAGATTGTAAAGGAATGCTTTGGTATCGGTTGTCAGGAGCGTGGTCTTGAAGAGATTGGAGCAGAGATGGGGCTTACCCGCGAACGCGTACGTCAGATTCGCGAAAAGAGCATTGCCAAACTGCACGACAGCGGCTATGCCCGCATCCTGATGAAATACTTAGGATAAATAATAAAAGCCCTGCCAATTGGCGGGGCTTTTGTTTTATTGGTAATCTCTGATCTTTACTTGAATTCCCTCCTTGGCTAATAACAGCACGATCTTATTGACGGGCGTATCGTTATAGTGATAAGGGAATAGCACCTTGGGCTTAATGATCTTCGCTGCCTTAACCAGTTGGTCAATCGTCATCGTGTAAGGCTGGTTGCAAGGCAGGAACGCAATGTCGATGTCCTTGATGTTTTCCATTTCAGGGATGTCCTCGGTATCCCCAGCAATATAGATACGTAAGCCATCGAGGGTGAGTATATAGCCATTGTCGCGCCCTTTAGGATGGAATTGCTCGCGACCAGGTGTGTTGTTATAGGCTGGAACAGCCTCAATGCTAATATCGTCGGCATATTGTACCTTGTCGCCATTACGCATGACGAGTCCGTTCTTGAAATGTCCAAATACAGCCTGATTAACATAGATAGTTGTGGCTGGGGTGCGTAGGGCGTGGATGGCCTCGCGATCGAAGTGATCTTTATGCTCATGGGTAATGAGGATAATGTTGGCCTTGGGGAAGGTCGCATAGTCGGTTTCTGGCTTAAGCCACATACCTACAGGATCCACCTGAATCTCTATACCATTGTAGTTGATCTCCATACTAGCATGCTTGATGCAGGTGATGGTTACTTTTTTGCCACTCTTGGTGGTAAATTCATCCACTTTCTGGGCAGCCTGACAACTCATGGACATAAACCATGTAAGGGCCATACTGAAAACAAACAAAATACTTTTCTTCATCTGTGTTTATTGTTGAATAGGTAGTTTAACGTAGAATCGAGCACCATTTTTGTACGAGGTGTCGAGGGTAACGATGCCACCCAACTGCTCTGCGAGTTTACGACTCAGAGGTAATCCGAGACCAATACCCTCCTTAAAGGAGTCGAGCTTGACGAAACGTTCGAAGATATGTTCTGCTTCCGACTCCGGAATGCCACATCCAGTATCTTCTACACAAATGCTCAGAATGGCATCATCCTTGTCGGCTCTCAAGGCGATATGCCCCTCCTTCGTATATTTTGAAGCATTTTCCATCAAGGCACTGACAATGCGTTTCAGCATGTTGGCATTGGTAAGGAAGGTAAACTCATCGGAGAGCGTGCTTTGGAACTGTAATTCTATACTTGGTGGCAATACTTCCTTGTACTCCTGTAGTTGGGCACGTAGGGCTTCGTTAATCTTGAGATTGTCATCACGGCTCATCTGATCTGTCGACTCTATGAGCGAGAGTCCAATGATTTCGTCAATCAGGGCTGTAACGTGGTGGGCGTTCTTCTGCATCACTTCCGCCATATTCTCACGTTCATCAGCCTCAGTTAAATCAGGATTGGCAATAACCTGAGCAAATCCGCTGATGATGTTGAGTGGTGTGCGAATCTCATGGCTAATGTTCTGAATGAAGGCAGCCTTCATTTTCTCAGACTCCATAGCACGACGATAAGCCTTTTTGAGTTCCGTCATATGCTTCTTACGCGTCTGTACGATGTATATTAGCGCAACAATCAGCAGAATGAGTAAAAGAACCACTCCGATGGCACCAATCATTCTAGCGCGATAGATGGCATGTTCCGACTCATAGAGCTTTATCTGTTCTTCAATGCCTTCCATACTGTTAATCAACACCACATTATCGATAGAGTCGCTGGCGGCTTTCTCTTCCTTGAATGCCATGAACGCCTCTTTCCATCTGCCTGCCTTTTCGTATATCTGGGTGATAGCCTCCTTGCCTTCATCGCCAAGTTCCTCCTTGGCCAATTTAACAGCCTCGTCAGTCTTTCCTTGCAGAGCCAGATAGTAAACCTCCATGCTCCTTCCATGAACAGACGACAGACCTTTGGCCTCACCCTCCTTGTAGGCTTTGTAGCCTTCAAGGAATTTATTGTAGTCGCCACGGTAGTAATAGCTAAGTGTCTGACGGGTTTCAATGTCGAACACTCTTTCCGGAGAGTGAACCTGGGAAATTTTCTTGGCAAGGGTTAATAAACTGTCAGCTTCCTCAGGGGAATCGTCGAGGGCTACATTGACGATGTTCATGTAAATAGGTGGAATATTGGCCCAATAGCCTTCTTTCTCCATCATCTTAATAGCATCATACCAGTTTTCCTTGGCTTTCTGTCCGTTGCCACAATACCGATTGATGTGTCCCATCATGTTGAGGGCCATGTACATCTCCTTGTCAAGCTTTTTCTCGCGCAGTTCCTTTGAGAGTTGCTGAGCCAGCTTGTAGGCCTCGTAAATACGCTGTTGGTTCATCTGGAACACAATCTCGTTGCATCGCTGGGTGTAGTAGGCGTGCATGTCGTTCTGCTTCAGCAGATAATCTTCCAGATTCTTCAGGGCAGGGAAAAACCTGAGGCTATCCCCATCGTTGAATGCATGATGCATGGAGTCGCGAAGGGCGATAAACTCTGCGCTGGTCTTATAGTCTTCGACTGCGTAGACTGTATTTGAGGCAAGCATAAGTGCTAATGCCAAAAGGAGTTGTTTTAGTTTCATTGTCACCAGTCGGTTGGTTTACTTTTTGCAAAGATAAACAAATTATTTGATTTTATCAAATATTTCCCTAAAAATTTTGTTATTAATTGTAAAAGTGGTAATTTTGCGGCCGATGAAAATTAGTCCTATAGCCAAGTTCGAATCGCCGTTGAAGTCGAAATTCGGCATTCCCAGGCAGAGCGGACTCGTCAGCGAGTTGACGGGTCGTGTTGTTTTTGAGCCTCCATTCCGCAAGACTGAGGCTGTCAGAGGACTTGAGGACTTTGATTATATTTGGCTGATTTGGGAGTTTTTTGATAAACGAGGTAATAGAGCTGAGGATTCGGAGATAAAGAGAGAGGAATCTCTTACCGTACGTCCGCCTCGTTTGGGAGGTAATACTCGTCTGGGAGTTTTCGCTACGCGTTCTCCTTTTCGTCCTAATAGCCTCGGACTTTCTTGCGTACGCCTTGATAGGATAGAGCAGGATGCAGTTTTAGGTCCTGTGATATATGTGAAAGGGGCTGACCTTATGGATGGGACGCTCATTTACGATGTAAAGCCCTATGTCGCATATGCTGATGCACATCCTGAGGCAAGAAGTGGTTTCGTCGATACCACAGAGTGGAAACCTCTTCTGGTTGAGATTCCTGAGAACTTAGCATCGATGGTGCCTTCTTCTCATTTTGAAGCCTTGAAGGCTACGCTGGCCCAGGATCCGCGTCCTCGTTATCATGACGATCCTGAACGTATTTATGGTATGCCTTTCCTCGATCTTGACATTCGTTTCAGGGTAGAAGAGGGAGTTTTGACAGTTGTTGATTGTGTAAGATCTTAAAGAACTAAATAGAGAGAGATTATGATTGTTTTCTTGATTATTGCATTACTCATTTTGTTAGTGGCCTGCCTTTGTGCCATGATGCATGTCAGGTCGCTTCGTGAGCAGGTTCGTGACTTACAGAAGTCTGACTCGATGAAGACCACTTTTATTAAGGCTTTGGGGCGCGAAATCCGTACGCCTCTTCACTCCGTTAGTGGAATGGCTGAAGTCATTTCGCGCGAAGATCTCTACCTTTCGAAGAGCGAGAAGAAGAACATTACGGATCAGATAAAGTATAATACGAGTCTTATTTCTACTCTTCTCGATGAGGTAGCTATTTATACTGAAGGTAGCGAGGGCCATTGTTTGCAGGACGAACGCTTTAGTCCTAATAGCCTTATAAATCGCTGTCTTGAGGGAAATCGTACATTCTTGCATAAGGGAGTGAAACTTCTATTCCGTAGAGATTTGGGCGACGATCAGTTTGTTTCTGCAGATCGCCATATTGTAGAAGTTGTGCTCAATAAACTTGTGTTCTCCGCATGTAAGTTTACGATGGAAGGTGAGGTGGTTGTTGGATGCCGTTGTGGTACACCCTCAAACCTCATTACCTTCTACGTTGAGGATACAGGAGCAGGCATTCCTGAGGATCGTAAGAATAAAATGTTTACTTGGTTTGACGATCCTAACGATATGCGCGACGAGACAGAGTTCGATCTGGCTGTAGCCCAGCGTTTAGCCTCGAAGATAGGTGGTTATCTGCATTATGACGAGCGCTATACTCGTGGCACTCGTATGGAGTTTACACTTCCTGTTAGATGACTTATTTCTTGAAGGTGATATTCACTTTCTTGAACCCCATCGACTGCATCATATGGCGCATCTGTTGGTCTGCATTCATCTCTGCAGCCTCTAGATTCTCTTTTGTCAAACCATGTGTGAGCATTCTGCGATAAGCCTTCTTGTAGAGCGCATCGCGATCAGAGGGCTTCCAAGAACCACTTTCGTAGAACGACTTAGTGCGTGCCTCGTCGATAAAGTCCTTGTCGAGTAATCCTATCTTTGGGAGTGTCATTGTGATGGAATCGCCTTTGACTTTAATCCATCCTGGTTCAACCTGATGCATATTCAGTCCCAGTCGCAACGTCCCATAGTAAATCCTTACTAATTCGTCATTTGTGAAGATTCCTTTGCGAACTGTATCTACCAGTTCTTCTGTATTAACGGATAGGAATTCCCACTCGCCAATGGCCTTCATACTCTGGATTTGAGTAGGTGTTAAGTCAATGGAAGTGTCTGGTCCGAAATCGATATAATCCCCTTTGGTGAGTCCCTTGAACCACAACACTCCTGCGATGATCGCTCCTACGATGACTACGCACGTACCTATTTTAATATATGTGCCAATCTTCATATCGCTAATCCTCCAACTTTATTAATTTTTGAAAGTCTCTCGCCGTGAAATCCTTGCGGAAGGCAATCGTTATGTTCTCTTCTTTATACCCCATTTCCACTAGCATGGGCACCAATACCTTGGCAGAATTTGCTTTGGCAGTTTCAAGAATACCCATCTGAGGAATGCTCTCTATGATGGCTGCACGACCTTGTTGCTGATAGTTCGATAACTCCTCGTCGCTGAAGTTTGCCCTTGTTAGAGCAACATACTGACGAACATTCTTCTGATCTATCTTAGAACTTGTCATCGTTACTTGCGGATCTGGCAAAATGATGGTTATCTTGTCGCCATCACGTTCCACGTTTTCCTCAGAGAACTTGCTAAAGTCAATCCATGCTTTTAGCTTTGCATCGATGGGGATGGCAATCTTACGATCCGCCATTGGAACCTTGAAATTAAACTGCTTCTGTAGCAGACTTCCTCTTAGTCTCAAGGCGTCGTCGTGGGTCACGATTTTGTGCACACGATATTCTGCTGTATAGAGTTTCGAGCATTTCTGCACCTGCATAATCAGCATTGGAAGGGAGTCTACAGCTTGATAAGTAGCCTCGCGTTCAGCTTCGTCATCACCCTCTACACGCCAATCGCTGCACATCCATAATCCTGCACCTAAAATGGCCAAAACGATGATCCATCCGATGATTTTATTCTTCTTTTTCATTTGGTTTCGTTGAAGATTTCTGGGCAAAGATAGTAAAAATCTGTCAGTTCGTTGAAGGTTCTTGTGAAAAATTAAACTTTGTCCCTGAAAAATCGTCAAAATAATAGTTGCAACGAACAAGAATACTGAAAATAATAATGTATAACAATTAAAATGTGAATAGTAATGAAAAAGATGATTTTAACCCTCGTAGCTGTAATCGCAATCAGCTCAACAGCCCTAGCTCAGGATCAGCAGGGACCACGTCCAGAACGTAAGTTCTCGAAGACAGAAATGGCTAAGCATCGTACTGACGAGATGGCTAAGGAGTACAAACTCAGTGATAAACAAGCCAAGCAACTTCAGGCTCTCAACGAGAAGTATGCCGACAAGATGGGTGGTCCTCGTCATGGACATCACCATCACGGACATCCTGGTATGAAACCTCCCAAAGATGACAAGCGCCCTGAGGCTAAAAAGACAGATGGTACCACTCAGGCCACTCCTCAGCAGCCTCCCAAGGAAGGCAAGCGTCCTGAACTGACTGAAGAACAGAAGAAACAGATGGAGGCTGAACGCAAGCAGATGGAGGCCACTCGCAAGGCCTATGATGCTGAACTTCAGGAGATTATGACTGCTGACCAGTTCAAGCAGTATCAGGAGGATATGAAGAAACGTGGCTCAAGAGGTCATCACGGACCACGTCCTCCCCGCGATGGAGAGAAGAAGTGATTTTTATGGTTTGAAATTTGCGTATAGGCGAACGATCATTTGCGTATAGGCGTACAATCGTTTGGGTATAGCCGAATAACCGTTTGAGTATAGGCAAACGATAGTAACTGCCGTCTAAACTCCCAGTTTAAACGGCAGTTTCTCCTACTTTAGATAATCCTTTGCCCTGCTTCGAACTATCCTTTAAAATGTTTTTCCACTATTTATTCGTTTATCTCAGCGATTATTTGTACCTTTGTCGCCAGATAAAACATGAATGAATGATGGAAAGACTTCAAAAACTGATATTGGTAGCTTCTGCAGGAATCCTGCTCGTAGCCTGTGGACAAAAGAAACAAACTCAAGATATTATCGTGCCGAAGGAGGAAGTGAAAGCGCCTCAGGGTCCTATTCGTATGCAGGATTATAAGCAAACCAATGATATTCAATGGTTGGGCAAACCCTATCAGGTGGAGATTACCCGTATTCCAGATGATAGTTTGAGAATGGTAACGGATGAGGACGGGCAGAAGTTTGTCGACAACCGCATTACGCTTCGTATTCTTCGTGGCGATGGTAGTACATTCTACAAAGGTGGCTTTACGAAAGCAGCTTTCGAGAACTATCTTGACGATGACTATCGCAAGACAGGTATACTTGAAGGCTTTGTATTCGATAAGATCGAGGGAGCCCAGCTTATCTTTGCAGCCAGCGTATGCCATCCGCAGACTGATGAATACATTCCCCTGGTGGTAACAGTAAGTTCTCTGGGCGAGGTAGGCATCCGTCGTGATACAGAAATGGATACCTATGGCAACGAGGATAATCAGCAATAGGATTTTCATAAAACACATAACTAGATGAAGACAAAGACTTTTTATGTTTATCAAACTGTAATTTCTACGATCTTTTCCATAGCGATAGGATTGGTAGTTGTTTCGTGTACGAGCGATTCTACAATTGAGGTTATTACCTATGATATCCCGCATGTCTATATCAATACCGTTGGCGGTATTGAAATTGAATCAAAGGAGGATTATGTGGGTATGATAGCCAAGATAGCCTATGGAAGTCAAGATGTTCAGATAGAGGCTGCAGGTAAAATCAGAGGCCGTGGCCATTCTACATGGGACTTTGATAAAAAGCCTTATAAAATTAAATTCAATGATAAACAGACGCCTTTTGGCTTCCCTGCAAATCGCGACTGGGTTCTCTTGGCAGATTTCAATGACCGCTCACTTCTACGTACTGCATATATGGCAGAACTCTCAAAGGCTGCAAGGATGGATTTCTTTATCCATTATCAGCACGTACAACTTTATCTGAATGGGGAGTATATGGGCGTCTATCTACTTACCGATCATATTGAGAAGGCTAAAGAGAGGGTGAATATTGAAGATGATGGCTACCTACTGAAATATGATGGCTATTATTATGAGAGTCCTCTGTTTCTGGTGACTGATGAGATGAAACGAATCTACACTTTCAAATATCCTGATGCAGATGAAGGAAAAATGATTGAAGGTGATGATAATTGGCAATTTATTTCTTCGTTTATGAACAACATGGAGTCGGCTCTTTTCTTGCTTGAGAATGATCCGGATAATACAGAATACCTTTCTTATATTGATCCTGTGAGTTTCGCAAAATGGTATCTGGTGGCAGAATTGATGGCTGTAGTCGATGTGAATCAGTATTATGTACTCCCTTCTAAGTCTTCTACACTTAAGGAATATCCCATATGGGATGCAGAATGGAGTTTAGGACTGTGGCCTTCTGAAGCTTTTGGCTGGACACCGGATGATTTGTTGACGGAGAGTAGGTGGAGCGGAAATGATTATTTCTATTACCTTTTCCATTCCCCAAGATTTAGAGATGTTGTAGTCGAGGAGTGGGAGAAGATGAAAGTTCAACTTCCAACAGTAAGATCAAACATTCAGAAAGTAGCCAATTCAATTGTAAAGGCGCAAAAGGAAAACTACGATCTGTGGCCTGATGCAGGAAAAGCGATGTGTAATGTTACTTTCAACACTTGGGAAGAAGAAGTGGAATATACCAACGATTTCTTCGAAAAGCGTACATTATGGTTGGATGACTTTATAAGTCAAAATGTTTCCAGGCAGCACTGAGGGCTGGCATGTTTGGAAACAGTAGATGAGCCCCTGCCTGAAGCAGTTGGTCATTAGGTAAAGGACCTGTATTTACACCAATAGTGAAGATGCGGGCTGCAACGCCAGCTCGAATGCCAAGAGGAGCATTCTCTACAACGATGGCTTGCGAGGGATGGAGGTTTCCTGCTTTCTCAAGCCCTACTAGATATGGGTCTGGATTAGGTTTACCACGACGTACATCGTAGGCTGTGGTAATGTGACTTTCGTCGACGTAATCTCCGAAATCCTTGAGAATACGTTGGATAAGCGGACGTTGACCACTACCTGTAACAACGCCACACTGGATACCTGCCTCGTGAATCTGTGCCATCAGTTCAAGAATTCCAGGCATAATCGGGGCTTCTTGGAGGGAGTGGAAGAGGCGACTCTTCTCGTCGTACATCTTCTGGGCCTCTGCCTCTGTGATTTCACGCTGTTGCTGAATGCGTACCATCATACGAATAGTGTCAACACCACGAGCACCTTCTGTGGCATAGGCATCCTCAGCTGTCATGTGGATATGAAAACGGGCCATGGATTCCTGCCAAGCAATAGCATGATTAGGCATGGAGTCGTAGAGTACGCCATCCATATCAAAGAGCACGGCTCTGGGGCGAAGTGCCTCAAAGCCGTGTTCTTCCAGGTATTTCTTAATCGCTAATTGATACATTTATGCTTCTTTGGCCAGACGAGCCTTGATGGCTTTGCTATCTTCCTCGTAGCCAGGCTTGTCGAGCAGTGCGAACATATTCTTCTTGTAGGCCTCAACACCAGGCTGGTTGAATGGGTTGACACCCAGAACATTACCACTGATACCACAACCGATCTCGAAGAAATAAATCAGCTGTCCGAGATAACGCTCATTCAGGCGAGGCATAGTAATACGGATGTTGGGCACACCACCATCTACATGAGCCAGTTTAGTACCCAGCTCAGCCATCTTGTTTACCTCGTCCACACGCTTGCCAGCCAGGAAGTTTAGTCCATCGAGATTCTCCTCATCAGCAGGGAAGAGCAATTTTTTCTCTGGCTCCTCAACGCTAATTACTGTCTCGAAGATGGTGCGCTCGCCATCCTGAATCCACTGTCCCATAGAGTGGAGGTCTGTAGTAAAGTCAACAGATGCAGGGAAAATACCCTTCTTGTCCTTACCCTCGCTCTCTCCGTAGAGCTGTTTCCACCACTCACTCATGAAATGCAGTTTGGGCTGGAAGTTCACCATAATCTCGATCTTCTTTCCACTCTGGTACAGACCGTTACGTACTGCGGCATACTGGGCAGCAGGGTTCTCTGCGAAAGGCACATCAGGTGCACAAGCCTTCTCCATATCCTGAGCACCAGCAACGAGTTCTTTAATGTTGAAACCAGCGCAAGCGATAGGCAGCAGACCTACTGGAGTGAGTACAGAGAAACGACCACCTACGTTATCGGGGATGATGAAGCTCTTGTAACCCTCCTTGTCAGCACAAGTACGGGCAGCACCCTTCTTGGCATCGGTAATGGCTACGATAACTTTCTTAGCCTCTTCCTTACCACGCTGAGCCTCGCACTGTTTCTTCAGCAGACGGAAGGTAAGGGCAGTCTCAGTGGTGGTGCCACTCTTAGAGATGTTAATCACACCGAACTTCTTGTCCTTAAGGTACTCAGTCAACTCGAAGAGATAATCTTCACCGATGTTGTTACCAGCGAAAAGAATGGTAGGATTCTTCTTGTCCTGAACCAGCCAAGCAAATGAATTGCTGAGGGCTTCGATGACAGCACGTGCACCCAGGTATGAACCTCCGATGCCTGCTACAACTACAGCCTCGCAGTTCTGGCGCAAGGTGTTAGCACATGCCTGCAACTCATCGATAAATGCAGGTGTGATACTTGATGGCAGATGAAGCCATCCGAGGAAATCGTTACCAGGGCATGTACCCTCTTCAAGTGCCTTTTGGGCAGCTTTTACTTTGGGCTCGAAAGCCTCTACAGCGCCTGCTCCGAGGAAACTGGCAGCTTTGGTGATGTCTAACTTAATGTTGCTCATAGATCTTTATTGTTTAGTTATCTAAATGAATCTGTTAAAAGCTTAACCTCAATCTGGGGCGCTATGCGCTCGTAGAGAATGTTATATACTGCGTCGAGAATCGGCATGTTGACATGACAATGACGATTAATCTCCTTCATACACTTAGTACCAAAATATCCTTCGGCTATCATTTCCATCTCAACCTGTGCAGACTTTACACTATAGCCTTTGCCAATCATTGTACCAAAAGTGCGGTTACGTGAGAAATTAGAATAGCCTGTTACAAGTAAATCGCCTAGATAAACACTATCGTAGATGTTGCGCTCCTGTGGATAGACGGCTGTGAGAAAGCGGTTCATCTCCTGAACAGCATTAGCCATTAGTACTGCTTGGAAGTTGTCGCCATACTTCAAACCGCTGCAAATACCAGCTGCGATAGCATAGACATTCTTCAGTACCGATGAATATTCTATACCAACGACATCAGTCGAAGTCTTTGTCTTGATGTACTCGCTCGAGAGTACATCGCAGAAAGCTTGAGCCTTGTCGCGATCAGCACAACCTACAGTCAGATAACTAAGACGCTCGAGTGCTACTTCCTCAGCATGTGAAGGACCTCCGATACAGGCCAAGTTCTCGTAAGGCACATCGTAAACTTGATGGAAATATTCAGAACATACGAGGTTCTCATCAGGTACGATACCTTTGATGGCAGTGAGGATGAACTTGTCTCGAATACGTGTTCTGAGTTTCTTTAGGTGACTCTTGAGATAAGGCGAAGGTGTGACAAAAACGAGGGTGTCATACTGTTGGGCGATACGGTTCAAATCGCTGTCGAAATGTATTTCGCTAGTGTTGAAATGTACGCTCGTTAGATAGGCTGGATTATGTCCCAGTCGTTTGAAATCCTCGATGCGATCATCGCGGCGCATGTACCACCCGATGTGATGGGTATGTCCCACCACAATCTTAGCTATTGCTGTTGCCCAGCTACCGCCACCGATGATTGCTATTTTACCACAGTCGTACATAATTTCAATTAAGAATCCAATTAAGAGTTAGGCTTGCGCCTTCTCAATCCAGGCGGCTACCTCGTCGACACTAGGTTTCTGGAGTTCGAGCTTGTACTTTTTGAAGATTTCGCCAATCTTCTGCTGCAGACCCTGAGGCTTCTCGTCCTTGATGTTTGTAATCAGATTGAAACCAGCCTTGCGCAGTACAGGAACGATATCCTCGGGAACACCAATCTCGGCCCACTCGGCTACGGATGACTGGGGAATCTTCTTCTCAGGCTTCATCTGTGGGAACAGCATCACCTCGCCAATAGCAAACTTACCGGTCATAAGCATTACCAGACGGTCGATACCGATACCAATACCAAACGTTGGAGGCATACCATACTGCAGAGCGCGCAGGAAATCATGGTCGATGATCATAGCCTCGTCGTCGCCCTTATCGGCCAGCTTCATCTGCTCAATAAAACGCTCTTCTTGATCGATAGGATCATTAAGCTCTGAATATGCATTAGCCAGCTCCTTACCATTGACCATCAGCTCGAAACGCTCAGTGAGTCCGGGCTTAGAGCGGTGCATCTTGGTAAGTGGTGACATCTCAACAGGATAATCGGTAATAAATGTAGGTTGGATGAAGGTGCCCTCGCAGAACTCGCCAAAGAGTTCGTCGATGAGCTTACCCTTACCCATGGTCTCGTCTACGTCCATACCCTTAGAGAGGCAGAACTGACGAATCTCGTCCTCGGTCTTGCCATCGCAGTCGAAACCGGTCTTCTCCTTGATAGCATCGAGGATAGGCAGGCGACGGAATGGAGCCTTGAACGAGATGATGTTGCCATCGATCTCAACCTCGGGCTTGCCGTTTACAGCTGTACAAATCTCCTCGAGCATCTTCTCTGTGAAGGTCATACCCCAGAGCAGGTCCTTATAGCTGACGTAGAGCTCCATGCAAGTAAACTCAGGGTTGTGAGTCTTATCCATACCCTCGTTGCGGAAGTTCTTACCCATCTCGTAAACACCTTCGAAACCACCAACGATAAGGCGTTTCAGATAGAGCTCTGTTGCGATACGCATGTACATGTCCTGATTTAGGGCATTGAAGTGGGTGATGAATGGACGGGCTGATGCACCACCTGCGATGCTCTGCAGGATAGGAGTATCAACCTCGGTATAACCAGCATTGTCAAGAATGCTACGCATGGTGCGGATGATGGTTGCACGCTTCAGGAAGGTATCCTTTACGCCTTCGTTAACTACCAAATCGACATAACGCTGGCGATAACGCAACTCGGGATCATCAAACTTATCGTAGGCCACACCATCCTTATACTTAACGATAGGCAGTGGCTTGAGGCTCTTTGAAAGCAGTGTGAGCTCTGATGCATGAACAGAAATCTCGCCAGTCTGGGTGCGGAAAACCTTACCCTTAACACCGATGAAATCGCCAATATCGAGCAAACGCTTAAATACATTATTATATAAGTCCTTGTTCTCGCCTGGGCAGATATCATCGCGGGTGATATAAACCTGGATACGACCCTTTGAGTCCTGAAGTTCGGCAAATGAGGCCTTACCCATTACACGATGGCTCATCATACGGCCTGCGATAACAACTTCACACTCTTCGTCATCCTTGAAATTCTCCTTGATTTCGGTACTAAATGCATTGGTAGGGAACTCGGCTGCGGGATATGGATCGATACCCATCGCACGGAGCTCCTGAAGGCTCTGACGCCTTCCGATTTCCTGTTCGCTTAACTCTAAAATGTTCATCTTTAATATTCGAATATTATGCTTAAGTGGGTGCAAAGATACGAAAATCTTCCGAAAAATACACATGTGAGGGTAAATATTTGCAAAAAATAGCAGAAAGATTTGGCTGAATAGGAAAATGTTTATATATTTGTGGCATGAAACTTAAGACAACTTATGGAAAATCAGGCGACAGTTAAGAAAAAAGTAGTAGGTGTAGACATAAGTCTTGAATCAACGACCTATGCCGTTGTGGATGTTAGGGGTAATATCATTGCCAAAGATAGTTTTGTGACAGAAGATTATCCTGACATAGGTGGTTTTGTGAGTGCACTTAGTGAGCATATTATGGCACTCGTAGAAGCAAATGGTGGGTTTGGTGATATCCGTTCTGTTGGTATTAGTGCCCACAGTGCCAACTTTATGACAGGTAGCATTGAAAATGCTGCTAATATGCCATGGAAGGGTGTAATACCACTGTCTGCTCTTCTGCGTGATAGATTGGGCTTAGCTGTAGCTGTGGCCAACAATGCTCATGTGGTAGCCCTTGGTGAACATGCTTTTGGCTGTGCCCATGGTATGCGTGATTTCATTGTAATTACCCTAGGTACAGGTATGGGTAGTTGTATTTTTACCGATGGACGTGTAAAATTGGGTGCCGATGGTTATGCTGGCGAGATTGGGCATACTTGTGTAGTTCATGATGGCCGTCAGTGTGGTTGTGGAAACAAAGGATGTTTGGAAACGTATACGGCAACGAAAGGCATTATACGGACTGCTCGTGAGGTAATGGCTGAGTCTGGTGGTATGACAGCTATGCGTCGCCTGGATAAACTGACACCTAAAACGATAGCAGAATTGTGTGATCAGGGCGATGAGCAGGCTATTGAGGTTTATCGTCGTACGGGAGAGGCGTTAGGCTTAGGATTAGCCAATTATGCTACGGTGCTTGATCCAGAGGCCTTTATTTTTACAGGAGGCATCTCAAAAGCAGGGAAATGGCTATTGGAGCCTGCTCAGCGATATTTCGAGGAACATGTGTTCCATAATATACGTGGTAAAGTGAAATTCCTTACCTCGGAATTGGAGGAAGACGAACGCAACGTACTTGGTGCGAGTGTGCTGGCGTGGGAAGTAAAGGAGTATTCGTTGTTTAAATAATCTGAAATCAGAATGTTTCTATGGAAGTGGTAGATGAAATAAAAACCAGAGTTGTAGGTGTAGACATCCGTGAGGCGAGAACTACTTATGCACTTGTAGACATTAGGGGCGAGATTCTTGCGATAGACTATTTCTCAACGTTGGACTATCCTGATGTCAACAATTTCGTGACAGCTCTTAGTGAGAAGATTATTATGCTGGTCGAAGAAAATGGTGGCTATGAACGAGTACGATCAATTGGTATCAGTGCTCCAAGTAGCAACTACCTGACAGGATGCATGGAGAATGCTGCCAATATGCCTTGGAAGGGAGTTGTCCCACTGGCTGCTATGATACGTGATCGTATGGGATTGGCTGTAGCATTGGCAAATGATGCACATATCACAGCCTTGGGCGAGAAAGCCTATGGCAGTGCCCACGGTCTAAAGGATTTCATTGTCGTTTCATTAAGTCATGGAGGTCTGGGAAGTTGTATCTTCTATGATGGAAAACCTCATTTGGGAGTTAACGGCTTTGCCGGCGAAGTGGGACACACATGTGTTGAAGTAAATGGTCGCCAATGTGGTTGCGGAGCCAAGGGATGTCTTGAAACCTATTGTTCTGACAAGGGACTTCTCATGACTATTCAGGAATTGAAGAACGAAGGCTTGTCTACAATACTCGACGATTATAAGACTCTGAGTATACCCACTATTGTACAGTGCTGTGATCAAGGCGATAAATTGGCTATAGAGGCGATGTGTCGTACAGGTTTTACTTTGGGACTTGGTCTGGCAAACTATGCATCTGTACTAAATCCTGAGGCTATCATATTAACTGGAGACATGATGACGGCTGGAAAGTGGCTTCTGAAACCTATGCGCAAATCGTTTGATGAACATGTATTCCATAATATTCAAGGTAAAACCCGTCTGCTCGTAAGTATCCTGAAAGAAGGTGAACGCGATGTGCTTGGAGCTAGTGCTCTGGCATGGGATGTGAAGGAATATTCATTGTTTAAGTAACTAATTAATTCCAATACAATCTATAACAACTAAAAATGGAAGAGTATAATTACAAGACGAAAGTTGTCGGCGTTGATATTAGTAATGAGTCCACGACTTATGCGCTTGTGGATGTTCGCGGAAACATTCTGGCTGAGGAGTCATTTCCTACAGAAGACTATCCAGACGTCAACAATTTCGTAACAAACTTGAGTGACAAGATTGTGATGCTCGTTGAAGCAAATGGTGGCTATGAAACCGTTCGCTCCATTGGCGTAAGTTCACCGAGTGCAAATTTCGTTTCAGGATGTATCGAGAATGCACCAAACCTGCCTTGGAAGGGTGTTATTCCTATGGCAGCGATGCTTCGCGATAGAATCGGATTGGCAGTTGGTCTTGCCAACGATGCCCATGTGTCGGCTTTAGGTGAATATACTTTCGGTAGTGCCCACGGTATGAAAAACTTCATTATCATCAGTCTGGGTGTTGGTCTTGGTAGCTGTTTCTTCTCAGAGGGACACGATCATCAGGGGCATCTGGGTTTTGCCGGTGAGTTCGGACATACTTGTGTCGTAGATAATGGTCGTAAGTGTGGTTGTGGGCATGAAGGTTGTCTTGAGGCATACGCAGGTGCGGCAGGTATCGTTCGTACGGCGCAGGAGGTGCTGGCAGAGTCTGACAAACCTTCATTGATGCGTCAGGCCGAGCGTCTGTCACCCAAGATTATTGCTGGTTTCTGTAACGAGAATGATGAACTCGCCATTGAGGTGTATCGTCGTACTGGATATGTGCTAGGTCTGGGTTTGGCCAACTATGCTTCACTCGTTGATCCTGAAGCAATTATCCTCACAGGAGGTATCTCCCATGCAGGCAAGTGGTTGGTTGATCCTGTATATGAGTCATTCGAGAACCATGTCTTTGGCAATCTGAAGGGAAAGGTAAAGATATTAACCTCGAAACTTGACAATCGTGAACGCGATGTATTGGGGGCCAGCGCATTAGCATGGAGTGTGCCTGAGTATTCATTATTTAAATAGAAATGAACGTAGAAAGAATTGTTGAGATTATAAATGCTAAGCCAAATTTAAGTACCGCCCTCGGGATGGAGTTTATTTCCACTCCCGAGGTTGATACTTGTATGGCGAGAATGAAAGTTGATGAACGTAATCGTCAGCCTTTTGGATTCCTGAGTGGTGGCGCCTCTTTAGCGCTGGCAGAGAATGTGGCAGGAGTAGCTTCCTCGGCCATGTGCCCGGGTTGCGCTTGTGTCGGTATCGAGGTGAGTGGTAGCCATGTGAAGGCAGTTGTTGAGGGAGATACTGTGACAGCCTATGCACATTTGTTACATGAGGGAACAACACTCCATGTATGGAATGTAGATATTAAGGACACTTCTGGGGAACTGATCTCGAATGTCCGTGTAACTAACTACATTATTAGACAGAAACGAGGATGACGGGATTTGCACTTTTTCGTCTGCCTCATGCTTCTGAGGTTACCTGTATCCGTCAGATGGAAGGTAATCCTATGGAGCTTTTATCATGTCAAGAACTGAACGGTCATGAGGGTTTCGTTGTGGCTCCCTTTGAGGTGAAGGCAGAGCAACCGATTCTATTGATTCGTCCTGAAGAAGTAACGATACTTGACCTGAAGGCGTGGAACCATTCGCCAATTAGTGATTTCTGTGTTAGCCAAGAAACAAAGTCCAGTTCTTTTGGCGGAAGTAGGACTACCTATGCCATTGATTTCGCTAATTTTCATTCGCAGTTAAATCTCGATACCTTTCAAAAGATAGTGTTAGCACGATGTGCTGATGAGGTTACTGGTGGGAAGTGTTTTCCTGAGGAACTCTTCCTCAAAGCCTGTGAGTGTTATCCCCGTATGTTTATATCTCTCGTTTGGACGGAAAAAAGTGGCTGTTGGTTAACTGCTACTCCAGAGATTCTGCTTGAGGGAAGGGGCTGCGATTGGCGTACTATTGCTTTGGCAGGAACCATGCGACTTGAGGGTGACCAGTTATTGGGTGAAGGTGAAACACTAACATGGACTACCAAAAATATTCAAGAACAGCGCATCGTTACTACATATATAACGGAATGTCTGGAGCAGTTTACAAGGGATTTCCGTGAAGAAGGTCCACGTACAGTTCGTGCGGCTAATCTTGTCCACCTAAGGAGTGACTTTACCTTTAAACTTCCAGATAACCAACGCATTGGTGATCTCTTGCAAGTACTACATCCCACACCTGCTGTGTGTGGTTTGCCCAAACGTGAGGCTTTTCGTTTTATTACCCATAATGAACATACACCACGTAGATACTACTCAGGCTTTATGGGTATGTTAGGTGCAGAGGAGACTCACCTCTATGTGTCGCTTCGGTGTATGAATATCGAAGGTGGATATTATCATCTTTATGCTGGGGGCGGTTTGCTGAAGGATAGTACTGAGGAACAGGAGTGGATGGAGACAGAGGCAAAACTTGAAACGATGAGGAGAATAATATAATGTATAGCAATAAGGAGAATGTAAACATATTGACGGCGTTGTTGGTGGCCCATGGTATACGTTATGCTGTAGTGTGCCCAGGCAGCAGGAACTCGCCAATCGTACATAATTTCAATGAAAGTCCTGATATCAAGTGCTATCCTGTAACCGACGAACGCAGTGCAGGATTCTATGCCCTTGGTATGGCTCAGGCTCTACAGCAGCCAGTAGCTGTATGTGTCACTTCTGGCACTGCACTTCTGAATCTTGCTCCAGCCGTGGCTGAGGCTTACTATCAGCATGTACCTTTGGTAGCTATCTCTGCCGATCGTCCACCACAGTGGATCGATCAGCTCGATGGACAGACTATGCCCCAGCCTGATGCCTTAGGACGATTCGTAAAGAAAGCTGTTAGTTTGCCAGAGCCTCATAACGATGAGGAACGCTGGTACTGTAATCGTCTGGTGAATGAAGCACTGATAGAAACGCGCCATCAGGGTTGCGGACCAGTACATATCAATGTGCCTATCACTGAACCGCTATTCGACTATACAGAAAAGTCCTTGCCCCGTGAACGTAAGATCAAGCTAGTGTCGGCAGAGGTTACAACACCAACTCTTAGTCATATAGGTCGTATGTTCATGTTGGCCGAGCGCCCCATGCTTATCTGTGGCCAACCCCTCAATCCTGGTTTCGATGAGGCTGTGGCACTGGTGGAAAACGACGAGAATTATGTACCTGATTTTGTATTGTATATTGGTGGCTCCATTGTAAGTAAGCGACTGAAGCGTTTTCTGCGTAAAGCGAGGGAAGTATGGACGGTGAATGCTACGGGTGAAGTAAATGATACCTTTATGAACCTCACGCAGGTGATTCAGGGCGATGGTAAGATCATTGCTGATCATGTGCAGTTCCTGCTGGAGGATCGTCCCCATCCATTTGTCATGATGTGGGAGCAGCTGCTCAAGCGTGTGCGTCAGCATGTAGAGGATTATCAGCCTGCCTATTCCCAGATGGCAGCAGTGAAATACTTCGAGTCACAGGTAGGGGATGGTGAGGTGCATTATGCCAACTCAACGTCTATCCGTCTGGCAAACATCTATGCGCAACATCCTGTTTGGTGTAATCGAGGGGTGAATGGTATAGAAGGTTCCCTTTCTACGGCAGCAGGTTTCTCATGTGTGACTAAAGAAAAAGTGTTCTGCGTGATTGGCGATCTTAGTTTCTTCTATGACCAGAATGCCTTGTGGAACCAGAATCTGCGAGGGAATTTGCGCATCCTTTTGCTTAATAATGGTAAGGGTGGTATCTTTAATCTGCTGCATGGCCTAGAGAAGAGTTCTGCTCGCGATAAGTATGTAGCTGCTGAGCACCACACCTCGGCAGAAGGCATCTGTATCCAGAATAACGTGACTTATCTGAAGGCTAGTAATTTGGAAGATATGCAGAAAGGCATTGATACCTTATTTAATATGGAGAGCGATCGCCCTATCGTACTTGAGGTGTTTACTGATGCAAATGTGGATGAATGTGTATTTAAGGACTATTATAAATCGTTGAAGAAATGAGAGAGTGGAAAACTATTCGAGATTTTAAGGAGATTTTATTTGAGGAATACAATGGTATCGCCAAGATTACCAT
Source organism: uncultured Prevotella sp. (assembly GCA_902798285.1). Classification (GTDB taxonomy): domain Bacteria; phylum Bacteroidota; class Bacteroidia; order Bacteroidales; family Bacteroidaceae; genus Prevotella. The sequence continues at coordinate 49,989 of CADBVZ010000015.1, read as the reverse complement.
TAACCGTCCGCAATATCGCAATGCCTTTACACCCAAAACCACTTGGGAATTGAGTCAGGCTTTTGCAATGTGTCGTGAGATGCAAGACATCAATGTGGTGTTGTTGACAGGTGCTATGAGTGAGGTGCCAGAGGGTAAGACGTTAGCCGATGTAAAACATGCATTCTGCTCAGGTGGTGATATGCATGTAAAGGGTCGTGGCGGCTATGTGGATGAAGAGGGCGTTCCTCGTTTGAGTGTGCTCGATGTACAGATGCAGATCCGCCGTCTTCCCAAACCAGTCATCGCCATGGTGAATGGCTATGCCATTGGTGGTGGACACGTTCTACACCTGGTTTGCGATTTGACCATTGCCTCGGAGAATGCTATCTTTGGACAGACAGGTCCTAAAGTGGGTTCCTTCGATGCCGGTTTTGGAAGTAGCTATCTCGCTCGTATCGTGGGTCAGAAGAAAGCCCGTGAAATCTGGTTCCTTTGTCGCCAATACAGTGCTAAGGAGGCGGAAGAAATGGGTATGGTAAACAAGGTTGTGCCTATAGAACGTTTAGAAGATGAGTGCGTGGAGTGGGCCGAAATCATGATGGAACGTTCACCTCTGGCTCTTCGTATGATTAAGGCTGGATTGAATGCAGAATTGGATGGCCAGGCCGGTATTCAGGAACTCGCAGGCGATTGCACTATGTTGTATTACTTCCTCGATGAGGCTCAAGAAGGTGGCAAAGCATTTCTGGAAAAGCGCAAACCGAACTTTAAGAAATATCCAAAGCTGCCTTGATTTTTAGTAATACGTTTTTGTCTCTATGCAATATAAAATAGAGGAGCGTGTGCTCCATTTTAAACAGCCGGCTGGTACCTCACGTGGTATTTATACCACCCGTAAAATATGGCTCATCTATTTGAATGATGGCCAGCGTGAGGGAATTGGTGAATGTGCGCCTCTGCCAGATCTGAGTTGCGATGCCAGTCCAGAATATGCGGTTGTGCTCGACAGGTTTTCCCAGTTGTTCTGCGAGACGGGGGAGATAGACTATGAAGCCATGCGTACCTATCCGTCGATGCTCTTCGGACTGGAAACAGCCCTGCTGAATCTACATCGTGGAGACCGCCTCTTTGATACGGCTTTCAGTCGTGGTGAAGTGGGCATCCCCATCAATGGTCTTGTCTGGATGGGTAATTATGAGGAGATGCTTCAACGCATGGAAGAGAAACTTGAAAAGGGCTTTCGTTGTGTGAAACTGAAAATCGGTGCCATTGACTTCGAGATGGAACTTGACCTTATTAAGCGTATTAGAAACCGATTCTCTTTCCATGAGGTGGAACTACGTCTCGATGCCAACGGAGCCTTTCCTTATGAGGATGCCCTATATAAGCTGGAGTTGTTATCGCAGTATGCCATCCATAGTATTGAACAGCCCATCAAAGCCTGTCAGTGGGGTTATATGGCCGAACTATGTCGTGAGTCGCCTTTACCCATCGCGCTCGACGAAGAATTGATTGGTGTCAACGATCCAGAAATGAAGGCTCACATGCTCAGTATGATAAAGCCCCGATACATCATCCTGAAACCTTCGCTCCATGGAGGTATGCAGGGTTGCCGTGAATGGATAAATATCGCTCGTAATCAGGGCATTGACTCGTGGATTACTTCTGCCCTTGAGAGTAACATTGGACTGAATGCCATCGCTCAATTTGCTTCTGATGTCTATGGCGACTACATCACTATGCCCCAGGGTTTGGGTACAGGCCAGTTGTTTACAGATAATATTTCTATGCCTCTTGAGATTCGAGGAGATCAACTATGGATAGGTGAAAGCTTTAAAAGGTGAAGATAGAGGAATTCCTGGAGGAGTGGAATAACGACTCACCATATGTCGAGGTAAAGACCAGTGGCAGTACGGGACAACCCAAGCTGATGCTCGTAGAAAAACAACGTATGCTTGCTTCTGCTAGAATTACGTGCGATTTTCTCGGTTTGAAATCTGGTGATTCCGCCTTGCTCTGCATGTCCCTCGATTATATTGCAGGGAAGATGATGGTGATTCGCTCCCTTGAGCGCGGACTTCGCCTTATTACTGTTGAGCCCTCCGGTCATCCGTTGAATAATTGTCAATTCTCAATTGCCAATTCTCAGCTAGATTTTGCTGCCATGGTGCCCATGCAGGTATATAATTCCTTGCAGGTTCCCGAGGAAAAAGAAAGACTGAAACAGATCCTGCATTTGATTATCGGTGGTGGCGCGATAGATGCAGCGATGGAGAAAGAGCTGCGGGGATTCCCCAATGCAGTTTGGAGTACCTATGGTATGACAGAGACATTATCGCATATTGCGCTTAGGAGAATCTCTAGTGCTGAAGCCTCAGAGTGGTATACTCCATTTGATACGGTTAAACTTAGCACCACTGATGAAGGTTGCCTTGTAGTAGATGCACCAGAGGTCTGTGCCGATATACTAACTACAAATGATATAGTAGAGTTGAAGCCTGATGGTCGATTCCGCGTTCTAGGACGCAAGGATAATGTTATATGTTCTGGTGGTATTAAAATTCAGATTGAAGAAGTGGAGCGCCAGCTGAAACCTTATTTCCGTGTACCTTATTTATTAACAAAACGGCATGATCATAAGTTTGGTGAGGTGGCTGTGCTTCTAACGGAAGGATCTGTAGATGAAGCCAGGCAAATCTGCGAGATTCGTCTTCCAAAGTTTTATCAACCCAAAGACTATATCCATGTAGAAACCATACCCTTGACGGAAACAGGTAAACCGGCAAGAAAAATAGCAGAACAACTTGCTAGTAAATGAGATAGGGCTACCCTCACGGGCAACCCTATCTGCGATTAGTTAGTAATATGATTAGGTCTATTAAGCTGATTGGTATGCCTATTCAAGGTCAGCCCTCCCTGTAGAAGTCGAGCGCCTCGTAAATCTCGTCTTTTGTGGCTGTCTGGTTGATACGGATGTCTCCGATACCTCCCAATAGAGTGAAGTTAATCACACCTGCCACGTTTTTCTTGTCATGTGTCATTAGCTCCAGCAGAGTGGGGTAGTCATCACAGGTAATATTCAATTTCCCATAATGCTCCCTGATAAAGCGCACCGTCTGATGCATCTTCTCTGTGGGAAATCCTGTTTTGACGGCACTCAGGTAGAGTTCACATATCAGTCCCCATGCCACAGCATAGCCATGCAGTACGGGTTTTCTCTTCAGTGCCAACGATTCAAAGGCATGACCTGCAGTATGTCCTAAGTTCAAAGCCTTGCGGATCCCCTTCTCCGTTGGATCCTCCGTTACGATTCTCTGTTTCACAGCCACACTCTCTGCCACCATCCTGTTCAGCACCTGTAAATTGGGCTTCTCTATGTCGAAGTTCATAAGTGTGGCCCACATTTCTTCGTTGGCTATTAGTCCGTGCTTTAACATCTCTGCATAGCCAGAAAGTATGTTCTCTTCGTCGAGGGTTTTTAGGAACGTCGTATCGAGTATCACGCTGCTTGCATTGTTGAATACGCCAATCTCGTTCTTCAGCCCTCTGAAGTTGAATCCGGTTTTCCCGCCGACGCTGGCATCGACCATCGACAATAGGGTGGTGGGGATGTTTATGTAGTTGATGCCCCGCTTGAAGGTTGAGGCAGCAAAGCCGCCCAGATCGGTTACCATACCACCGCCTATATTAATTAATAAGGTGTGACGAGTGGCACCTCCTTTCCCCAGTTCCTCCCATACGTGAACTACTGATTCGAGTGTTTTGTTTGTATCGGTAGCTCCGATGACGATGTACTGCGCACCAATCAGGCATTCCAATTCTTTCACCAAGGGCAGACAACAACGCTCCGTCGTCTCGTCTGCCAACACAAATAGCCGGTCATGCTCACATTGAGAGATGGCCTCTTGGAGAGTCTGTCCGAGATGCTCGGATATTATCACCTTTTGCTGATTCATGTTTTGGTTACAGCTATGCCTGTTAATTGTTTGTGGTGCAAAGGTAATAAGAAAAATCAATATTCGGCTAAGAAATATGGAAAAATTTCCGAAAGTTATTAAACTTTTCCTTTTTTTCTGCGTCAAAGAGGCAAAATTAGTGATAAGAATGAGAAAAATTGTACTCTTGATGGCCGTTTGTTTGTCGGCGATCACAGCAAGTGCCCAGCGCACAGTTACAGGTAAGGTTGTAGAACAGGATACGAAAGAAGCGGTAATCCAGGCCACGGCAGCCCTGCTTTCAGGTGAGAAGGTGGTAGCCAATGCAGTTACCGATGCTTCCGGTGGTTTTTCGATCAAGGCTCCGCAGGAAGGTAGTTATACCCTGAAGATTACCTATGTGGGCTTTAAGACCTACACCAAGAAAATATCCATTAAAGAAGGTAAGGACTATCGTGCAGGCACCATCTCACTGGAGCCCGATGCCATTATGCTGCAAGGTGCCACAGTGACGGCCCATGCTTCGAAGGTAACTCTGAAGGCCGATACCTTTGTGTATAATGCAGCAGCTTTCCGTACGCCTGAGGGTTCGGTAGTCGAGGAACTCGTAAGACGATTGCCAGGTGCCGAGGTGAGCGATGATGGTACTGTAAAGATCAATGGTAAGGAGGTGAAGAAGTTCCTGGTTGACGGTAAGGAGTTTATGACCGGTGATACTAAGACGGCTCTGAAGAATCTGCCTACGAATATCATCGATCGTATCAAGGCCTACGATAAGCAGAGCGATCTTGCCCGTGTTTCTGGTATCGAGGATGGTGAAGAAGAGACAGTGCTTGACTTCGGTATTAAGGCTGGTATGAACAAGGGCGTAATGGCAAACTTTGACTTGGCTGCAGGTACCCAAAACCGTTATGCAGGTCGTATCTTTGGAGGCGTAATGCAGAATAATATGAAGTTATTCCTGATGACCAATGCCAATAACACCAATGATATGGGATTCCCTGGTGGTGGCGGTGGTGGCCGATTTGGTGCAGGTCGCCAAGGTCTCACAGCTAACAAGATGGTTGGTGTGAACCTGAACTATGAGAATACTGATAAGTTTAAGCTCGATGGTAGCATACGATGGAACCATAGCGATGGCGATGTCTTGTCGAAAGGTAACAGTAAGAACTTCATCAATGAGCAGAATTCGCAGTATCGCAACAGCCTCAGCCATAATTTCTCATGTTCAAACAGCTGGAACGGACAAATGCGACTGGAATGGCAGCCCGACTCAATGACCAACATCATGTTCCGTCCTAACTTTAGCTATACCACTAACGATGGTATCAACAAAAGCGAGGATGCCAGCTTCGATAAGAATCCGTTCGACTACAGTGATGATCCGCTTACGGATGTGTTCGATATAGCAAAGAAATATGGTATTGCGCAGAACTATAGTGTTCAGAGTGGTACTACCTACAGCGACTCCAAGAACCTCCGTGGTATGTTGCAGTTCAACCGTCGTCTTAGTAACAATGGTCGAAATATTACATTGCGGTTGAATGCCAACTGGAGCGATGGCACCAGCAAGTCGATAACGAACAATGTCGTTAACTATTTCCAGATAGTTGATCCAGTTACGCTGTTGCCCATAGATTCTGTTTATCAAACCAACCGCTATAACTATACACCTGAGAACCGTTGGGGTTATAGCACACGTCTTACCTATAGCGAGCCCATCGCCCGTCAGGTATATCTGCAGTTTAGCTATACCTATCAGTATAGTTACACCAATAGCGATCGTAAGACGTATAGCCTTCCGCCATTAGGTGTTTATACCAATATCGATCCCTCATATCGTGATTTCGATAAATACCTTGATCCGCTGCCCAGTCCGCTGGCACATTATGAGGACTCTCTGCTCAGTAAGAAGTCGGTTTATAAGAACTATACCCACACAGCTGAGGTGATGCTGCGTATCGTACGCAAGTCGTTCAACTTCAATATCGGTTTCCAGGTGATACCTCAGTCATCGAATTTCTCATATAAGTATATGGGCACTGATACCATTACAAAACGTACTGTTACCAACTTCACACCAACACTCGACTTCCGTTGGAAGAAGTCACAGACGGGTCAGTTGCGCTTTACCTATCGTGGACGTACCCAACAGCCCTCCATGAGCGATCTGCTCGATATCGTAGACGATAGCAACCCCTTGCGCATCACTCGTGGTAACCCAGGCTTGAAGCCCTCGTTCACCCAGAACTTTAACCTTTTCTATAACGACTATTTCCAGAAGCACCAGCGTGCCGTGATGACCTTCGTGAACTTCTCTACCACCAGCAATGCCATTGCCCAGAAGACCTCATACGTCGATGATGGCTCTGGTGCTACGGTTACTCGTCCTGAGAACATCAATGGCAACTGGAATGGTAATCTGGGCTTTATGTTCAATACCGCCCTCGACTCGGCAGCATACTTTAATGTGAATACCTTCACCAACCTCGGTTACAACCACAATGTAGGTTATGTAAGTGTTGGTATGACTACTGATTCGCAGAAGAGTGTTACCACCTCGCTCAATATCGGCGAGCGCCTGGCAGCCAGCTATCGTAATGACTGGTTGGAGATCGAGCTCAACGGATCTTTAAATTATATGCGTTCTCGCAATGAGTTCCAGAAGAACAGTAACCTCGACACCTGGCAGTTCTCATATGGTGGTATGATTGGCTTGACAGCACCTTGGGGTACCTCGCTTACTACCAATATGAACATGCAGAGTCGTCGTGGTTATAGCGATGCCTCTATGAATACCAACGAACTCATTTGGAACGCTCAGGTTTCGCAGAGTTTCCTGCGTGGTAATGCCTTGACTATCTCGCTGCAGCTCTATGATATCCTTCACCAGCAGTCAACCGTCAGCCAGATGGTAAGTGCGCTCTCAAGCAGCGAAACACAGTATAACGCTATTACCAGCTATGGCATGCTCCACGTCATCTATCGTCTGAACCTCTTCGGAGGCATGAAAGCCTTCGGTGGTGGTCGTCGTGGTCCTGGTGGCCCTGGAGGTCCTGGCTTCGGTGGTGGTCCTCGTGGAGGCGGCTTCGGAGGCGGACGTCCTGGTGGCGGTGGTTTCGGCGGCCCACGCAGATTCTAATACACATACAAACAAACGATCCCTGCTCCAATCGAGCAGGGATCGCTATTATATAAGGAATAAGTATCTATTATTGCTTGTCGAGTTCAGCAAGATTCTCGGCAATCATCTCGTCGGTAACAGTATAGTTCTGCAGGTCGCCCTTGATATAAGCCTCGTAAGAAGGCATATCAATCAGACCATGACCAGAGAGGTTGAAGAGGATTACCTTCTCCTCACCAGTCTCCTTACACTTCTTAGCCTCGCGGATGGTGGCAGCAATCGCATGACAGCTCTCAGGAGCGGGGATGATACCCTCTGTACGGGCGAAGATCATACCAGCCTCGAAGGTCTCGAGCTGAGGAATGTCTACACCATGCATCAGACCGTCCTTGATGAGCTGAGAGATGATCATACCAGCACCATGATAGCGCAGACCACCAGCGTGGATATTGCTTGGCTTGAAATTATGGCCCAGTGTGTACATGGGCAGCAATGGAGTATAACCAGCCTCGTCACCAAAGTCGTAGCGGAACTGTCCGCGTGTGAGCTTCGGACAACTGTCAGGCTCAGCTGCGATGAACTCTGTATTCTTGCCATCCTTCAGGTTGTGACGCATGAAGGGGAAGGCGATACCACCGAAGTTAGAACCACCGCCGAAGCAGCCGATCACGATGTCGGGATATTCTCCTGCCATAGCCATCTGCTTTTCAGCCTCCAGACCGATGATGGTCTGGTGTAGACCTACGTGATTGAGCACAGAGCCCAGTGTGTATTTACAGTTAGGTGTGGTGGTGGCCAGCTCTACAGCCTCAGAGATAGCTGTACCCAGCGAACCAGAGTGGGTAGGATCCTTCGTCAAGATATCCTTACCAGCACGGGTTGACATCGAGGGAGAACCCTCAACCACAGCACCGAAAGTACGCATGATGCTGCTGCGATAAGGCTTCTGCTGCATGGTGATCTTCACCTGATAAACAGCGCAGTCGAGACCGTAAATCTTAGCGGCGTAAGAGAGAGCAGCGCCCCACTGACCTGCACCCGTCTCGGTAGTCACATTGGTAGTGCCTTCCTGCTTGGCATAGTAGCACTGGGGCAGGGCAGAGTTGATTTTATGTGAACCCAGCGGGTTGGTACTCTCGTTCTTGAAATAGATGTGGGCGGGAGTGCCGAGTTCCTTTTCGAGGGCATAGGCGCGCACCAGCGGTGTAGAACGATAGTATTTATACTTCTCGAGCACATCCTCGGGGATGTCGATCCATGCATGTTCTGTGTCTAGCTCTTGTACGCAGCACTCGCGGGGGAAGATATGTGCGAGGTCGTCTACGCCTAAAGGCTGCTTGGTAGCAGGATGGATGGGCGGCATGGGCTTGTTGGGCATGTCGGCCTGAATGTTGTACCACTGTGTTGGAATCTCACTCTCTTGGAGGATGAATTTTTTCTGTTTAGCCATAATGATTGAAATTTAGAATTAGGAATTCCGCCTGCAAAGGTACACTTTTTAATTAAGAATTAAGAATTAAGAATTAAGATTTTCATAAAAAGTTGTAACTTTGCACCCGATTATGTGGATAATTGCAATAATATTAGGTTATTTTGCGGTTCTGTTTGGCATTAGCCGACTGACAGGACATCGGGCTACCAACGAGACGTTCTTTCGTGCCAATCGTCGTTCACCTTGGTATATGGTGGCTTTTGGTATGATTGGTGCCTCTATATCAGGCGTCACGTTTGTGAGTGTACCAGGCATGGTGACAAGCATCGATATGACCTATATGCAGACGTGTCTGGGCTTTATCTTAGGCTATATCGCTGTGGCATTTATCCTGCTGCCACTATATTATAAACTGAATCTTACCACTATTTATTCCTATCTGGGACAGCGACTGGGACCGAGGGCTTACAAAACGGGAGCTTCGTTTTTCCTGCTGTCGAAGATGACGGGGGCTGTGGCGAGATTCTATGTGGTATGTATGATTCTCCACAGCTTTGTGTTTGAGTCCTGGGGTGTGCCTTTCCCTGTTACAGTGATAGGTATGGTGGTTCTGATATGGCTCTATACGCGTGGCGGAGGTATCAAGACGCTGGTGTGGACAGATACTTTCCAGACTCTTTGTCTGTTCTCTGCTCTCCTTTTTATTATATATAAGGTGGTGGGTATGCTGGATATGAGCATTCCCGAGGCAGTAAGCGCCATTGCCAATGATAGTCATAGTCGTATTTTTGTGTTCGATGACTGGGTGTCGAAACAGAATTTCTGGAAACAGTTTCTGAGTGGAGTGTTTATCGTGATTGTGATGACGGGACTCGATCAGGATATGATGCAGAAAAACCTCACGTGCAGCTCGCTAAAAGAGGCCCAGAAGGATATGTGTACCTATGGCGTAGCCTTTGTACCAACCAATCTGTTGTTCCTTTCTTTGGGTGTGTTGTTGATGTTATTCTTTCAGCAAAGTGGAATGCCCCTCCCAGCCAATAGTGATGAGTTGTTGCCTACGTATGTCAAGCACATCTCTCAGCTCATTCCCGAGCAAAGCTCGCCTACCCGTAGCCTTTCCCCACTCACCACTCACCTCTTTGTGTTGGGTATTGTGGCAGCGGCATTCTCGAGTGCCGACTCTGCGCTCACATCACTCACCACGAGTTATTGTGTGGATATTCGTGGTAGGGCGGGGGATGAACGGCTCCGCAAAAGATCACATCTGATGATCAGCGCGTTGTTTGTGGTGCTGATCCTGCTGTTCCGCCTGCTCAATTCCACGAGTATTATTGATGCCATTTACGTCATGTGTGGCTATACCTATGGGCCGCTGTTAGGCCTTTTTGCCTTTGGTATGCTCACCAAGCGAATGCCACGCGACAAATATGTGCCTTATATCTGCGTGTCCTCACCCTTGATATGCTATGCCATTGACAGTCTCGTCTTGATGTGGACGGGCTATCGTTTTGGCTATGAACTGTTGATGATGAATGGAGCGCTTACTTTCCTTGCCCTTTGGCTTGTAAGCTATCGAGGTATTCCTTCGGCTGCATGCCAAACTGCTTCTTGAAACAGGTGGCGAAGTAGCGGGGATCGTGGAATCCTACGCTGTAAGCCAGATCGCTCACACGCATGGTGGGATTCTGCTCCGCCAGTTTTTGGGCTTCCTTCATTCTTACGTCGCGGATGTAGGCCGATACACTCATGCCGGTTATGGCGCGCAGCTTGTTATATAAGGTAGAGGCGCTGGCTCCCATATCCGCAGCCAGACTGTCGCGATCGTATTCCTCATCTTCCAGATGGGCGAGCACGTTCTCCAGTACTTTGCTAAGGAATATATCCTCGGGCTTGGCTTTCTCGGGTTCACGCACATCCTCCTCACGTTTCAGTACTGTGTCCTGCTGCAATCGCTTACGGTTTTCTATGATATTGTCGATGCGTAATTTGAGGTCTCTCAGTCTGAAAGGCTTGGTGAGGAATTCGTCAGCTCCAGCCTCCAGGGCTTCCTGCTCGTCTTCCTCCTGAGTCTTAGCTGTCAGCAGAATAATGGGCAGGTGGTCATAGTTCTTATCACTTTTCAAGGTACGGGTCAGCTCATAGCCGTCCATCTCGGGCATCATCACATCCGAGATGATGAGGTCGAGCTGTTTTTCGTGAACCATTTTCAGAGCTTCTTCGCCGTTTTGTGCGATATATACGTGGTAATACTGTTTCAATAGCTGTTGCATCAGCATGAGCAGTTCGGGATTATCTTCCACGATGAGCAGTTTGTAGTTGTCGTCATCGTCCTCCTGAGGCTCTGGATTTACATCGGGAATGATGGCCTGTATATCCTTGATGGTGTTTTTGGGGAGTGTGAACTCGGTAGAAGGACGTTCAAAGATCTCGTCTGCCGAGAATGCCTCTTTGTAGATTGGCAGGGTCACAGTAAAGGTGGTGCCTTTGCCCAGTTCGCTCTTGCACTGTATGTCGCCATGATGCAGATATACAAGATCACGCGTGAGCGAGAGTCCTAGTCCAGTTCCGATGGTATGGTGCTGACGGTAGTCGCCATCTTGGAATCGCTTGAATAGCTGTTCCATTTTCTTGGGTGAGATACCTTCACCGGTGTTGGTTACCTCTATACGGATGGTGTCGTAGGCATTGTTGGTCTGCACTCTCAGCGTTACCTCACCATTCTCTTTGGCATATTTTGAAGCATTCGAGAGCAGATTATAGATAATCTTGTCTATTTTGTCAGTGTCAATCCATCCCATCATGCTTTCAGGCTGACAGGAAATGGTGAATTTCATATTTCTTCGCGCCAACAGCGGCTCAATACAGATAGCCGTCTGTCGGATGTAGGACATCACATCGCCCTGGGCCACCAGCAACTTTAGTTTACCAGCCTCCGACTTGCTGGTTTCCAGAATCTGCTGCAGCAGTCTCACCATACGCTGTATGTTGAGTTGCATCAGGTCGTAGTCGCGATTGTATATCGGTTCCTCATCGCGTAGTTTGTCTACTGAGGCAGAAATAACGGTAAGCGGTGTCAGCAGTTCATGGGTGATATTGGTAAAGATGGCGCTCATCTGCAAACGGCGTCTTAATCTGATACTTCGCAGGTATAAACGTCTTCCTGTGAAGAGAATAATGACCACAATGGCCACAATCAAAAAGGTTAGAAGTAGACGATTGTCCATGATTGATTCGATTTTCTATGTGCAAAAATAGATAATTTCTGCGAAACTCCAAGCTTTTTTACCTAAAATCTGCATTTTTAGGCCCAAAAATGTTTGAAAATCGTGAATTTTAGTTTAAAATCCGTTAAATCACGCAAATTAAACATATAAAAACGCAATTTAAACACATAATTAAATATTCTATTGTATCTTTGCACCATCAAAAGATTTTAATGGTTAAGGTTTATGGTTGATTAATTTAGTTTTTTAAGTACCGAAAAGGCTCGTTGTGAAACGAGCCTTTTCTTTTTGCAGTTACCTATTATCTCTTTAGAGATAATATATAGTATCCTTATTTATTTGTTGAGCAAATAACGCTCTGCCTCTATGGCAGCCTGGCATCCAGAGCCTGCTGCTGAGATAGCCTGACGATATACAGGATCGGCGCAGTCGCCAGCCACAAACACACCCGGAATCTTGGTCTTAGGCGTGCCGTCTATCTTCTTCAGATAACCCACCTCGTCCATATCCAGCCATTCCTTGAATATATCCGTGTTAGGCTTGTGACCTATCGCCAGGAAGAATCCGTCGATGGCAATATCTACCAGTTCCTCGTCGGGCTCACCCTTACGTTTTACCAGATGTGCACCTTCCACGCCGTTCTCGCCAAAGAGACCGATGGTGTTATGCTCGAAGAGAATCTCAATGTTCTCGCGCTCCTTTACACGCTGCTGCATCACCTGTGAGGCACGCAGGAAAGGCTTACGCACAATCAGATACACCTTCTTGGCCAAACCTGAAAGATACAGCGCATCCTCGCACGCAGTATCGCCACCACCTACTACGGCAACAGTCTTCTTGCGATAGAAGAAGCCGTCGCAGGTGGCGCAGGCACTCACGCCCTGCCCGTTATACTTGCGCTCATCGTCGAGTCCTAAGTACTTGGCTGAGGCGCCTGTGGCAATGATGACGGTATCTGCCTCAATCTCTGTACCATCGTCAGCGGTACAAACGTAGGGGGCTTTCGAGAAATCCACCTTCTCGATGGTGCCCATGCGGATATCGGTACCGAAACGCTGGGCCTGCTCATAAAGGTCCATCATCATCTGATTGCCATCCACACCCTGTGGATAGCCAGGGAAATTCTCCACTTCGGTAGTCTGGGTCAGCTGCCCACCAGGCTGCATGCCGCTATACTCAATGGGGCTGAGGTTGGCTCTCGAAGCGTAAATGGCAGCGGTATACCCTGCGGGTCCGCTGCCTATAATCAAACATTTTGTATGTTCCATCATTTCAGTAACTCTTCAATCTGAGCTGCAATGTTATCAATATTCTCCGTGGGCTCGAAACGGGCTACCACCTGTCCCTTCTTGTTAATCAGGAATTTGGTGAAGTTCCACTTAATGCTAGGCTTCTGCTTGTAGTCAGGATCCTCTTTCGAGAGCATATCGTCCAGAATGGGGGCAATCTTGTGGCTCATATCCCATCCTGCGAAACCCTTCTGCTCCTGCAGGAACTTATAGAGGGGATCGGCATCATCGCCATTCACCTTCACTTTCTTGAAACGGGGGAATTCTGTGCCGAAGTTGAGTTTGCAGAACTCATGAATGCTCTCGTCGGTGCCAGGAGCCTGTTGTCCGAACTGGTTACAGGGGAAATCCAGAATCTCGAATCCCTGGGCATGATACTTCTCGTACAGCTTCTCCAGTTCGTCGTATTGGGGGGTGAATCCACACTTGGTTGCTGTGTTCACAATCAGCAACACCTCATTGGCGTACTCCTTCAGGGATACGTCCTTGCCTTTTCTGTCCTTGACAGTGAAGTCATAAACTGTTTTCATTTCCTATATTTATAGATAAGTAAAGTTTCACTTGGCAAAGGTACAAGAAAAAAGTGAAAACACGCATGTTTTCACTCTTTTTAAGAATATAGAATATAATTCTCTCACCTCTATTTAAGTCCCCAAGCTGATTTGATCTCATCCACTGTGGCGCCTTCCACCTTCGTCTCGATATCGTCGGGCAGATTGCAGAAGAAGTCGATGCCCGTCTTTGTCTCGAGTTCATCGATGCTAACTACATAATTACCCAGGGGGTCGCTCTCGTGGTTCTCGTTCAGGTGCTCCACCCAGAATGCGAGGGCCTTATAGGTGTCGCCCTTCTTGTGGAGGAGAGCCGTGAAGAAGTACTTAGGCACGATATGACTGTTGATGGTCTTCCCCAGAATCTGGTCGGCTTTGTCGATGGTACCGCCTTTGCACACATACAACTCATCGGCACTGTTGGCCCAGTTGCGGGTGCGAGCCTCCATCATGTTCCAGATGCCACCATTGAAATTGTGCACCATGGGCAGGATGTTCGTCATATAGAAGGTCTGACGGTTTACGTCCTTGCTATATAGTCTGTCAGCCGAGGGGCAGATGTGTCCCTTCTCATAATAATCCTTCGTACCCGGGTAGTAGCTCTTACTCAGCTCGTTGGTCAGCTGTTGCTGCTGGGCTTTGGCTATGTCGGGATCGAACTCCCAGGGATCTTCGCCACCCCAGAGACTCTGTCGCGAATTGCCGTTGGTGGCCATGTTTTGCTTCGTGAGTGTATAGCAAGTCCAGCGCTGGGCCCTCAGATTGCTGTCCCATTCAAACGAATAGTTCACGCCAAATCCGTCTACGGTATGGGTTACAACGGTGCTGCCGCTCTTGGTATGAGGCATTTCAAGACGTGCCAGATACTCATTCTGCGAAGCATCGTTCTGGTTCGTGTTCTGGGTATTGGTTGGTGTCGACGGCTTGTCTGTGGGCTTCGGATCGTCGCTACTGTCGCCGCCTCCGCATGATGCCAGCACGAATAGGGGGATGAGGAAAAATAGTCGCTTCATAAATAGTTGTTTTAGCGTTTAAAATATAAAAAGGTGCAACCCAGGCATATGCAACTACCGTGGACGCACCTTTTGAATCTTTGCGGTTTTATCTTACTTCTTCGCAGCCTTACCGTAGCGGCTCATGAACTTATCAACACGACCTGCGGTGTCAACGAGCTTGCTCTTACCAGTGTAGAACGGGTGAGAG
>CADBVZ010000015.1:0-35231 GCA_902798285.1 uncultured Prevotella sp. | reverse complement strand
TGTCTTTGCAGTAGACTTCGTAAGGAACATATCGCCGTTGGACATGTCCTTAAACACGACGGGGCGATAGTTTTCTGGATGAATACCTTTTTTCATTTTTTGTTTGAATATTAATGTTATAATTACTGTTTGCGCATAAAGCGGGTGCAAAGGTACATATTTTTTTATTAATATGCAAACTTTCTGCCCTTATTTTTTCTTTGAATGATGATTTTTGTGATTTTTTCTTGGTCTTCTCAGATTTTTATGCTATTTTTGCAAGCATAAATATCACTGCTATGCGTAAATTTGGATTATTGGCATTGGTTTTGTTGCTCGTTTCGGGTCTCTCTCTTGCAAAGACCCCCAAGCGCCAAGCTTCCTATGCCATAGGCTTCTACAATCTTGAGAATCTGTTCGATACCTGCCACGATGAGGGTAAGAACGACTATGAGTTCCTGGCCGAGGGCTCTTATCACTGGACGGGCGATAAGTATATCCACAAGTTGGCTAACATGTCGCGTGTGCTTTCCGAGATGGGCACCGATCTCCTGCCCGATATAGGCTGTGCTGCCATCGGTGTGGCCGAGGTCGAGAACGCCCGTTGCCTCACGGATCTCATCAATCAGCCCTCGCTCAAGGCCCGCAACATCCAGTTTATCCATATCGAGGGTCCTGATCAGCGAGGCATCGATTGTGCCCTGCTTTATAACCCAGCCCTGTTCACGGTGCGCGATACCAGTCTTATACCTTATATATATACGCGCCCGGAGGATGCTGGTCGCGCCACCCGTGGTTTCCTCGTGGTGAGTGGCACTTTGGCTGGCGAGCATGTCACCATCATCGTGAACCATCTGCCTTCGCGAGGCGCCCTTTCCTATGCCCGCGAGGACGGCGGCACACAGCTCCGAGCCGTGAAGGATTCGCTTCTGAAAGACGATCCCAACGTGAAACTCCTGATTATGGGCGATATGAACGACGATCCTCAGGATCCCTCGATGGCAGTATGCCTTGGTGCCAAGCGCGAAATCAGCGAGGTAGGCGAGGGTGGTCTCTGGAATCCCTGGTGGAATGAGTTGGCCTCAGGCAATGGCACCTTGAAGTTCGAGGGCGCCTGGAATCTGTTCGATCAGATTATCCTTTCTAAGTCACTTTTAGGCGGTAAGGGTTTGCAGTATTCGGGTCATCAGATTTTCCGTCCCGACTATCTGCTTCAGGGCCCGGGCCCGTATTGGGGAAGTCCCCTCCGTACTACAGCCGGTGGTCAGTGGCTCAATGGCTTCAGCGATCACCTCCCAACAGTAGTTTATTTAAAATAGTCAAATAGTTAAATAATCTAATAAAACGATGATCATCATTGGTATTGCGGGCGGATCTGGTTCAGGAAAAACCACCGTCGTTAAGAGAATTTCCAAAGCATTGCCACCCCATTGTGTGGCTGTAGTACCCCTCGACTCGTATTACAACGATACGACCGATTTGACCCCCGAGGAGCGTAAACAGATTAACTTCGACCATCCCGATGCCTTCGATTGGAAGCTGCTCACTGAGCAGATCAAGAAGCTGAAGAACGGCGAGGCCATCGAGCAGCCCACGTATTCCTACGTTATCTCCAATCGTCTACCCGAGACCATCCATGTAGAGCCCAAACCCGTGATTATCCTCGAGGGTATCATGACGCTGCATTATAAGAAGCTGCGCGATATGATGGATCTGAAGATCTTCGTGGATACCGATAGCGACGTGCGACTCATCCGAAACATCCGTCGCGATGTGGTGGAGCGCGGACGTACCGTCGACATGGTGCTCGATCATTACGAGAATGACGTTAAGCCCATGCACGAGCAGTTTATCGAGCCCACCAAGAAGTTTGCCGACCTCATAATTCCTTGGGGTCGCGAAAACAAGCGAGGCATCGATATCCTCCGAACCTATATCCAGGGATTCTCCGAGGAAGTCAAGCAGGAAATGAAACAGTAAAAAAGAATCCCCTCCCAATTGGGA
This sequence comes from uncultured Prevotella sp., assembly GCA_902798285.1. Taxonomy (GTDB): domain Bacteria; phylum Bacteroidota; class Bacteroidia; order Bacteroidales; family Bacteroidaceae; genus Prevotella. Next base: position 33,248 of record CADBVZ010000015.1, on the reverse strand, counting down.
GGGGATTCTTTTTTCTATTCTTCCGTCTGTACGATTGCGTGTTCATCGTCCACAGGCGTGGCTTCCAGAGTCACATCCTCCTTTACTTCTTCCGCCACAGGAATCTCCTGTGCCTCACGGAGTTTGCGCTTATCCGAGTGGAACTTCAGGGCATTAATCAGCTCTGTCACACCATAGAGCAGCGAGCACCAACCCAGTACCAACATCGCCACGTTCACTGGAGCCATAGGTTTAATGATCACATAAAGGCCCGTGAGCAGAATCAGCGATGGGAACACCCAGTAGCCGAAACCTATCTTGCCGTATCTCCTGCCGTTTACCAGACTCATATACTGATTGATGGCACCCAGAATCAGTATACCACCGATAATATACATCAAGGCAGTGATAAACACGTTTGGCGTTAGCGCCAGCATTGCACCCAGTATCATGCTTCCCACGCCCACGATGGGGAATGTGGGCTGCTCCGTATTCGTAATCACGTTACCCTCCGCATCGGTAATCTTATATTCAGCCACGTTCTTGCGCGCATTCACGTACACCACTATCGAAATCACGCCCGAAAGCAGGAACAGCACACCTATGGCCACAGTAATCCAAGTGACCGTGTTATCGGGGAATTTTATCAGCAGTATACCAATGGCAATGGCGCAAATAGCGCGAAAAACCGAACTCTGTAATATCTTCATAATCGTAATATTTCAATGTTTTATGGTGCAAAGATACTAATAAATAGTAGAAAAACCAAAATTATTTGTATTTTTGCAGCAAATTTTAAAAGATGATGACAACTCTTTACTTAGCGCGTCATGGCGAGACGGTGGATAATGCCCGTCAGATTATGCAGGGCCAGACCCAGGGCGAACTCAACGAGAACGGCGTTCTTCAGGCCGAGGCCGTGAGCCGTGAGTGGGCCTCTCGCCCCCTCGATGCCATTGTGGCCAGCGATCTCAAGCGTTCCATTGATACTGCCCGGATTATCGCCCGTCCCCATCAGCTCCAGGTCATCACCACGCCACTCCTGCGTGAGCGCGACTGGGGTGGCTTTACCGGGCGCTTCATCCCCGATTTGAAGGGCGAGGTGTGGCCCGACGACATTGAGACATTAGAAAACCTTCTTTCCAGGGCTGGCGATTTTCTCGCCTATATCCGTACTGAATTCCCTGGAAAGAAGGTGCTGGCTGTTGGCCATGGTATTATCAACAAGGCCATCCAGGCAGTCTATTACAATAAACAAATGAGTGAAATTCCACGTATGACCAACGCCGAGGTCCGAACCTTAGAACTCTAAATTCTTAATTCTAAATTATCGGCGTCCGCCGAAGTGACCACCACCACCGTGTGAACCACCACCGCCAGAGCGGGTAGAGCTTCCCATGCTGCTGTGGCTACCTCCACTGTGCGAGCCACCACTGCGACTACCACCGAAACTACCGCTGTGGCTACCTCCGCTATGCGAACTTCCGCTGCGATTGCCGCCGAAGTTACCGCTGTGCGATCCAGAGCTATGGCTTCCGCTGCTGTGGCTGCTACCAATGCTGCCGCTATGGCTGCTGCTACCGTTGCGCGAATTGCCAAAATTGGTGTACGGACGATTGCTGTCCACGCCTCCACGACCTACACGGCTTCCACCAAAGTTGCCGCTATTCGAGCGATTCTCGGGTCTGCGCTCCATCGTGCTGCCACCAGGCCTGCGCTCCATCGAGCCATTGTTCGGACGGCTCTCCGGACGACGGTTGATGCCATTGTTGTCGTGACGACGATCCGACGGACGGTTGTCGTAACCCACTCTGTTAGAAGGACGTCCCGTTACGCGAGTTGAGCTGTGGTGCGATGGGTTGCGGAAGTCACCGCGATCCCAGCGGTCGTGCATACCGAAGTGATTCCCGTGGTGAGCCGGACGGTAGTGATCCCTGTGTCCGTAGTAGTATCCATGACTGCCATGAGCGTGCCAGGCGTGTCCACCACGATAGGTGGCATAGAAGTGTGGACGCCCGAAGTAGAAGTAGTCACGATGCGGATAGCGGCGATAGATGCCGAAGTGCCAGTAACCAGCCTCCCAGTACAGCGGGCGGTAGAAGTAGCTGGCTGCAATGTAGGCATTCCACTGCCAGTCGAAGAGTATATAGCTCAGATCGAGGTTACGGCGCTCCCAGTAGATGCCAAACACATCGTCGCGACTTGCAACCCCCATCAGGTAGTCGAGGTTAATCTCATAAGCTGCCTCGTACTGTGCATCCGTCAAGTTCAGCTCGTAAGCCATCTTGTCGGTCAGGAACAGGGCCTCGTTGCGAGCCTGCTCGTAGCTCATTGCACTTGCTGCCATCGTGGTGGTCAGCATCATCATCAGTGCGAAAAACATCTTCTTCATAACTTAATCTCCTATCTTTAAAAAGTTAATATTCACTTTGTTGCTTGTTTACGTCGGCAAAATTATGGTTATTTTGGCTCCCCTGCAAAGGATTTTCCCTAAACCCCGAGGGGAAAAACCCTACAAGTGCCTTCTTGCCCCCTCTTTTCCCCCGTTTTTCTGCATTTTGGAAGATTTTGCAGGGTTTCCGTGCCCATTTTGGAAGAAAATGTTCACGCCCCCAAGCCCTTTTCTTCGTACCTTTGCACCTAGAAACTCCAACGAGCAATTAATGAATTCATAAACAACAATATTAAAATTTAAAACTTTAGCAAAAAATGAAAAAGAGTACTATTCTTCGTCTTTCACTGGCAGTAGCCATGATGTTTTCCGTTAGTATCAATGCCGATGCCCAGCTCGGCAAGTTGAAGGGCCTCGCCGACAAGGCTAAGAAGACCGTTTCTCAGGATGCCGATCAGAGTGCCTCCGAAAAGCGTGTGATGGATGATTACGTCCAGTCGCACCCCCGTGAGCAGGAAAAGCGTGCTGCCGAGGCCGCCGGTGGTATGGATAAGTATCTGGGGCTCGACAAGACCGAGAACGGGCGCATCCTCTGGAAGTATGCCAGCATGGAGCCTGCCGAGTACCGCAAGACCATGCAGATCCATAATGCCTTCGATGCTGCCAATCAGGTTGTACAGGTGCTGCGCTATGTAAAGGGCAATACCGAGACCTTCGAGATGTATCATCAGCAGAGTGTAGTGCTCAACGTCTTCAACACCCGCATACCCAATAACCTGCAGGCAGCTGCTAAGGCCTCTAAGAATGGCGCTGCAGTTTCCGCCAAGGATCTCGCCGCCATCAAGTCCGAGGCCGCGCGCGTAAAAAAGATGTATATGGAGAGCAGCGGAGCCACCGAGAAGAGTGCCGATCAGACGAAGGCCGAGGCTAACGATGCCTACGTGCAGGATATCATCAACAAGAACTACCTCCTCGATAACCTTACTGATAAGAACCGCCAGGCCAAGGCCGTAGCCGACTACAAGGCCAAGGTCAATGCCAAGATCAAGCAGCAGCTGGCCCCCACCAAGATTCTCGGTACCTATTCCACCACCGTCTCTTGGATGAGTCTGCCCCTGCAGAACTATCCTGAGCTCAAGGAAAAGTACGATAATGTGCAGGAGATGCAGTTCAAGACCTTCTATCAGAAGGGTGGCAAGTATTACGTGGTGAAGAGCGCCTTCCGCCAGAGCGTTCCCAAGGGCGAGAACAACAAGAGTGGTGCCAAGCCCCAGACCTTCTACTGGCCCGGCATCGAGACTCCCGTAGAAGTCCCCGCCTCCAAAATTCAAGGCAAATTCTAATATGATGAGTTAATATTATTTACCAAGTTACAGGGCAGCCGCAAAGCTGCCCTTTTTTGCGTTTTTACGGACTCTGGCTTTCCTCGGAGCAAAGTCCGACTTTCCTCGGAGGAAACCTTCACTTTCCTCCGGGCAAACTCCGGGTTTCCTTCGAGCCCCTGACACGTGCATTTTAAGAAATATATATCTGTAAAATAAAAACACCAAAACATCCGTACATCAACGCTGTCACGCTGTCACGCTGTCACGCTGTCACATTTCTGTTTTCTATATCTGCGCTATTACAAAACAGATACAGGTTGCGGTTGCAAGGTTGCATTTGGTCTTTTTATATTCGACATGAATCGAGAAGTGTATGTGCTATAGTTCACAAATTCACAATTCACAAATGGGTGTTTTCAAAGGTATCAAAATTCACTTTAATAATTATATATATATTATATATATTATAATATATATATAATATATATATAATTTAATTAGGAGTATTCTGTTTGTATCATGTCTTCTCCTCTCAGAATTGCACAATTAAAAACACCTATTTGTGAATTGTGAATTTGTGAACTTCGATGTGATTGGACAAATAAAAACAGTCATTTGCAACCATGCAACCGCAACCATAAGACAGAGTGTGTGTCTTGAATTTCCAAAATGTGACAGCGTGACAGCGTGACAGCGTGTAGTCTGTGTGCCTTTTCCTAATTTTGGTAGACACTTTTATGACAACGCGGAGGAAATGGCCCTTTTGGAGGGTTTTTAACGGAAAACGCACAAAGTATTTGCAAAGCTCAATAAAATATATTACCTTTGCACTGTCAAAAAAGGAAAGTGGAATCAGGACAACCATAAATAACTAAATATTAAGAACATGAATAAGGTATTATTGATTTTGTTGCTCACAATGGTAACACTTGGTGCAAATGCCCAGGTGACGACAGATACGACTCTTGTTGACGTGGAGCAGATGGCGAAGTCGGAAACGGCAAAGATGCCAAAGTATAAGAGTGGTATGGCCTCTGTGGTGCAATACGTTATGAACAATCTGAAGTATCCCAAGGAGGCTGATGAGAATGGCGTTGAAGGTAAAGTGCTGATGACCTTTGTGGTAGATAAAGACGGCTCGCTTACGCAAATCACTCCCTTAAGAACAGCGGTTCATTTCTTCGATGTAAAGAAGTTGAGCGAGAAGACGGGTATCAATGAGCAGGAACTGATAAACCATTACGGACAGTTGTTTCAGGAAGAGGGCATAAGAATCCTTGCTGCGATGCCTAAATGGAAGCCTGGCATGCTGAATGGCGAACCTGTAAGAGTGAAATACACGCTTCCTGTTACCTTCGCCATTCCTCGTTTTGCAAAGTATCATATGTAACATTGTATCGTGGGCTGATGGCTATAGTGGTGACATATCGATGGACGAGGCGGATGTCTATGCGGATCGTGAAGAGTGGCGATGTGCATGTGTCGGTACCTATCGGTGTGCCGAAGCGCAAGGTGGAGGCGTTTATAGAAGAGCATCGCGACTGGATAGAGGCTGCCCGAAAGAAGACTCTGCAGCGATTGGATCAGCGGGCTCAGTTTTATGCCCAGCTGCCCTTAAGCACGAAGGCTGAGCGGGCCATGGCTGTGACACGACTGAAAGCGATGGTGGAGCCTGTGGTAGAGCAATATGCGAAGGTGATGGGTGTAAAGCCTGAGAAGATTACATACAAGGCCCTGAAATCGCGCTGGGGACAGTGTAACGTGCTCTCGCGCAGCATCAGTTTCTCGCTCTATCTGTTGCTATTGCCCGACTGGTGCGTGGAGCATGTGGTGGTGCATGAGCTATGTCATTTGCTGGAGCCAAGCCATAACGCCCGCTTCCATGCCTTGATGGATCAGTATTATCCGCGTTGGCGCGAAGCGCGTAAGGCTACACGCAACATTAGTAAATAGGGAAGAAAACTGAAATAAAATTTGGTATTTTGTTTGCTTAATCGTACCTTTGCAGCATGATGAGAAGATTATTAGCGATTATAGCGTTTTGTTGGTGCGCTGGGGAGGCTCTGGCGCAGGAGGCGTGGAAGCTGGGCGACAGCTTGCAGTATCATGTGGAATTGCAGGGTACGGTGGGCAGCGGCGACCACTCGCCTCTGTGGTTGAATGCCAACAAATACGGCCTGAGCTCATTGAAGCCATCGAGTGGCTACGTAAGGGGCGCTGTGGAGCGGCCGCTATCGGCTGACGATGGACGCAAGTGGGGGCTAGGCTATGGCGTAGACGTGGCTGTGGCTGCGGGATTCACGAGTACGCTGATAGTGCAGCAAGCTTACGTGGAGGGGCGCTGGCTGAAGGGTGTGCTCACCATCGGCGCCAAGGAGCAGCCCATGGAGCTGAAGAATAAGGAGTTGAGTACGGGTTCGCAGACGCTGGGCATCAACGCCCGTCCGGTGCCTCAGGTGCGCATAGCTCTGCCTGAATACTGGGCCATCCCCGGACTGCACAACTGGCTGGCGCTGAAGGGTCATATAGCCTTCGGCAAAACTACCGACAACAAATGGCAGAAGAACTTCGTGGCCCCGGGGAACCGCTATACGCAGGGCACGCTCTACCACAGCAAGGCGGGCTACGTGAAGATTGGTCCGAAGAATATATCTCTGGAGCTGGGACTGGAGATGGCGACGCAATTCGGAGGCACATCGTACACCTATGAGAACGGGGTGGAGAAGACATATGAGAACGAGCAGGGCTTCAAAGCTTTCACAAATGCGCTCTTCCTGAGTGGTGCGGATGCTACTGATGGCAACTTTAAGAATGCTGCGGGCAACCACCTGGGCAGTTGGGTGGCGCGCTTTAACATTGACCAGCCTGCATGGAACCTGGGCATTTATGCCGACCAGTTCTTTGAGGACCACTCCATGCTGACGCATAATAATAAGAGTGGCGGCAAGCACTATTGGTATGGTTTTAAGGACATGCTGCTAGGTGCTGAACTGAAACTGAAGCGGAACCCTTGGTTGAACACGATTGTGGTGGAATATATCCACACAAAGTATCAGGCTGGTCCGGTGTATCACGACGAGACTGAGAACATCAAGTATCAGATTAGTGGGCGCGATAACTACTATAACCACCATCTGTATACGGGATGGCAGCACTGGGGACAGGTGATGGGTAATCCGCTGTATCTCTCGCCCCTCTACAACGAGGATGGCAAGATAGAGGTGAAGCACAACCGATTCGTGGGTTGGCATCTGGGATTGAGCGGAGAGCCGATATCGCAGTTGCATTATCGCGTGCTTGCTACTTGGCAGAAGAGTTATGGCACTTACTATTATCTGCCCATAAACCCCGAGGAAAACCTGAGTCTGTTGGCAGAGGCAAGCTATGGCCTGAAGAAGGGCTGGAGCGTGAAGGGAGCCGTGGCGATGGATAAGGGAAAGCTGAGGGGAGATAACTTTGGAGTTCAGCTCTCGGTGGCGAAAACAGGACTTTTTAAAAGGTAAGAAAGATGAAACGGATCTTTTTATATATAATAGGTATAGGGCTGTTGATGGCGGGATGCGATAAGGAGAGCTCGGATAACGGCGATCTGGACGGATTCTGGCAGATGACGGAGAAGATGGATGGCTTTTGTGGCACCATGGGTGGAGCGGATATGCGCCAGAGTGGACTGACGTGGGCATTCCAAGGCCATATCCTGGAATTGCGCGATGTGACCGATCATCAGAAGGACATCATGATGAGTTTTGAACACAAGGGTGGGGAGTTGCGTGTGTATAATCCCTACTTCGTGGAGCGCGACTCGGGCGATATCAAAATCACGGATGCAACCCCCTTGATACCTTACGGCATTTCACAGACCGATGAAACATTCCAGGTGGTGGAATTGAGCAGCAGCGAGATGGTACTCTCGAGCACCAATTGCAGTCTGAGATTTCGCAAATACTAAATTTTACGACCAAATACGATCTTGAGGAACGTTAAGCCGAGGATCTTGGCATCGAGCCACCATGAGCGGTGCTCCAAGTAGTCAAGATCCATCTCCAAGCGTTTCAGCATCTTCTCCATCGTGTCGGTATAGCCGTTATAGAGGGTGGCCATCGACGTGATGCCCGGGCGTATCTGATAGAGATAGGCATAGCGGGGATCGATAGCCATAATCTGATCGATATAGAACTTGCGCTCGGGGCGAGGACCGATGAACGCCATATCGCCCACGAAGATATTCCACAACTGGGGCAGCTCATCGAGATGATGGGCGCGCAGGAAACGGCCGGCCTTCGTAAGTCGCTTGTCGTGCTTCTGCTGAGAGAGTTGCGGACCGTCTGACTCGGCATCGATCGTCATGCTGCGGAACTTATAGATATAGAACGGACGTCCGAAGCGACCAATACGCTCTTGTTTGAAGATGACGGGCCCATCGTGGCCACGCTTCACGGCGATATAACACACCAGAAAGAGGGGAGAGAAGATGATAAGACACACTGTAGCCAAGAAGAAGTCGAGCCATCGCTTCACCTCCTTCTCAAAAGCGTTCATACCATCATAAATATACGAGTAGTTATGCTCCATTCAGTAACCTTTAGTTCTACATCTGTTAATATTATAACGCAGATTTCTGCGTTTTATTATTTTCTCAAGAAAATTAAATAGCCATATTTTCGCCAACGGTTGGGCAAGAGCCGCATGCCAACCCTGACGATGCAGTTGCCCAGGAACCGGAAGAAGCCGATATGCCCCATGTGATACATGCGCTGCTGGAAATGGATTTCCTGACGGATGTAATGACGCCCGCCGCGACGGCTGAACATCTGAGGGGTCATACGGAAATAAAGCAGCGACTCCTGCAGGTTGTGGAATCGGGATCCCGTCTTGAGCATTCGCACCCAGAGGTCGTAGTCCTCGAAGAGCGGACAATGGCGATAGCCACCAGCCCGGAGAACTGCCTCCTTACGGAACATGACTGTGGGATGGTTCATGGGGTTGCGATAGCGGCTGAATTCGATGATCTCGCGATGGGTCTCAGGGAGTCGGCGGGTAGAGATGATCTCGCTGGGATCGCTGGCAAACTCATCGACCCATGAGCCTACGATGTCGGTAGAAGGATGCGTGACGAGCCACTCCATCTCCTTGCTGAAGCGATCGGGGCGCGAGATGTCGTCGGAGTCCATGCGGGCCACGATGTCGTAGGTGCAGTAGTTGAGTCCACGCGACAGAGCTTCGCCCAGTCCACGGTTGCCCACCAAGCGGTAGACCTGCATGGATGGATACTGATCCCTGAACGCTCTGATGACCTCGTGGAGTCCATCCGTTAAGGGGCCGTCCTCGACCAGTACCACCTCGTCGGGAGGCAGCTTCTGAAGGAAGATGCTCTCAAGGCTCTGCCGCAGATTCTCGGGCAGCTCCTTTGCATAAACGGATATCAACACACTAAATCTCATAATTTAATCCAATCTTTCGCTGCAGGCGAGCAGACGTTCTTGCGATTCATCCATACCTCGGGGGCTACCACCGTCTTGTCCTCGCGCTCGCAGAGCCAAGCGCCCCACCATGAGAACGACGAGTTGGCGATGATGTGATTTCGGCAGAGCGTCATGAGGTGCATATCGTTGTAACTCTTTGGACCCTGATTCCAGTTCACGAAGTACGTGTGGCTCTCGGGCAATACAGCCTTGAGGCACTCGCGGGTGAGGGGGATATCGTCAGAGAATACAAACCAGCAGTCGGGGTTGTGGTTCTCCTTCATCCAGCGGATGGCCTTCATGGGGTATTCGAGCGAGGTGGTACCCTTACGGAGTGGGTCCGTAAGATAATCGCCTCGGCGGATGTGTATGCAGCAGCTGTTGCTCTCTGTTGCCACACGGGCAGCCTCCTGATCCTGCACATCGTCGAAATCAGGGAAGTGGTACAGCTTCAGTATGTCGGCCCTGATGGCCTGGAAATAATCTTCGTGTTGCCAGTAGCCGTCGTAGTAGGTGCTGCCTTCGCGGGTGAGTGCATCGGGCTCGATGGCGAAGTTGGGCTTCTCGACGAGCATGGTGCTGCGTGAGGGCAGGATGCGGCTGAGCCATCGCCACCACTGATAGTTGGGGTAGGGATAGGCGATGCTGGCAATCTGGCTAAGGGTGGCCTCCTGATAAGCTACACAGAACACCTTGGGCAGTTCGAACCCACGATGCTTGTTGTAGCCCTTGAAGCCGTGCAGGTCCACGAACACCTGCTCTTCAGGGTGCTGCCTCCGCAGTGCCTCGTAGAGGGCAAACTGGAACATCTGGTTGCCCAGTCCTCCTGACAGTCTTACAATCTTCATAGTCGCTTTATTGAATTAGTTAGAAAATAGAGTGGGGTGGAGCCCACGATATATAGTTGTTGCCAGAGGCTGCACTGGATGAGCCGGCCTGCCAGCCAACTCACCACGAAACCGTTCACCACGTTATAGATGACCAGCAGCAGTAGCAATGTTTCCACACTATACTGAATGCCGATGAGCAGCAACGCTACGAGCACCGTTCGACGGACGATGTCGAGGCGTAGCAAGAGGTCGGTACGACCCTTCACCAGCAGAATGTCCTGATTGATATCGGCAAAACAATACACGAAGCCTATCACGCAGAAGTAGCGCAGATAAACGGCTGCAGGGGCCCACTCCGCAGGGAAGAGCCACCCGATGAACGGCTTTGAGAAGATAAACATGAGCACCATGATGGGCGCCAGAATCCAGAAGGCTGTGCCCACCACACGCTGACTGTACTGGGCCAGTTGGCGGTTATCGTTCTGGAAGGTAGACATGATGGAGTAGCTGACACGCTTGATGCCGTAGCAAACGGTGCCCGACGTGAGGTAAGGTATCTTGTTGGCCATAGTGTAATGGCCCAGGATGGTGGCGTTGTAAGCCTTTCCCACAAAGAGGTTAGCCAGATTGTCGGTAATGGCTGCGAGCATATTGCTGCCCAGCAGATTCATGGAAAAGCGGAGGTACTTCCTGACACAAGTCATTGAGAACACCAGGCGAGGGCGCCAACGGCTGTAAACCCAGAAGAACACCGTTTGGAGCACAGCAAACGAGAGGCTCTGTACGATGAGTCCCCACACATCGCGACGCAGGTAACTCACTGCGATACCGGCGATGCCTGAGAGTAATACTGCCCAGAAGGAGATCTTGGAGACAGCCTTGAAATCGACATTCTTAAACAGCAGTCCTTGTTGAACCACCACCAGCGACTGGAATATCAGCGCCAGGAACGCCACACGAATGAGTATGGTGAGCTGGGGCTCGTTGTAGAAGCTGGCTATGAGCGGTGCTGTGAGCCAGAAGATGAGGTAAATCAAAGTACCCAGGGCCACATTGAACCAGAAGATGGAACTCTCGTCTTGAGGGGTGACATGCTGTTCGTGGATGAGGGCCTGAGAAAAACCGCTGTCGATGAGGATAGTAGAAAAAGCGAGGAAGATGCTCATCATGCTGACGAGTCCGAACTCAGAAGGTGCCACGAATTGGGCAATGATGAAGGTACAGAGTATCTGTATCCCCATCTTCGCCAAGCGCTCCACCATGCTCCAGGCAGTGCCACTGACCGTCTTCTTCATTCTGCTCTCTTCACTCATATATACCATTTCAGCGCCAGCCATAAGGTCTTGGCTCCGTGATTGAATCTTCCTGTAAAGGAGTGACTCCGGCCTTTGTAGAAGTACTCATCAACTGTTACCTTGTTTCTGAACACGATGCGTGTCTCAAATTCCTGCGACAATCGCTCCTCAGCACAGCAGTAGCCTCGTGGCAACTCCTCATGAGAATGCGTGTGCAGATAGCAATTCAAATGACTCTCGTCATTATGACGAGCCTTGATACCTTGCAGCGCATCTTCCTTGATGGCCATATCTAATTCCTCTGTCATACGCAGGAAAGGCTCTGCTTTGCCACAATAGAATCCACCCATGTAATAGGCATAGGGCCCATCGAATGGCTTTACGTAGGCTCTCGAGCGCTTATTGCGTTCGTAGGGGTAGAACATCGCCCAATTGCAGGGTTTCTGTCCTATCCACCTCACTGCTTTCAGCCCATTGCTCTTAGGTAGTATCTCACGTCCCACATCGCCTCGCAGCACAGCGTTGCTGTTGAAGAAGCAGATGTAGTCGAAGGCTTCAAGTTGTGCCCTGATGCCCATGAACATCTCGAAGCGTTGTAGCGTGTCGGCAGGGAATCCGTGGCACTCACGATGGATGAGATGCACATCGGGAGCCTGACTCAGCGACGCATCGTCAGTAAATACAAAATACTCCACCTCAGTATCGTGTGGTAACAGATGGGCTTTGGCTGACTCATAGAAGTCTGCCCAAAAGCGGTTGTATCTGCCAGTGCAGATATAGAGCACCGCTAACCTTATGGGGGTGTTACCTGAAGCTTCCATCATGCTGAATCTTGTAATAAACCTCCTGCTTCTGATAATCCTGACTCAACGTGAGTGGGGCAGGATAGAAGGCCTTATAATATGGTGAGTGCATCAACTCCTTATGATACGTGAGACAATTGAGGCAGGTGAAACAGATGCCTGCTAAGATGAGTCCCCGGATGGTTTTCTCGGAGAGTGGCTCATAAGCCTCGATCTCGAAGAGGGCCATAACGTCTACTGCCATCACTGCCCACCAGAATCGATACAGCGTCACAGCGTTGCTCATCAGGGCTACAGTCAGTATCAGCCATCCTAAAGCGATGCGACACCAACGGCGCTCAGCATTGTAATGCTTCATCACCACCACAGCCAAGGGCAGGATAGCCAACTTAGGCAGGATGAACAGCGCGAAACCGATGGGAGTCATCGCTCCATACGAGATGACATCGCCTGCCTTCTTCGAGAAGTAGAAGTCGAAACGGCGACCCAAGATTGCTTCGCCAACGGTGTAAATCGCAATAGGTGCCAACACAGCCAGTATCACGCAGAGCCACAGGGCCTTCTTTTTGCTGAGTTTCAGGCGATAGAGCGCCCACACCATCGGGGCTGTAAACACAAACGAAGAGTGCCAGGCGCAGGTGATGATCAGCACCACGATGCCCCACTTCCTTTGGCCCAGATTCATCAGCAGATGCAGGGCATAGACGTAGAGACAGAGGGCGAAGCCATACTTCACACCCATCACGGTGTAAAGGAAATCGAAGAAGAGGAATACCAGCGAGGCTCTCGCAAACTGCTCGCCTTTTGAGTACTCACGTTGCGATTGCGACAGCATCCAGCGATATACGCGAGTGAGCAGGTAGAAGCCGATGGTTATCTCCATCAGTCGGAGCCAGGCATAGGCAATGCCCGCATGACTCATCACCCAATAGATGTAAGGCAGCACACCATTCAGCGAAACATCGATCCACGAGACAGCCGAAATGGGGCGAACCTCAAAGAAGGTGTAAAGGAAATAATGGCGGTAGAGATCTTCAGAAGGAAAAGAGATGTAAGCCATGATGCCCAGCCACAGGGAGAAGAGCGCATAGGCTCCTCGGCGCTGTTGCCAGATGCCCCATAAGATATAGGGCAGGGCTAAAAGCGGGCATAGCAACAGCCACACCACACCTATCACGGCATACCTTAATCCTTCTTTCGCCATAGTCCGAGACTTGTGAGAAGGAATATCCAACAGGCTGGCAGTGCCAGACCTAATGCAGTAGCCACCACGATGGTGATGCCCTTCTTGGGGAATGCTGGCTTCCAGTCGCCCATAGGGGGTGAAACCAGTCGCAGGTTCTGGGCATTAAACACGTGGGTGATATTGTTCTCCTCCCGTTTCTCCAACAGGTAAATGTAAAGTGCTTCAATAATCCTCTGCTTACGCTCGGCAGGCAGAATCTTGGTGATCTTCTCGGGGGTGACGGCTATCTCGCTCTTCAGCTTCTGATCCTCACGACCCACGCCCTTCTGCTGAGCCTTGAGTTGAGCCACACCCTGATCGAGTGAGTTGATGATGGCGCTACGCATGCCCTTCAGCTGTACGTCGAGATCCTGCACCAACGGATTCTCATCGCTACTGTTCTCAGCCATCTTGTTGCGCTTGGTCTGCAGTTTGTTGTATTCTGAGATTTCGAGTGCCACGTTGGGGTTGTCGGGCAGGAGGTTGGCTGGCAAAACAATGTTCTTGCCGTCGATCTTCTTTACCTCGTCGCGCATTTGCTCAAGCATGTAGAGGTAGTTGTTTACCTTCACTTGTGCCTCGTAGGTAATGGTAGCATTCTTCATATACATCTTGGCTGCCTCCTCGTAGTCGGGCAGGAGGTTCTTGCCACGGAACTGGGCGATGTTAGAGTCGAGTCCGCTCAACTCATCCTCAATGCGGGCGATGCGCTCGTTGATGAACTGCGTTGAGGCATCAGCCTCCGTCTGCTTATCTTTGAGCCAGGCATCCTGATAGGCACTGATGAGGGTGTTGATCACCAACTCGGCCTTCTCTTCGCTCTGGTCCTGATAGCCAATGCTGATTATCGAGGCCTGATCGTCGGAGAGTCCTACGTCGAGGCGCTTCTGCATGCGATCTATGATGTCGTAGCGACGTTCCTTGGTGATGCGGATGGTCATCTCGTCATTCTCAGCAAAACTCTTATCGAAGTCCTTCGTCTTGATGACGGATATCTTGCCGATGGGTGTCTCGCATACTTCGCCCACCTTGCCTGTGGCTTCGCCGCTGACCTTCTTGCCGTTCTTGCGCAGTTTATAGATGGTGTAAGTGCCGTCCTTCTTCAGGTCCATCTTCAGGTAGGCGCCATCGTCCTTCTTCAGTTGGGGGAAGGTTACCTTCACTGGCAATGTCTCGTGCCACAACTCGCGCTTCATCAGTCCGTCGTAAGCCTGATAGCGTATGTCCATACCCAAGCGGTCGATCACCTCACTCAGTATCGCCGGCGAACTGATAATCTCGAGTTCATTGAGCACGTTACTCTGGATATTGATGCCAGCCATACCTGCCAGCATACCCATACTACCCATCATTGAACTGAGGAGTCCGCCACCACTTGTTTCGTCTTTAATCAGCACAGTGGCCTGACGCTCATAGCGTGGTGGAACTATCAACAGAAACATGATGGCGAGCACCAGCATCGTCACTATCGACGCCACAAACCAGCGCCACTTTTTCAAACATATCTTGATAAAGTCCTTTTCCATATTATTGCTTATTTGAATATCAGCACAGCGATAGCCGTTAAAACTGATGTCAACGAGAGCCAGAAACTCAGGGTATGTCCTTCGTTGCCAGGCATCTTCGACTGGCGGGCCTTCGTGTCGTTAGCCTTTACGTAAATCACGTCGTTTTGCTGAATATAGTAAGCCTCAGAGGCAAAAATGTCCTTACCAGAGTTCATCGACAGCGAGTAGATCTTCTTCTCAGGACCCTTCTGGCGAATCACGATGACAGAGTCGCGCTTACCATATACATTGATGTCGCAAGCCTTACCCAGTGCCTCGAACAGGGTGATGGCATCTTTTTCAATCTTAAAGTTGCCAGGATTGTTGACCTCGCCCATCACAGTGTAGGTCATATTCATCGTCTCTACCGTTACGTTGGCATCCTTCAGCAATTCCTCACTCCTCAGTTTGTTCTGAATAGCCTCCTGAGCCTCGAAGCGCGAGAGTCCTGCAATCTTGATTTTGCCTGCGGCTGGCATGTCGATACAGCCGTCGGGGCCTATGGTGTAGCCCATCATGTAAAGACTCTGATCGGCCAGACCAGCCTTCAGATTCGTGATGATACCCTTGTTAAACAGGTTGCCCATCTCAGGATCCTTACTCCTTACCAGCACGGTTATCTGGTCGTTAGGCTGCAGACGAATCACCCCGTCGGTAGGAGTAGTAATCGTCTGTCCGTTCTGCAGATCCTGCAGATAATTGTAGTTCTTGGGCGTAGCACACGATGCTAACAGCATCGCCCCGATGGCCCCCAATACGATATGTTTATAGTTCATTTTCATCAAATATATAACGCGTCGCGTGCGCGTTTATTATAAAAAGCGGGGACAAAGTTAGTGTAAACCGAGCAAAATACCAAAGGAAAACCTCAAAAATGCAAAAAAATGCGTGAAATCTGTGAATTTTTGTGGCCTAAAATTTGGAAGTTATGTATTTTCTTCCTATATTTGCAGCCCGAAATCGTAAGCGAACGATTCTCGCTACTACTTTCGAAACTTGGGGTTGACTGGATTTGACAGCGGGTTGAGATGGTACGTAAGCACGCGGAGGCTTCTTGGTTCCCTCCTTAATCTGAGTCAGGGAAAAATTAATTGGCGAAACACGTTACGCTCTCGCTGCCTAATCGAAGTACAGTAGATTACTGGCTTTATTCCGTCACTAGGTGATGGAACGAGACGTCGCTCCGAGGATGTTGTTCCGAATCCAAAGATCAAGCGGCGCAGGTTAAATCGGAAATAGTCATAGTAGGCTCCGATGCTGTGGTGAAATTTTAGGAGATAAGGCAGTGGTTGGTGGTCCAGGTCTTGCTACTGCTCGAAAACCGAAGGCTGGAATAAGCGTGTAGAAAGCGTATGGTTTCCCTGTTTGGACGAGGGTTCGACTCCCTCCAGCTCCACAGAAATAAATCATCCCTCGTCAATTGGCGAGGGATGATTTGTTTTTAGATTTGCTTGATCCAGCTGATGATTTTCTGCAAAGCCTCGGGAGCGAATGTTTCCTCTATCTCATTGTATTCTTCGCCTGCACCTGTAGTGCAATGCTGGAACATATGGTTCAGTCCTTCCATAACCACCGTTTGGGCTTTGGGCAATCCTTGGCGCAAGGCTCCGAGATTAGCCTCATACTCCACCTGAGTATCCTTCGTGCCGTTGAGGGCCAACACCGGACAGGTGATCTTGTCGAGCAGTTTCCTCATATCGAGGGTGCAGAAGGCGCGCAGGTATGGGTACATCATTTGCATCACTGCCTGCTGATAGTTCTGCTTCATGACGTCGGGCAGGTCGTGTCCGTCAACCGAGGGAACGTTCTTGCCTTCAACCCTTGCATCGATGGCATCGGAAAACAGTTGGCAGTAGTCGTTTACAGCAGCCTCGTCGAAGCCTAAACGCTTGAATTCCTGTCTGTTCTGCCATACTAGTGTTTCCTTGCCCGAGATCACCATACCAGCCAGACTCACGATAAAGTCTGTCTTTCCCTCTGCAGCCAGCATTAGGGCAATGGTTCCTCCTTCGCTATGACCTATCACACCCACACGATCAAATCGCTCACGCAGCAGATTGATGCCAGCCAGAGCGTCATCTTTGAGTGAATCGGTGGTACAGGTAATCGTGTTACCCTTCGACTCACCAAAGCCACGATCATCGTAACGCAGTGTGGCTATGCCCTCGCGAGCTAGTGCATCGGCAATGACGGCGAAAGGTTTATGTTCAAAAATTTCCTCATCACGATTCTGCAGTCCGCTACCTGTTACCATGATGAGTACAGGTGTCTTTTGTGTGCAACCCTGAGGCAGAGTGAGTGTGCCTTTTAGTATGGCGCTGCCATTCGTGAATGATACCTCTTCAGTGGCATATGGGAAGGGCGCCTTAGGTGTCTGTGGTCTCTTGGCCTTCTTCTCGCCAGGTGTCAGTTTCAGGGGGAAACTCATGCCGTGTTGGGTAAAGGTGCCTTCTACCAAACTGTCAGCTTTGTTCACACCTTTATACTCGGCATTGATCGAAGCGATGCTGATGACGATGCTATCCTGAGTAGGACGTGCAACCTTTACAGGTACGCCTCTCACACCTTGCGAGGGTGAATCGAGCGAGCTGCTATCTGCCTCAATGTGGAATACCAAAGGCAGCTTCAAACCCTGAACAACCAGATTACCCGACCATGTACCGGTCTGTGCTTGTCCTGTTATTGCAGCGAGAACAAGCAAAAAAAGAATGATTGGTTTCTTCATTGTTGATTAATCCTTTTATCTCTTAATTCTAAAATCAAAATTACTTTCTCACAATCACACTACCGCTGGCCTGATGGGTAGCCAGAATCAGCACTTCGGCTATCTGTACGTGGGCAGGGGCGTTCGAAGCATATACTGCTACATCGGCAATATCATCGCCTGTGAGAGGGGTGATACCCTGATACACAGTAGCAGCGCGATCAGTGTCGCCATGGAATCGTATGTTGCTGAAGTTCGTTTCCACGAGTCCGGGCTTCAGATTCGTCACGCGGATAGCTGTATCAGCCACATCAATACGCAGTCCATCGCTCAGAGCCTTCACTGCTGCTTTAGTGGCACAATACACGTTACCACCCTTATAGGCAGCATCGCCAGCTACAGAACCTATATTAATAATGTGTCCGCTGTTGCGTTTCACCATACCAGGTACCACGAGTCGAGTCATAGTAAGCAGACCCATGATATTGGTATCGATCATCGTCTCCCAATCGTCGAGGTCGCCCTCGTATTCGGGTTCAAGACCTAATGCCAGTCCGGCATTGTTCACCAGCACGTCGATGTTTTTCCACTCGGCTGGCAACTCCTGCAACATTTCTTCTGCCACCACTCGATTGCGAACATCAAATTTAAGAGTTCTCACCTGAGTGCCCTTGGCAGTGAGTTCATCACTGATTTCCTTCAGCTTATCTGCGTCACGTCCTGTCAGAATGAGCTTGTCACCATTCTCGGCAAATTTTCTGGCACAAGCCAGACCGATGCCACTTGTTGCTCCTGTTATGAGTACTGTTTTATTCATATGCGTTATTGTTTAGTTTGTATTTAATTGGCTGCGAAGGTACGAAAAAGTAGGGACATATCAAAATATAAGTCGAGGAAATAACCTTTTTTATACTATTGTATAAAAATGAAAAGAGGGCGCATCCCTGCGACCTCTTCTCTATATATAGCCTTAATCTAGTTTTTTAAGTCTTTACTGTGCAATCTCTGCACGAAAGTATTTGATTAGCCAATGATTGATTTATTCGGTTGCAAATATCGACAAAAAAACAATAACCTCCAAGAATTATCGACGAAAAACCGCACTTTAATATTCGTTAACATTTTTACAATGGTTAAAAATCCCCTTTTTATTGCGAAAAGATATAGTTGTTGTAACTTTGCAAGCCGAAATACTATAAACTAGGATAATGTTTATGAAAAACAAATTCTTCAGCCATTTGTTGGCATGTGTGAGTGGATTGATGCTGCTCTCAGGGGTGGTGTCGTGTGAGAAAATGGAAATCACCGACGAGGGTGAGGCTAACGTGGTGATCCGAGTGGACAGCTATGAGCAGACGCCTTTCCCCATGCGGACCAGAGCCGAAGCCGATATCTCCATTACTAAATTGTGTTTTCATATATATAATGATGCGGGTGAGCGCGTGGTGTATGTCAACCAGAAGATGGATGATGATCATTTTGGAAAAGCCTACTTTTCACTTGAGAAGGGACATTATTATGTGTTGGTAGTAGGTCATAACGCATCGAGCAACCCCACATTCAATAAAAACGAGAAGGTAACGATCTCGGGTAAGGATCTGGGTGATACATTCTGGAGTATGAAAGAGTTTGTGGTGGAAGATGAGGATATTGAGGAATGCCTGGCGCTTGACAGGATTGTGTCGCGAATCAATATCATCCCAACTGATGAGGCGCCTGAGGAGATGAACCAGATTATCTTTAAGTATAAAGGCAGTAAGGGAACGTTTGACGGACTGACTGGTTATGGAAGCACAAATACGAGTCAGACGGTGCCTCTGGATGTGAATGCCGATGATAAGATGTTTGGCTTCTACATGATTCCAAGTGAGGAAAAGGAATCGCTTGATCTGGAGGTAAAGACCTATTACGTGAGTGAGTCAGGAAACATCAAAACCTTGAGCGAGAAAATGATTCTGGGGTTGCCTGTACAACGAAACCGAATAACCATCTGCAGAGGCGTGCTCTTCGATAACAAGAGTGGAGACCAGAGTATGGAATTCACTGTTGTTATCAATAACACGTGGGGAGATGATATTGAGTTTGAGTTCTAAACAATCAGCGTAATTGTTATTCCTTTGGAATGCAAATAGTGGTCCATCTGTAAAGGTTGCACCCCACGAAGTTGCCTAGTACCTCACTCAGGTAAACTGCCAGCACACTTCCATTAAGTACCTGCTCCGCAGGCGATACCAAAAAGTAGAAGGCATCTGCTATCGAGTGTGCAAAACCGCAGAGAATGAACACAGGCACACCCAGCACCAGTGGCAGCATCTTGCCTTTCCTGGCAAATTCCACTGCGGTGGTCATGATGAATCCGCAACCTATGGCCAGCAAGAAGCAGGCCCACGGACCTTTGGCCACACGCCCAGCCATAATCTTTGCAGCAGGCTCTATGCAGTCGGGTTGCGCATAAGCTATCATCCATGCAGAGAGCAGACAGCCCACAATGTTACCCAGCAACACCGTTACCAGCATGGTCCAGTCGCCCTGTCGCCTGATAAATCCCGCTGTACCCGTATAGAGTTTCAGTCCGTAATACACAACGGTGGTCAGTCCGAATGCAAACAATACGGCACCAGCCACACCACCTACACGCAGGTTTACTACACAACCGATTGAAATACACACGCCAGCCAGTATCGCCAGCAAAAACGTATCCCTTATAAACTTTAGTTTCTCCATATAAAAGATATTCTTTGCGCCCAAAGGTACTCATTTTTGCTGAACAATCGGGCGCTTTTTCTTTTTTTAACCTTAATAGGGGTTTAAAGGGGCTAAAAGTAAGAAAATTGCTTTTTTATTTTGGTTTTCGAACGATTATTATTACTTTTGCCCCCGATATGGATAAGAAACAGATGAATGACGCCCTGCGCAGGAATGTGGCGCAGTTGTCGAAGATTGCGGAGAAAGAGGCGAGTATGATGCCCGCCACAGTAGCTCCGTTGCCATCGGTAGAGCAGGTGAAGCAGATCGTGAAATTGGTGAAGAGCATCATATTTCCCGACTACTTCAACAAGCGACAGCCTGATGAGGCTATCCGCTCGTACTACATCGGTGTGCATATGGAGGAGTTGGTAACGCTGCTCACCAAGCAGATAGCCCACGGACTGCAATTTTGTGAGAACTGCGAGGAGTTGCGCACCAAGGAACAGGTGTATAATGAGGCCGAGGCAAAGGCGATGGCATTCATCGACGAACTGCCTGAGATTAAGCGACTGCTGTATACCGATGTACAGGCGATGTTCGATAATGATCCTGCAGTATCCAACTATGGCGAGGTCATCTTCTGTTATCCTGTGATGAATGCGATGACCCACTATCGCGTGGCCCACAAGCTTCACCAGTTGAAGGTGCCTGTGATCCCACGAATCATCACGGAGTTGGCTCACTCTAAGACTGGAATCGATATCCACCCAGGAGCACAGATCGGCGAATATTTCTCGATCGATCATGGTACGGGTGTGGTAATTGGCGAGACTACCATCATAGGCAACCACGTGAGTCTGTATCAGGGTGTAACGCTGGGCGCCAAGAGCTTTAAGTACGATGAGAATGGCAATATGCTGAATGTGCCTCGTCATCCGATTATCGAGGATAATGTAACGGTTTATTCTAATGCCTCGATCTTAGGCCGCATCACCATCGGACACGACTCTACCATTGGTGGTAACATCTGGCTCACGCATAGCGTGCCTCCATACTCAAAGATCTTGCAATCCAAAGCCATCGATGCCGGCTTCACCGATGGTGCAGGGATTTAATAGAGGTTAGGGATTAGAAGTTAGAGGTTAGAGAAATGTACCGTAGGTGTAGGAATGGCGTGCAAGCTATTCTCTAACCTCTAACCTCTAACCACTAACTACTAGAAAAAGAGCGCTTAGGCGCTCTTTTTCTTTCCGAAGTCGGGATCGATTTTCAGGAGGGCTGAAACGATGTACGTAAGGGCACAGGCACCTACTACGATGAGGAAGAACGCCTGATAACCCACGCTCTCCTGCAGGGCACCAGCAAACAATCCTGGAATCATCATCGACAGCGCCATGAAAGCGGTGCAGAGTGCATAGTGGGCCGTCTTGTGCTCACCCTGACTATAATATATAAGGTATAGCATATAGGCCGAGAAACCGAATCCATAGCCGAATTGCTCCAGGAAGATGCAGATGTTGATGATGAACAAATCCGCAGGCAGCGCATACGAGAGATAAACGTAAACCAGATCGGGGATGGTGATAGCCATTACCATAGGCCAGAGCCAGCGTTTCAGTCCGTGGCGCGAAGCACAGATACCACCAAGGATACCACCCAGCGTCAAGCCGATCACACCTACAGTGCCCTGAACCAATCCGAATTCTCCATCTGAGAGTCCTAATCCACCATTCTTTGCGCTATCCACAAGGAAGAGGGCCGAAACCTTGGCCAACAATCCTTCAGGCATACGATAGAACAGCATGAAGCAAATGCCCACCCACACCTGAGGCTTATGGAAGAAGGTAACCAGCGTCTGCCAGAACTCGTTGAGAATGTCGTGAGCCGATTTCTGCACGCGTTCATCATCCTCAGCAGGACGAGGCAGTGCCCAACTATGATAGAGCCACAGGGCGATAAACAAGCCGGCAATGAGATAGAACACCAGACTCCATGAGAAACTGATGCTGCGTGTGAGCACCTGAAGTGCACCAGCCAGACCTACGAGCAAGCCCGAGGAGAAGATGGTGGCAATACGATAGAACGTGGAGCGGATGCCTACAAAGTAAGCCTGCTCGTGCTGATTGAGGCCCAGCATATAGAAACCATCGGCAGCAATATCGTGGGTGGCACTCGAGAAAGCCATCAGCCAGAAGAATGCCAACGAGCCTTGTAGCCAGAAGGGCCCCGGAATGGTGAAGGCGATACCTGCGAGGGCAGCAGCTATGAGGATCTGCATGGTGAGAATCCACCAGCGCTTTGTGCGCAGCATATCCACAAACGGACTCCACAAGGGTTTGATGACCCAGGGCAGATAGAGCCACGAGGTGTAGAGCGTGATGTCGGTGTTCGACAATCCGAGACGCTTGTAGATAATGACGGAGATGGTCATCACTGCTACGTAAGGTACTCCTTCAGCGAAGTACAAGGTGGGCACCCAGGCCCAAGGGGAATGTCTTTTCATAATTGAAAATTGAATATTGAAAATTGAATATTAATCGTAGAGGCGCTGGATTTGGGCACCACGATAGTAGAACAGCAGAATCTCATCGTAGGTCTTGCCCTGCTCGCCCATCACGGCTGCACCTATCTGACACAGACCCACTCCGTGGCCCCAGCCTTTGCCGTGAAGCACGAAGCGATCGCCCTGCTTCTCTACCTCGAAGGCAGAACTCAGCAGATGGCTCTCTGAGAGCGCACGTCGTATTTCGAGTTCCTTACCGATGGTGAAAGTCTTCTTGGTACCAACTATCTTCAGACGCCAGATGCGACCACTCTTGCCTCGCTCCAGAGGAACCAGATCGGTGATGGTACCAAAGTCAATACCTGTCTTACGATTCACGAGCTCAGAAAGCTCAGCCTGCGAGTATTCCACTGTCCAACGATAGAAATCAGGTGTCTCCTGATCGAAATCGTTCAGTACCTGCGACAGAATCTTCTTGTCGCTGGTGTTGCACCAGGGGTCGTGGAAACTTACCAGGTAAGGCTTGGGCGTATTCTCCCAACAATACTGGAATTCCTCCGTTTCACCACCACAGCACTTCGAGAAGCGCGCATCGCAGATCTCGCCGCCATAGGCCAATACCTGTCCACGTGTATCGCTGATGGCTTCTGCCACATGAGGATTGTTGGCCTTGGTGATGCCCTGATAACGCTGACAATGATCATCGGCACACACATCGAAGATGGTATGATCCTCGCGATCGTACCAGCGAATCAGCTCATCATCCTTCTTGATGAACGAGAAGAAGTTATCGCCACCCTCCTGATGCTTCTGGCGCTTCTCCATCTGGGCCAGGAGCCATGAACGCGAGATCACCGCATGCGCTTTCAGGAACTCAGGCGAGGCAGTGGCCGACATCTCGCTCGAGATGACGCTGGTAAGGTAACGTTCCACTGGCAACTCATTGATAGCCACGATCTTATCGGCCTCTACCACGATGCGAAGGATGCCTTCAAAGGTCTGAGTCTCCTGACGCTCCCAATGGAAGTTTACGCCGATGGTCACATCCTTCAGCGAGAACGAGGCATCAGGACCTTGTGGACGGAAGGTGAGATGACGATACAGAGTGCCTCGCCACAGGATGCCGCCTTCAGAGAACTCCACCTCCTCCTCGCCTGTAATCTCCTCGCCCTTGGCTATATAGGGACTGTTCAGCGAGAAAGCGATCTTCTGTCCGCTCACGATGCCTACACTGACGATAGGCTCAGTAGAGATAAGAGGTGAGAGGTGAGAGGTGAGAGGTGAGATGTTTTCGGATTCCTTCAAACGGGTGATCACCTGCTGCAGCTCGTCCTTCGATAGCGACACCTCCTGAAGAATATGTAGGGCCACTTCGGGCGTGATGCGCTCAAAGTCCTCCTGACGTGGGGTGATGATGAATCCAGCCATATCCAGAGCACCTGGCGATATGATATACTGGGCATCGCCCTCGGCATAATAGCAGTCAGGACGATGCTTACGGCGTGGGAATACCACCGACAGATATTCATCGTCGTGGCGCCAACTGATGATGTTCATCATGGGCTCCGTCTCATCCTCGCGCTGGGGCAGAGCCTCGTAGAGCCTGCGGAACAGTTGCTCGTCGCCATATTGCGAACGGCTGCGGATGAGCAAGGCCGCACAGGGATAATCCTCGATGAGCGCTATGCTCTCATCGTCGTTGAGGCTGATGATGGGCGTGAGGTTGTGGCTCAGTCGCTTCCACGATTTCTGCAAGGGCAGCACACCACTCGTGCCAGCCTGGAAATGCGCATGATCGGGGGCTGAGGCACCACACTTCGGACCATTATAGAATACCATCAGTTCTGGGTATTCCTCCAGCATCTTGTGAATCTCGCCATACGCCTCGCGAATCAGCTGTGGCTCGTGCTTCACACTGGGAATGGTGAAGTGGATGGGTAGGATGGGGAAGGGGTTCACCAGCAGGTCGAAATGACTGTCTATCGACTTCTTCACCTGCTCCTTGGGCCTGTTCTGCTCACAGAGGAAACAAGGCCTCTCGGCTATCACCTTCTTGTCGATGCTGGCTCCTGTCGACACGATGCGGGCAGGATTCCACTGCACCTGAATGTTCGAGGCGCCCACCACGAGTTCGCGTGTCTTGGCGCTACGCAGATCGTGATAACGCCTGCGTGCATCGTCCCATTTCTCCAGCTGTCGGTTGAAGAATCTCAGCAGGGGCGAGTCATTCATCAACTCCTGCTTGCCCTGCAGCATCTGCTGACGGGCCTGAATCTCGAGCGTGCGCAGGCGGTCCTTATAGAGATTGTTCGCATTGATCTTGTCGATGCTCAGGGCAGCATCGCTATTGCCTCCCCATCGGCGACAGAGATAAAGCTCTGTGAAGATGCGGCCTATGCGATAATGTCGCGAAAAAATGAGTCCCAGGGCATAATCCTCGCCATACGAGGTGTTGGGGAATCCTATCTGGCGCAACAGCGGCGTAAAGAAGGCACGTGGCGCTCCGAGTCCGTTAATGCGCAAGGCATTGTTGGGTCCGTTCTCGTCAGTCCACTCGTGGTGATCGATGAGTCCTGGGGGCAGGGTGTTCAACTCGAAGTCGCACATGCGATACGAGCCAATCACCATCGCTGCATTCTGCTTATAGAAACACTCCACAATCTGCTGCAGCGTACGAGGCGACGAATAGAGGTCGTCGCTATCCAACTGAATGGCGAATCGTCCGCAACGATCGTCGTTGATGGCTTGGTTCCAGCATCCGCCTATGCCCAGATCGGTGCGCTTGGGTATGATGTGCACCAGTCGCTCATCGTGGAAACCCTTCAGCAGCTTGGTGGTGCCGTCGGTAGAGTGATTATCCACCACGATGACGTTGTATTTAAAGCTCGTTTTCTGTCCGAGGGCACTGTTCACGGCATCACAGATGGTCTTCTCGCGATTATAGACGGGGATGATGACTGATGCCTCGAACTCGAATTCCTGTTCGTTGAAGTCAGGCCTGCGATAATACGAGGGGTCAATCTTGGCGCCAATCTCCTGCAGATGGGCTGTGGCCGCCTGTTCCATCTCAATCTGCACCTCGCGGTTGGCAGGGTTCACGTAGTCGAATTGCTTCACGCCCGAGGCTCTGGTGTCCTTCTCCTCCTCAGTATAGAGTCGCTCGTTGATGTGGAATATCTCTCCGTTACGGCTCAGGAACAATCTCAGGGCATAGAGTCCGGCGTGGTGATAGTCGTTCTCGCCAGCCTGCATGGCAAACGTGTGGAGCAGCGATGTCTTCACCAGCCACAGCGATCCGAAGTCGAAGTCATCGCGGATACTACCTGTCTGATAATCAATCACAGGGTGATCCTTGCGCTCGCCACCGATGATGTCGTAATGATCGGCATACACCATCGCCGCATCGCTATCCGATGCCACACGGAGAATGCGCTCCAGGGCGCCCTCGCCCAACAACAGCTGGCGGGGCTTCGTCTGCAGCAGTGCATACTCGGCATTGGCGTTCTCGGCTATACTCATCATGGTGTTGCTGCTGCTCAGGTTGTCAACCAGTATCTGCTGACAATCCTTGAAACGCTTCGAATCCTCAGCCGACAGCAGCTCAGTGACGAGTAGGAAAATATGCTGGATGGTCTTGTTACCTCTGAGTTGCTTCACGGTATGCTGGGCAGCCTCTAGGTCGTCGCAAGGTAGAAAACAGTCTATTTTTTCTCTCATGGGGTATAATAGTATATTAATAAGGTGCAAATTTCGCAATATTTTCCGAGAATACCAAAGAATTAATAATTTTTTTGTACCTTTGTCCCCAAAATCACAAAGATGGACAGCGAAAAGAAAGTGTTGTTAGGCATGAGCCTCGACGAATTGAAGTCGGCAGTAAAGGCGCTGGGTATGCCCCAGTTTACGGCTGGCCAGATCGTGAAATGGCTCTATCAGCAGCATGTGAGGAGCATCGACGAGATGACCAATATCTCGAAGGCTAATCGCGAGCGGCTCTCTGAGCAGTTCGTGGTTGGTGCGATGGATCCCATCGATTGTCAGCGCTCCGTGGATGGCACCATCAAGTATCTGTTTCCTGTGGCTGGTGGCGATAAATTCGTTGAGACGGTCTATATTCCTGACGGCGATCGTGCCACGCTCTGCGTGTCGTGCCAGGTGGGCTGTAAGATGAACTGCCTGTTCTGCCAGACTGGTAAGCAGGGTTTCGAAGGCAGCCTCACGGCTGGTGATATCCTGAATCAGATCTATGCCTTGCCCGAGCGCGAGACGCTGACTAATATCGTTTTCATGGGCCAAGGCGAGCCTATGGATAATCTCGATAACGTACTGAGATCCACTGAGATACTTACCGCTGATTATAGTTATGCTTGGAGTCCTAAGCGCATCACCGTTTCGAGTGTTGGTGTGAAGAATAAGCTGAAGCGATTCTTGGATGAGAGCGAGTGTCATGTGGCCATCTCCATGCATTCACCACTGCCTGAGCAGCGCCAGATGCTGATGCCTGCCGAGCGCCAGATGTCGATCACTGAGGTGGTCAGTCTGCTCAAGCAGTACGACTTCACCCACCAGCGCCGTTGTTCGTTCGAGTACATCTGTTTTGCAGGACTCAACGATACTCCCACCCACGCCCGTGAGATTGTGAAGTTGCTTCAGGGCTTGGAGTGCAGGGTGAACCTCATCCGTTTTCACGAGATTCCTGATGTGGATCTGCCTGGAGCCGACGAGAAGCGCATGGAGTCGCTGAGGGATTACCTCACGAAGCATGGGGTGTTTACCACCATCCGTGCCAGTCGCGGACAGGATATCTTCGCTGCCTGCGGACTCTTATCTACGGCTGTTAAAGGTAAAAAGGTAAAAAAGTAAAAAATATATGGAAGAAAGAAAGATTCGCGTGGCAATCACGCATGGCGACACTAACGGCATCGGCTACGAGGTGATCTTCAAGACGTTTGAGGATCCCATGATGTTCGATATGTGCACACCTATCATATACGGCTCGCCCAAGGTGGCAGCCTATCACCGTAAGGCTATGAACCTCGAAACGCCCTTCAGCATCATCAATTCGGCTGAGGATGCGCGCGATGGCCGATTGAACCTTCTGGCTACCTTCGACGAGGAGGTGAAGGTAGAGTTGGGTCAGCCCACCGACGAGTCGGATGCTGCTGCCCGCAAGGCCGTTCAGCGTGCCAAGGAGGATCTGCAGCGAGGCCTCTACGATGTGCTCGTGATGGCTCCCGTCAAGCCCAATCCTAATCCTGCCAAGGAGGATCGCTCACTTCTTGTGATGCTTAATGATGTTGTACGTATCGGACTGGTTACCAATCGTTTACCAATCAAGGATGTTCCACAGGCTATTACCATCGAGAAGCTGGTCGAGAAGGGTGTCATGTTCAATAAGAGCCTCAAGCGCGACTTCCGCATCTCCAATCCCCGCATCGCCGTTTTGGCACTCAATCCTCAGCCCGGCACTGAGGAGCAGGAGATCATCCTGCCAGCCATCGAGGCATTGGAGAAGGAGCGTGTTCAGGCCTTTGGTCCTTACGTGGCCGATGAGTTCTTTGGTGAGCAGATGTTTGAGCAGTTCGATGGTGTGCTGGCCATGTACGACGATCAGGCTATTGCCCCCTTCAAGACGCTGACTCAGGAGTATGGTGTGAAGCTCAAGGCTGGTATCACAGCCATCTGCACCACCCCCGATCATGGTCCCGCCTTCGATATCGCAGGCGAGGGTATCGCCAGCGAACAGTCGCTGCGTCATGCCGTTTATACGGCTGTCGATATGTATCGCAATCGCATCAACTACGATGAGCCGCTGGCCCATCCGCTGCCCAAGCTCTACCACGAGAAGCGCGAGGATGGCGAGAAAGTGCGCTTTGCCATTCCCAAGGCCAAGGATCGCGAGCCCCAGAAGAA
The DNA here is from genome assembly GCA_902798285.1 of uncultured Prevotella sp. Lineage (GTDB taxonomy): Bacteria > Bacteroidota > Bacteroidia > Bacteroidales > Bacteroidaceae > Prevotella. The sequence continues at coordinate 4,582 of CADBVZ010000015.1, read as the reverse complement.
AGAAGAATGAAGAAGAAATACCAGAACGCCTTTTTCATTTTCGGTCTGTTAGTACTGATTGTGATGGCATCCCAGCTCGATTTCCGCGAGGTCTGGGCAGGCATTCAGCATGCAGGCTATTGGTTCTTCAATGCCGTCATGCTCTGGTTCTTCCTCTATTTTTTCAATACCGCTTCGTGGTATCTCATCATCAATACCATCGGCAATGATCAGGGCGTGTGCCGTAGGTGTAAGGTGGGATTCATGTGGCTCTATAAGATTACCGTCTCGGCCTTTGCGCTCAATTATGCCACGCCAGGCGGACTCATGGGTGGCGAGCCTTATCGCATCATGTCGCTCTCGCCTAAGATCGGCACCAAGCGCGCCTCCTCTTCGGTCATCCTTTTTGTGATGACCCACATCTACAGCCACTTCTGGTTCTGGCTGCTCTCCGTGCCCCTTTACATCCTCACGCAGAAGATGACGCCGCTTACGTATATCCTGCTGCCCATCATTGCTGCTGTGGCCCTGCTGGCCATCTGGTTCTTCCAGCGAGGCTATCGCAAGGGCATCGCCGTAACGGGCATGAACATCCTGAGCCATTTCCCCATGGTGAAACGCTGGGCGCAACCCTTCGTAGAGCGCAATAAGGAGAAACTCGCCGAGGTCGATGCCCAGATCGCAGCCCTGCATAATCAGAATCCCCGTACCTTTACGGCTGCTGTTATTCTCGAGTTCCTGTGCAGGTTCTTCTCTACGTTCGAGATCTACTTCATTCTGCTGGTCATCATGCCTGAGGTCACCATTCCCCAGTGCGTGCTCATCTACGCCTTCACCACGCTTTTTGCCAACATCCTCTTCTTCATGCCGTTGCAGTTGGGTGGTCGCGAGGGAGGCTTCCTCATGTCCACCGAAGGACTCAGCATGACGGCCCAGGCAGGCATCTTCGTAGCCCTCTTGGTGCGAGTGCGCGAACTCATCTGGACAGCCATCGGATTGGCGCTTATTAAGTTCGATAAGCGCGAAAAAGCCCTCGAAAAGTGATTTTCCGTTAAATTTCTGCCAAAATTGCAGAGTGTTTCAGAAAAAATATGTAATTTTGTCAGCTCAATGAAGACTTCTGAACTTCAAACCATCAAACAGCGGTACAACATCGTGGGTAATTGCGATGCATTGAACCATGTGCTCGACGTAGCTTTGCAAGTGGCGCCGACCGATCTGAGTGTGCTCATTGTGGGCGAGAGTGGAGTGGGTAAGGAGATTATCCCCCGAGTGATTCATGATAATTCGCCCCGCCGTCGCGAAAAGTATTTCGCCATCAACTGCGGCTCCATCCCTGAGGGTACTATCGACTCAGAGCTTTTCGGTCATGTAAAAGGTTCGTTTACAGGTGCCATCAATGATTCGCCGGGCTATTTCGGCGTGGCCAATAAGGGTACGCTGTTCCTCGACGAGGTGGGCGAGTTGCCTCTGGCCACTCAAGCCCGACTGCTGCGTGTGCTCGAAACGGGTGAGTATATCCCCGTGGGTGCCACCGAGGTGCGCAAGACCGATGTACGCATCGTGGCTGCCACCAACCTCAACATCCGTCAGGCCATCAGCGAGGGCCGCTTCCGCGAGGATCTCTACTATCGACTGAACTCCATCCCCATCCAGATGCCGCCTTTGCGCGATCGTGGCGATGATATCATCCTGCTCTTCCGCCTGTTTGCCATGCAGATGGCCGAGAAGTACAAGATGGACCGCATCGTGCTCGATGAGGGCGCCAAGCAGCTGCTGCTCAAGTATAAGTGGCCAGGCAATGTGCGCCAGCTGAAGAACATCACCGAGCAGATATCCATTCTCTCGCCCGAGCGCACCATCACGGCTGCCACGCTCAGCCAGTTTATTCCGCAGGATCAGGAGACCACGCAGTTGGCCACCATCCATCGCGAGGGTGGCGACCACTCGTTCGAGAACGAGCGCGAGATACTCTATAAGATACTCTTCGAGCTCCGAGGCAATGTGAATGATATGCGTCGTGAGATGGGCCTGCTCAAGAAGCAGCTCGACGATGTGCAGGCCGCCAAGCCAGCCACCATCGATCCCCTGCCCGTACCCACATCGCTCTCACCTCTCACCTCTCACCCCTCACCCCTGGCTTCTGTCGAGGACGCCATCGCCGAGGAGTATGTGGAGCCAGAGCGCGAACCCGAAAACTTAAACCTCAACGATGTGAGCAAGCAGATGCTCGAGAAAGCCCTTGAGCGCAATCACGGCAATCGCCGCAAGGCCGCCCAGGAGCTCGGCATCAGCGATCGCACCCTCTATCGCAGACTGAAACAATATGGACTCGATCAATAAACTCCTCAAGTGCACGATGCTCGCGGCGTTAGCCACGATCATCATGGCCTGCTCCGTGAGCTATAAGTTCAACGGTTCAAGCATCGACTATACAAAGACCAAGACCATCCAGATAGCCGAGTTCCCCATCCGCGCCAGCTATGTGTGGGCACCCATGGGATCGATGTTCAACAATGCGCTGAAGGATGAGTTCACTACCCATACCAAGCTGGAACAGGTGAAGCGCAATGGCGACCTGAAGATTGAGGGCGAAATCACGCGCTACGAGCAGCGCAACAAGGCCGTAAGCTCCGAAGGCTATTCGGCCATGACCGAGCTCTCTATCACCGTCAACGTGCGCTTTACTAACAATACCAACCATGCTGAGGACTTTGAGCAGCAGTTCACGGCCCAGCAGAGTTATGAGTCAACGCTCTCGCTCAACTCCGTGCAGGATGAGCTTGTAAACAAGATGATTAAGGACATCGTAGAACAGATATTCAACGCCACTGTGGCAAACTGGTAAGATTGAAGATTGAAATGGAGAGGATTACAGAGCTGATTAAGCACCCCGAACGCCTTGACCGCGATACACTCTATGAGTTGCGGTCCATGCTCGCGCTGTATCCCTATTTCCAGACGGCCCGTCTGCTCATGCTCCAGAATCTCTTCCTGCTTCACGATCCCTCTTTCGATGAGGAACTGCGCCGTGCAGCCATCTATATCACCGATCGCCGTGTGCTGTTCTCCCTGATCGAGGGCGCCCATTACCAGCTCCGCAAGCCCACCCAGAAGCCAGCTCCCAAGGCCGAGGGCAGATCTCTCACCTCTAGCTTCATTCCCGAGCAAAGCTCGCCTACCCGTAGCCTTTCACCTCTCACCTCTGGAGCTAGCTCCACAGGAGCAAACTCCCGAACCATTTCCCTCATCGACACCTTCCTCGATTCCATTCCCAAGGAAGATGCTCCCAAGACCAAGCGCAAGCCCACGCCAGCCGATGCAGCTGTCGATTATGTGGCTTATCTGCTGGAGTCCGAGGAGGAAGATGCAGGCACTGAAAGCATGCCCGGCGAGGTGCCACAGATGCCAGGACAGGACTTGATTGATTCGTTCATAAATTCTGACACAGGCCGTATCGTGCTCAACGAAGGTCCGTTGCTCACGCCTCAGGTCGAAAAACCAGCCGAAAAGCCCGAAGATGAGATCGGTGAGGAGTATTTTACTGAAACTTTGGCCCGAATTTACATAAAACAAGGTAGATATTCGAAGGCACTTGAAATAATTCAGCGATTAAGTTTGCAATTTCCGAAAAAAAATGCTTACTTTGCAGACCAAATACGCTTTTTAGAGAAGCTGATCATAAATAATAATAAAAAAATATAGTTAAAAAAATGTACACATTATTTGTAATTCTCATCGTGATTGCAGCACTGCTCATGATTGGCATCGTGCTCATCCAGGAGTCAAAGGGAGGCGGTCTCGCTTCTCAGTTCTCAGGCTACAACCAGATTGGTGGTGTTCGTAAGACCACCGACTTCGTCGAGAAGGCCACTTGGACCCTCGCAGCCTTTATGGTAGTTATCAGCGTGGCTTGCGCTTATGTAGCCCCTCAGGCCGACAGCAACAGCTCAGTAATGGAGAACTATCAGGCTCCTGCCACTAACCCCAACAACTTGCCAGGCTTCGGTGCCAGCCAGCAGAACGATGCAGCTCAGCCTGCTGCTCCTGCTGCTGAGGCTCCCGCTCAGGATGCTCCCGCAGCTCCCGCCCAGCCCGCCAAGTAAGACATGACATCGGGCTCAGCCCCCTGTCACCACAAAGCCCTCAGGAGTCACACTTCCCGAGGGCTTTTTATTAAATGACACTGTGCTCAGGTCCCTAAATGACATCGGGGACAGGTCCCTATGTCATGGTTGTCGATTTTGGCAACTTTGACTGGGCCCTGTCCCCTGTCATTTGCGGCCATCAGGCCGCTACGCTCCCACGCACGATGTTGCTCCCAGTGCAGTCAGAATAGCGGTTGCTATAGAAGCAATCAACTGCACGATAAACTTTGCGGTTTCTTTCTTAGTCATGATGCAAATTTTTAAAGGGTTAAAAATTTAGTGGTTACCCCTCACCTCTCACCTCTTAATCTCCAGAGGGGTTACCCTCTGTCGCCGTGGCAACAGCGAACGAAGAGATCGGAATCTTCTCCTGGTACGTACGCTTCTTGCCATCGATGGTCTTGCTCTTCGAGCTCACCACGTAAGCCGCCTTAAACGTACACTCCTTCTTCAGC
>CADBVZ010000014.1 GCA_902798285.1 uncultured Prevotella sp. | reverse complement strand
GTTTGAGAAGAAGTTGTAAACAACGGTAGCAACCCAAGAGGTCAAGATACCAGATGCTGTGTTCACAAGAGCCTCAGAAATACCGGCAGACAGAGCCATTGAGTCAGCACCACCACCTGCAGACAGAGCCTGGAATGATCCGATCATACCGAGCACAGTACCGAACAGAGCGGTCAGGGTACCCAGAGATACGATGGTTGCAACCATAGGCATGTTCATCTGGAGAGTAGGCATCTCAAGCTGAGTAGCCTCTTCGTGAGCCTGAGAGATCTTAGCGATCTTAGCGGCCTTCTTCAGAGTGTCGTCGGTCTCAACAGTCTGATACATGTTGATAGAAGCCATAACTACGTTACCAACTGTGCCCTGCATCTTGTTGCAGAGATCCTTTGCCTTAGCGAAGTCCTGAGCCTTAATGGCGTTCTTAACCTCAGCGGTGAACTTAGCCAGATTCATCTTACCAGAAGCAGTCTTGATAGCGAAGAAGCGCTCAATACCGAGGCAGATAACGGTGAAGAGAAGGGTAAGGATAAGACCTACAACGAAACCTCCCTTATACACTGTACCGAGAAGGTTAGCGGGATGACCACTGCGGTCGCCACCGATGAAGTTATCGGGGTTACCCATTACGAAATACCATACACCATAACCTGCAAGTGCACAAATAACGAGAATGATCCATGCAGCTTTAACACCCTGGAAGCCCGACTTTTTGGCTGGGGCTGCAGCCTTTGCGTTTGTTGCCATAATTTGAATTTAAATTTTAGTTATTAACTGAATTAATTGTTTGTAAAATGTCTAAACCAATGAGAGTTACATCTATTTGTGTAGTTTGTTAACTCTGCGATTATTCGAAATCACCTCGCAAAGATACTAAATTCGTGGATTATAAAGCACGAATTAATAACTTTTAACTATGATTTAAAGCTTTATTTCAATTTTGCCACTACTTCCTTGATGCGCTTCATTGCTTCAATGATATTTTCGTCGCTTGTAGCATAGCTCATACGGAAGCATTCAGGATCGCCAAATGCATCTCCTCCAACGGTGGCTACATGACCTTTTTCAAGCAGGTACATGGCGAAATCAGTGGAGTTGTTAATAGTCGTCTCACCATCGCTCTTGCCATAGAAGCTGCTGCACTTCGGGAACAGATAGAATGCACCTTCGGGCACATTAACCTCCAGTCCTGGGATGTCTTTAGCCAACTTGACAATAAGGTCGCGACGACGCTCAAAGGCCTGACGCATTTCCTCGACACATTCCTGACTGGAGATATAGGCGAACTCTGCGGCCTTCTGACTGACAGAGCAAGGGCCACTGGTGTACTGACCCTGCAGTTTGTTGCAGCCCTTAACGATCCATTCGGGGCCGGCAATATATCCGATGCGCCAACCTGTCATGGCATAAGCCTTCGAAACACCGTTGACGATGATCGAACGCTCCTTCATGCCTGGGAACTGGGCGATACTCTCATGTTTACCAATGTAGTTGATGTGTTCGTAAATCTCGTCGGCCAGAACGAAGAGGTCCTCATGACGCAGAATCACGTCGGCCAGTGCCTTCAGCTCATCCTTGCTGTAAACGCTTCCAGTGGGGTTGCTGGGAGAGCAGAGGATAATCATACGGGTGTTTGGCGTAATGGCGGCTTCCAACTGCTCGGGCGTCATCTTGAAGTTCTGCTCGAAGCCAGCCTCCACGATGACGGGCTTACCGCCAGCCAGCAGAACCATCTGGGGATAGCTTACCCAATAGGGGGCAGGAATGATAACTTCTTCTCCGTCGTTTACCAGCGCCATCACGGTGTTGCACACGCTCTGCTTGGCACCATTTGATACAAGAATCTCTGCGGGAGTGTAGTGCAGATGGTTCTCGCGCTCCAATTTGCGGGCAATGGCCTGACGCAAATCGGGATAGCCAGGAACGGGCGAATATCTTGAGTAGTTCTCGTCGATAGCCAGCTTGGCTGCCTGTTTGATATGGTCGGGCGTATTGAAATCGGGCTCACCTACGCTCATGTTGATAACGTCGATGCCCTGTGCCTTCATCTCAGAACTTTTCTGTGACATTGCCAGCGTTGCTGATGGAGCTAAACGCTGCAGACGATTGGATAATTGTGCCATATGTTTACGAAATTTTGTGCAAAAGTAAGCATTTTATTTTTGAATACGAAAGAATTACGTCACTTTTTCGCTTTTTGGGGCTAAAATCTGACGTTTTGAGCATTATTTCAAGTGGAGCGTATGCCCCATGCGGTTCTTCTTCGTTTCAAGATAGCGCAGATTATAGGGATTGGGTGTCACCTCGATGGGTACGTTCTCGATGATCTCCAGTCCATAGGCCTCCAGACCAACACGCTTCACAGGGTTGTTGGTAAGCAGACGCATCTTATGAACACCGAGGTAACGAAGCATCTGGGCACCACAGCCATAATCGCGTTCATCGGGTTTGAAGCCCAGGTGTACGTTGGCGTCAACCGTGTCGAGTCCCTCTTCCTGAAGTTTATAGGCGGCAATCTTGTTCATCAGTCCGATGCCGCGGCCTTCCTGTTGCATATAGATCACCACGCCTTTGCCTTCCTTCTCGATGGTCTGCATGGCTTTATGCAATTGTTCACCACAGTCGCAACGCTTCGAGCCGAGGATATCACCTGTCATACATGAGGAATGGACGCGCACCAGAATGGGCTCATCCTCTTTCCACTCACCTTTGATGAGGGCCAGATGCTCCAGACCATTGCTCTTCTGACGGAATGGAATCAGACGGAAGTGTCCGTAGTCGGTAGGCATCTCTACTTCTTCGCCCACTTCAATAAGTGATTCCTTCTTCAGACGGTAGGCTATCATGTCCTTGATGCTGATTAGTTTCAGGTTCCACTCCTTGGCAAACTCCATGAGCTGGGGCAGACGTGCCATCGAGCCATCCTCGTTCATGATCTCCATCAGGGCGCCAGCAGGGTAGAGTCCTGCCATACGGCAGAGATCGATAGCAGCCTCGGTATGTCCGCTCCTGCGGAGCACACCATTATCCTGTGCATAAAGGGGGTTTACATGTCCTGGACGTCCGAAGGTCTGAGGCGTAGCCGTGGGATCGGCCAGGGCCTTAATGGTCTCAGCACGATCGTGAGCACTCACACCAGTGGTGCATCCGTCGAGTTTATCGATGGTTACCGTAAAGGGAGTGCCAAGCACAGAGGTGTTGTCCTGTACCTGATGGGGCAGATCCAACTCTTTACAGCGTTCGATGGTGATAGGTGCGCAGAGCACACCACGGGCGTTCTTCAGCATGAAGTTCACCTTCTCTGCCGTAATCTTTTCTGCCGCAATAATCAGGTCGCCTTCGTTTTCGCGGTCCTCATCGTCAACAACGATGACGAATTCGCCTTTCTTGAAGTCCTCTACGGCCTCTTCTATGCTGTTGAGCTTCATTTCTTCCATCATTTCCTTATACCTTATTATATTATATATATGTAGTTAGTTTCCTTGTTTCTCAGCCAACTCCTTTACTCTGGGTATGATCCTTTCGCTGGTCTGGCGGATGTGGCGCAGGTCCTTATAGAGTCGGAACCTGAATCTTAGCATCCTGAAGTAGAAGAAGATGCCAATGGGCAATATGAGTCCAGTGGCGATGTTCAAACCTTTCTGACGGAATGGCCTTGTATGGGCATGGGTGGCTATCACGGGATAGTTGTTCAACTCCGTCAGTATGAGTTTGTCCTTCGTATAGCTGAGGTCCTCAATAGCATTCTCCATCACCTCGTTGATACGTTCAATCTCCTGGTCGTCGCCAGCATGGAAGAACACGTTGATGGGGTTGGGCCATCTCAAAAGCTTGTGATGCTCGCTGTATTCGGTTATCTCGCGATTTACCTCCTCCAGCATTTTAGCGTCTTCGCCGTATTTCGGATCCTCAATAATCACTTCCTTGCGATAGATATGGCGCTTGGTGCGGAGTCCGAGAACCTGCATGGCCAGATGCTTGTAGAGGTCGATGTTGAACACCACGGAGTCGTTGTTTGCTTTGTAAGTGAAGAATGCTGCCAATGGCGTAAGCACGACTGTGGATATCGTCATGCCATACCATACGGTCCATTGGTCGTCGCGTGCCATTTTCTGTCCCGTACTGTCCAGAATGTAATACACAATGAACACCAGTACCGATATAATTACAGGTACACCCAGACCACCTTTTCGGATGATAGCACCCAGAGGCGCTCCGATAAAGAAGAAGATGATACAGGTAAATGCCAGCGTGAATTTTAGAATGGCCTGTATCTGGTGGGTTCTCGTCCTGCGGTGTAGGGCTTTGGCATAGGTAGCCTTCATCTCCAGATCGGTCACCGACGATTGTACGTTGTTCATCGCAATCTTCACAGCCTCCTGTTTCTGTTGATCGCTTAGTCGATTGAATAGTGTGTCGAAGTTCTCTGATTTCTCTGCCACCTGCTTCACTATCTTCAGAGAATCGTTCTTGCTCAATTCAGGCAGATGGAAATAGTATGTCTTTGCCTCGCCGTAGTAGGCATGGCCTACACTGTCGTTAAACTCCTTGATGGAGTCGAGATCGTGGAGAATCTTGCCCAGACTCTTTGCTCGTGCATCGCCGGCTATTTCGTTAACGTCGGCCATGTTGAAGCCGCCATCGAAATCCATAACGATACGTTTGGTTGAGAATGTCTCTCGGCGATAGGGTACATTAGCTGTTCCAGCCAAGTCCTGAGAGCGCATACTCTCGTTCCATACGCCATTGTATAGTGTCAGCAACAGGTGCTTCTTCTCTGCGGTGGATTGCATCATGCCCGAGTCGGCCAGGATGATGGCCTGGTCTTCGTAGCTGCCGGTCATGCGGTATACCATGATGCCGTAGAGCATACCTGTGTTCATATCCTTCTTCTGAACATAGATATTCGTGTTTGGAATACCATCATAGAACATGCCTTCAGGGATGTTAGCCTCTGGGCTTTTCTGTTTCATACCCAGCAACAGTCGGTAGAAATCCTGGTTAGCCTGTGGACCTACCACGTTCTGGAAGTAGAACGAAACGCCCGCCATTAGTATGGAGATAACAATCAGTGGGCGGAAAGCCTGCAGCAATGATATACCTGCGGCCTTGATGGCTGTCAGCTCGCTGCTCTCCCCCAAGTTTCCAAAAGCAATCAGCGACGATAGGAGGATGGCTAGTGGGAATGCCTGGGGCATCAGCATCAGTCCCATGTACCAAAAGAACTGTGCCATTATCTCCAGTGAGAGACCTTTTCCGATGAGTTCGTCTACATAGCGCCACAGGAACTGCATCATCAACACAAACTGGCAGATGAAGAATGTTCCCACGAATAGCAGTCCGAACTGTTTCGTGATGAATATGTCTAATTTCTTAATCCCAAACATAATCAGCGTGCAAAGGTACAAAGAAAAAATGAAAAAATGAGGTTTTTATCATTTTTTCATTCTTTACTTCCTTACAAGCCTGTTGTCGAGTGTAGTCTCTCCAGATTACTTTCCCAGAGTATTCTCAGTCCGTCGGCGTCATCATCTTCCGCAAAGTCGGTAATAAAGAGGTTCAGATGGTTGGTTAGATCACTCTTTCCGATGCGCATCTCCCAAAAAGTGTCGTCGTCCTCTTCCTCCCATTGCAGTCTGATGTGGTCGTACTTTACATATTCTATCAGTTGTGCCTTGCGTACATCCTGTTCAGTCCAAGGCTCCCCCCACGTAAAGGTGAACACACCGTTTTCTTCTGTCACATGGTCTGCCAACCAGCGCTCCAGTCCGTGGGCACTGCTTATCTGCTCCCAAATAATGTTGGGCGACTTTGTTGTCAGGGGGTATTCAATGCTTAATTTTTGCTTTCCCATACGCTTTAGGGGTTAGTTATTGATAGTTATTTCGCTACAAAATTACGAAAATTATCCGAAATACAAAATATTTTCCCTAAAAATTTTGTTAGTTTCAGATGCACCCGCTTAACAGCAAGATGGCGGGATAGCTCAGCTGGTTAGAGCGCATGATTCATAATCATGAGGTCGCCGGTTCAATCCCGGCTCCCGCTACTTAAAAAGGCAGAAAATCGAAAGATTTCTGCCTTTTTTTTGTTTTATCCTCATAATGATGAATCATGGGGTTGTGGTTTCCAACTTGGTGGTGATGGGCTTGAAGTTGGCTGAGGTCGTCTTTAGCAAAACCCTCGATGGCGATTTGCCAGCGCGGAGGATCACCATAGCCGAGCCGTTCCAAAGTCGACGATGATCCTGTACGTTCAGTTCCTCGCTGTTAATGTCGCCATTAGTCACAGCCACGATGCGGGCATCGCCCTCCACCTCAAACTTCAGTTCATCCTGTGCCATCGGTACACGACGGCCCTTGCTGTCAATGGTCTCTATACGGATGTGCATCAGGTCAGTGCCATCAGCTTTCCAGTAGTTGTCCTCTGGTGTGGCCTTCAGTCGAATGGCTTTGCCAGTTGTCTCAATCTTGTGACGAGCCACCACCTTATTATTAATATAGGCTATAGCCTCTAATATGCCATCCTCGTAGATAATGTTATCCCATTTGATCTGGTTGCGCTGTTTTGTGTCGTTCTTGGGATTCTGCTTACGGCCCAAACTCTTGCCGTTCAACAGCAGCTCCACCTCGTCGGCGTTGGTGTAGGTGATCAGGCTCAGTTCCGTGCCGGGCTTACGGCACCAATGGTCGCTCATACCATCGTTGCCCGTCTGCACACCATTCCACATGACCTCGTTCTTCGAATCTATCACGGCGATATGCACTACAGGTTCCTCAGGCTTGAAGAATGAACGCATCAAGTAAGCCTTCGGTTTCGGCTCCAATGAAATATCGAATACACCCTGTGCCCAACCCTTAGCGGGCCATCCCTGACTCTCACCCAGATAGTCGATAGCACCCCAATAGGCCAGACCGATTACCTTGTCGAGATTCATCTCGAAGAAATTCGGTCCCATGGCTGATATAGAGGCTTCGCTCTGGTAGAATGTCATCCATGGGAATCGGCGTCCGTCACCAGGGAAGTACATATAGCGGTAGTTGTAAGCCTGAATGTCTGTCTGCATGGCTAGGTCGTGGGGGAGGGAGTCAGTCTCCCAGTTGCGATAACGGGGGTGCATGGCCACAGTCACCAATCGGGTGGAGTCATAACGCTGCAGGAGCGTCTTCTGTAACTTGTACATCGTTACGCCAAAGTCATTAAATGGCATATTTGGGTCCTGTTGTAGCTCGTTGCCTAAGCTCCATAGCACCACTGATGGCGAGTTTCTGTCGCGCTTTACCCACTCGGGCACTTCCTTCTGCCAGTGCTCCTCGAAACTAATCTTGCCACCCGTATGCTGACGCGTCCACTTGTCGTAGAGTTCGTCTACTATCAGAATGCCGTATTTGTCGCAGAGGCGGATAAAGTCGCGGCTGTAGGGATTGTGCGAGGTGCGTATATGGTTCATGCCAAACTGTTTCATCAGTTTGATGCGCTTCTCGATGGCTTTGGGGTAGGCTGCAGCACCAAGAGCACCTAGCGTGTGGTGGTTGGCATAACCCTTCAGCAGTACCTTTTTGCCGTTCAACTTAAGACCAAACTCCGGACCGAACTCCACAGTACGGATACCAAACTCATCCGATACCTCGTCGGCTACCGTTCCATCTTCACGCAGTAGCTGTGCTTTTACAATATATAAATAAGGTGTATCGAGATCCCACACCTTCGGATCTTTGATTTCCACATCTGTGGCGATGCGCTCTTCCTGCGTGCGGGCCATCTTATGGCGCTTCAAGGCTATGGTATTGTCGTAAACCATTGTGCCGTCGGGGTCTAGAATCTGCACGCGGATGTTAGTGGCCTGATCCTTCGTGCGGTTGGTAAATTCCGCTGATATGCTCACGTATTTGTTATCGCGAGTAGTGATGTATAGCGGATGACGCCCGAAGAACAGATCCTTTGGTGTGCTCACGATGCTTACGTTGCGGAACAGTCCACCACCCGTATACCAACGGGAGTTGCCCGGCTCGCGGGTATCGGCCACCACCTCTATAAGATTGTCCTCACCATATTTCAGTTCGTCGGTAATATCCAGCTCGAAGCCCACGTAGCCATAGTCCGTGCCACCCACGTGTTTCATGTTCACCAGCACATCGGCGGTGTACATGATGCCTTCAAAGTCGAGCAATACGCGCTGCCCCTTCATCGCAGCATCGGGGGTATAGTGCAGACGATAGTAGCCTTTACCCATCTCCTTGAACCCGCGACTCGACAGGCGACTCTTAATGTTAGCAGCCACATCAGTGTTGTCTGGTCTTTCGTCGGCTGCCGGTGCCACCCAGGGCTGTTCTATCTGAAAGTCATGGGGTACATCCACTTGCTTCCATTTCCCCTCATCGTTTAGTCTAAATTCCCATCCGAAGTTAAGACTCTCATAATGGCGCTGTGCTGATGCGCTTAGCGTCATCAGCACAGCTGTTATGGTGATTATAATTCTCTTCATTTTACTAATTTATAGTATTCGCATCCGCCGAGGAGGAAGCAGCCGGTGCCGTAGTCCTCGAAATCCGGTACTTTGGTATACGAGAGCGGCTGACCTGCCGATGGATCTTTACCTGTGCCTTGCGCCCAACCGAGGAATCCGTCAGGATGTACGCAGTCGCGCACCAATCCCTCCCAAGCCTTGTCGCAAACGGGCTTATAAACAGTAGCCTTCAGATAGCCCTTCTGAATACCCCACGCCATACCATAGAGGAAGAGTGCCGTACCACTCATCTCCTTGCCACCATAGTCAGCATACGATACCAGACTTGGATTCCAAAGTCCGTCCTCCTGTCGCTGACAGTTCTTCAATGCCTCACTCATCAGCAGGAAGTCGGCCTTCAACTGCTTGTAGTACTTGTCTTTAGGCGACAGCAGGTTCATGCAACGTACCAGGGCTGCATACACCCAACCATTGCCACGACTCCAGTAGCAGTTCTTGCCGTCGGGTGTTTTGTAAGGCGCTACGTAGTCCTTATCTCTCCACCAGAGTCCCTCTTTTACGTTAAACAGACCACCAGCCAACGTATTGCGGCTCCACAGATACATCTTCATGGCGTGGTCAGCATACTTGCGCTCGCCTGTAATCTTATAGATCTGCATATAGAGCGGCATGGCCATCTGTATGGCATCAATCCAAGTCCACCAGCCATAGAGTGAACCCTCTGCCTCGGGTTTCTGCTTGTTGGGCGTCTGCATCTGGTTGTCTAGGTTCTCAATAATCTTGGCTATCTTCTCCTCGCCACCTCTCTGCATATAACGGTCCGCATAGGTCTGTCCACAGCACTGGTCGTCGGCATCGTTAGTCTTCACGCCGTTACGTGGCGTCCACTGATGGAAACTTCCCCAACGATCTGTATAATCAATGTAGCGCTCCTGCGGGTCAATCTCGTAAAGCGCCATCAGTCCCTCGTAATATACGGCACGGGTCCATAATGACGAAGGACGAATCCTGTTTACGTTCGTGGGAAGGGTAGGGTCGGCATACTTCGCCATAAAGTAGTCGTTCGCCAATCTGAGTGTGGTCATCACGTCGTTAGCCTTGTCGCTTTGGGCCATCGTCATCGTTGCCATCATCAGCACGAGGAGTGAAAGAATCGTTTTCTTCATTGTTTTGTAGTTTTTTAGTTTTGTTGAATCTGTGTGCAAATATAGGCATTTCCCTTGAAACCTTAGCTATTTTTCTCAAAAAACAAAGTCTTTCTCTCAAAAAATATGGACGATAGTACCAATAGATATTCCCTGTTACAGTAAAACAACTAATTTTACTGTAACAGGGAGATAATTCTAATAAAGTCGTGGATAATGTGATTATCCGAAATCCACAAGGATACGGAATACTTTGCCTGGGGCGGAGGCCCATTCCTGCATAGCCTCGAGGGCGTGTTCGGGCTTTACCTCGTTGCTGATGAGACGATCAACGGGGCAGGTGCCACGCTCCAGATAATGGATGACAGCACGGAAATCACTGGGCTGGGCATTGCGCGAGCCACGGATGTCGAGTTCCTTCTGTACAAAGTACTTGGTTTGGAACGATACTTCGCTCTTGGCATAGCCGATGCAGACCACGCGACCTGTGAAGGCTACCTCGTTGACAGCCATCTGATAAGTAGGTACACTACCTACGGCCTCGATGATCACATCAGGACCGAACCCTGATGTCATTTCTCTCAGACGAGCATGCACATCCTCTGTCATGGTGTTGATGGTGTAGCTGGCCCCCATCTCCTTGGCAAGCGCCAGTTTCTCATCATCGATGTCGGCTGCAACGACAGTAGCTCCACGCTGAGCAGAGCGCACAACTGCTCCCATACCCACCATGCCACAACCGATGACCACCACCACATCGATGTCAGATACCTGAGCACGACTTACGGCGTGGAAGCCAACGCTCATCGGTTCGATAAGGGCACAGGTACGAGGCGTGAGTAGGCCGGCGGGTATAACCTTCTCCCAAGGCAGTGAGAGATATTCGCACATGGCTCCCCAACGCTGCACACCCAGAGTTTCGTTGTGTTCGCAAGCATTTACGCGGCCATTACGACAAGAGGCGCACTTGCCACAGTTGGTATAGGGATTCACAGTGACTACCATGCCAGGCTTCAGCCCCTCTGGCACGTTCTTGCCTACCTTTACAATCTCGGCGCCTACCTCATGGCCTGGCACTACGGGCATTTTAACCATAGGGTTGCCTCCGCGGAAGGTGTTGAGGTCGCTACCGCAGAAACCTACATACTTCATTTTTAACAGTACTTCGTCGTCGCCCATCTGGGGCTCGGGCATATCAATGACCTTCATCACAGAAGGTTCGCTAATCTGTATTGCTTTCATATTTCTTTAGGGGTTATGAGTTCTTCCAACGGACAAACATCTGATCACCGATGATTTCTTGTACTTTCTTGGCGAGATCCTCGTCCATGGGATCATTGACATAATTGATGTTTTTCAGTACATTGTCGGGGTTGGCACTGCTGAAGAGGGTCGTAGCGATGCGGGGGTTGAGGCTGGTAGAGAACTGGATGGCCAACTTCTCAATAGGGTAGCCCTGCTCCTGACAATAAGCCGCGGCGCGTGCACAGGCGTTCTGCAGATCCTTACCGGCGGGATGCCAGGCTGGTGCGCCACGCTGGGATAGCAGACCCATGGAAAGGGGTGAGGCGTTGATGACGCCTACGCCATGCTGTTCGAAGAAACCGAGATACTCCATCAGCAGCGTATCGTTGAGTGAATAGTGGCAGAAGTTGAGAATACTCTCAACGGTACCTTCCTCCACATGCTCGATGACCCATTTGAGGTTCTCAGGCTGAAGGTCGGTGATACCCACATGACCAACCACACCTTTCTTCTTTAACTCGACGAGGGCGGGCAGTGTTTCATCGCACACCTTCTGGAGACCTCCCTCCATGCCAGCCTGGAACTCAATGTCATGAACATTGATGAGATCGATATAGTCGACATTGAGGCGTTCCATGCTCTCATAGACACTCTCCGTGGCGCGACGGGCGGAGTAGTCCCATGTGTTGACACCATCCTTACCATAGCGTCCTACCTTGGTTGAGAGGAAATACTTCTCACGGGGAATCTCTTTCAGTGCCTTGCCCAGCACCATCTCGGCTTTGAGATGTCCATAGTAGGGTGACACGTCGATGAAGTTGATACCATTGTCGACTGCTGTGTGTACGGCGCGGATGCCTTCATCCTCACGGATGCCGTGGAATACGCCGCCTAATGATGAAGCGCCGAAACTGAGGTTCGACACCTTCATACCTGTTTTTCCAATTTCGTTGTAAACCATGTGTTTATTTGACTATTTTACTATTTGACTATTTCGCTTTCTCTCTTGCGTAGTGGATCCTGAAACCGTAAAGGGTGACGATGATGAAGCAGATGAACGGGAGGATGAACGAGACGTTAGTGGCAGGGAAGGAGCCAAACAATGTTCCCTCGTCGATAATCATGGCCTGAAGCGGTGGCAATACCGAACCACCGAGGATGGCCATAATCAAACCTGCAGCACCAAATTTCGCGTCGTCACCAAGACCATCGAGGGCAATGCCGTAGATGGTTGGGAACATGAGCGACATACAACCGCTGACGCAAACCAGACAGTAAACACCCATACGGTTCTGGAAGAAGATAACACCTGCCGTGAATACCATAGCCAGGATGCCGAATACAGCCAACAACATGGCAGGTTTGACATACTTCATTAAGAAGGTGGCGATGAAACGTGAGCAGATGAAGAACAGCATGGCGTAAATGTTAAACTGCTGTGAGAGTACCTCGGCACTCTGCTCATCCATACCCTCGGCCATAAATACGCGCGTACCGTATTGGATAATAAAGGTCCAACACATGATTTGAGCACCCACATAAAAGAATTGGGCGATGACACCTTCGCGATAGTACTTCAGCGAGAAGATGCGACGGATGGTGACGAGGAAATGGATATCGTGGTTGGCATCGCCTATCTTTGGCATCTTGGTGAAACGCATAAGGAGTAGCATGGCTACGATGACGAGTCCGATGATGAGGTAAGGCGAGATGAGCACGCTGAGGTCGGCATTCTTCAGTGTCTCGAACTCAGCATCGCCCAACAAAGCACGCTCGTCGCTACTCATAGGGTTGAGCTTGGCCTGTATAAAGTTCATGGCCACAAACATACCGATGATGGAACCGCAGGGGTTGAAGCACTGCGCCATGTTGAGTCGGCGGGTGGCTGTCTCCTCAGGTCCCATGGTGAGGATATAGGGGTTGCATGATGTCTCAAGGAACGAGAGTCCGCAGGTCATGATAAAATAGGCCACGAGGAAGCACCCGTAGATGCCGATGGCCTTGGCGGGGAAGAAGAGTAGGGCACCTGCAGCATAGAGTGCGAGGCCCATCAGTACACCAGCCTTGTAAGAGAACTTACGGATGAAGATGGCAGCAGGGAACGCCATGCAGAAATAGCCACCATAGAAGGCTACCTGAACGAGCGCACCCTCAGTAACATTCATTCGGAAGATTTTGGAGAAGGCTTTCACCATGGGGTTGGTGATGTCGTTAGCAAAGCCCCATAGGGCAAAGCAGAACGTAACAAGGATAAACGGTACGAGATAGCTCACACCGTCCTTAGTTATCAAAGATGATTGTTGTTTTTTCATTTTCTTATTATTTCATTTTCACATTTTCTCAATCTCTTCATCTCACTCAAAGTGTAGCTCACGATATTTTTGGGGCGTAACGCCGGCATACTTCTTAAACAGGCGATTGAAGTAGGAATAATCGTCGTAACCTAATATGTCGGCGATGCTTTTCACGGGCATAGCCGTGGTGACAAGCGAAAGTTCGGCTTTCTCGAGTTTACGCTTGGTGATATAGGCATTAGGCGTCTCACCCGTTTCGCGCTTGAATAGGCGGATATAGTGGTCCTTCGACATGCAGGCTTTGTTGGCCAAGAAGTCAATGTCGAGTTGGGCATTGATATTCTTGCGGATGTAATTAAGCGATATCTGGATACGATCGTCCTTTACCTCAGCCTTTGGGGTGGCATACTTCAGAAAGCGCGACATCAGGACAAAGAGGATGCCACGCGACTCCACCTTGTCGCAGAAAGGACGACGCTGGTTTAATTGGAGATTGCTTACCAGTGTTTGATGATTGTCATAAGCATCGGGGTTCGACTGAGGTAGTTTCAGGAAAGGATTGATGAAGCAAAGTCGCTTGACTAGTTCGAGGTCGGTGTTGCAGGCGTTCACCTCTACGGGATAGTCCCATTCCTCGAGGATACTCATTTCGCTCTGCAGATCCTCATATATATGTATATAATAATGTGAGAATGCAGAGTCGCAGATATAACTGTGCTTGGTATAAGCAGGGATGAAATAAAGATGGTTAGGGGTGAGCGTGTAAACGCCTGATGGCATCTCTATCTGAGCCGTTCCCTCTGTAACGTAATACAGACGGGCGAACGGACTTCGTACGTTCTTCCAGTTCCAGTCGCCATGGTGGACAGCCAGACCTACGTTGAGCGTCAGCAGATGTAATTTATCGATAGGATAGTTCATATTGAAAAAATGGCTTGTAGTGTATTCTGAACGCAAAAGAACAAATAATTTTTCATATATGCAACTTTTTATTAATTATTTTGTGTTTTAACCCGAAAACAAACCATTGAATATCGATATTATGCTATAAATAGCAGTATTAATTGAACTTTTTCTATACTCCGTCGATTTCATCCTATTTAAAGTCGACAATTATCTATCGATGATTGGAATATAATATCTATCTTTGCATCAAGGAAATTCTAACAACTACTAATATGAACTATAAAATAGCTGGTTATCAGTGTAAGACTTATGACAAGCCTGTGAAGCGCTATTGTCAGACGATGGATTTGAAGGATGATCCGGAGTTGATCGTCAAGTACAAGGAGGCCCACGACCGTTATCATTCGTGGCCCGAGATCAGGGAGGGCATTCGTTCCGTCGGTATTCTGGAGATGGAAATCTACATCTTGGGAAACCGACTTTTTATGATTGTAGAAACACCACTTGACTTTGAGTGGGAAAGTGCGATGGCTAAACTTGCCACCTTGCCACGTCAGGCAGAGTGGGAAGACTATGTGGCTATGTTCCAGAACTGTGAGAAGGGCAGTACTTCGGATGAGAAATGGAAAATGATGGAGCGAATGTTTTATCTTTACGAATAATTTTGTATATTTGCGGCATGAAACGAATCATGATGACTTTAGCGATGTGCTGTGGTATGGCTGCAGCCTTCGCACAGACTTACCAGGTGCCCGTATCAGAACAGCATGAGAAGATGCTGACGGGCAAGTACCAACCTACATGGGAATCGCTGGAGACGCACCAGACACCCGAGTGGTTCCGCGATGCTAAATTCGGCATCTGGGCACACTGGGGCCCTCAGTGTGTGGAGGGTTCAGGCGACTGGATGGCCCGTTCTATGTATATGGAGGGTAGTAGGGAGTACAAGTGGCACGTGGAGCATTATGGACACCCTTCAGAGTTTGGTTTTAAGGATGTGCTGCCTTTGTTCAAGGCCGAGAATTGGGATCCCGAGGCATTGGTAGAACGTTATAAGCGTTGTGGCGCCAAGTATTTCTTTGTGCTGGGTAACCACCACGATAACTACGATCTTTGGGATTCACAGTATCAGGAGTGGAACTCACAGAACATAGGTCCGCATAAGGATATCCTCGACGGATGGGCCAAAGCTGCTAAGAAGGCCGGTTTGCCTCTGGGTATCTCCTTCCATGCCGACCATGCGTGGACATGGTATGAACCCGCTCAGCGCTATGATCTGAAAGGCGAGAAGGCTGGTGTGTATTACGATGGTAATCTGACCAAGGAAGACGGTAAAGGCAAATGGTGGGAAGGTTACGATCCTCAGAAACTCTACCAGCAGCGTCACCCCATGAGCTATGACTCTTGGAGCGATGGCAAAGTGCATGACCAGTGGGGTTGGGGCGAAGGTGCCTGTCCGCCGTCACAGGAGTTTGTGACTAACTTCTATGATCGTACCCTCGACGCCATCAATCGCTATCATCCCGACCTGGTTTATTTCGATGTAACCGTGTTGCCCTTCTATCCTGTGAGCGATTGCGGACTGAAGATTGCTACACATCTTTATAATCAGAACCCTAAGAGCGTAGTATTTGGAAAGATTCTGAGCGAAGACCAGAAGAAAGCCCTGACATGGGATGTGGAGCGCGGTGCGCCCAATGAACTCATACCTGAGCCTTGGCAGACGTGTAACTGTATTGGTAACTGGCACTATAAGACGAGTGTCTATGAGAAAGATCAGTATAAGAGTGCCGAGACTGTGGTAAAGCAGTTGGTTGATATCGTGTCGAAGAATGGTAATCTGCTGTTGAGTATCCCCTTGAGAGCCGATGGTACCTACGACGAGAAAGAGGCGAAGGTACTCGACGATCTGGAGGCCTGGATGAACGTGAATGGCGAGAGTATCTTCGGCACGCGTCCGTGGGTGAAATTTGGTGAGGGTCCTGTGGCCGAGATGGATATCAAGCTCAATGCCCAAGGCTTTAATGAGGGTATGTACAGCCATCTCGATGCTCGCGACATCCGTTTTAACCAGACGAAGAAATATCTCTATGTCACAGCTTTAGGTTGGCCAGAGGATGGAACGCTTACCATCAAGTCGCTCGCTAAGGGTAATAAGGACTTCAAGAAGAGCATTTCGAGTGTGTATCTTTTGGGCTATGGTAAGGTAAAAGCTCAGCAGACGGCCGATGGATTAAAGGTAGTTCTGCCCAAACCCTGTAACGCGATTGCACCCGTTTTGAGGATTCAGAAGTAACTGAGTTACAAAAAAATATTAAGGACGGCGCTTTTTTCGGGCGTCGTTCTTTTTTTTAGTCGAAAAGACTTACCTTTGCAAGCATAAATTGAATCAACGATGAAGAGAATACTGTTTTTACTGTTCACTATTCACTGTTCACTATTCGCTCTTTCGCAAGAGGTCGTGAATCTTGCAGGCTCGTGGCAACTGGCTTATGGCGACTCAGCGAAGTATAACGACTACGTGATATTGCCAGGCTCGATGTTGACGAATGGCAAAGGTAATCCTGTGACGGTGAACACCCGTTGGACGGGTTCGCTCTACGACTCCAGCTATTACTTCAATCCCTATATGGAGAAGTATCGTAAAGAGGGTAATATGAAGTTCCCCTTCTTCCTGACGCCTGAGAAGGAGTATGTAGGTAAAGCCTGGTATCGTCGTACCGTGTATGTGCCCGATTCGTGGAAGAAGAAGTATATCACGCTCTATCTGGAGCGTCCCCATATCGAGACCACCGTGTTTGTGAATGGAGAGAAAGTGGGTAACGACAACTCACTCTCCACACCCCACCAGTTTGACGTGACCAAATACGTGAAGATTGGCGAGCGCAACCAGATAGATATCTGTGTATATAACGGCATTGAGCATGTGGGTGTGGGACAGGATTCTCATAGCGTGACCGATCAGACGCAAGGCAACTGGAACGGTATCGTGGGAAAGATGGAGCTACGCGCCCAGCCCCAGCGATTGCATATAGACAAGGTGACCATCCGTCCGAGACCTTTTGAGAGGGACGTTCAGCTGGAGGTGATCTTAGGTGGACAATCGCCTAACTTCCTCTATTATCAGATGGAGGTGCTGATACAGCAAGAGAACAAGGACTCAGCTAATCTTTATGGGGTAAACTACGATATTACCTCCAACAGGATGCTGGTGGATGTGCCTATCCCTGACAAGATTGCGTTCTGGGATGAGTTCCATCCCAACCTCTATCGACTGGCCATCAGCGTGGGCGATGATTATTACGAGACTACCTTCGGCATGCGTGAGGTGAGTGTGGATGGTAGGGATATCATCCTGAACCGGAGACCTATCTACCTGCGTGGTACGGTGGAGAACTGTTGTTTCCCTGAAACGGGCTATCCGCCTACGGATGAGGAGTCATGGACGCGTATCTTCGAGAAGTGTAAGGCTTATGGGTTGAACCACATGCGTTTCCATTCCTATTGTCCGCCCGAGGCCGCCTTTGTAGCTGCTGATAAACTAGGATTCTATTTACAACCAGAAGGTCCCTCATGGCCTAACCATGGCGTGAAACTGCTTTCTGGACAAGTCATTGACCAATATCTGCTTCAGGAGTCGAAGCGTATCATCGATACCTATGGCCATCATCCCTCATTCATCATGATGGCAGCCGGTAATGAGCCCGCAGGCAACTGGGTGGCATATTGCAACAATTGGGTGAAAGAGATGAAGAAATACGATCCCACCCGTATCTTCTGTGGTGCTTCCGTAGGAGGTGGCTGGGCATGGGATGATGGTTCTGAGTACCACGTTAAGGGTGGTGCCCGAGGACTCGACTGGACGAATCACGCACCTTCATCGGATGACGACTATTACAGCCAAATCCTCCATCCGCGAAATTATAAGGATACAGTGGATAATAACACGCCCATCATTGCCCACGAACAGGGACAGTGGTGCGCCTTCCCCGACTTCAGGGAAATTTCCCAGTATACAGGGGCTTATAAGGCCAAGAACTTTGAGATTTTCCGAGATTTGCTTCGCGATAACGGCATGGAGTCACAAGCCGAGAAATTCCTGATGGCCAGCGGTAAGTTGCAGACTCTTTGTTATAAATACGAGATAGAGCGTAACCTGCGTACTTCGGACTATGCGGGTTTCCAACTGTTGGCACTCAACGACTATAGCGGACAAGGTACGGCCCTTGAGGGAGTTCTTAATGTGCATTGGCGCGAGAAGGGTTATACTAATGCGACGGAATGGAGCCAGTTCTGTTCGCCCATCGTTCCGTTGGCGCTTTTTCCCAAGTTTGTTTATACTTCGAGGGATAGTCTCGTGGTGCCTGTTGAGGTTTATAACGCTATGTTCGGCAATATTCAGGGTGCACGTGTTACCTATTTTATACATAATGGGGCCAAAAGGGTTTATAGCGGAGGACTGCTTTATACTGGTGAGATACCCTTGGCTAAACACACGCCTGTTGGTGTTGTGAAGATAGCACTTGACAGTATTCAGGCGCCTGAGAAACTCACACTTACCGTGAGTGTCGGTGGCAATAAATACATGAACCACTGGGATTTCTGGGTGTATCCTGATTCCGTGGGTATAGATGCACCAAATGATATCCTTGTGGTTGATACACTCGATTCCAAGGCGATGGCCGTTCTGAAGCAGGGTGGAAAAGTTCTCCTCACAGCAGCAGGAAAGGTGCGCTTGGGTAGCGATGTGGTTCAACATTATTTGCCTGTATTTTGGAATACCTCATGGTTCAAGATGCGTCCTCCCCATACCACGGGTGCTTATATCGACAGCCTGCATCCATTGTTTAAATATGGTTTTCCCACCGACGGTTGGAGTAACCTAAACTGGTGGGAGTTACTGAACAAGGCTCAGGTGATGAACCTGCAGGACTTCCCAAAGGATTATCAGCCTCCGATTCAACCCATCGACACCTGGCACGTGTCTCGTAAGTTGGGTATGTTGGTTGAGGCTAATGTGTTGAAAGGCAAACTGTTGATGACGACGATGGATGTGACTACTGATTTGGATCATCGTATGGTAGCCCGTCAGATGCGGAAGGCTATCCTTTCTTATATGGCAAGCGATGATTTCGCTCCAACTCTGACGCTTCAGCCTGAGATCATCCGTAACCTCTTTACGAAGGATGGTCCCAAGGTGAGTATGTTTACCAACGAATCGCCCGATGAACTGAAACCCAAACTAAAATAGAATATGATATCCATTTATACACTCACATCAGAGCTCCACGACGAGCAAGCCGTAGGGGCTGTTACCAAGGAATTCCTTGAGAGTCTTGGCTTTGATTATGCTTTTAAGGGTAGCAACTATGCTGATTATGGCAGTAGTCCGCTTAGTCTCATCTATGTCCGTACTGGTGGTACCGAGGGCATCTTTAAAAAGTTGCTCCCAGAGTTGTTGGCTAAGACAGATGCGCCTTTCTATCTGCTTACCTCTGGCAAGAGTAACTCGTTGGCAGCCTCGATGGAGATTCTTTCTTATCTGCGTCAGAACCATCTCAAGGGTGAGATTATCCATGGCTCTGCTGGTTATATTCATCACCGTGTCACCCTTAAGGCAAAGGTGGCTGAGGCCAAAAGTCAACTGAAGGGAAGCCGCTTGGGTGTGATAGGTCAACCCTCCGATTGGTTGATTTCCAGCCATGCTGATGCTAACATTGTGAAGCAACAGTTAGGTATTGAACTCGTGGATATCCCCATGCAGGAACTCTTAGACGTGATTGCCGTTACACCAGAGACCTCTCCTCTTGAGGTGTCAGATGTGACTATCGTGAAGGATGCCCTTCCTGGCGCCAACAGAATCTATCAGGCTTTGAAGGAGGTTATGGAAAAATACAAGTTGCAAGGCTTTACCCTGCGTTGCTTTGATCTGCTCACTGCCATTAAGAATACGGGTTGTTTGGCTTTGGCCAAACTGAATGCCGAAGGCTTTGTGGCAGGTTGTGAGGGCGATGTACCTGCCATGCTGTCAATGATGATGGTTCGCTCCCTGATAGGCATGTCTGGTTTCCAGGCCAACCCTTCGACTATTAATCCTGAGACGGGCGAGATGCTCTTCGCCCATTGCACCATCCCTCTGAATATGGTGGAGCGTTATGAGTTCGATACCCATTTCGAGTCGGGCATCGGCGTCGGCATCCGAGGCTATATGAAGCCGGGCCCTGTCACTGTGTTTAAAGTTTCTGGCGATCTTTCCCGTTGTTTCATCGCAGAAGGGGAGTTGGCGCGTAATCAGGCCAATCCTGACCTCTGTCGTACCCAACAGATCATCCAGCTTTTGGATAAATCCCAAACCTCCTATTTCCTCACGGAGCCTATTGGCAATCACCACATCATCCTTCCAGGACACCATCGTGAGCTATTGCAAGAGTTGGTGAGATAATAGATTTACAATTGTAGATATAGAAAAAGAGAGGCCCAAAAGCCTCTCTTTTCCGTGATCCGTTTGGGGCTCGAACCCAAGACCCCAACATTAAAAGTGTTGTGCTCTACCGACTGAGCTAACGGATCAACCTTAAACGTGCAATCTTTCGAAAGCGGCTGCAAAGGTATGCATAATTTTTGAATCTGCCAAATTTATTGGGAGAATTTTTGCTTTTTGCCCCAATTTAGTCGGGTGGAGTGCCTTCTTCCACCTCTTCTACCTCACCTTCTTTTGTAACATACCGTTGATAATATGCAATGAGCAGGGTGGTAAGTGGCAGGGCTATAATCAGACCGATGAATCCCAGCAAGGCACCCCATACGGAGAGCGAGAGCAACAGGATGGCGGGGTTTAGTCCCATGGCCTTGCCCATCACCTTCGGCGTTACCACCATGTCGCAAATCAGCTGTACCACGATGAATACCAACAGGGCCATGACCAGGATAATCCAGAAGTTCTGGCCCGTATCGGCCGACTTCAGCAAGGCCAACAATACGGTAGGTATCAAGGCGAAGGTATGCAGATAAGGCACCAGATCCATGATGCCGATCATGATGCCGAGGCCGATAGCCATCGGGAAGTCGATGATCGTAAAACCGATGCAGAAGAGCACACCCATGATGAGGGCTACCAATCCCTGACCACGGATGTAGTTGTTCAGTTCGCGCTCAACGTCTGACATCAGTTCTTGCCAGAAAGGACGTGCCTTCTTGGGGAAGAGGCGGATCCAGTTGTCGGTGAGATACTCATAGTCGAGCAGGATAAAGAACATATATAATAAGGTGATAAACGAGGCTATCACACTTACGATCACACTATAGGTCTGGCCGAGCACACTGAAAAGGCCTGGCATAATGGTTTTTACACCGTCAGTAAACGTGTCGCTACGGAAGAAGTTGCTGATGTCCTCCTGATTGTCAACCCACCACTGGGTGACGGCTGCAGGTATCGAGGTGATGTGAGCCGACTTGTGGATGTAATCCGTGGCCAGCTGGCCCAGCTTCTCGAATTGCTCAATCATCGGGGGAATGATCATGTATACGATGCCGCTTACCAGGGCGATGACTAAAATCAGCGTCAGAATGATGCTCAGCGCTCTGGGTAAGTGCATACGATGCTCTACGAACTTTACGATAGGGTAGAGCAGATAAGCAAAGAACCAGGCGATGAAGAAGGGCAACAGTACGCTACTCAGATAGTCGATGAGTACGATGATGGCAATGATTAGCAGTCCTATGCCAACCCAGCGCACCAGGCGGTCAAGCGTGATGGTCTTTTCTTTCATTTTCTTCTTGTATTGCTTTTTGATAACATTCACGGCATAAGGGCTCGTATTCAGCGGTCTCACCCAGCAGCACTCGTTGCTCACCACCTACCTTACGATGGCTCACATAGGCCAGGTTGCCACATTTCACGCAGATGGCGTGTACTTTTGTTACGTCGTCGGCAATGGCACAGAGGGCTGGCATCGGTCCGAAGGGTACACCCTTGAAGTCCATATCCAGTCCGGCCACGATCACACGTACGCCACGGTTGGCCAGTTCGTTACATACTTCCACCAGACCCATGTCAAAGAACTGTGCCTCATCGATGCCTACCACGTCAATGTCGCTCGACAGCAGCAGGATACTTGCCGACGAGTCAATGGGAGTCGACAGAATATGATTCTGGTCGTGACTCACCACATCCTCCTGCGAATATCTCACGTCGATGGCTGGTTTGTAGATTTCCACCTTCTGTCGTGCAAACTGCGCACGTTTCAGACGGCGGATCAGTTCCTCCGTCTTGCCCGAGAACATCGAGCCGCACACCACTTCTATTCTTCCAGGACGGTGCGCCTCTCCTGTTAAGTTGTTATTCATATTGTGTGCAAAGGTACGAATAAGCGAACAAAATACCAAATTAATTTGGATATTTTTGAGCGAAAGTACCTTCGAACGAAGTTCAAAGTACGAATAATTATTGTTTAAGAGTTAAGAATTAAGAAAAAATGAATGGTAACGGCAAAATTTCTTAATTCTTAACTCTTAATTCTTAACTTTTTCTTAATTTTGCCCCCTGTTATGGGTATATTGTACATTGTACCAACCCCAGTAGGCAATATGGAGGACATGACATTTCGTGCCGTCCGTATCTTAAAAGAGGTAGATCTCGTGCTGGCAGAAGACACCCGTACATCGGGTATCCTGCTAAAGCATTACGACATCCGCAATCAGCTGATGTCGCATCATAAGTTCAATGAGCATGGCACTTCCGCTGGTATCGTCGGCCGATTGTTGGCTGGCGAGAATGTGGCGTTGATAAGCGATGCAGGTACGCCAGGCATAAGCGATCCTGGATTCTTCCTCGTCCGTGAGGCTGTGCGTGCTGGCGTCGAGGTGCAGTGTTTGCCAGGAGCCACGGCTTTCGTGCCAGCCCTTGTGTCGAGCGGCCTGCCCTGCGATCGTTTTGCCTTCGAAGGCTTCCTGCCCCAGAAGAAAGGTCGTCAGACGAAGATTGAGTCACTGAAGGACGAGACGCGTACTATGATCTTCTACGAGTCGCCTTATCGCGTGGTGAAAACCCTCCAGCAGTTTGCCGAGGCCTATGGTGCCGATCGTCAGGTCAGCGTTTGCCGCGAAATCTCAAAAGTCCACGAGGAGAGCGTCCGTGGTAGCCTCGAAGAGGTGATTGCCCATTTCAAAGAGAAGGAGCCCAAAGGCGAGATTGTTATCATTCTCGCAGGTAAAAGTGATAATTAATAATATAAAATAAATAAGGTATGAAAAAACTGTTTATCTTAGCCATGTGCGTTATCGCACTCGCTAGTTGCAATGACGGAGTGAAGAAAGCCGAGCAGTTTGCTCAGCAGCAGCGTGACTCTCTGAACCAGATCATTGCTCAGAAAGACAATGAGATCAATGACATGATGACTACGTTGAGCGACATCGAGGAAGGTTTCCGTGAGATTACCGAGGCCCAGAACCGTGTCACCCTTGCCAAGCAGGGCGAAGGTACCAACACCACTGAGCGTATCAAGGAGAACTTCCAGTTCATCCAGAGTGTCATGAAGCAGAACAAGGAACTTATCAACAAGCTGAAGCAGCAGGTTCGCGAGAGTAGTGTGAAGGGTGGTCAGCTCAAGAAGATCATCGACAACCTCACCCAGCAGATGGAGAAGAAGGACCAGCAGATGCAGGCTCTTCGCGAGGAACTCGACAAGCGCGATATCCATATTGCTGAACTCGACGAGCAGGTGGCCGATCTGAACAGCAATGTCAGCAACCTGACGGCTGAGAACACTGAGAAGTCGCAGACTATTTCTACTCAGGACAAGCAGCTCAACACCGCTTGGTTCGTATTCGGCACCAGCAAGGAGCTCAAGGAGCAGAACATTCTGAAGGATGGTAAGGTGCTCCAGTCTAACTTCAACAAGGAGTACTTCACCAAGATCGATATCCGTATCGACAAGGAGATCAAGCTTTACAGCAAGTCGGCTAATATTTTAACGGCCCATCCCGCCAGCTCTTATACGCTCGACCGCGATGCCAACAAGCAGTACGTCCTCCGCATCACTGATCCGCAGCTTTTCTGGTCAACCAGCAAGTATCTCGTGGTGCAGGTTAAATAGACTAATTATACATTTTTTATAAGTTAAAGGGCGCCTTTGGGTGCCCTTTATTTGTGTTGGAATTATCAGATTGGTACATATAGACGTGTTTTCCTTACACTTTTGTGTTAAATTGTAAATCGTACTTTACAATTGATTTAAATCAAGTCAGAATGGTAAAATCGTTAAAAAATGCACTAGAAATGTGATTTTTATATAAAATTATTCGTTTTTGAGAAATTTATGCGTTATTTTTGCACCCTGAACTTACAGTCAATAATCAGAAACAGAGACTTAGTTTACATTATATTTATAATATTTATTAATCAAAAGAGAGAGAATTTATGGAAAAAAGACTAACGTTGTTTTTTGTCAGCCTCTTCCTGTTCGTAGGTAGCGCGCTGGCTCAAACAAAAGTTTCCGGTACTGTGCTTTCTCAGGAAGACGGTCAGCCCATCATCGGTGCAGCCGTTCAGGTAACAGGAACAAGTACCGGTATGTTGACTGACGTAAACGGTCGTTTCAGCCTGACTCTTCCCGAGGGTTCAAAGACGCTGACGATCTCTTATCTGGGTTATGAGAGCAAGACCGTCAATGCAAAGAACGGTATGCGCGTATTCCTGAAGGCCGATGTTGCCGCCCTCGACGAGGTGATCGTTGTGGCTTACGGTACCCAGAAGAAGTCAGCCTTTACTGGTTCTGCCGCTCAGGTAGATGCCAAGGCCATCGAGGCTCACGTTTCTTCAAACGTAGCTAACTCACTGGCTGGTGCCGCCCCCGGTGTGCAGATTATCAATACCAGCGGTGACCCGACCAACAGCAGCCCGACCATCCGTATCCGTGGTATCGGTTCTATGTCAGCCGGCAACAACCCGCTGATCGTGCTCGACGGTATGCCTTTCGACGGTGCCCTGAACTCTATCAACCCGAACGATGTTGAGTCGATGACCGTGCTGAAGGATGCTTCGGCCAGCGCCATCTATGGTGCCCGTGGTGCCAACGGTGTGGTGCTCATCACTACGAAGAAGGGTCGTAACCAGGACGCTGAGATCAAGTTCGACGCCAAGTGGGGTTCCAACAGCCGCCTGATTCCGCAGTACGATGTGATCACCGATCCCGGCCAGTACTACGAGGCTCATTTCGCACAGCTGTATAACTCTCAGATCTATAACGGCAAGACCGCTGAGGAGGCTTATGCATTTGCTAACAAGAACATCTACGATCAGAACAACGGCGGTCTGGGCTACCAGATCTTCACTGTGCCCGAGGGCGAGAATCTGATTGGTACCAACCTGCGCCTGAACCCCAACGCCAAGCTGGGTTACAGCGACGGTGAGTATTACTATACGCCCGATGACTGGTATGACGAGGCTTTCCACAACTCATTCCGTCAGGAGTACAACGTCAGCTTGAGTGGTGTTACAGATAAGCTGAACTACTATGCAAGTGCTGGTTACCTGAAGGATGGTGGTATCGTAAACAACTCTGACATGCAGCGTTACACCGCTCGTCTGAATGTGGACTATCAGGTGAAGAAGTGGCTGAAGATCGGCGCGAACATGAACTACTCGCACCGCGACGCCAACCAGCCCTCATACTCTTCTAATTGGGGTAGCTCCGGCAACATCTTCTACATCTGTAACAGCATTGCCCCGATCTATCCGCTCTATGTGCGCGATGCTCAGGGTAACATCATGACGGAGGCAGGACGTACGGTCTATGACTCCAACAATACGAACTTCAAGCGTGCCAACTTCGTGGGTAACGCCATTCGCGACAACGAGGTGAACCGCTACAAGACCTATTATGACAACTTCGACGGCAAGTTCTCGGCTGTCATCACTCCGATCGAGGGCCTGACCCTGAGTGCCAACCTCGCCGTTTCTGCCCGTAATGCCCGTGAGAACGACCTGTATTCTACCTTTGGTAGCTATGCCGCTCAGGATGGTCTCGCCTATGTTCAGCAGACGCGCTTCTTCAACGTAACCAACCAGTACCTGGCCAACTACCGTACCGACTTCGCCAACAACACCCATCACCTGGATGTGCTGGCCGGTTACGAGCAGTACAAGCTGAAGTATCAGCTGCTGTCAGCCCAGAACGACCACCTCTTCAACCCGTTTATCGGTGAGATTGGTAATGCTGCCGGTACTGACAACAAGCAGATCGACTCTTTCACTCATGAGTATATGACTGAGGGCTTCCTGGGCCGTGTGCAGTACGACTATCTGGAGAAGTACTTCATCAGCGCCTCTTATCGTCGCGACGCTTCGAGCCGTTTCGCTCCCGGTCATCGCTGGGGTAACTTCTACAGCGTAGGTCTCGCCTGGGAAATGTCGAAGGAGAAGTTCATGCAGAACGTGAAGTGGATCGACATGCTGAAGGTGAAGGCCAGCTATGGTGAGCAGGGTAACGACGCCATCGGTACAACAGCCGGTAGCGCCAGCACCTCTTCTACCTCGGGTTGGTACACCCCGTATGCCGACCAGTATGCTGCCACATACGCCGACGGCTACTCACTCGTGCTGAAGTACAAGGGTAACGAGGAGCTGACTTGGGAAAAGTCGAAGGCTTACAACATCGGTGTAGACTTCTCAATGTTCAAGGGTCGCCTGACTGGTACGATTGAGTACTTCAACCGTAAGACCTCCGACCTGCTGTACTACAAGCCCGTGCCCCTGTCAGCAGGTAACCCCACCGGTGAGTATCCTACCAACGTGGGTAAGATCACCAACAAGGGTGTTGAGTTCAACGTGACCGGTACGATCTTCAAGACCCGTGACCTCACTTGGGACCTGAACCTGAACCTGACTCACTTCAAGAACACCGTCGACGAGCTCGACGAGTCGGTACGTGAGAATGGTATCAAGTACTCTACCTCTATCATCACCGAGGGCGGTTCGCTCTACGATGCCTATATGTATAAGTATGCCGGCGTAGACCAGAATACTGGTCAGGCCCTGTACTACTATAATATCAAGGATGAGAATGGAAAGGAAACCGGCGAGATCGGCACCACAGCCAACTTCTCACAGGCCGACAAGTACAACTGCGGCAGCGTTCTGCCCAAGCTCTATGGCGGTTTCGGCACTACGCTCTATGCCTACGGCTTCGACCTGAGCGCCCAGTTCCAGTTCCAGCTCGGCGGTAAGATCTACGACGGTGCTTATCAGGCCCTGATGCACACGCAGGCTGCTGCCGGTCAGGCTTGGCACAAGGATGCCCTGAAGGCTTGGACGCCTGAGAACCGCAACACCGACGTTCCCCGTATGGATGGCGACACCCAGGTGGGTCAGTCGGCTGTCGACCGCTTCCAGATCAGTTCAAACTATCTGAGCCTGAACAACCTGACGCTGGGCTACACCTTCCCCAAGAATTTGATTAGCCCGCTGACGCTCTCTGCCCTCCGCATCTATGTGGCTGGTGAGAACCTGTTCGTATGGTCAAAGCGTAAGGGTCTCGATCCTCGTTACTCACTCGGTATCGGTGGCTACACCAGCGGTTCTGGTCTGAACACGAACTCTTACTCTGCTATGCGTACCATCACTGCCGGTCTGACGGTGACATTCTAAAGGTAAAAAAGTAAAAAGGTAAAAAAGATAAGAATATGAAGTTCAATAAGATATCAATACTCGCAGTAGCCGGTGTGCTGACACTCACCGCCTGCGACGACGTGAACAAGCAGGAGCCCGCAGGCGGCATGATCACTCAGGACCAGCTGACGGAGACCTACGGCGCCATCCCTGCCCGTGTGGACGCCACCTTCGCCGGTATGTTCAACATGATGGGTGAGCCTTACGGTGTGTTTGGCACAGGCCGTAGCCGTGCCGACGACTTCGGCTTCGTGATGGCAGCCCTCTCGCAGGATGCCGAGGGTGCCGACTATATCTATCCCAACAGCGGTTACAACTGGTTCTCTACATGCGGTGAGTACACCTCGCGTACACCTAACTACGCTAACCCCTACATCCGCTACGCCATCGTCTACAATCAGATTAAGATTGCCAACGACCTGATCAGCTCACTGGGTGCCAATGAGGACGACGCCAGTAAGAACAAGGTGGCTCAGGCCCGCGCTATCCGCGCCTTCGACTACCTGAACCTCGTGCCCTACTTCCAGTTCAACTACCAGGGTCACCAGAATGATCCCTGCGTGCCCATCGTGACCCCCGAGACGCCCGATCCCGCCAACAACCCCCGTGCTTCCGTACAGGAGTGCTACGACCTGATCATGAGCGACCTCGACGCTGCCATCGCCGTGCTCGGCAATGACCGTGCCAACAAGGCCCAGATCAATGCAAACGTGGCTTACGGCTTGCGTGCCCGTGCCAACCTCTATATGGGCAACTGGGCTGCCGCTGCAGCAGATGCTGCCAAGGCTGCCGAGGGCTTCACGCCCGCCTCTATCGACGAGGTCAGCACACCTGCCTTCGTGGATGCCAGCGAGCATAACTGGATCTGGGGTATCATCCTGACCGACGACCAGGCTCAGGACCGCTATGCCACCAGTGCCTCTTGGCTGTCGAGCTTCTCGGCCAGCGCCTATACTGCCGGTGCTGCCTGCTACGCTATGATCAACAAGATGCTCTTCGACAAGATTCCCGCTACCGATGTCCGCAAGGGCTGGTGGGTTGACGAGAACCTGCACTCTCCGCTGCTCGCTACCATCTCATGGGACGGTACGACCGGCGATGACATCGCTCCCCTTTACATCGCTGACGTGAAGGAACCGTTTGAACCTTACACGAACGTGAAGTTCGGTATGAAGCGCGGTATCGGTAACACCATCAACAGCAACGACTTCCCCCTGATGCGTGTAGAGGAGATGATTCTGATTCAGGCCGAGGGTCTGGCTAAGAGCGGCAACGAGGCCCAGGCCAAGCAGATCCTCGAGAACTTCGTGAAGACCTATCGTGATCCCTCTTACTCTGCTACTGCCGGTGGCCGTTCTCTCGCTGACGAGATCTGGTACCAGCGTCGTGTAGAGCTCTGGGGTGAGGGCTTCTTCATGGCCGACTGTAACCGTCTGCACAAGCCCGTTGTTCGCTTCCACGACAATGCTGCAAGCACCAACCAGCCTGATGCATTCCGCTTCAACATCGATCCCGATGATCCTTGGCTGCTCATGCGCTTCAGCGACAGTGAGACCAACGCTAATGCTGCCATCGTAAACAACACTGGTG
The DNA here is from genome assembly GCA_902798285.1 of uncultured Prevotella sp. GTDB lineage: Bacteria > Bacteroidota > Bacteroidia > Bacteroidales > Bacteroidaceae > Prevotella. Next base: position 31,889 of record CADBVZ010000014.1, on the reverse strand, counting down.
GTTCACAGCCTAAGCAGGATCAGAATCCTTCACTTCGTGACGGTGTGACCGACTAATTAAGAGTTAAGAATTAACAATTAAGACACTAAAAGTTATGAAGATCAATAAGATTTTTCTGCTCGCCGCAATGGCTTTGACAGGCTTTGGCTTCGCTTCTTGTAGCGATGACGACAGCTACTCTCCTGGTAAACCCGCTGGCAGCAACAATGTATATTTTGTTGATGAGGCTCATCAGGTTCTCGACCTGACTGCTACGAGCTTCAACATCAAGGTTGGTCGTGCCGATGCCGGTAGCGCCCTCACTGTACCCCTGAAGCAGCTTCAGGTAGCTTCTGTATTCACCGTTCCTGCAACGGTTGAGTTTGCCGCAGGTCAGACTGAGGTAGAAGTTCCCATCCAGATTAGCTCCGATGCAGAGCCTTTCACAGACTATCAGCTGCGTCTTGCTATCCCTGAGGAGTACACCTCTCCTTATCGCGTTCAGGACTATGTACCTGAGTTGAACATCCAGGTTCACAAGGAGGACTATAAGGACTATGCTGCAATTGAGTACTACGATGATTTCTGGTATGGAGAGAAATGGGAGGATGTAATTCAGTATTCAGCTACTCTCGACCTCTATCGTTATGCTCCATTTGCTGAGGGCTTCTGGATGTACTACAAGATCGACCTTGGTAAGAGCATTACCGTTTGCAACGCAGAGGGTAAGAAGTACACAGGTGCTACGGCTACCGGTCTGAGCCATTCTTCCTATGGAAACATCAGTGCTTCTTGGGATACCACTTCAGGTTTCTCAGGTTACAATGCTGAGGACGATACCTATTACATTCTTTATGAGTGGACAGTAGCTGCCGGTTCATTCGGCTCTTACTACAACACCATCAAGATTCTCAGAAAGTTGTAATACACTTCACTAATAATGATTCGAGGGGTATCCTGTAATAGGATATCCCTCGTTTTTTTTGTCATTATTATTATTTATAGATCTTTACAATAAGTAAAGTCCTGGTTTGGGCTATCCTCGCTGATGGTTTGGATAGTCTAAACCCAGAAATTCTCTCGAGAATTTAAAGGTTTACTCCGAGTAAAGTCAGGGTTTACTCCGACTAAAGTCCCACTTTGCTCCTTCTATAGTTAGAGTCTTTTTAGTGGTTGCATATTCTTCCATATTCCGCATGATTATGCAGTATTGCAGACTTCCGAGATAAAAATGCGTAAGATTTTTTCTAATGCTTCAACACCTAACATTCAAATTGTCTAAGTGCTTGAAAATAAATTCGTTATGGTCTGCAGTTGATAATAAACCCCTAACATAACCCCTAACATAGACCTAACGTATCAAGTAACATCTGTTGATGGTAGCTACGAAAGCTGCGTTAGGTGTGATGTTAGGGGATGTGTTACCTGTTGTGTTAGGTGTTGTGTTAGGTGTTTGAGAGTTTTTTTATTCGTAACTATCTCATTATAAGTTGGTTGAAAAATCTAATGTTAGGTGTTAGAGTTTTGCGATCACATCCATCGCCACAGCAATTCTAACGGCACTTGGCACGACTTCGTGCATGGGCGTATAAAGTGAGAGGACATCTGTAATAACAGATGTCTTTTCTTTTTATAGGTTTTAGGCCTTACAAAACGTAAGAAAAACGGCTTGATTTATATCAAAAAGAAAGTGTAAGAGTTAAAATTGTTAACGATAAAAACCGGAAATCTGATATTTTTTTGTAAATTTGCACTCGTAATTGATTATAAACTTAACATTAGATTAAAACATGAAGAAATTGATGATGGCTGCCATGTCGATGGCAGTTTTGAGCATTGTATCATGCTCAAAGGATTTGTATGATGAAGGCGCTGTTGCTGAGCGTGAGGCCGCTGAGGCTGCTAAGAGCGAGGCTAATCTTCTCGACGAGTACAAGGCTGATTTTATTAAGACTTACGGTGAGGTAAAAGCCGACCAGTCTTGGGATTTCGCTATTGACAATTCTACTTTCTACACAGGTTCTCAGGCAGCTACGAGAGCTGCTGGCACAAGAGGATGGGGGTCATTCTGGAGTTTTTTTGAATATTTCTTCGGTAATGGCTACATGGCTCCCTCTGGTCAGACTCAGCAGTCAGCTTCTACTGATCCTGTCAGCGTGGATGATGGTGACTGGTATGAAGTTCCCGCAAAGACTCGCAATCTGATGAACACGGTGTTTGGTGAAGGTAATAACAATACCCAGAAACTTATGGATGGAACATTCATCAAACTGATTGTTCCTGAGAATGATTTCTACATCCTGCCTATCTACATGGGTCAGTCGGGTGGTGACTTCAAACTCTGCATGCATGTTGATGGCGTAGATAATGATTTTATCGTATGGAGTAAGTGGGATAATATCCAGTACAAGGAGAAGGCCACTGACAGCAATTGGAAGTACCTTACCAAGGAGAATAGCAGAAATGGTAACAATCTCGTAGGTGTTTCTGATATCCGTACGAAACCTATCAAGATTAGTGTAGCCGATCTGCCTAAGAACGCAAAGATGAATTTCTATCTGTTGATTACCGAGCAGGCAGGTAACTACAATCATCTGGGTGATAAACTGGGTTGTGTGAATGGTTACATCAAAGAGTATGCCTTTAATTCGGGCGAAGTGGACCTGAAAGGACTGCCTGGATACAATGCTGAAAATGGCCAGGTTGAGTGCAAATTCCTCGGTTGTGAGGATGCCAGCACCAGCAAAACTGATAAGGACTTCAACGACGTTGTATTCCTGTGTTATGGTCAGCCCCACGTTCCACAGTCGGAGAAGGTGCAGGATCTGACAATGGTAAAGAGCAAGCGCTATATGATTGAGGACCTCGGTATGGCTAACGATAAGGACTTTAATGACATCGTAGTGGATGTTATCCAGACCTTTGAGGCACAGATTAAGACTTACGACGATGATACCCCACTCGCAGGTTATGAGAATCCTGAGTATCAGCTCAAGAGTACCGTAGCACAGGTTAGAGCCCTTGGCGGAACACTCGATATCGAGCTTAAGATTGGTAATACCACATGGCGTAAGAGCGACACATTCGCTGACTTTACTCAGATGCTGGGTACTACGACTCCTAACCTGAATGCAGCACCTCTCCACGTGATTGAGAATGTTACGGGCTTCGATATGGATGCCAATAATATTGAGGTGACAGTATTTAATAAGGAAGCTAAGCCAGCTAGAAAGGTTGACTTCCCAACTGTTGGTGACATTCCTCTGATGATAGCTACTCCTTTGAGTGTTATCTGGTCTAAGGAAAAAGTGAAGTTCGACTTCAAGGTTTATGAGGGTTCAGCAAATTAATCTTCGATATAACAAGCTATAAAATGAGAGCGAGGCTTTATGGAGGCCTCGCTCTTTTTTTTATGTCTCTTGTTTTTCAACGCTTTTGTTTGAAGAAGGTTTGCATGAGTTCGCGGCAGTCGGACTCAAGGATGCCGGTGGTGACAGTGGCCTTGGGATGGAGAGCGTTAGGGGCGAGGAGGTGATAGCCACGCTTATCATCCTGACAGCCATAGACGATGCGGGGGATCTGCGCCCAGCCGATGGCGCCGGCACACATGGTGCAGGGCTCGACGGTAACGTAAAGGGTGCAATCGGTGAGGTACTTGCCTCCAAGGGTGTTGGCAGCGGCGGTGATGGCCTGCATCTCTGCATGGGCAGTGACATCGCAGAGGGTCTCCGTGAGGTTGTGGGCACGCGAGATGACGCGGTCCTTACATACCACCACGGCACCAATGGGTATCTCGCCGGCTTCGAAAGCAGCCTGGGCCTCGTCGAGCGCCATACGCATGTAGCGTTCGTCTTTTTTTTGTTGCTCTTCGTTAATCATGTTGCAAAGATAGTTATTTTTTGGCACGGATGATACGGATTACACAGATTTTTTTTATCTTTGCACTCAAAAGATGGAATATCAGATTATTCATATCGACGAGACGGATTCTACCAATAGGTGGCTGAAAGAGAATGGAGGGGAAGCTGCGATGGTAGTTGTGGCGGAGTATCAGACGGCGGGGAAAGGCTGCGGAAAGAACTCATGGGAGAGCGAAAGGGGGAAGAACCTGACGTTCTCGATGCTGGTTCATCCGAGCGAGCGTCCGCTGCGGATCCAAGCCAAGGAGCAGTTCCGTATCACGGAGGTGGTATCGGTGGCTCTCTGCAAGACTTTGCAGCCCTATATATATAATAAGGTGGAAATCAAGTGGCCGAATGATATCTACGTAGGCGACAAGAAGCTGTGTGGCATCCTGATTGAGAACCGGCTGCAGGGCGCGGAGATCAAGGACTGTATCATTGGCATCGGTCTGAACGTGAACCAGCGTGAGTTCCTTAGCGACGCGCCGAACCCTGTATCGTTATATCAGTTGACGGGTAAGGAGCTGGATCGAGACGAACTGTTGAAGGCATTCTTAGAGAACTTCGAACAGGAGTGGCAGAACAAGACAAATGGCTCAGAATACAGGGAACTGCTGTATAGAAAGGGAAAAGACGGGCTCTACGAGGACAAGACAGGTCGTTTCGTGGCGAAGTTGACGGACGTTCTGCCCGACGGAAGGCTGCTATTGGTGGACGAAGTGGGGAGGGAACGCACTTACGCCTTCAAGGAAGTGGCATTTATAGTGAATAATGAATAGTGAATAATGAATAGTAATCAATATAAAGATTAAGGATTATGGCAAGATTTAAGAGAATTCTGTTGAAACTCTCGGGTGAGAGTCTGATGGGAAAGCAGGGCTACGGTATCGACCCTGAGCGCTTGAGCGACTACGCCAAGCAGATTAAGGAAGTGGCTGAGATGGGTGTGCAGATCGGCATCGTGATTGGTGGTGGTAACATCTTCCGTGGACTCTCGGGCTCGCAGAAGGGCTTCGACCGCGTGAAGGGCGACCAGATGGGCATGTGCGCCACGGTGATCAACTCGCTGGCACTGAGCTCGGCCTTAGGTGCCGTGGGTGTGAAAAACCGTGTGATGACAGCCATCCGCATGGAGCCCATCGGTGAGTTCTACACCAAGTGGAAGGCCATCGAGGCCATGGAGCAGGGTTATGTATGCATCTTCTCGGCTGGCACAGGTTCGCCTTACTTTACCACGGATACGGGTTCGAGTCTGCGTGGCATTGAGATTGAGGCCGACGTGATGCTGAAGGGTACTCGTGTGGACGGTGTGTATACCGCCGACCCTGAGAAGGATCCCACGGCTACGAAGTTTGAGGATATAACCTATCAGGAGGTGCTGGCTCGCGGACTGAAGGTGATGGACCTGACGGCCATCTGCATGTGCAACGACAATAAGTTGCCCATCTATGTATTCAACATGGACGTGGTGGGTAATCTGAAGAAAGTGATGGACGGTGAGCCAATCGGCACACTCGTACACAGTTGAGAATTAAACCTCTTCAAACTCAACGTATTCGCCGTCGGCGTTGTCGAAGATCTTCTTCTCTTCAGCGCGATCGTCGATAATTGTGACACCATCGCTCGTAGTAGTTCTACGGGTGGTGGTTTCTTCTTTCTGTGAAGTGGTCTGCTGCTGGCGCGTCTGGTTCGTGTCCTGATTAGCGGTGCCACTGGTCTGGGTGGTGTTCTTGCCTGCCTGACTGGTGTACTGCTGATGGGCATGCTTGCTTTGCGACTTCTTACTGCTCTTGAAGTAGTCGTCGCCGAAGGGGTTCTTCTCCTTCTGCTCCTTGCGCTTCAGGTTACGATAGTAGCGTTCTTCGGCTGCCTCGCGCAACTTCTTCACATTATGATACATGAAGTTGATAACCACCATGACGATAATCGTAATGGCAATGAGTCCGAAAATGATATAAGCAACAATAGGCATAAGTGTAATAGGTTATTTAGTAATATAGTAATGTAGCGTTTTATCGTTTATTGGCTATGACAGAGAGCACCACATACCATGCGATGATAGCGGCGAAACCGCTGACTCCGAGGAACAGCAGCAAGGGGATGCACGACAACACAAAAATATACTTGATCTCGTTGCCCTTCCAGCCCCAGTGCTTGAACTTGAGGGCGAACATAGGAATCTCGGCAATGAGGAGATAAGAGCTGATGAAGGTACCCACAAGAATCACCCACTCCATACCGCTGAAGGCGACGTCGTGCTGCTGCAGACCCACGATGAGTGAACCCCAGAACAGGGCGTTGGCAGGTGTGGGCAGGCCGATAAAGCCTAAGGCCTGACGCTCGTCGAGATTGAATTTGGCGAGGCGGAGCGCAGAGAAGGCAGCCATGATGAAGGCCAGAAAAGCAATCAGTGGTGAGAGGTGAGAGGTGAGGGGTGAGAGGAAACCAAACACGATGGCGGAGGGGGCGAAACCAAAGGTGATGTCGTCGGCCAGCGAGTCGAGCTCCTTACCGATGGGCGATGATACGCCTAACAGGCGGGCGCTCATGCCGTCGAAGAAATCGAATACGGCTCCTATAATGATAAAGAGCAACGCCATGAGGAAGTCGCCCTGGAAAGCATAATAGGTGGCGATGCAGCCCGAAATGAGGTTGCAACAAGTAATCGTATTAGGTATATGCTTCTTTAACATTAAAAATTAAACATTAAAGATTAAACATTACTTCAGCTTCGCGATGACCGTCTGATCTCCCGTGGTGGGCTGGTCCATACGGCAACGGATTTCCGTATCGATGGGTAGGAATACGTCGACACGCGAACCGAGCTTGATGAAGCCCATGTGTTCGTCGATATAGCACTCCTCCTCGGCCTTGGCGTAGGTCACGATGCGGCGCGCCATGGCACCGGCAATCTGACGTACCAGTACATCGACACCATCGGGGGTGGTGATCATAATGTCGGCATGCTCGTTCTCCTCGCTGGCCTTGGGCAGCCAGGCCTTGTGGTAGTTGCCGTTAAAGTGCTTCACAAACTTCACCTTGCCATCAACAGGATACCAGTTGGCATGCACATTGAGCGGACTCATAAAGATGGAGATCATGAGGCGCTTATCGTGGAAATAAGTGTTCTCTTCTACCTCTTCTACTACAACTATCTTACCATCGGCGGGCGCGATAACCAGCTTGTTGGTATCGCCATTGAAATAGCGGATGGGGCAACGATAGAAGTTGAGTGCGATAAACCAAGCGGTGCAGAACACCACCATGAATATCCAAAATGGTATGCTTGTGTTAAGACCGTACCATAGTAATGCACCTATGCCAGCAATGGCTAATGCGCTGATCGTCAACTCATTGGTACCCTCACGATGGATGCGGATTTTCTTCAGTTTCTTGATTCTTTCTCCCATTAGTTATATTTCGATTGTTTCTTAATCGGGTGCAAAGGTACACAAATTTTACTAAAGATACAAACTTTTCTCGGTTTTCTTTTGGTTATCTCAGGATTTTGGCGTATCTTTGAGGCTCAAAACTGATAGAAATTAGGCAAATAAATGGAAGATTTCGTACATTTACATGTACATACCTACTACTCGATACTCGACGGACAATCGAGCATTAAGAAGCTAGTGGATAAAGCCATCGGCGACGGCATGAAGGGCATGGCCATCACCGATCACGGCGACATGTTCGGCATTAAAGAATTTCACGACATATGCATGGGCGTGAACAAACAGCGCAAAAAAGACGGACTAGAACCGTTTAAGCCCATCTTCGGTTGTGAGATGTACGTGGCACGTCGTGGCGACAAGAGTCTGAAGGAACTGAAGGAAGACCAGGGTGGTTACCACCTCATTGTGCTGGCCAAGAACTATAACGGCTATAAGAACCTCATTAAACTGGTGAGCAACTCGTGGGTGGACGGCTTTTACAATCGTCCGCGAACAGACCGCATGGAACTGGAGAAATACCACGAGGACCTGATTGTTTGCTCGGCCTGTATAGCAGGCGAGGTGCCCGCCAAGATTCTGAAGGGCGACATAGCAGGTGCCCGTGAGGCTATAGAATGGCATAAGCGCCTGTGGGGCGACGACTATTATCTGGAGTTGCAGCGCCATGAGGTAAAGAACCCCGATCCGAACTATCGCGCCAACCGCGAGACTTTTCCCCTGCAGCAGCAAGCCAACAAGGTTCTGATAGAGTTGGCCAAGGAATACGGCATTAAATTGGTGTGTACCAACGATGCCCACTTCGTGGATGAGGATAATGCCGAGGCACACGATCATTTGTTGTGCTTGGCTACGGGCAAGGATCTCGACGACCCCACGCGTATGCTCTACTCGAAGCAGGAGTGGTTTAAGACCCAGCAGGAGATGAACGACGTCTTCAGTGATGTGCCTGAGGCGCTGGCCAACACCGTAGATATATTAAATAAGGTGGAAATATACGGGCTGGATGCCGACCCGATTATGCCCTTCTTCCCCATACCTGAGAGCTTTGGTACGGAAGAGGAGTGGCGACAGAAGTTTACTGAGCAGCAGCTGTTCGACGAGTTTACCAGCGACGAGAACGGCGAGAATCCTTTGTCGCCCGAAGATGGTGAGAAGAAAATCAAGAAGCTGGGTGGCTACGACAAGATATACCGTATTAAGTTCGAGGCCGACTATCTGGCCAAACTGGCTTATGAGGGTGCGAAGCGTCGTTATGGCGATCCGATACCGGAGGATGTAGCCGACCGTGTGAAGTTCGAGCTTCACATCATGAAGACCATGGGTTTCCCTGGTTACTTCCTCATTGTGCAGGACTTTATCAATTCCGCCCGCGACGAGTTGGGTGTGATGGTGGGCCCTGGTCGTGGTTCGGCAGCTGGTAGTGTGGTGGCCTATTGCCTGGGTATCACAAAGATCGACCCCCTGAAGTACGATTTGCTGTTTGAGCGTTTCCTGAATCCAGACCGTATCTCACTCCCTGATATTGATACCGACTTTGATGACGACGGACGTGGCAAGGTGCTGAAATGGGTGATGGATAAGTACGGCCACGAGAACTGTGCGCACATTATTACCTATGCCTCGATGGCCACGAAGAACTCCATCAAGGATGTGGCCCGTGTGGAGAAAGTACCCCTGGCCATATCAAACGCCCTGTGTAAGGCCATCCCCGATCGTCTGCCCGATGTGGACGGCAAGACGCCTAAGATGAATCTGGTGAACGCCATCAAGGCCGTGCCTGAACTGCGTGATGCAGAGGCTTCTTCTGATCCGCATCTGGCTAACACCATCAAGTATGCCAAGATGCTGGAGGGAACGGTGAGAGGTACGGGCATTCATGCCTGTGGCTTCATCATCTGTCGCGATCCGATTAGCGACCACGTGCCAGTGTCGACAGCCGATGACCCTGATTTCAAAGGTGTGAAGACCAACTGTACCCAGTACGACGGACACGTGATTGAGTCGACGGGACTCATCAAGATGGATTTCCTGGGACTGAAGACGCTCTCGGAATTGAAGGAGGCTTGTGCGAATATTAAGATTACACGAGGCATTGACGTGGATCTGGACAATATCCCCATCGATGATCCCAAGACCTACGAGCTGTATCAGCAGGGACGTACGGTGGGCACCTTCCAGTTTGAGTCGGCTGGTATGCAGAAGTATCTGCGCGAGCTGAAGCCAACCGTGTTCGAAGACCTCATAGCCATGAACGCCCTTTACCGTCCAGGTCCTATGGGCTATATCCCTCAGTTTATCCGTCGTAAGCATGGTGATGAGCCTATTACTTACGATATTCCTGTGATGGAGAAGTATCTGAAGGATACCTACGGCATTACGGTGTATCAGGAGCAGGTGATGTTGCTGAGTCGACTCTTGGCCGACTTTACCCGAGGTGAGAGCGACGCTCTGCGTAAGGCCATGGGTAAGAAGAAAAAGGATATTGTTGACGCCATGAAGCCTAAGTTTATCGAGGGCGGCAAGAAAAATGGTCACGACCCGAAGGTGCTCGACAAGATCTGGAGTGACTGGGAGGCGTTTGCCTCGTATGCCTTCAATAAATCGCATGCCGCATGCTACTCGTGGGTGGCCTATCAGACGGCTTATCTCAAGGCCAACTATCCGGCTGAGTTCATGGCGGCCATCATGAGCCGACGTCGCGACCAGATTACGGAAATCACGAAACTGATGGACGAATGCAAGGCCATGGGTATTGCTACGCTGGGTCCGGATGTGAACGAGAGTTACGAGAAGTTCGGTGTGAACCATCATGGCGAGATACGTTTCGGACTGGGTGCCATCAAGGGTATGGGCGAATCGGCCGCACAGGCCATCATAGCCGAGCGCGAGAAGAATGGTCCGTATAAGTCAATCTTCGACTTTGCCGAGCGTGTGAGTCTGGCGAATGTGAACCGAAAGGCATTTGAGTCGCTGGCCTTGAGTGGTGGCTTTGACAGCTTTGGCATTCGTCGTGAGGACTTCTTTGCTGAGAATTCGAAGGGCGAGGTGTTCCTCGATACACTGGTGCGCTACGGACAGGTTTATCAGACGGAGAAGGCTCAGGCGCAGAACTCGCTCTTTGGTGATTTTGGTGCCGTGGAGATAGCAACGCCCCCCATTCCCAAGGCAGAGGGACGCTGGAGCGATATAGAACGACTGAACAAGGAACGTGAATTGGTGGGCATTTATCTCTCTGCCCATCCGCTTGACGAGTATAAGATCATTCTCGACAACCTCTGCAATACCAGGTGTGTCGAATTGGCAGATACATCGCAGTTGTCAGACCGCGAGGATGTCATACTTGGCGGAATTGTGACAGGCGTGAAACAGAAGTATACAAAGAGCGGAAACCCGTGTGGTTTTGTGACTATCGAGGACTTTGAGGGTAGCGGTGAGATTGCCTTGTTCGGAGAGGACTGGGGGCGTTGGAACGGCATGTTCCTCGAAGGCACCACGGTGTATGTGACAGCCAAGATGCAAGCCCGTTTCCATAATAGCAATGTGAAGGAACTGAAGGTGCAGAATGTGGAATACATGCAGGGCATCAAGGAGAAGGCCATTGACCGCATTACCATCTCGATGGTGACCGACCAGTTGAACGATGAGATTGTGGCAGACCTGACAGAGTTGGTCAACGAGAATCCAGGCAAGACACAGTTATTCTTCCAGTTACGCGATTCGAACGGTTCTAACCACGTGCTACTCAGAAGCAGAGGCGGTGGGGTGGACGTGCGTCATACGCTGATAGACTATATAGAGCGGCATGAGATGCTGGACTATAAGATAAATTAAACAATTTGGCACGACTTTTGCAGTGAGATTAGTAAATAATAGTATTAACCCGAAGGTATCTTCAATAAAAAAAGAAAACAATGGAAGTATCAATTACAAGTGAGAACTTTGCGAGTTTGAAGGCTGGTGATCTGCCTTTAGTAGTGGATTTCTGGGCTACATGGTGTGGTCCTTGCCGTATGGTGGCTCCCATTATCGAAGAGTTGGCAAAGGCTTACGATGGCAAGGTGGTCATCGGTAAGTGCGACGTAGAGGACAATGAGGATCTGGCCAGCGAGTTTGGTATCCGTAATATTCCTACCATCCTGTTCTTCAAGAACGGTGAGGTGGTTGACAAGGTAATCGGAGCTCAGCCGAAGGCTAAGATTGAAGAGAAAATCCAGGCACTGATTTAGTCTATGGCAAGTCTTGACGAACTGATCCGACAGGATGAGGAAGAAAATCAGCAGGAACTGGCGTTTATTCGCACTCAGATTCCTGCTGAAATGAAACAGTATTATAGCGATAGTGACATCCTTTATGTGCTGGATGCCATTGTTGACTATTACTATACCAGTGGCATTCTGGAAGGCAACGACGAGGAGGTGGACATCGACATGGAGGCTGTGGCAGCCTATGTGTGTGAACAAGCCAAGAAAGACGGTGCTGGGACATTCAGTCCCCAGGATGTTTTCTTCATCGTTCAGGCTGATCTGGACTTTCAGGAACAGAACCTTTAGAAGAGGATGGCTCGGGTGCCATCCTCTTTTTCTGTAATCTGCACCTTGACGGCATCCTCTGGCAGAACCTCCTCAATGAGTTCGGGCCACTCGATGAAGCAAAGGGCTCCGCTATAGAAATAGTCCTCATAACCCATGTCGTAGACTTCTTCAAGTTTCTTGATGCGATAGAAATCGAAGTGATAGATAGTCTCGTCTTTTCCACTATACTCATTGATGATGGCGAAGGTGGGCGATGTGATGACATCGTCGACACCCAGTTCCTCACAGATAGCTTTGATGAACGTGGTTTTGCCGGCACCCATCTTGCCATAGAAGGCAAACACTTTGTGAGAGCCAATGTTGTTGATAAACTCACGGGCTGACTCACGGATATTGTCGAGATTGCTGATTGTTATTTCCATATATCTTTTACTATTTTACTTTTTACTTTTATGTTATCTCTTCTTTCCTGTTAGCGTGATAAGGGGTATCATCATCTCTTCCATAGAGATGCCTCCGTGTTGGAAAGTATCACGATAGTAGGATACATAATAATTGTAGTTGTTGGGGTAGGCGAAGAATGAGTCGCCAGTGGCGAAAACATAACTCGTCGAGAGGTTGGGCGAGGGCAGTTGCGCCTTCTGGGGATCCTTGATGACGAAGAGATCCTTGTCGTCGTAAGCCAGGTTCTTGCCGAGTTTGTAGCGCAGGTTGGTGTTCGTGTTGCGATCGCCCACGATCTTGACTGGTTGTGTACAACGGATGCTACCATGATCGGTAGTGACAATGACCTTGTAATCGGTCTGAGCCAGTTGGCGGAAGAAGTCGGAGATGACCGAGTGGCGGAACCAAGAGAGTGTTATAGAGCGATAGGCACTCTCGTTATTGGCCAATTCACGTACCATCTTCGACTCGGTTCGGGCGTGGCTGAGCATATCGATGAAATTGAACACCACCACGTTGAGGTCGTTCTTCTCCAACGAGCTGAATTGTTGTAGTAGTTTGTCGGCCTCGGCCTGACTGTTGATCTTATGATAGGAGAAGGTGTTCTTACGACGATAGCGCTCCAGTTGTGTATGGATAAGCGGCTCTTCGTTGAGGTTCTTGCCTTCTTCTTCGTCCTCGTCAACCCAAAGGTCTGGGAATAGCTCCGCAATCTTGTTGGGCATCAGTCCACTGAAGATTGCATTACGGGCATATTGGGTGGCGGTTGGTAGGATGCTGAAGTAGAGGCTCTCGTCGATATCGAACTGCTCGCTGAGTTCACCAGCCAGCATGCGCCACTGGTCGTAGCGGAAGTTGTCGAGTACAACGAGGAATACCTTCTTGCCCTCATTGAGCAGGGGAAAGACATTCGTTTTGAAAATGTCAGGGCTTAACAGAGGAGGAAGATCACTATCAGCCTTCTTACTATTCTCTATTTTCTCGCCTCTCGTCTCTAACCACTGAAGGTAGTTCTTCTTCATGAACTTTGCAAAGCCATTGTTGGCATCTTCCTTCTGCATCTGCAGCATCTCTGTCATGCTGCTGTCGGTGGCGCTCAACTCCAGCTCCCAGTGGACGAGGCGCTTATAGATGTCGACCCAGTCCTGCCACGTTTTGCAGTCTAGAATCTGCATGGCTATTTGTTGGAAGTTCTGCTGGTACTGAGTCTGGGTTACTTCGGTCTCGATAGCCCGACGGTGGATGTTCTTCTTCAGTGTCAGCAATATCTGGTTGGGATTGACGGGCTTGATAAGGTAGTCGGCTATCTTCTGGCCGATAGCCTGGTTCATAATGTTCTCCTCTTCGCTCTTGGTAACCATCACGATCGACAATGAGGGCTGAAGCTCCTTCAGTTTCTGAAGTGTCTCTAGTCCGCTGAGACCAGGCATGTGCTCGTCGAGTAGCACAAGGTCGAAGTTGCGCTCCTTGCAGAGATCGATGGCGTCAGTGCCGTTGCTGACGGTTACCACTTCATAGCCTTTCTTTTCTAAGAAGAGGATATGGGCCCTCAGCTGTTCGATCTCATCGTCTACCCAAAGTAATAGTCCGTTGTTCATATTCTCTAAATCTTTTACCAGAAATCGTCACCAAAATCAAAGTCCTTAACCTGTTGCTTCTGAGGTGCAACCTTCTGTAATTGCAGGTCGTCGTCATCTTGTGTTTCTTCTTCCGTCTGCTCAACCTCACTGGAATCTTCAATATCCGGTTGCTCCATATCCTCTGGGATAAGCAGCAGTTGCTCTTTGCTGACACGCATCGGCACAAGTTCTTCCTCATAGAACTGCTGGTATTCGTCGTAGCTGAATTGTCGGCCAATCAGTTGCAGGTTGGCTTCACTGATGACGAGACTGCGACATGACTGAAGTCTGTCGGCCATCAGACTGTTGGCATAAAGCTGTCGGGCATATTGGATGGCTTCATCGTAACTAAGGAAACCACTCATCATCATGCGGCGCAGACCATTGTCTTCGTCAATCTGTATCTCGAAATTGCGTACAAGATAGTTCGTGAAGTTATAGCGTGCCATCTCGAATAGCAGCTGGTTCTCGTTGACAGAGTCGGGCTGATAGACGAGCATGAAGAGGAATTGCTGGTTGCGCTCCGTGCTGAGAGTGTCGACGATGGTGGAGTCGTGTGTTAGCGTGACATTTCTCATGGTCCATACATCGCCTATATCAAACTTTCCACCATGGAGTCGACGGCCTTCCTGTACACCTTTAATAATCATACCAGCCAGCGGGCTGACTTCGCTATCGGGGAACTTTTCAACGACTTCCTGTAATCGGCTCATGCATCCGTCGCCATCACCATCGTTCAGTCGACTCAGACCGTCGATGAAAAGGAACTTCGCGCGGTTGGCTCCTTGAGGGAATCGCTTCTCAGAGAGAGAGGTGTTCACCTTCACGATGTCGGCACGGTCTTGCTTGAAGGCTTCGTAGGTGGCTGTGTAGAGTGAGTCCTCAATGTGCTCGCCAAACTTGGCGTTCTCCAGATAGTAAGGATCAGTCAGAAGAGTGGTCCATTCGCTTTCGGGGTGTTCTGTCTTAAGATGAGTCAGACAGTTGTTGGCCTGGAGGTTGTCGCCTTGTCGCAGATAGAGCAGGTAGAGATGATACCAGGCCTCGTCGGCATGTTCATAATTAGGATAATCGCCCGTCAGTCGGAGAAGATACTTCTCGCTCAACCTCAGATGATCCATTTTGTCTTTCAGGATGATGCCAGCATGGAACAAAGCATCCTGAATCAGCTCATGACAGACGGCCTTTTGCTCGGCGGTGAAAGGTATCTGGGCCAAGTAGTATTCGCGCTGATGAGGATCGGCTGCCACGGAGTCGATGGCTACTTCAGGCGTATTAGGATGATCCATATCTTCAGTATCCTCTATGTCATTAGGGTTGTCAGGGCTCTCTAAACTAATGACTGTCTGGTTGATGCGTTGCCAATTGTCGATATTCTCACGTTTTCCCCACTGGCGCTGGAAGGTGGCCTTTCCCTGGCTGACGGCAATGGGGTTATAAAAGTACCATTGTTTGTTGCCGATAGAGGGAATACTGGGTGTTGGAGGGGCGTCTACGTCACCTGGCATCTGTGAGGCATTCGATGCCATTTGCTCTTGTGCCAATAGTGCATCGCGCTCTTCTTTTTCTTTCTTCTTTAAATCTGCAATGACGCGATCGATAGCTTTATCTCGTTCCGCCTCAGGCATAGCTGCGAGGGCAAGAAGTGAATCCTGCAGGTGGATGGTGCTTGTGTAAGGCACCAGCTCGTCGAGTATGATTGAACGATTGGATAGCTCCTCGTAGTCAGGGCGTTCTTTGTCAAGCAGACCGATGGCTTCGCCATAACAGCGTTGGGCATCGGCAAATTGTTCCTTTGTCCAATAGATGTTGCCTAACGTCAGTAGCAGAACACCTTTCTCAATGCCGTTTCTTGTGGAGAGGCGGTTTCCTTTCTCATAGGCACGGATGGCTTCCGTCGTATCGCGCTGGGTCATATGGATATTGCCGATGGCATAATAGACTTGATCCAGATACTCAGCATTGTTGTCGGAGGCGGCCATACGACGGAGGCGACCAATCATCTGATGGCTATTCCCTGTTCCAGCCACTTCGGTCTGGGCTATACGGGCGTTGAAAGCCAGTTCGTATGGAGGGTGGCAACCAATCACTTTTCCAAAAGCACGATAAGCTTCCTCTTGGTTGCCCGTCAGGTTGAGAATCTGTCCCATCAAAAACCACTCCCTAGCTCGTTGTATGTTGCGTCGTTCGTGCTTGATGACCTTTTTTAAATAAGGTATAGCCTTGGGATAGTCTCCTTGACGGATGTAATAGTTGGCGTAGGTGTAGTCCCAGTCCTTAACGGCGCGAAAGTCCATAGAGTCGCGACTCATATTGCGAATCACGTCTTCTGCGTCGTATTTCCATCCCAGTTCCGTATAGCATTTAGCAAGCCATGCTCGTGCCAGACCATTCATCAGTGGTTGTGTCTGGTATAGACGACTCATGTATGAAAAAGTGGCGGCAGCTTCGTCGAAGGCGCCTTCTTGAAACTGGGCCTTACCCATGAGCAACCAAGCCTTCCAGATAAATGGATTGTATTCCTTGCGACCTAACCACTCTCGGTCTTTGGCGGTTTTCCGCTTGCTGTTGTTCCATTCGGGCTTAGCCTTAATGCTGTGCTGGTGGATGGCTTTCTCACATTTCTCGATGGTACGGTCGTACTGACTCTTGCCAATCTCTCGGCTCTGCTTGTTGCCAACCATATAGAGTGGAATCAGTTCTGTATAGTTGTCCTTGTTACCTTTCTCTTTCTCAAGGTTTCCGTCGATAAAGGCTTGGGAGCCGTTGAAGTAAGTGTTATAGCGAGCATTGAAGGAATGCCACCAGCGTGATTGCGCTGTGTTCTTCTGCGTAGAGCAGGATGCCATGATGAAGATAAAGGTAGTTAGAAAAAGAAAGAAGAAGGTAAAGGACAATAGTTTGTCTGTCGAGAAACCATGTCCGCCAAGCGCCTTCCTTTTATTCTCTTCTTTCTTCATCAATCTTCTACTTTCTCCTTTTTCTTCGCCTCTTCCATCAGACAATGTATCTTACACGTCCCCTCATCGGCCGCTGTACAAGTGGAACAATCGTGTCCCACTGTTATCTCATCATCTCCTTTGTCGAAATGAGTGGCTATGCCGGCAATAACGGCTAGCGTGACTAATGATATGATGCAGACGATGATAAAACTCATAAGACTTCTATTTCGAATCCGGCTTTCTTCATGTCATCCCAATAGCGTGGATATGACTTGGTAACGACGTGGGGATTGTTGATGGTGAGCCCTTCTGTAACAAGGGCATAAGGCGCAAAGGCCAATGCCATACGGTGGTCGTCGTAGGTGTCGATACCTTCAGATATGGATGGCTCGCATCGTTCACCATCCCAGTAGAGTTCACTATCATTGACATCATGAAGTACGAAACCGAGTTTTCGCATTTCTCGTTTTAGGGCCTCTATACGATCAGTTTCCTTAATCTTCAGGGTAGATAGACCTTTGAAGTGGAAGGGGATACCCTTGGCAGCACAGGTGACAACGAAGGTTTGTGCCAAGTCGGGCGAATTGACAAAATCGTACTCCAGACGAGGAACGCATCTGCCAGTCTGCGAGATGGTAATGGTTTGTGGAATGCCTTCTTTCTTCGTTTCAAAGGTGGTCTTTACACCAAGTAAACTGAAGATATAACGGGTGACGGAATCGCCCTGCTTTGAACCATCCATCAGTCCTGTGAGTCTGATTTCTGAATCGGGGTTGTTGCTGAGTGCAACCATCTCATACCAATAGCTGGCTCCGCTCCAGTCATTCTCAATAAAGTACTCGTGGTCCCCATAATGCTTGGGCTTCACAGTGATAGTATCAGCCGATGTCCATTCGGCTTCTGCTCCGAATTCGCCCATCGTCCAGAGTGTGAGGTCGATGTAGGGACGAGAGATGATGTCGCCTGTCAGTTGCAGAGTCAGTCCGTCCTTCAGCATCGGACCTATCATGAGCAGGGCAGAGATGTATTGTGAACTGACATTGCCGGGGATAGACAATAATCCGCCTTTAAGCGACTTACCTGTGATATGGAGTGGGGGAAAACCTGTAGCCCCAGTATATTTAATGTCGGCTCCAAGGGCTTTGAGTGCATCGACCAGAATGCCTATCGGACGATGCTGCATGCGCTCTGTTCCTGTCAGGATGTGGGTGCCTCGCATCACGCTAAGATAGGCCGTCATGAAGCGCATAGCCGTACCTGCTGCCTTGATGTTGATCTCTTTAGGCATGAAGCGAAGGGCATTGATGATAACCTCTGTATCATCGCATTCGCTCAGATTCTGGGGGAGATGCTTTCCGCCACTGAGGGCGTAGATGATGAGTGCTCTGTTGGAGATACTCTTCGAGGCAGGCAGACAGATTGTTTGATTCAGCTGCTTGGGTGCTGTTAGTCTATATTGTTCCATTTGTGATGTATCGAATTGTTTAGCATGCAAAGTTACGCATTTTATTTGATATCTGGTGCCTTGTGGGGGTTAAATTTAGGAAAAAGATTAAAAAGTTGCTCGAAAATTTGGATGATTCGGAAAAAGTATGTACCTTTGCACCCGCATTCGACAAATAAGGGTCGGTGCCAAGCAAAAAGTGTTCGGGATTTAGCGCAGTTGGTAGCGCACACGTCTGGGGGGCGCGAGGTCGCTGGTTCGAGTCCAGTAATCCCGACATCAAGAAGGAAGTTGCTGATGATTCAGTGACTTCCTTTTCTTTTTCAATCACCTTTTTCATCACCCAGTTTATTTGTATATGAAAAAACTGCCACCATCGCTTTGGCAGTATTTACGAACCAGCTCTTGAATGAATCGGGCATTATCGGCTACTTGCTCCTCATTACCGTCATAACCATTGATAAGCACCATGAGATGTGTAGTCTGCAGGGTCATCTTGGTACGCTCGTTATCGCTGGTGGGAGTGCCTACGCCTCCGATGGCATCGCGATAAACGGGCAATCCTGCAATATTCAGCATGCCTCGTCCGATACCCTCGTAAGGCTCTCCTTCCTTGCCGACTCCCAGCGTAAGGGTGTCGCCCACGAACTTATCCGCATCGAATCCACCTATGCTATAGCCATAGGCGATAGAGGCAAGGTTGACAAGGTCGACAAGCGTATCGATCTGATAGAGTTCCTTGCCTTGGAGCATACGTCGGATGAGCTGCTCGCTGGCTGGGCGATAGCGAGAAGGGTCCTTGCCGCAGGCTTTGTACACACGACGGGTGGCTGCAATGCCTGACAACTCTTTCAGACTCTCGGTGGTAAGCTCGTTTCGGAACTTATCTTCGAGCGCATGAATCTCTTTCCACAGCTCTGGGCTGAAGGGAGTGTTGACAACACGAGCCTCTACCGCTGCCCCAACAAAGCCAGGGCATACGTTCTCAATCTCCTGAGATACGATGATATTCATCAATCGTCAGGATTCCGTTTGTAGTGGTACTCCTGAATATTCGGGGTCTTGCCGAGGTCGTTGTCAGGAACAATGGTCTGACGATAAAGTTTCTGGTCGTAGCCCTTATGAATAGGACCTACATCGAGCAGGATATCCTTGTATAAAACAGTGGGAATTACCAGTCCGAAGGCTCCGAAACCTACGCGTACTCCCTCGGGGTGTAAGTTGTTGCGCAGATAGGCAGTAGCATAGAGCGCATGGCGATATACCTCCAGACGGTTGTACATGTGGTAGGCTTGTCTTACTTCCTCAGCTACTTTGGTGCTGTCGGCTTCGGAGAAGATGGCGCCAAGATTGGTTACGTAATCATCAATAGGATCGCCCTTGATGCTGTCGTTAGCTTCAAGACACTGCATGATGTTATCCTCCATATCCACTGTCATCTCCTTTTCTGTAGGAGTGGTGAAGTAGGCGATAATCAGCACTACTAAAATAAACGCTACGAAGATGATTAACTTGCCGAGACAACTGTGCATGAATGCTTTGCCCATTGACTCGTTGGTTCTGTAATTACCTCTGTCTGCCTGATACATTTTGCTTTAGATTTGATTGTTATGGATTAAGTTCATAAATTCCTGTCGGGTCTTTGCCTGGTTGAAGGCTCCACTGAAGTCACTGGTGGTAGTAATGGAATTCTGTTTCTCGATGCCCCGCATCTGCATACACATATGCTTGGCCTCTACAACAACCATTACACCGAGGGGCTTCAGCGTCTCCTGGATGCAGTCTTTGATCTGCTGGGTCATACGCTCCTGCACCTGAAGACGGTGGGCGTAGATATCTACTACTCGGGCTATCTTCGAGAGTCCGGTGATGTAGCCATTGGGGATATAGGCCACGTGGGCCTTGCCATAGAAGGGGAGCATGTGGTGTTCGCAGAGTGAGAAGAAATCGATGTCCTTCACTATCACCATCTGCGAGTAGTCCTCTTTGAAGAGCGCATCGGTAAGCACCTTATGGGCATCCATGTTGTAGCCTCTGGTGAGTGTCTGCATCGCCTTGGCCACTCGCATAGGTGTCTTCTCCAATCCCTCGCGTGAGGGATCTTCGCCCAAGAGGGTCAGTATGTCTTTATAGTGAGCTGCCAGCTCTTCAAGTCCTTCTCTGTATTCTTCCTGAATCATACGTTAGTGGGTTAAGGGGTTGCATCGTCGGAGCCTGGTTGATAAGATACGGTGATCTTTCCTTTCACGATGATGGCCGACTGATAGCCGAGGTTCTTCACTCGGGTGAGCACCTCGAGGGCTTCCTCATAGGTGCGATAGTTACCCATACGACAGATCCATCTTGGAGAGTAGAAATGTACGTAGATGGGGGTTCCAGGGAAAAGCGACTTGATTTCGCTACCTGTTCTCTCAGCCTTGATACGATCGTTGCGGGAGTTGCCTCCGGCGAACACCTGGACACGATAGCCGTTTACCTTATAGCCTTTCATCACCTTCTTGCGAGTGTCGACGGAGTCGCCTACTACAACAACGTTCGGCTGGTTTTCGATGGCTTTGGCATCGGGCTTCTTGTCTTGTTCCTTTTGGTTTTGGTTTGTAGCAGTAGTAGTGTTGTTACTTTCCTTCCTCTCTGTCTGCTTCTGAGGGGTGGTTTGCGACTTTTTGTCGCTGGTGCCGTTTACGAGGTCGTCGATGGCCTTGTCTTGTGTCACGGTCACCTTTCCCTCACCTGCGTTACTCTTCTGGAGTCGCTGTGTGAAGGAAGATTGTGCGTTGGCTGCCATGATGCAACCAACACACAATGTTACTATGATAACGAGTCGTCTCACTTTTACTTCTTCCAAGCGTCGATAATACCCTTGAAGTCAGCTGCCTTCAGAGAGGCACCACCAATCAGACCGCCATCGATGTCGGGCTTTGCGAACAGCTCAGGAGCGTTGCTAGCCTTGCAAGAACCACCATAGAGGATAGTGGTGTCGTCGGCTACAGCCTGACCATACTTCTCGGCGATGATTGAGCGGATGTAAGCGTGGATCTCCTCAGCCTGCTCAGCGGTAGCGGTCTTACCAGTACCGATGGCCCAGATTGGCTCGTAGGCGATAACGATCTTGCGGAAGTCCTCCTCAGAGAGGTTGAATACTGAACCCTCGAGCTCGGCCTTTACTACCTCGTTCTGCTTGCCAGCCTCGCGCTCCTCGAGTGACTCACCGATGCAGAAGATAACCTTCAGATCGTTCTTCTGAGCCAGAAGCACCTTCTCCTTCAGGATCTCAGGAGTCTCCTTGTAGTACTCACGACGCTCTGAGTGACCCAGAATCACGTACTGAGCACCTGTGCTCTTTACCATCTCAGCGCTTACCTCACCAGTGAAAGCACCTTTCTCCTTGTCAGCGCAGTTCTCAGCACCCAGACCGATGATGTCCTGATCGAGGAACTGTGCGATAGAAGCGAGGTGGATAAACGGTGTGCAGATTACTACACCACAGTTGGGCTTGTCAGCCTTCAGTGTCTCATTCAGCTCCTTTGCCAGAGCGATACCATCCTGGAGATTCATGTTCATCTTCCAGTTTCCTGCTACAATTTTCTTTCTCATAATTCTTTTTTCTTTATTTAAAGGGTTATTACTTTTTTTCTTTTTCTTGCGGACCCATTTGCTCCAGGCCCAGAGGCGGTCGGCTATCGTGAGGATGACCAGTGGCAATACGAACCAGGTGAGCAACCAGAGTATCTTGCCTGCTGTGCTGTCAGATGGTATCTGTCCCAACTCAATGTCTTCCAGACGGCCTGAGAGTTCCTCTTCCTCGGGAAGAGCGTTGTGGCTCCACTTGCGGATCACCTTACCATCCTTCAGTAACATCAATCCTGGGTTCGAGCGGATCATCGTCTTCAGCGTGATGTCGTCTGTCTGACAGAACGGGTATTCAGCTCCCGTCATATCCTGCCAACGACTGATGGCTTTCGCTGAACTGGCCGTGAGGCAGTAGAAGGGATAGCCTTGCTCCACGCTGTAGTCGTAGATGCGGTTCAACTCGTCGAGTTGCGAATCGTCGGCTTGCTCCAGATGGGGGGCTATTAATAATAAGGTGTAGCCTTTATCATTCAGCACCTGCTCCGTAATGTCCTCGCCATCGTTGATGCTCTCGATGAAGAAGTCGGCATAGGGCGAATCCTCACCTTCCATCATCTTCTGCCAGCCCTCGCGGATATCAGCCCCGATGTAATAGGGACGGAAGTCGAACTGGGGCAGGGTGTAGAGGCTTCTGAGGGCCACCACCAGCAGAATGAACAAACTGGAATAGTTGAACACAATCCACTGGTTCGACTCGCCGATGAGTCTTGGCATGAGCAGGGGCCAGCGCCATACGATGACGGCCAGCGCGAGCAACACGACATTCTTCCACAGCGTCTGCCAATTGGTGAGCACCAGGGCATCGCCAAAGCATCCGCAATCGTGTATGGGATCGGCTATGGCCAGCCACAGCGTGAGCATTGTCATGGGTACCATCATTACCAGCACGACTTTCGATACGAGTCGACGCCTGATGGCAAAGAGCAGACAGATGCCGAGGATGAACTCCAAGCCCGAGAGCAGTACTGATGCCGAGAGCGTCAGCAAGTCGGGCACGATGCCTCCAAGTCCCATTGCCGTCAGATAATCCTGAATCTTGTACTGAGTGCCGAGCGGATCTACAGCCTTCACAAAGCCTGAGAGAATCAGCGTCACGGCCAGCACCAGACGGGCGATATTGACGACGGCTTTTTTCACTCCGATAGTTTAATTACTCCAAAGACCGCGTAGTTGATAATGTCCATGTAATTGGCGTCGATGCCCTCGCTGACGAGTGTCTCGCCTCCGAGGTTCTCGATTTCCTTGATGCGCTCAATCTTGGTCAGGATCAAGTCGGTGTACGAACTTACCCGCATGCCTCGCCACGCCTCGTCGTAGTCGTGGTTCTTGCGCTTCATCAGCTCCAGAGCCTCGTGGGCAAACTGGTCGTAGAGCTTCATGGCTTCCTCGTTCGAGATGTCGACAGTGTCGGCAAATCCCTTGTCGAGCTGGATAAGGCCTACGATGCCGTAGTTGATCAGTGCGATAAACTCAGGACGAATGCCTTCGCCCACTTTCGATTCATGCTTGATCTCGAGCGAGCGGATGCGCTTGGCTTTAATGAAGAGCTGATCGGTTAAGGCCGTTGGGCGCAGGATGCGCCACGAGGCTTTGTAATCGTGAAGCTTCTTCTCGAACAGAGCTCTGCACTCGGCCAGAGCCTGCTCAAATTGAGCGTTTGTCTTTTCCAAATTGGTCATATCGGATGCAAAGGTACTACAAATTGAGCGAAAAACCAAATTTTATTTGGGTTTTTCCGATGAGAAATCCTTCTTTGGCCTCATTATGTGGCGATATTCCTTTACAAACATGCTCACAAAACTCGCCGTTTAGTCAGCAAGCTGTGAGTTGGCTTCAATTTTGCGAGTTTTGAGCTGTTTTGTAAGTGGTTGATAGCGTGTATGTTATAAAATATTGTAAATTATTACTACCTTATTTTGGCCTAAAAATAGCCATTTTTGCCCTATTTTTGGACACTTAAAAGATGATCTTTGGACTATCCAAACCTGAACTTTCCTCGGAGTAAACCCTAACTTTACTCCGACTAAACCCTATCTCTTCCAAAATTGCCCTTGGTTTCCGCCTATTTCAACTCTATTTCGCGAAAAATGAAATGTTAAATTTTGGTAAGTATTCATTACATATTGCAATCTTCTGGCAAAGCAAGGCTAAAACCTCCGCGATAAGTGGTGTTTTATGCGATATTTATTAAAAAAGGTGGCGAAAATGTGGATGTCTCGAAAAAAATCATTATCTTTGCACTCTCAAAGCGAAACAAAAGGATGAAACTATATAGCGACGAAGAACTGGCAAAGATACTTGATCAGGAGATATTCCACCAGATTAGTGAGGCTGCAGACCATCTGGGGCTGGAGTGTTACGTGGTTGGGGGCTACGTGAGGGACATTTTCCTTGAGCGGCCCTCGAACGATATCGACGTGGTAGTCGTTGGAAGTGGTATCTCTGTGGCTGAGGAGCTGAAGAGGATGGTGGGCAAGAAGGCACACCTCTCTGTGTTCAGGAACTTCGGAACGGCCCAGGTGAAGTTTCGCCAGAAGGGCAAGGAGTACGAAGTGGAGTTCGTGGGAGCCCGTAAGGAGAGCTACAGCCACGACTCTCGCAAGCCCGTTGTGGAAGATGGAACCCTCGAAGATGACCAGAATCGTCGTGATTTTACCATCAACGCGATGGCTATCTGCCTGAACAAAGCACGCTTTGGCGAATTGGTGGATCCCTTTAACGGACTCGCAGACCTCGAGGATGGCATCATCGCCACACCCCTCGAACCAGGGATTACCTTCTCAGACGATCCCCTCAGAATGATGCGTTGCATCCGATTTGCCACACAACTGAACTTCGCGATTGAGGACGAAACCTTCGAGGCCCTCGAAAGGATGGCGGATAGAATCAAGATTGTGAGTGGCGAGCGTATCAAGGACGAGTTGAACAAGATTCTCCTCTCGCCCAAACCATCGAAAGGGTTTGTGGACCTTCAGCGTTGCGGACTCCTGAATATCATCCTCCCAGAACTTGCTGCCCTCGACATCGTGGATCAAAAGAACGGAAGAGCGCATAAGAACAACTTCTACCATACGCTGGAGGTGCTGGATAATGTAGCCAGCAAGAGTGACAATCTCTGGTTGCGCTGGGCAGCCTTGATGCACGATGTTGGCAAGACCAAGTCGAAGCGCTGGGATCCTGCCATTGGCTGGACCTTTCATAATCATAATATGATAGGTGCGAAGATGGTGCCCCAGATATTCCGCCGACTGATGCTTCCGATGGACATGAAGATGAAGTATGTGCAGAAGCTCGTTGACCTCCACATGCGCCCCATCGCCATCGCTGACGATGAGGTGACGGACTCAGCCGTTCGTCGTTTGCTGAACGATGCTGGCGAGGATATCGAGGACTTGATGACACTCTGCGAGGCAGATATCACCTCGAAGAATGAGGTTCGCAAGAAAATGTTCCTTGAGAACTTCCGGATGGTGCGCGAAAAACTCGTCGACCTGAAGGAAAAGGACTATGTGCGTTTGCTCCAGCCAGTGATTGATGGCAACGAAATTATGGAGATATTCCACTTGAAGCCCTCGCGCGAGGTGGGCGTTCTGAAGCAATATCTGAAGGATGCCGTACTTGATAATAAGGTGGAAAACGAACGCGAACCACTCATGCAACTCCTAATGGAAAAGGCAAAACAAATGAAACTGATTTAAGATTATGAGAAAACTACTAACTGTCATTGCTATTCTGATAAGCCTGAATACATGGGCTAATCCAGTGGATGAACTCCTGGAGCGTATCGACAAAGGCGCTTCGGCGAAGTTTAAGATTGAGAAGGTGAAGAGCCAGAACGACTTCTTCGAACTGGATCAGCAAGGCAAGAAGGTCGTGGTGAGAGGTAACACGTGGGTGAACATTGCTTCAGGTGTGAACTGGTACCTGAAGTATTATGCTGGCATCCATCTTTCTTGGAATCAGATGCAAGCCAAACTACCTGCTGTGCTTCCTGCTGTATCGAAGAAAGAGCGCCACGAAACGGACCTTGGACTCCGTTACGACTTCAACTATTGTACGTTCTCTTACTCGATGGCCTTCTGGGACTGGAAGCGCTGGGAGCAGGAGATCGACTGGATGGCGCTTCATGGTGTGAATCTCCCCTTGGCCATCGTTGGCGAGGAGTGCGTGTGGCGCAACATGCTGCTGAAGTTGGGCTATACAGAGAAAGAGGTGGGCGAGTTTATTGCTGGTCCTGCTTTCCTGGCTTGGTGGGAGATGAACAACCTTGAAGGGTGGGGTGGACCTCTGCCGCTTTCGTGGTATGCTCGTCAGGAGAAGCTGCAGAAGCAGATACTGGCTCGTATGAAGCAGCTCGACATGCATCCCGTTCTGCCAGGCTATTGTGGTATGGTGCCTCACGATGCCAAGGAGCGCTTAGGCTTGAACGTAGCCGATGCTGGTCTGTGGAATGGTTTCCAGCGTCCAGCTAATCTTCTGCCAACGGATGCCCGATTCTCAGAAATCGCCACCTTATATTATAATGAGCTCACCAAACTCTTTGGAAAGGCCGATTATTACTCGATGGATCCCTTCCACGAGAGTAATGATGATCCCTCGATCGACTACGCCAAGGCTGGTGAGGCGATGATGCAAGCCATGAAACGTGTGAATCCCAATGCCGTTTGGGTGATTCAGGGTTGGACAGAGAATCCTCGTCCGCAGATGGTGGATGACATGAAACCGGGCGATCTGCTGGTGCTCGACCTTTTCTCGGAGTGTCGCCCCATGTTTGGCATCCCCAGCATCTGGAAGCGCGACGAGGGTTATAAACAGCATCAGTGGCTCTTCTGCCTGCTCGAGAACTTTGGCGCCAATGTGGGTTTGCATGGACGTATGGACCAGTTGCTCGATAATTTCTATGGTGCCAAGACGAATTGCGTAGGCATCGGCTTTACGATGGAGGGCTCAGAAAATAATCCTGTGATGTTCGAGTTGATGAGTGAGTTGCCCTGGCGCCCAGAGAAATTCACCAAGGAGGCTTGGGTGAAGGAGTACGTGAAGGCTCGTTATGGTGTGGAGGATCCCACCATTGAGAAGGCTTGGATGATTCTGGCCCAGAGCATCTACAATTGTCCTGCTGGCAACAATCAGCAAGGCCCTCACGAGAGCATCTTCTGCGGACGTCCTTCGCTGAATAACTTCCAGGCATCTTCTTGGTCGAAGATGAAGAATTATTACGATCCTGCAGATACGAAGGAGGCTGCTCGTTTGATGAATAGTGTGGCAGAGAAGTATCGTGGCAACAATAATTTCGAGTTCGACTTGGTGGATATCACTCGTCAGGCTCTTGCAGACCAGGCTCGCCAACAGTATCAGCACACGATAGCTGACTACAAGGGCTTTGCTCGTCAGGAGTTCGATAAGGATGCAGCTCGTTTCTTGGATATGCTGCTGATGCAGGATAAACTTCTTGGTACGCGCTCTGAATTCCGCTTGGGCCATTGGACTCAGGATGCTGTGAGTGCTGGTGTGTCGCCTGAGGAGAAGAAGCTCTACGAATGGAATGCTCGTGTGCAGATTACCACCTGGGGCAATCGCTATTGTGCCGATACTGGTGGACTTCGCGATTATGCCCATAAGGAGTGGCAGGGCTTGCTGAAAGACTTTTACTATCCTCGTTGGAAGGCTTACTTTGATGCCCTCGCTGCTCAGATGAAGGCACAGACGGCTCCTCAGCCAGAACTCTTAGGTGGAGGTCCGAATGCCACGAAGACAGCTGCCGAACTTTTCCAGATGGCCCTGCCTCAGGAGGTTCAGCTCGATTATTATGCGATGGAAGAGCCTTGGACTCTGGATCAGACACCATACTCTGCACTTCCAGAGGGTTCGCCAGTAGATGTGGCCAAAGAGGCAATGGATTTAATCAAATAATTCCGTGTTAATCCGTGTAATCCGTGCCTAAAAAGAAAAATATGGGAAAGTCTAATCGATTACTGAGTCTCGATATCCTGCGTGGTATTACTGTAGCAGGTATGATTCTGGTGAATAACGGTTGGGGCGAATCGTTTGAGATGCTCCAGCATTCCAAGTGGAACGGTATGACACCTTGCGATCTTGTGTTTCCGTTCTTCCTGTTTATCATGGGAATCTCGTGCTATCTCTCGTTGGTCAAGTCGGAGTTTAAACCCACGCCACAAGTCATCCGTCGAATCATCAAACGAACGGTATTGCTCTTTGTGATAGGCTTGTTCATCAACTGGTTTGATCATGCGATAGAAGGCGATTTGCTTTGTTTTGGGCATCTTCGTATCTGGGCAGTGATGCAGCGTATAGCCTTGTGCTATGGTATCGTGTCACTCTTTGCCCTCTTCTGTAACCATAAGTATACGATTCCTGTGATTATAGGTCTTCTGGCCATCTATACAGCCATCCTCGTGTTTGGTAATGGCTATGCCTATGATGCCGATGTGAACATCCTGGCCCAGGCCGATCTGAAGATCTTTGGCTATGACCACATCTATCATAAGAGTCCTGTGGATCCAGAGGGACTGATGGGCACCATTTCTTCTGTAGCCCATGTGTTGCTGGGTTTCTATTGTGGTATGCAGATTCGTAAGAAGGAAACAATCGAACAGAAGGTCATCGCCCTCTTTGTGGTTGGAACAGTCTTGGTAATTGGTGGTTATTTGCTCTCCTACGGCTTGCCACTCAACAAGCGTATTTGGAGTCCCAGCTACGTGATGATGACTTGTGGACTGGCCTCTTTGCTTCAGGCTTTCCTCATGTATGTCATTGATATTCAGAAGAAATCGGGATGGACCACCTTCTTCCACGTCTTTGGCGTGAATGCCCTCGCTCTTTATGTATCGAGTGAGTTGTTGGCAATCCTTTTGAAGAACTACGGATGGTCTGAAATGGTGTATAATGGCATCCATTTTGTCATAGAACCTCTGAAGTGGGCATCGCTCGTCTATGCCCTCTATTTCGTGTTGCTCAATTTCGCCATAGGTTACGTGCTCTATCGCAAGAAAATCTATATAAAACTATAACATGGAATAAACTTTGTTAAAAATCATTCAACAAAGATATATCTTTAGATATATTTTTAGTAACTTTGCACCTCGAAAACTAAACGGCATTCCAATAGTTTCCGGGGTGCATGGTTTTGATACGTTTAAAAAATACAATATTAAAAGGTTATGAAAAAGAACAAAATTTTGATGTTTGCTGCCGCAACGATGCTGTTGGCTTCGTGCGGTGGTGGCGGTGGTCGCCCTAGTTTTGGCGACAACGAGTTCCCTGTTGCTACAGTCGGCACATCAAGTACGACGATGCAGAGTACCTATCCTGCCACGATTAAGGGTGTTCAGGATGTGGAGATTCATCCGAAGGTTCAGGGATTCATTACACAGATTAATGTGAAGGAAGGTCAGACGGTTGGTGCCGGACAGGTACTCTTCGTGTTGGATAATGTCACCTATCAGGCTCAGGTTCGTCAGGCTCAGGCATCTGTGAACACGGCTGAGGCTGCCTTGAATACCGCGAAGCTTAGTTTTGAGAACTCACAGAAACTGCATCAGAATGGTGTGATTGGTGATTTCGAGCTCCAGTCGGCTACCAATCAGTATGAGCAGGCCAAGGCTGGTCTGGCTCAGGCCCAGGCTTCTCTGGCTTCTGCCAAGGAGATGCTGAGCTTCTGCTATGTGAAGAGCCCCGCTGCAGGTGTGGTTGGTTCTCTGCCTTACAAAGTAGGTACGCTCGTGAGTGCAGCTAATACACTGACATCTGTTTCAAATATCAGCTCTATGGAGGTTTACTTCTCTATGACTGAGAAGGACGTTCTGGAGATGGGTAAGAATGCTGGTGGTCTGACTGGTGCCATCAAGGATATGCCTGCTGTACAGCTGAAGTTGGCTGATGGCACACTCTATGGTCTGGAGGGTACAGTTACCAAGATGAGTGGTGTCATCGATCCTGCTACGGGTTCTGTTCAGATGATTGCTGTGTTCCAGAATCCGGAGAAGTTGCTGAAGAGTGGTGGTTCTGGTACCATTGTCATCCCTCATAGCAACAGCAACGCCATTATCATTCCTCAGAGCTGTGTATCAGAGGTTCAGGATAAGCACTTCGTTTATGTTCTGGATAAGGACAATAAGGTGAAGTATTCTGAAATTAAGGTTGATCCGCAGAACGATGGAAATAATTACATCGTGACTGAAGGTCTGAAGACGGGTGATAAGTTTGTTACCAATGGTATCACCAAGCTGACCGATGGTATGGAGATTGTGCCTATTACTCCAGAACGTTATCAGGAGAAGATCAACGAGCAGGCCAAGGCCATGAGCGCTGGTGATATCGTAGGCGCCATGAAAAAGTAATGAAGTAAAAAAGTAAAAAGGTAAAATCAATATGACTTTTACAGCATTTATTAAACGCCCGGTGCTCTCGACGGTGATCTCCATCGTCATCGTGCTGCTGGGATTCATCGGTCTGGTGTCGCTGCCTATTGAGCAGTACCCCAATATCGCGCCGCCTACTGTAGTGGTACACACCCAGTATCCTGGTGCTGATGCCGAGACCGTGAAGAATTCTGTGATCACGCCGCTTGAGGAGAGTATCAACGGTGTGGAAGGTATGGACTATATGACCTCTACGGCATCCTCCGGATCAGCTCAGATTACGATCATGTTCCGTCAGGGTATCAATGCCGATATGTGTGCCGTGAACGTTCAGAACCGTGTGTCTCAGGCTCAGGCTCTGCTGCCTGCTGAGGTAACACGTGTGGGTGTAACGGTGATGAAGCGTCAGTCTTCTCAGGTGATTATGTACACCCTGACTTCCGACGGACGTTACGACGACCAGTTCCTTACGAACTATGCCAACATCAATATCATTCCTGCCTTGAAGCGTATTCAGGGTGTGGGTGATGTACAGAGCCCTGGTATGAAGACCTACTCTATGCGTATCTGGCTGAAGCCCGACGTGATGAAGCAGCATGGTTTGATGCCAAGCGATATCTCTGCCCTGATGGCAGAACAGAATATCGAGGCTGCTCCTGGTACCTTTGGTGAGCAGAGCGATGTAGCTTACGAGTATTCTCTGCGCTACACTGGTCGTCTGAAGACAGCCGAGGAATTTGGCAACATCATTGTCAAGAGCAATGCCGATGGTTCTACTCTGAAACTGAAGGATGTGGCTAAGATCGAATTGGGTGGCTTGATGTACAGCGTTTCGATGAGAAACAACAACCTGCCTTCAGTTCTGGGTATGGTGCAGCAGATTCCTGGCTCTAACGCCAACGATATCGCCAAGCAGTGTAAGGCCGAACTCGAGGAGCAGGCTAAGCTCTTCCCCCCGGGCATGATCTATAAGATCAACTACGATGTAACAGAGTTCCTGTATGCATCTATCGAGGAGGTAGTGTTCACCCTCTTCATGACGCTGGCTCTGGTGTTCCTCGTGGTTTACATCTTCCTGCAGGATGTGCGTTCTACACTTATCCCGCTGATTGCCGTACCTGTATCACTGATTGGTACGTTCTTCTTCCTTAATGTGATGGGATTCTCCATCAACCTGCTGGTACTCTCCGCCTTGCTTCTGGCTATTGCCATTGTGGTGGATGATGCCATTGTGGTGGTTGAGGCCGTGCACGCTAAGTTGGACCAGGGCTATAAGTCATCGCTCACGGCTTCTATCGATGCCATGAACGAGATCTCTGGTGCTATCATCTCCATCACCCTTGTGATGGCAGCCGTGTTCGTGCCTGTATCGTTTATTGGTGGTACTAGTGGTTCGTTCTATCGTGAGTTCGGTGTGACGATGGCTATCTCTATTATCATCTCGGCTGTAAACGCTTTGACGCTCTCGCCAGCCCTTTGTGCCGTCTTCCTGAAACCTCACGATGCTGAGGGACATGAGAAGAAACTGTCGCGCGTGGATCGTTTCCATCAGTCATTTAACGTG
>CADBVZ010000013.1 GCA_902798285.1 uncultured Prevotella sp. | reverse complement strand
AACACCGTGGCTCCTGCCTCTGGTAAGGTGCTCACCGGTGGTGTCGATGCCAACGCCCTGCAGAAGCCCAAGCGCTTCTTCGGTGCAGCCCGTAACATCGAGGGTGGCGGTTCGCTCACCATCATTGCTACCGCTCTGGTCGACACCGGTTCTAAGATGGACGAGGTGATCTTCGAGGAGTTCAAGGGTACTGGTAACTCTGAAATCCAGCTCAACCGCTCGCTCTCCAACAAGCGCATCTTCCCCGCCATCGACCTGGTACAGTCTTCTACTCGTCGCGACGATCTGCTGCATGATGACACCACGCTCAACCGCATGTGGATCATCCGTAAGTTCATTGCCGAGATGAACCCCATCGAGGCCATGAACACCATCCGCGATCGCCTCGTAACCACCCGCACCAACGAGGAGTTCCTCCTCTCGATGAACGGCTAAAGTTCTTAGCTTAATATATTAAGGCACGGATTACACTCCGTGCCTTTTTTGTTATGGAATGTTAAATTATAGCACTTTTTTGCCCAAACATTTGGAAGTTATTGATTTATCCCTTACCTTTGCACCTGTGTTTTTCATAGTATTAGATTTAAGGTTAACAAAGGTTTGGGTCACGGCGGTGACCCTTTTTTTGTGTCCATACGGCAGTTCTCTGCCCTACCGCATAAAGAAATCCCCAGCCGCCGTTCAAAGCGCTGGGGATTCGTTGTATGGTAAGTGATGCGCGGGATTAATCCTCAGCAGTCCATTTAACATGGACACTTCCATAAGAATCAGTATAATCAGCCGATCCTTTCTTACCTATTTTGTTAGCAGGATCAACTTCTGTTCCACCACTATAAACTATTGTTTTAATCTCGTCACTACTATTAAATAATACCTCTAAGTCAGTATTAGAATCTTTTGGACTATTTGCAGCTGTAATAAGATTGTTCAAACGATCTTCACTACTAATACCATATTTGTCTGCTATAGAACTCCATGTTTCGCCATTGGATTTATTGAATCTAATAATTAGGTCTACTTCAGGATTGCTACCTTCTGCTTCATCCAAAACGATCACAGCCTTATCTGGACTTAAATTGGTTACCATCTATACCGACGGACTCAACGAAGCCGAGAATCCGCAGCAGGAACAGTTTGGCGACGACCGCTTGATAGAGATTCTGCGCCATACCCATTTCGATACGGCCCAGCAGGTCATCGACACCCTCAAGACCGCGGTAGAAACCCACCGCAACGGTGCCGAGCCCAACGACGACCTTACGATGATGTGTCTGCGGGTGTAATTCAAGGTATCGATCCTGAAGCAGACGTAAAAAAGAGGGAAGACGTTACTCTTCCCTCTTCTATTTGTGAGTCCTGACAGACGCTCGGGCTCATTTTGTTACTTCCACCAGAAGTCATCCTGGAATGCGCCTTGTACATAGTTGGTGAACAACTTATACTCGTTGGCGATGCTCCTTCGTTCTGTAACAGGTTTGAACGTATCGTCGACCAAGATCTTACAAGCTGCCTCACCAGTAGTGGCTTTGAGCTCCATCCACGAGTTATTCTTATAGACCTCGATAATGATTCTCTTAATATCTGCGGGAGTGATGTACGTGCCATCAACGGTAAAGGTAGCTGGATCAACAGTAGGTCCTGCTCCAGTATTAAACATCTGATATTTGCCCTGTGCGTCGGGAGTGGTTTGTCCGAATACTTCGTGAACCTCCCTACCCTCGGCTTCATTGTCGCCTCTCACTCTCAGAGGAAGCGTGCCACCTGCGCAGATCAGCTTCAGTGTAGTCTTGCCACCTTCTGCCTTCACTACGTCGAAAACAACATCGTTGAAGTCGAAGTCACCAGCATCTGAGGCCGACAAGTCTTCAGCAATCACGCGATAGAGCGGATTGCCACCCTGGAAACCTGGACTACATGGTGTCTCAGGAATGTTGATGTTGGGCTTGCCAGACTTGAAGCCTGCGGCATAGATGTTGTTAGCTATTTTGAAACCAGGGTTTTCAATAATATACGGGTGAGTATCCAAACCGTCATTTCCCTGTGCGAAATGAGTCTCTGCAGAAACGTATAGGTTGCCGCCATAGGTCACTGCACCCCAAGTATTCGCAATCGACGATTCTCTGACAATATTCTTAGCCTGGAATACAGCATACTCTCCTGAAGAGGGACCAAAGAATCCAAATTCATAATTGGCAGTCCCTTCGATGGTACTACGTCCGCTCTCAAGAACTGCAGTCTCCTCTACTTTAAATACAGAGTTCTGACCCATTATAATCTTAAACGGTCCAGAAATGGCACCTGTACTTGAATCCCTACCTCCATAGAAATTCTTTGTCAACACACCACAGCCAGAATCCATCTTGAATGCTTTCTCACCTTCAGTTGTATCTGATGAAATATTCATTTCAAAATCATGAGTCACCCAAAGGTAACAATTATTGATCACGTTCTCGCTTCCGGCTGTATAAGCATAATCATAAGTCTTCCAATGGCCATTGTTGATCCAGCCTGAGTTGTTGGAATTGACAGTAGTAGTGCCCGAAACGGTCCACTGGTAATTGTTCTGCACAGCACCAGCATTCAATGTAACAGATGCACATTCAATGGTGCCATCGTTGACAATTCTATCAGTATTGCTGTTGAGAATCACACTTCCTGTATTTGACGTTTCCAACTTACCTACATTATAGAGGATACTGCCAGAGGTAGTTTCATAAGATCCAGCTTTGATGGTTCCATGATTGTACACAGGGTAAGTTTGCACCTTGATATGTCCAGGAACCTCAAGTGTCGCATCTTTTGCGATATAGAAAGAAACATTTAAACCCTCAGCAGCATATGAACCTAATTTTAAGGATGAATTCTTAGTCAGATAGATTTTCGTATTGATGTTAAGTTCAAACTTTTTATCGGTCAAATCAACATTACCCTTTACATAAATCACGCATTGGCTTGACCAAGACCAAACCTGTTCAGTAGTCTCATCAATGTAATAAGGACCAGCTCCACCTTGATTATTAGGCATTGGTTGAGTTCCTTCTGGAATAGTGAAATCGTCGGCACCTAAATCGTCAGGGAAAGTAACGGTAGGATTTATGTTTTTACCTCTGTAAGAATCATAATCTACACGATCTTCCTCAACACGTGTTAGGCCGCGTGAATAGGCATGCTGGCGGCCGAAACCCCAGTCTACATTCGGGCCAACCTTACCAAACGCTTTCTCGAAAGCAGCAGCATAAGTGTCGTTGACATTCGTTTCAACTTTCTCCTCGCTGTACATATATTCATCATGACTACATGAGGAAAGGGCCGTCGCACCCAACATGGTGGATGCAATCAGCATCATTGGGAAAAATTTAGTTGTTCTCATAACAGTTAGTAATTTAAAATAGGTTGATAATCAATTATTGGCATATATTTGGCGCAAATATACGAAAAATAGCGATAGGATGCAAGAAAACACTAGTTAATAAAGGTTAATTTGCTAGCGATTTACCAGCCGAGGGGGAGGACGATGTTGTCGACATCGTGGGCGGCAGCGAAGAGCGGAGAGATTTCTTCGTTGGTAAAGCCGGCGATACCACAGCCGATACGGGTAACAAGAAAGGTGTACTCGGGATGCTGGCGGGCAAACTCGATGAATTCATCGACATAGGGCTTGATGGTTTCTACGCCGCCCTGCATGGTGGGAATGCCGTAACTCTGGCCCTGCAGACCAACACCCTGGCCCCAGATAGCGCCAAACTTTTTATAAGCGATATAAGCTGCGCCACCACCATGGGCACCGGCTAAGTTGCTACCAAACACGAAAATCTCGTTTTTCTCTAGGTGCGTGATACGCTCGGGGGTTACTCTCTGCTGTGACATTGTTAGGAATTATGAGTTAAAGTAATACTTAAGACTTGGTGGGTGCTGGCGGTGATGCGATAACGATGATCAGTACGCTGGCCAACGAGCCAAATAATATCGCCATTGGCGGCCGTAACTACTAGTTGACGGCGCTTTTCGAGGAGCGAAATCTTACGATCGGTGAGGAAATCGCTCACCAGCTTGCGTCCTTCCATGCCAAAAGGGCAAAAAGCATCGCCAGAGGCCACTTGACGCACGGTTAACGGGAACTGAATGTTTGCTGCATCGAGCGTGGCACACTCTTCTGATTTTGAAATAGATATATCATTAGTTAGTTTTACGGAAAACAGAATTTCAGGCGAAAAACGGTAGTTACCGGCCTCAGGGATACGCAGGGGCTTGATTTCGGCCTGTTTTGGCTCTAAAACGAGCTGAGAACGGTCGATTAAGAGAGTGTGTGTAGCCGACAGGAACTCCCTACCCGACTCTCCCGTCAATGCTTCGAGAATTTGGGCAATTTGGGAGGCATTGAAGCCATAAGGTGAGAGCCATTCGTGGAGGAAACATTCTGCTGAAGGTTGTTTAGTAATTTCATCGAGGGGTATTTGCGCAGGGAATCTTCTGACAGGGGACAGGTTCCTGTCAGCCACATAGCGCGGAGTGTATCTGACAGGAACCTGTCCCCTGTCAGAAGCAGCCATGTCAGGATTGCCAGCGAAATAGGCATTGTATACTTTCTCCGCTTCGCGGAGGTAATTGGCGGTTTTATCGATATTTTCTACGGCTTTAGGGTTAAGTTGCTTCAAAAGCGGCAAAACCTGCAAGCGAAGCTTGTTGCGAAGTACGATGGATTCGAGATTCGTAGAATCTGTGACGTAATCCTGACCGATGGAATGGAGATAATCCAAGATGTCCTGACGGCCCACACACAGCAATGGACGGACAATTTGGCCGTTTTTAGGGCGAATACCCGTCAAACCATGGATGCCAGAGCCTCGAAGGAGGTTCATGAGGAAGGTTTCGACGGCATCATCACGATGATGGGCCACGCATACCGTTTCTGCTCCTATATCCTTACAAAGTGAGTGAAAATAGCCATAACGAAGCTCTCGAGCCGCCATCTCAATACTTACTTGATGGACTGAGGCATAAGTTTCTGTATCAAAATGAATTAAGTGAAGCTTGATACTGAGAGAATCGCATAATTGACGCACAAAAGCCTCGTCGCGGTCGCTTTCAGCGCCTCGTAAATGAAAATTACAGTGTGCAGCCTCAATTTTGTAGTCTAAATCGCGAAGAATCCGTAGTAAAGCCACGCTATCGGCCCCACCGCTCAGTGCCACGAGGTGGAGAGCGTCGTGGGAAAGAAGCGAGTGCTTCGAGATATAGTCCGAAATCTTCTGTTTCATTCTACATACAAGACCAATCCTTTTAAGTATTCCCCTTCGGGGTGATAGATATTGATGGGATGATCGGCGGGCTGATGCAGCTGATGGAGGATACGCACTTTACGGCCTGCCTGGGCAGCAGCTGTGAAGACGGCATTGCGGAAATGATCCTTGGTAACCACCTGCGAACAGCTGAATGTGAAGAGGATACCACCCTTCTGAATCTTCTGGAAAGCCTTGTTATTCAGGCGGGTATAGCCTTTCAGGGCATTATGGAGTGCCCCACGGTGCTTGGCAAAGGCGGGCGGATCGAGAATGATAAGATCGTACTGATCGCCAGCCTGCTCGAGATACTTGAAGGCATCCTCGCAGAAAGCCTGATGGCGTGCATCGCCGGGGAAATTGAGCTCTACATTGCGGTTGGTGAGTTCGATGGCCTTGGCGCTGCTATCGACGGAATGGACTAACTTAGCCCCACCACGCATGGCATAAAACGAGAATCCACCGGTGTAGCAGAACATATTGAGTACGCTCTTACCCTTAGCAAACCGCTCAAGGAGGGCACGGTTCTCGCGCTGATCGACGAAGAAACCGGTCTTCTGACCGCGCAACCAATCGACATAGAACTTCAGGCCGTTCTCGAGGGCCACATTATCGGTGGAACCGCCGTAAAGGAAGCCATTTTGCATCTCTTCCATGAACGGCAGCGTGGTCTCGCTCTTGTAATACACATGCTCGAGGCGCGAATCCATCACCTTGACCAACTGCTCTGCAATCTCCTTACGACAGAGGTGCATGCCGATGCTATGGGCCTGCATGACGGCCGTCTTGCCGTAGACATCGATAATGAGTCCAGGCAGATTGTCGCCCTCGCCATGAACCAGACGATAGGTATTGTTATCGGGATTATCGGCAATGCCGATGGCCTGGCGCATCTGCAGGGCCGAAGCCAGACGGGAAGCCCAAAACTCGGCATCGATCTCGACATCGCTGAACGTGAGCACACGCACGGCGATGGAGCCCTGCTGGTAATGACCGATGGCGATAAAATCGCCGTTATTGGTGACTACACGCACAATGTCGCCTTCGGCGATATCCTTGTCGGCATGCTGGATGGCCCCTGAGAACACCCAGGGATGAAAACGGAGCAAAGACTCCTCCTTACCTTTCTTGAGTACTATCTGTTTCATCATTATTCTTAGTTTGCTGAATGGGTTCGGGTTCTGGTACAATCACCAGTTCGTAATCGCCGGTCTCCTTGAGGCGCTGCAACTCATGATACATGCGGACACAAGCCCAGGCATCGATGGCGGCATACTGCTTCTGCGAGTCGGTCAGGATGTCGCGCTCCCAATTTGACAGGCGTTCCTTCTTACTGATACGCTCGTGGAAGAGATTGGCATAGAGCTTCATCAGACTCTGATCCTCGATGCCTACCTCATGGCACATATCCTGAAGGTCGATAAAATCGCCGGGACGGAACGGGCCGAGTTCGTGGAGCGAGAGCAGATCGTTGTTCCAAGCCAAGCCAACCTTCGTCACCTCACGATCGGTGAGCAGACGGATGATGGCGGGACAAAGGCCCATGTGATTAAGACGGAACAGGAAACAGCAGTCGTCGGTAGCCACCTGCAACAGCGAGCACTTGAAACGGGAGCCTTTTTTAAAAGCAGGGCGCGTCTCGGTATCGAGGCCGAGAACGGGTTGCGAAAGCAGGTAATCCACACTGCGTTCAGCTTCCTCAGGGCTCAATACAACAATGATCTTGCCAGGGAAAATAACCCGCTGCATGTCGGGAATCAGGCTCTTATCAAGCTTGTTATATATTAACTTTTTCATTTCTGTGTGCAAAATTACTAAAAAAATCGCGATTTATGATGAAATCTGAGTTTTTTAAACTACTTTTGCAACAAATTATCGAAATGAACGGAAAAATGGCAAAAAAAAAGAAAGCTAAAAGCGAAAAAAGCAGTTCCAGCAACCTCTCGGGTGTGTTGGGCTTTAAGGATATATTATTGAACGAGCGACTGAAGTTCTTCCTGGGCTTCGTGCTCTTTGTGCTGGCCATCTACATGACCTTCGCATTCATATCGTACTTCTCGACAGGTGCGGCCGACCAGAGTCTGATAGAGGATCCGCGCGATGGCGAGGTGCTGAACGAGCATCATGAGTTTGCCAACACCTGCGGCAGCTTCGGTGCCTACCTTTCATGGTACTTCATCAAGCGCTGTTTCGGACTATCGGCCTTCCTGATCCCGTTGTTCATCTTCCTGCTAGGCATACACCTTATTAAAGCATATAGGGTGAATCTGCTGAAGTGGTTCTTCTCGCTGATGATCCTGATGATATGGGCATCGGTGACATTTGCCAAGTTCCTGACGCCATTCTTCGAGGATGCATGCTACAGCCCTGGCGGCGATCACGGCATGTACATCAGCCAGTATATCGAGAACCTGATAGGACTGCCCGGACTCACGGCTCTGCTAGGACTGGTGGCCATCGCATTCCTGACTTATCTGAGCGCCGAGACCATCTTCGTGATTCGCAAGATACTGAATCCATCGAGATTTATCGACAAGGTGAAGTTCAAGGTAACTACGGGTAAATCGAGCGACGACGAGAGTTACGAGAACCAGATAGAGAGCGGCGAGGACGACAATCTGGTATTCGACGATCCCTCGAAGCAGGAGGTGATCTTCGGCAAGGACGGCAAGGCCGACCTGGTGATTGACGAGGGTTTTCAGAACGAGGACAACGGCAACGACGTGAAGCATATTAAGCCCGTGAAGCCACAGACTATCAAGTCTGCTGAAACAGACAATGTAAGCATGGAAGTGGAAGTGGCCAAAGGTGACGTGGAGACGGCCGATGCCAAGACACTCGTGGACGTGGAGAGTATGGAGCCCTACGATCCGAAGCGCGACTTGGTGAACTACAAGTATCCGACACTCGACCTGCTGAAGAAATACGACAACGACGGTAAGCCGTATATCGACATGGCCGAACAGACGGCGAATAAGAACCGTATCGTGGAGGTGCTGCGTAACTTCGGCGTAGAGATAGCCAGCATCAAGGCTACCGTTGGTCCTACCATCACACTTTACGAGATTACGCTGGCACCGGGTGTGCGTATCGCCCGTGTGCGTTCGCTGGAGGATGATATCGCCCTGAGTCTCTCGGCCCTCGGCATTCGTATCATCGCCCCAATTCCCGGTAAGGGAACGGTAGGTATCGAGGTTCCAAACGCCAAACCATCGATTGTGTCGATGGAGTCGATACTGAATTCGAAGAAATTCCAGGAGAGTCAGATGGAACTGCCTTGTGCACTGGGTAAGACGATTACCAACGAGGTATTCATGTTCGACCTGGCAAAGGCGCCTCACTTGCTGGTGGCTGGTGCTACCGGTCAGGGTAAGTCAGTAGGATTGAACGCCATCGTCACCTCTTTATTATATAAGAAGCATCCGGCAGAGTTGAAGATTGTGCTGGTTGACCCGAAGAAGGTGGAGTTCTCGATCTATAATCCGCTGATTAACCACTTCCTGGCAAAGGTGCCCGATGAGGATGCCGATCCGATTATCACCGACGTGACGAAGGTGGTACGCACGCTGAACTCACTGTGTAAGCTGATGGATACGCGTTACGATCTGCTGAAGGAGGTGGGCGCACGTAACATCAAGGAATACAACAAGAAGTTCATCGACCGCAAGATTCCACCACGTGGCGGACACGGATTCATGCCTTACATCGTGGTGATTATCGATGAGTTTGGTGATCTGATCATGACGGCTGGTAAGGAGATTGAGTTGCCTATCGCCCGTATCGCCCAGTTGGCACGTGCCGTGGGTATCCACATGGTGATTGCCACTCAGCGCCCGACGACCACGATCATCACTGGTAATATCAAGGCTAACTTCCCCGCCCGTATCGCCTTCAAGGTAAGTGCCGGTATCGACTCGAAGACCATTCTGGACCGCACCGGTGCCCAGCAGCTGATAGGCCGAGGCGACATGCTGTTCCTGAATGGTTCGGAGCCCGTGCGTGTACAGTGTGCTTTCGTAGATACCCCAGAGGTAGAGCGCATCAACGAGTTCATTGCCGACCAGCAGAGCTACGGCGCACCATTCGAACTGCCTGAGCCAGATCAGCCTGAGGCCGACTTCGGCGACGGTGGTGAGAAGGATGTGGATATGCAGCATCTGGATCCGCTATTTGAGGATGCTGCCCGACTCATCGTCATCAATCAAAGTGGTTCTACCTCACTGATACAGCGTAAGTTCGCCATCGGTTACAACCGCGCCGGACGACTGATGGATCAGTTGGAGAAGGCTGGTGTGGTGGGTGCCGCCATGGGTTCAAAGCCTCGCGAGGTGATGATTCAGGACGAAATGAGTTTGAATAATCTGCTCAGCGGACTGAGGTGAGGAATTGAGAATTGAACATTGAGAATTGAACATTGAGAATTGAACATTGAGAATTGAACATTGAGAATTGAACATTAAGGTTGTAATTAAAAGGATAATGAAAAAGATTTGTTTTCTGATAACAGCGATGCTGCTGAGCGTCGCTACTTACGGGCAGACCGCTAAGAGTGTGCTCGACAAGGCGGCCGCCAATGTTTCGGCCAAGGAAGGTATTAGGGCTAACTTCAAGATGACTGGTAGTCATGGCAACACCAGCGGACAGATAGCCGTAAAGGGTCGTAAGTTCTATGCCACCACGCCGATGGCCACCGTATGGTTCGACGGCAAGACACAGTGGACCTATATGAAGAACAACGACGAGGTGAACATCAGCAATCCTACGGAGGCTCAGCTGCAGGCCATTAATCCCTACAACTTCATTAACCTCTATAAGAAGGGTTACAATTACACGCTGAACAAGAGCGGCAACGACTTCGTGGTTCATCTGACGGCAACAAACGCCAACGCCAAGATCAAGGAGATGTTTATCAGCATCAACAAGAACAATTATAATCCCACCCAGGTGAAGCTGTTGCAGGGAAAGAAGTGGACCATTTTCGACATTACTGACCTGAAGAAGCAGGCCGTGGCCGACAGCCAGTTCCGCTTTAACTCAAAGGATTTCCCCTCGGCCGAAGTGATAGACCTGAGATAGACATTAAAGATTAAAGATTAAACATTAAAGGTCGCGATTAAGTGAGAACAGAGCTAAGCTTGCTTAAGCTATGTCGAACGTGAGCGAGCTCGATGTGAAACATCAACATTAAAATTGAATTGATCGACTATGAACAGACTTGAACTATACAAACTGCTGCGCAAGAACACGAACCTGAGTTATAAGCGCAGCCCAGCTTTTGAGCAGAACAAATGGGCCAAGGCATTGATATACTTCGGCGGCGTGATGTTCGGCATATACCTGATTATGTATGGTGCCATCATTGGTGCTAGTGCCGATGGTGAGGCTGGCATGATGCTGGCGTTTGCACCCATCTGGTTGGCGATAGATTTCTTGCTGCGCTTCATTGTGCAGACCACACCAGGCATGATGGTGAAGCCCTATATTCTGCAGCCCATCTCGCGCTATACGGCCATTGAGTGTTTCCTGATTTCATCGCAGGTAAGCGGATATAATTTTCTATGGCTGGCGATGTTTATTCCCTACTCCATCATCATCCTCATAGCCGGTGCCGGATTCTGGGCAGTATTGCTGGAACTGATCGCCTGTGAGTTGCTGATTGTGCTGAATAGTCAGGTGTATCTCTTTTGGCGCACGCTGGTAAATCGCTCGGTGCTCTGGATTATTCCGGCAATAGTGATGTATGCCCTGCCCTTCACACCGCTCTTTATCAAAATGAGCGAGAAAACCTTCTCGTGGATGATGGACACCTATAAGATGGTGGGTACGGGCTGGTACTTCGTGCCAATCGTCATATTGCTGCTGGTAGCGATGTTCTTCATCAATCGCTGGTTCCAGTTCAAGTATGTGTACGAGGAGATCTCGAAGAAGAAAGAGCGTGAGTTGAAGCACGTATCAGAGTTCTCGTTCCTAAACCGATTCGGACTTGTGGGCGAGTATATGAAGATTGAGGCAAAGTCGAACATGCGAAACAAGACCATGCGTACACGTTGTATCATGAGTCTGGCACTGATCGTGGTGTTCTCGGCCCTGATAGCGTATACAAACATCTACGACAACGAACTGGCACTGAACTTCTGGTGCCTGTACTGCTTCGCCATCTACGGCATGACGGCGCTCATCAAGATTATGGGACAGGAAGGCAACTACATCGACCTGCTGATGATGCACCGCGAGAACATTGTGGCCCTGCTGACGGCTAAGTTCTGGTTCTACAGTGCCGTGCTGGTGATTCCCTTTATCATCATGCTGCCAGCCGTGTTTACAGGCAAGTTCTCGCTGCTGATGCTCTTTGCCTATATGCTGCTGATGGCCGGATTCCTGCACTTCGTCATTTTCCAATTGGCCGTATACAACAAGCAGACATTACCTCTGCAGCAGAAAGTAACAGCCAAAGGTAACTTTGAGAACGGCATGCAGATCGTCATTGAACTGACGGCACTGATTGGTCCGATCATGTTGACGGGAATCGGCTATCTGATAATAGGTCTGACCTATACATATATAATAATGTGTATCATCGGACTGGCGTTTATAGCCACCAATCAACTATGGATAAAAAACATCTATAAACGCATGATGATACGCCGATATGAGAACATT
Source organism: uncultured Prevotella sp. (assembly GCA_902798285.1). Classification (GTDB taxonomy): domain Bacteria; phylum Bacteroidota; class Bacteroidia; order Bacteroidales; family Bacteroidaceae; genus Prevotella. Next base: position 49,443 of record CADBVZ010000013.1, on the reverse strand, counting down.
GAGGGCTTCCATAGCACCAGAGAATAACTTTTTCTAAAGAAAATCGCGAAAAAGTTTGGTGGAATCAAAAAAAGTGTGTACCTTTGCACCCGCTAAACAAAAGGATGCACCCGTAGCTCAGTTGGTAGAGCACCTGACTCTTAATCAGGGTGTCCAGGGTTCGAGCCCCTGCGGGTGTACAAAGAGGAGGCAAGAGAACCTCCTTTCTTTTTGAAAAAACATTTTGGTCTGCACCCGTAGCTCAGTTGGTAGAGCACCTGACTCTTAATCAGGGTGTCCAGGGTTCGAGCCCCTGCGGGTGTACTTTATTTCTTCAAAGTTTTATATGAAGGTTGCCGATATGGCTCAGTTGGTAGAGCAACGCATTCGTAATGCGTAGGTCCCCGGTTCGAGTCCGGGTATCGGCTCACACAAATCACGGAAATTTACTTAAGCGGAATTAGCACATCGGTAGTGCACGGGCTTCCCAAGCCTGGGAGGCGGGTTCGATTCCCGTATTCCGCTCAAGCCAGAATATAAAAATGCAGGCTCTCGTTCACAAGGGCCTGCATTCTTTTTTTTGTATCGCTATTAGGCTTATCTAAGTCGCAAGCCTTCACCCACACGGATCTGATGATCGGGCGAGAGATGATTCATCTTATAGAGATTCTTCAGGCGAATGCCGTATTTCTGGGCAATCGTATACATGGACTCGCCTGGCTGCACATAATGCAGACGGTTCTTATACTCCTTCGGGGCTTTCTTCTGCTTCTTCTTCAGCCAGATAATCTCACCCTCTTCCAGACGATCCTTCTTATTGCGCTCGTTGTACTTGGCAATCTTACGGTAGCTGATGCCCACCTCTTCGCCAATAGCCTTGAAGGTGTCGCCCTGGCGGGCTACCAGATAATAGTTCTTATTGAAGATACGGATGACGTGGAGTGAAGCACCATTCACCTGCTGATCCTTCGTACGCTGAGTCATGAACTTATCGTAGCCCTTGGCATTATCGTACTGATTGAGCTTATATAATTCGATAATCTCAATGAGTTTGTTGGCATATTGGGGATTAGTGGCATAGCCAGCAGCCTTTAATCCCCTAGCCCAACCTTTATAATCGGTAGTTCCCAGACTGAACAGCGAACTGTATCGACGAGAGGTTGTGAGGAAACGCGAATGGTCTTCATACGACTCATAGGCTGAGCTGTAAGCACGGAAGCACTCACCGCGCGCATCATCGTCGTGATAGCTTGTAGGGCCTGTCCAGCCGTTATGGCACTTAATACCAAAGTGGTTGTTGGCCTTAAGGGTGAGCTCACTCCTACCGGCTCCACTCTCAAGCAACCCCTGTGCCAAAGTAATGGATGCAGGAATCTTATAGCGCTGCATCTGCTCGATGGCGATGTCCTTATACTGATTGATATATTGCTGATAGGCCTGATTCCATCGCACCTGAGCAGAGGCACTCAGAGCCAGAAAAAGGGCCGCAGTCATAAAAAACTTCCTCATAATCGTTATATTTCTTTGCAAAAGTAGTGATTTCTCTCGAATAATTTGTATATTTACGATTAAAAATCGTGAAGATACTCCATCTCGGCATAAAAAATAATGCAATTATTTTGTTCTGCTCTCGATTTTTCGTATCTTTGTCCCCAAAATTACGCGATTTATGAAAGAACTGGAACTAAAATCCGTTATTAAGGTGTGTCAGATGGAGGAATTGACAGCCGAAGAACAACATTTGTTAGAACTGGCAATCGAGGCCACAGGTCGCAGCTATGCCCCCTATTCCAAGTTTCATGTAGGTGCTGCTGTGAGACTGGAGAACGGCGTAGAGATCATAGGCTGTAATCAGGAGAATGCGGCCTATCCATCAGGACTCTGTGCCGAGCGTACGGCTCTCTTTGCTGCGGGAGCCCAATATCCGGATGTTCCAGTAATAATGCTCTCGATAGCGGCCCGCGGCACTGATGGAGAACTTTTGGAGGAGCCCGTAGGTCCTTGCGGCAGTTGTCGCCAGGTGATTATTGAATCGGAAACGAGAGCTGGTGATCCTATCCGCATTCTACTCTACGGAAAGAAATATGTATATGTGATCGATGGAATCAGGCAATTGATGCCGTTGACATTCTCGGAATTCTGATTCTATCGGTAACAACCAAGACCTATTGCTGGTGACTTCGCATTCAGGTGGAAGTCGTAATAGAGATTGTCTTCGTCGATAGTAACGAAGTGATCCTTCCCTTGAATGGAATCATTCGGTGTTTCCCAGATAATATCGTTGAAATGGGCGGTATCATCGGCCATTGAGGGTGTACGAAGCAAACTATGACGGAAGGCATAGTCGAAGGCGTGGGTGCTGCTTACTTGTTCGCCCATCAGCACGTCATCAGCATAGCCTGTGAGAATGAGTCCCTCGGCATCGAGCTTGAGTGGTGACGAATTAGTAAAGCGTAATGCTGCGCCGCGATTGGCGGAGAACGGATAGAACTGGGCCAGCGTGCAATAATTGAGTTCAACATTGCCCCCATTGATACTCAGACAATCGCCCAAAGTGTTAGTAATCTGGCAATCTTTCAAATATACGTTGGAATGGGAGATTTTGATGCCATTGCCCTCGCAATTATGGACGATACATTGCTGCATTATCAGGCGATATTGGTCAGAATCAAGGGAAATTGAGTCGCAAAGTATTCCTTGTTTGGAATTTCGTATCTCTGTATTATTCAGTGTATTATGAAAAGAGCTAGAATAGAAATGTACCCCTTTCCACTGTCCGCTGACCCTGTCGTAGGGCAAATAACTGAACATACGGTCCAATCTGTCGCCTCGCATGAGGCAATTTTCGGTATTCAGCGAACCATAAACCTCTAAACCGGATGAATCATGGAAGAAAAGACTAGTGTTCCGGATGGTAAGCATGGCTCCTTCCTGTACCAGGAGATCGCCATATATAATATAAGGTACGCGCGAGTCGATAACGGAATCCTTAGAGATAACCGGAGAATAGAGTTTGATGGCATCCCACGCCCAAGCCTGTAAGAGTACCTTCTGCTCCACTCCGCTCTCGAGCGTAAACAACAGATCGTCCTCTATTACAACGGGCTCAGTATGATAGGTATCAGAAGCTGTAAGTTCTACAAACACCAAGACACTGTCTTTCCTGCGGATTTCTATATCAGAGACCTGTGAACCGTTGGCATTATCGAGATAGAGTCCATCGACATTCACTCTGTAACCGCTTTGATTGCCTCGTTTCAGACGGACATTCTGAAGGCGAACACCATCGTTATTGCGATTATGGACCCAAAACGAATAAGTGGACGAAGGCGTGCGACTGAATACTGTGTCAAGTTTCAGTGTATCCACCGAAAAGTCCAGTCTCAGTCCTGTGCTTGTAGAGAACGAGTCATCATCGGCACAAGAAAAGAATGCATAATGCACCATGCATAATGCACAACATGCCAGCATCCGAAAAAAAGAAATCCGTTTCATCTTATCGATAAAACGGATTTTTATTGGATTTATTGTGTGATTACTTGCCAAAGTAGCGCTTCAGCAGTCCTGCGAAGCCTGCACCATGACGAGCCTCGTCCTTAGCCATTTCGTGAACGGTGTCGTGGATAGCATCGAAACCGGCAGCCTTGGCATTCTTGGCAATACGGAACTTATCCTCGCAAGCACCAGCCTCGGCAGCAGCGCGCTTCTCCAGATTGGTCTTGGTGTCCCATACGCACTCGCCCAGCAGCTCAGCAAAACGTGAAGCGTGATCAGCCTCCTCAAAAGCATAGCGCTTAAATGCCTCGGCAATCTCGGGATAACCCTCACGATCAGCCTGACGAGCCATAGCCAGATACATACCTACTTCGCCGCACTCACCGTTAAAGTGTGCACGCAGGTCGTTAATCATCTCTTCTGATACACCCTCGGGCTTACCATCGCCAATACAATGAACGGTAGCATAAGTTACGTCGCCATCGTCCTTCAGCTCTGAGAACTTAGAGGCAGGAGCCTTACAGATGGGGCACTTCTCGGGAGCTTCATCGCCTTCATAGATATATCCACAAACGGCGCAAATAAACTTTTTCTTCATAATGAATTTGTCTTTTAGTTATTAATAATGTGAAATAATTGTTCCGTTTGCAAATATAAGCATAAAAAATAAATCCTGCAAGTATTTTGCAGGATTTATTTTTAATTGTTGCGTAATTGCGTTATTTCTTGCGGTATTTACTCAACAAAGGAATCTCTTCGCAGAGGGCATCGGCCAGGAGATTAGCCACCACCTGCGCACCATATTTATTATAGTGGGTGTTGTCCTGCTTGCCTTGGGGCTCTGAGGGCTCTTCACCAGGAAGAAACCACATGTGGAGTTTCTTGGAACCTTCCCTACCCAGTCCCTGCTCAAGGTTGTGGGTAATCTGGTTGGCATCGACAAAATGACAATGCGTACGCTCAGCCACAAGTATGGGAACAGAGCGATAAAGTCCGTGGGTATCGATAAGAGAATCACCTTCTACCATTTTAGCCCCGTCCTTAAAGGTGGATGTACGAAGTTTCTCGTCATCATCGTTCTCGGGTGCTTTCACATAGAAGTTACGACGAACCACACTATTCATAAGTACAGGGATACCGCCCTTCTCACGGGTATCGAGTACATATCGTGCCAAGTTATTATCGAAGGTGGAACCAGGTTCTGTATGACGATCGGCCTGAGGCTTCTCATCGTTATGGCCAAACTGGATAATGACATAGTCACCGGGTTTAATCTTCTCAAGCACCTTACCCCAGCGTCCCTCATCGATGAAACTTTTGGAAGAGCGTCCGTTTACAGCATGATTATCAACTACGATGAAATCGGGATCAAAACAATCCTGAAGCATCATAGCCCAACCACGCTCAACCTTTCCACCGGTAGTATCCTTATTGGCTGCGGTGGAATCGCCTATCACGAAGATGGTTGTGGACTTATCCTTGGTAGCTGCAGTGAACACCAAAGCAAAAACCATCAAAACGGACCAAAAAGTTACCTTTCTCACTTACTTACGATATTTATAAGTTCCTCAGCAGTAACAAGTTGCTGATCTCCGGTCGACATATTCTTGAGAGTATACTTCCCCTCGTTAATTTCGTTCTCACCAGCCAAAGCAACGAACGGAATCAGCTTGGCATTGGCATACGACATCTGCTTTTTCATCTTTGCAGCATCAGGGAAGATTTCCGTACGGATACCAGCCTCGCGTGCCTTAGCTACTGCAGGCAGACAATAGGCAGTTTCCTTCTCACCGAAGTTGATAAACAGCAACTGTGTGCCATTGACAGCATCCTTTGGGTAAGCCTCCAATGCATTGAGCACATCGAAGATACGATCGATACCGAAGGAAATGCCCACACCAGAGATACCAGGCATACCGAAGATGCCCGTCAGGTTATCGTAGCGTCCGCCGCCAAGAATAGAACCCATGGGCACATCGAGTGCTTTTACCTCGAAAATAGCGCCGGTATAATAGTTCAGACCACGAGCCAGAGTCAGGTCGAGCTGGATCTCATTCTTCAGACCTGAGGTCTTCAGCATATCAAGGATATAGCGGATCTCCTCAACTCCCTTCAGTCCTGTCTCGCTGGAATTCAGCACCTCAGCAATCGTGTTCAACTTCTCGTCGTTAGTACCCTCGAGAGTAATAATAGGTTGAAGCTTCTCAATCTGTTCCTCTGAGAGTCCATCCTCACGGAGTTCCTGGTTAACGTTATCAAGTCCGATTTTATCGAGCTTATCGATAGCTACGGTGATATCCACAATCTTCTCGGCAGCACCGATGACTTCAGCAATTCCTGAGAGGATCTTGCGGTTGTTGATCTTAATCTGAACACGCACACCAAAGCGGCTGAATACGGTATCCACAATCTGCATCAGCTCCACCTCGTTAAGCAGAGAATCGGAGCCAACAATATCACCATCAAACTGCCAGAATTCACGATAACGGCCTTTCTGCGGACGATCTGCACGCCATACTGGCTGCATCTGATAGCGCTTAAACGGTAACTGAAGTTCCTCACGATGCATCACCACGTAGCGAGCAAAGGGAACAGTCAGGTCATAACGAAGTCCTTTTTCGCAGAGTTTGGCGGCTAAATGAAGTGAATTGCGCCCATTGAGCTCTTCTGGAGTTACCTTTGAAAGGAAATCACCTGAATTCAATACCTTAAACAGCAGTTTATCGCCTTCCTCGCCATACTTACCCATCAGTGTGCCGAGGGTTTCCATGGCGGGGGTCTCTATCTGCTGGAAGCCATAGAGCTGATAAACCTGTTTGATGGTATCAAAAATATAATTGCGCTTGGCCATCTCCATTGGAGAGAAGTCGCGCGTTCCTTTAGGAATACTTGGTTTCTGTGCCATTTATTACTTTCTCACGATTGTTTGGTCGCGATCAGGACCAATAGAAATTATTTTAATAGGAGTCTCTAACTGCTTCTCTAAGAATGAGATATAATCACTGAACTCTTTCTGGAACTGATCTTCGCTGGTGAATTTCGTCATATCAGTCTTCCATCCGGGCAGTTCCTGGTAAACAGGCTCAATACCGTCCTCAATATTGTATGGGAAGTAGTCGATTTCAACGCCATTCTGCTTATAAGCCACGCAAGCCTTGATAGTATCAAATCCATCGAGCACATCGCTCTTCATCATAATAAGCTGGGTAACACCATTTACCATGATTGAATATTTCAGCGCTACAAGGTCAATCCAGCCACAACGACGCTCACGACCTGTAACGGCTCCATACTCATGACCTAAGTCACGGATCTTCTTGCCGGTTTCATCGAAGAGCTCTGTGGGGAAAGGACCAGCACCAACACGTGTGCAGTAAGCCTTCATGATACCATATACATCGCCAATCTTATTGGGACCAATGCCGAGACCAGTGCATGCACCAGCACAAATGGTATTCGATGATGTCACGAAGGGATATGAACCAAAGTCTACATCGAGCATTGTACCCTGAGCACCCTCACAAAGCACACTCTTTCCACTCTTCAACAGATTATTGATTTCGTGCTCGGAATCAACGATGGGGAACTGACGCAGATATTCGATACCCTCGAGCCACTTCTTCTCAACCTCAGTGATGTCATAATCGAAGTTGAGCGACTTCAGGATGGCATCATGACGAGCCTTTGCCTTAGCATACTTCTCCTCGAAGTTCTCAAGGATATCACCTACACGCAGACCGTTACGACTAACCTTATCAGTATAAGTAGGTCCAATACCCTTACCCGTAGTACCTACCTTGTTCTTACCCTTCTGAGCCTCATAAGCAGCATCGAGCACACGATGAGTAGGCATAATGAGATGAGCCTTCTTCGAAATGTGCAGACGACTGCGAAGTTCATGTCCACTGGCCTCCAAAGCCTTAGCCTCTTCCATAAAGAGATCGGGAGCCAGCACAACGCCATTACCGATAATGTTCACCTTGTCGCCCTGAAATATACCCGACGGAATGGAGCGAAGCACATACTTCTGACCCTCAAACTCGAGCGTATGACCAGCGTTAGGACCACCTTGGAAGCGGGCTACCACATCATACTTGGGGGTTAACACGTCAACCACCTTACCTTTTCCTTCGTCGCCCCACTGCAAACCGAGCAGGACATCAACTTTACCTTTGTTCATAGTGTTTATTTGTTTTGTTTTGACTGTTCCTGTTTATCTGTCTTATCACCTTTCGAGCGTTTTTTCATTTTCGTCTGACATGTGCTGCATACGCCATAGACATACAAAGTGAATCCATCCTTACGGAATCGCCTCAGGTGCATATTCTCCACTGCCCTTGTAATCTCTTGCGACTTGACCTCTGTTACCTTTCCGCACATGGTACAAATCTGGTGACAATGGCTGTTATTGTCATAACATGCCTCATACTTAGTTGTACCTTGGAAACGATGACGGGTAACCAATCGTAATTCAAGGAACAAATTGATGGTATTGTATAATGTGGCACGACTGACAGGGAAATTTAATACTTGCGCCAAATGATCGTTCAATTCTTCAAGCGTGAAGTGACCATTTATCCCGTAAATAGCCCGAAGAATCGTGTAGCGTTCGGGTGTCTTGCGATGGTGATTCATCTCAAGATAATTATCAAGAATACGCTCTACAGCGGTTACTACACTCTCTTTGTTTCCTTTACTTGCCATTTGATTCGCACGAAAACCGGACAAAGGTACAAATTTTAAAGGAGACAAAAGAGAGTTTATTTATAAAAAATCTAAATTAATCGTTTTTATTGCGCTTTTTGCTATTCTTTCGTAAACAAGACCAAGTTCAGCAAACCTCTGAATAGCAGACATCGCGGCTTTTTTTACGGGAATACTTTGACCCAGGAGTGCAACAAGCGCCTGATCGATGAATTCGTTGATACCCCGTTCATTGGGTTCTTGTTTGTTCATAAACAAGCGCGAAATGATATGAAAGCCACAAAGCTGATAGAGTTCTTTCTCTGACGCCATCCATGTATATGCTTTCGCGGGAGCATACGGCAGATACTGATACAGATTAAAGGCAGCCTGCTCGGCAATTTCCAGATTCGGTGTTTGTTCCATCCATATGTCAGCCACTTCGGGCAACATACGTTCAGCAGGCATAATCATAGTAGCCAAGACCTTACACTCACGTACATTTTCCTTCCAGAGAGCAATAGCCAGATCGTAGTTCTTCCCGATTTCATCAGCTTTTTCACGAAGTCTCGGCAAGGTAGCTCCCCAGTTTAATTTGTACTCCAGACCTTTATCACGCATGGACTTAGCAACCATTCCGTCCATCATCAGACGGAATGATAGCTTGATTTCCTTGACTTGCTGATTAATATCCATCACATACCTTATATTAATGTACCATATTCAGTACTATAGCGAAGCATCTGATGGGCATAGCTCTCTCCATAGTTTACCTGAATATCACAGATTTCATTGTTCTCATCATAAACGGGCAACAGCTGAGGATTAATAAAGCCCTTATATGGTGCCAGGTTCAGTCGCTGATAGCGCTCCAGCACTTCTGCATGCAAATCAGCATCAACCTTTACGGCATAACGTTCCACCATTTCACGGGCAGCCTCATAATCGCCTTCACTCTTAATACGCTGAATCTCAGCTAGTAGGCGGGCAATTAGCACTCGAAGTTTTGCATAATCAGTGATTTCAACGTATGTTTTGCCATTACGCTTTATTAGTTTGATCACATCGCCATTTTCATAACACCAATGGGCTATCAGGGCACGATTACGCATATGGGCCTCTTCGAGTTGATTACCAGGTGTAATACGAATCAACTGAGTCATCAGTCCGTTCATCATATAGGTATAATATTGCGACTGATAGGCCTTTTCATCAGGTAAAAGTCCTAATTCCACCAATTTAGAATCAGCAATATAATACAGGCCAAAAAGATCTGCCCTCGCCTCTTCTATCGTGCTGCTATATGCTTTTAGCGCATCAGGATCGACTCCAGGCAACAATTGACCACTACCATGACCCAGACACTCATGCAAATCCGTATGCAGATCATCACAGATATCGCCGTATTTCTCGATGATACCGATTGTTTCGGCATCAATGACAAATTCTTCCTTAAATCCATTACCTCGCGAAGCCTTGTTATAAGCATCGGTTATATTGCTGATAGTAATGCTCTTACTACCATATTGGGCTCTAATCCAGTCGGCATTGGGCAGGTTGATGCCTATGGCTGTAGCAGGATACTCATCACCACCCAACATGGCCGCACATATAACATTGGCCGAGACGCCCTTGACAACAGGTTTGCGGAAACGAGGATCGACAGGAGAGTGATCTTCAAACCATTGCGCATTCTGGCTGATGGTCTGAGTACGATGCGTGGCTTCCTCATCAATATACTCTACCAAGCCTTCCCATGAGCCTTTCAATCCCAACGGATCACCATATACTTCAATAAATCCATTGATGAAATCGATAGCAGAATCATGCTCTTTCAGCCATTCTATGCAATATTCATTGAATCTATGCAAATCGCCTGTCTGATAATAAGTTATCAACAAGGAAATAACCTTCTTCTGCTGCTCATTCTCTGCTACATCGCGAGCCTTTTCCAACCAGTAGATAATATGACGAATGGCATTAGCATATTTGCCTTCTGATGACCAGGTAAACTCCTTTATTTCCCCATTCTCCTTAACGAGAGTTGAATTCAAACCATATGACGGAGGTGTCTGAGGCTCTGATTCCATTTGCTTCTGTCGGCCATAGAAGGCCTCGGCTTCTGCCTGAGTCACTCCATCATAGAAATTACAAGCAGAAGTCAACAGCAAATCCTCACCATCTGCCTGATTTACACGTTTGGGCATTAACGACTCGTCAAATATTACCGGAAACAACTCATCGCACATCTGATCGATGGTTTCTCCAGATTTCAGCGGTAGCTTAGAAGGATTTACCTGATGGAGTACATTCCGCAGATAATCTGCCGAGAAACCCGGTTTGAACTTCTCGCAACCATAATGATGATGAATACCACTCGAGAACCATACACGCTTCAGATAAACCTCTAAAGCCTTGAATTCATCGGTATCATGTGATACGGTCATATCAGTATATACAGCCTCCAACATCTTGCGGATACGGAGGTTGTATTTACCAAATTGATCGAATGTAATATCTCGCCCGAATAAAGTAGCTTGGGAGAGATAATAAACTAAGACTTTCTGCGGAACAGAAAGTCTTTCAAAGCCATTCAAGCGGTATCTTAACAACTGAAGATCAGCGAACCGCTCGTCTTGATAATTAAAATCCACGTGACTTAGGCCTACTTATTCTTTATCCTTACGTGCACGCTTTACCTTCATGGCAGGATGCTGCTTCAGATGCTGCAGACGATACTCGCGAGGTGTAATACCAATGATGCGATAGAATGAAGCATAGAACGACTGGCGGTTAGCAAAACCTACCATATCACTCACCTCTTCCATGCGGAGATCCTGATAACGCTTGTCAACGAGAATGCTCATTGCATCGTCAATGCGATACTTATTGACAAATGAAGTATAGTTCATATGGAAACGAACATTTACAACAGCCGAGATATATCTCGTGTTAGTGCCAAGATCTTCTGCAAGTTTCTTTGCTGAGTAATCCTTGTCGCGATACTTCTTCTGCATGACGATTATATTCATAATCTTCTCCTGCATCTCATCCATCATTCGAGGACTCACTAAACTTCTGTAAGCGGCCTCCTTTTCTTTCTTTTCTGTAATGTTGTACTTAGCCATTTGCTTTCCTTTTTGTTGATTAATGGTGCAAAATTACAAAAAAAATTCATAACATCCAAGGAAATTCAAAAAAAATAACTACTTTTGTACAAAATTTGATTTCTATGGATATATTCGAGATTCTAAGACGCTATTTTGGCTATAATTCGTTCCGAGAAAAGCAAGAAGATATTATACGGAATGTGATGGCTGGTAACGATTCGTTGGTGCTGATGCCGACGGGTGGCGGAAAAAGCATATGTTATCAGATTCCTGCATTAGCAATGCCTGGTACAGCCATCGTCATTTCACCACTCATCAGTCTGATGAAAGACCAGGTAGAAGCACTTCGTTCTAATGGTATTGAAGCTGAAGCGCTCAATAGTGGCAACGATCCTTCGGCAGATCTCATTATCAGACGAAGATGTCTTTCCGGAAGTATCAAACTATTATACATATCTCCTGAAAAACTATTGTCAGAGATCGACTATCTTCTCAGTCATATCAAGATATCACTCTTTGCAATTGACGAGGCACACTGCATCAGTCAATGGGGCCACGACTTCCGTCCGGAATACACCCAATTAGGCATTCTAAGGGATAAGTTTCCCAATACGCCGATCATGGCTCTGACAGCTACTGCCGACAAGATAACAAGGCAAGACATCATAGAACAGCTACGACTAAAGAATGCCCACGAATTCGTGTCAAGTTTTGATCGTCCAAATCTGAGTCTCTCTGTAAAACGAGGCTATAAGGCTGCCGACAAGATGCATTTCATCCTTAATTTCATCAAGGCGCGCCCCTTTGAAGCAGGTATTATCTACTGCCTTAGTAGGAAGACAACAGAAAAAGTGGCTGAAGACCTTAGGAAAAAAGGTATTAATGCAGCTCCTTATCATGCTGGACTCTCACCTTTGGAACGTAATCAGACACAGGAACAATTCAAAAACGACCAATTGCTTGTGGTCTGTGCCACTATTGCTTTCGGTATGGGCATAGACAAGAGCAATGTACGCTGGGTGATTCATTACAATATGCCTAAAAGCATAGAGAGTTTTTACCAGGAAATAGGACGAGCAGGCAGAGACGGCGCTCCTGCTGACACCATTTTATTCTATTCATTGGCTGATATCGTACAACTGACAGAATTTGCCAAGCAAAGCGGTCAACAAGAAATCAACATGGACAAGCTACGCCGTATGAGAGAATATGCAGAATCGAATGTCTGTCGCAGAAGGATCCTACTTAACTACTTCAGCGAGCAAACCGATCATGACTGTGGTAATTGCGACGTGTGCGATAATCCCCCACAACGGTTCGATGGTACCAAATACGTTCAGATGGCACTTAGTGCAGCCAAACGTGCTGATGAAGAAATACGAGTATCGACTATTGTGGAAATACTAAAAGGTATGCGCTCGCCAGCTGTCACCCGTAAAGGATATGATCAACTTAAGACATTCGGTGTAGGAAGAGACATCAGCTCAAGTGACTGGCAGGACTATCTGCTTCAGATGCTCCAGATGGGATTCATTGAGATTGCTTATAACGATGGCAACAAAGTAAAGGTTACAGAAATAGGCAATGATGTGCTCTATGGCAGGAAAGAAGCCCATCTCTGTGTGATAGACCATAGTACGAAGGAAGTTCCAAAGAAGAAACCAAGATTAAGATTGGAGATTCCAACGATTACCATTCCTGGTCTACCTCCGACTACAGGAGTAGAAGACACAAAACTGTTTGAAGCGCTCCGAGCTCTGCGTATGACATGTGCCAACGAAGAAGGATTCCCTCCTTATATCATCTTCAGCGACAAAGTACTCCATTCGCTTGCTACCATCAAGCCCACTTCATTAGAGCAATTTGGAAACATTTTGGGTATTGGAGAACATAAGAAACAGAAATATGGTGAACGATTTGTTGCACTTATCAAAAAGTACGTTTAAGGGTAATTTTACACCTTATTATCTATAAAAAGGGGAAAATAAACTAAAAAAACGCCCTAAAAGTGTCACTTTTTGCAAAAAAATGGCACAGGATGGCGGTTTTGTGGAGTATTTTTTGTAATTTTGCCAAGCAAAACTTCCAAAGATGGCAAAGAAGAAAATATTATTCATCAATCAGGAGATATCTCCTTACGTTCCCGACAACTCATTATCACTAATGGGTAAAGGTGTTCCTCAGGCTATGCAGGAGCTGAATCACGAAATCCGTACGTTCATGCCCAAATGGGGTACCATCAATGAACGCCGCGGGCAGTTACATGAAGTCATCCGACTCTCTGGCATGAACCTCATCATTAATGACACCGACCATCCGCTGATTATTAAGGTTGCTTCAATTCAGTCGGCAAAGATACAGGTGTACTTCATCGATAATGATGATTACTTCGGAAAGCGACTGATGGAGAAAGATGAGAAAGGAGAGGATTATCCCGACAACGGTGAGCGTGCCATCTTCTTTGCTCGTGGTGTACTCGAGACAGTTAAGAAACTCCGTTGGGTTCCTGACATTATCCACTGTCAGGGTTGGATGAGTGCTGTTGTGCCTCTTTATGTCAAGACAGCCTATCACGATGAGCCTTCATTTGCGGAGACAAAGGTCGTTACATCACTCTTTACCAAGAATATTGAGAAGGATCTTGGCGAGAACTTCAAGCAGTGTCTTGAGTTCCGTGAGGCTAAATCTGAATTATTACAGAGTTATCAGGATAATTTCGATTTCGACGAACTGGGTAAATTGGCGATAGACTACAGCGATGGTATCGTTCAGGCTGATCCTGAGGTAAATAAGGATTTGCTGAATTATGCCGTAAGCAAGAATATCCCCGTACTTGGTTATCAGGAAGATTTTGCTGATGCGTACGAAAAATTCTACGAGCAGCTTTTCCCTGAAGAGCAGGCCCAGGAAGAAGATTAAAATAAAGAAACCCTACACATGAAATTCAATTGGATTACAGCGATTGCGATTACAGCAATGGCGATAACATCTTGTAGTGAAGACACAGAAGGCATTGGAGCCTCGCTTACTGATGAGACCGACAAGTTGGAAGTAACCACAGGTATCTTCACGGCGACTACCCGATCAATCTCGGCAGATTCTGTCTATGCCCGTAATTTCGACTGCTATTTTGGCAAAGTAAAAGATCCTGAGACTGGTGCTTATGTTAAGAGTGAGTTCATGGCTCAGTTTAATATGCTGGAAGATATGAAAATGCCTCTACGTAGTGATATCATAAGCACCTCGGAAGGCGACATTATAGCCGACTCCTGTGAAATCTGGCTCATTTTCAATCGCTCACAATGTTACGGAGATTCTCTGGCACCACTCAAGATAAATCTGCTGGAGCTCAGCAAACCCATGAGCGATATAAAAACATATTATAGCAATTTCGATCCTATCGGTGAGGGATATATCAGAGAGGATGGTCTGAGAAAGAGTATGGCATTCTCGATGGCAAATCTCACGGAGCTTGATAGCATCAGAAATATTTCAGGTTATAGGGATTATACTATCGTTACTTTGAACGATCCGTATACAGATAAGTATGGGAAAACATATAATAACTACGGTACTTATATCTTACGTAACTATTATGATCATCCCGAATACTTTAAAAACTCTTATATGTTCGTCAACAACATCTGCCCAGGCTTCTTTTTCGAGATTGAAGACGGACTTGGGGTGATGGCAAAGATAGAAGAGATCGATCTTCATGTATTCTATCGTAGATTGGAAGATGGTGAATCTGCCTATGCTTCTATTGCTCTCTCATCGACTCCTGAAGTTTTGCAGACAACAAGAGTTGTCAACGACGAGGGTGCTCTGCAACGTCTTATAGATGATACGAGCTGTACTTACTTGAAAGCTCCTGCCGGCATATTTACCGAAGTCACACTACCTGTTGACGAGATTGATCAATACCAGGTTAATGACTCACTATTATCCGTCAGCATGAGTTTTCAGAGACTGAACAGCGGAAGATATGATGTTCAATATCCGATTAATGCTCCTTCATATATTTTGATGGTACACAAGGATAGCTTGAATAGTTTCTTCGAGAAGCAAACCATGTATAATTATACCTACTCATTCGCCACCTCGTTGTCATCGAATGCCTATTCATTCAGCAACATCTGTAACATGATCTCGCTCATGGCAATGAAAAAGAATGAGGGTTTGAAGAGCGATCCCTATTGGACAATTAAGCATCCTAACTGGAACAAAGTTGTACTAGTGCCTATTGCTGCAACATTAACAACCGACAGTTATAACAATCAAACGGTTAGTGGTGTCAGCAATCAGATGGGATTGTCGAGTACCAAGTTAGTTGGTGGAGACGGACATCCTATAGAAATGAAGGTTATCTTCGCCAAATTCAAAGAGGAATAACATTTATGGCCGACGGTTTCTTAGAAAAGCATCATGAGGATTACGAAGCCCGCAAGGCTGCATGGATCCGTAAGAAAAAGCATCTGCCGAAAGCTAAACCCAGAAATATAGAGCGCCCCGATGATGTTTGAGCCTTCCCGCTAAACGGGGAGGCGGCGTAAGCAGAGGGGCCTATTATATTTCTATCCGATAATTTTAAACTTAGCGAACTTCAGCAACAACTGTTTTGTGCCAGCATTACGGAATTCTACAGTTGCTTTAGTGTTTTCGCCAGTACCCTCAATCTTAACAACCTGACCTATACCAAATCGCTGATGCTCTATCTTACTGCCTTCACGCAAATCGCCTGCACTTGCATCAGAAGCCATAGGACGTGGTGGAACAGCACGATTCACAGGACGGAAATTTCCGCCAGACGGAATAACTGGACGCGAGGTTGTTAGAGGCTTACCTGCCTGTTGTTGATAGAGTTTCTTAAATCCTTCTCCAAAAGGATCAACAGGCTTTTCTGGTTGGCGAGGTGCAACAGCCCTTGGTTTCGGATCGGCTTTGAATTGCGTAGCCACAGGTCTGGGATTCTGCATCCACTCAGGGCCTTCGCTCTCAAAGCGTCCACGACTATTGCCATAAGTATTACCTGTGCCATAGGCACCACCATCATATCGATTATAGGGCTTTTTGCTATACGATTCTCCCCCACTCGTTTCATTCTGGATTTCCAATAACTCAGGATCTATATCGCGAATAAATCTAGATGGTGTGTCATACTCCATACGTCCATAACGGAAACGATTCTGAGCACAAGTCAATATACAATGCTTCTCTGCTCTGGTAATGGCCACATACAGCAATCGGCGCTCTTCTTCGAGTTCACGCATCGAATTGGTACACATCGGACTTGGGAAGATATTCTCCTCCAAACCTACCACAAAAACGGTTGGGAACTCCAAACCCTTTGCTGAATGGATAGTCATCATAACAACCTTATCGTTCTCATCGCCATTATCGCTATCAAGATCCGTCAGCAACGCCACTTCCTGTAGGAAATCAGGTAGATACACTTCGTCGCCCATATCCTCCTCGCGACGACTTTCTACAAAATCCTGCATACCAGAGAGGAATTCCTCAAGGTTCTCCTGGCGAGAGATATCCTCTGGGTTGCGACCAGAATAAATATCCTTGCTAATACCAGAGTTCATGATGATATCATGACCAAGGGTATATGCATCCTCTGTTTGTATACGACTGATCCAACCTTCTATCAACTCGCGGAAGGCTTGAATCTTAGTCATCGTGCCCTTGCTTACTTCCATTGGGAAGAGCACTGGTTCTTTAATAACTTGCCAGAGGCTTACTCCATAAGTCTGAGCCGTTTGTATAATCTTTCCCACCGTTGTGTCGCCAATACCTCGGGCTGGATAGTTAATAATGCGCTTAAAGGCTTCTTCATCATCAGGATTGGCTATGAGACGGAAATAGGCTATCACATCCTTGATTTCCTTACGCTGATAGAAACTTAGTCCACCATAGATACGATACGGAATACCATCTTTTCTCAATTCCTCCTCGAAACTACGGCTCTGGGAATTAGTGCGATAAAGAATGGCGAAGTCGCTGTAATTACAATGGTCCTGTTTACGAAGGCGCTTAATGTCCTGGGCCACAATCATGGCTTCTTCGCGATCACTATATGCAGGCTTCAGTTGCAACCGTTCTCCATGTTCGTTTTTCGAGAAAACATTCTTCGGAATTTGTCGTTCGTTCCTCCTGATAAGAGAATTGGCAGCTTGTACTATCAACTGTGTAGAACGATAGTTCTGCTCCAGTTTAAAAAGTCTGGCATTCGTATACTGGCTCTGGAAATTCAGGATGTTATCGATGTTTGCCCCACGGAAACTATATATACTCTGTGCATCATCACCAACAACACATACCTTCTGGCGTTCTTTGGTCAACTGATAGACGATGGATTGTTGGGCAAAGTTGGTATCCTGATACTCATCTACGAGCACAAAGTGAAACTTATCCACATATTTCTGACGGATATCCTCATGCTTTTGGAATAGCACCCAAGTCTGAACCAACAAATCATCGAAGTCCATAGCATTAGCCTGGCGACATCTCTCCGCGTACCTTATATATATATTAGAGACTTGAGGACGTTTTTGTTGAGCATCATCACTTGCCCAGGCACTCTGCTGATAGGCTTGTGGCAAAAGCAGATGATTCTTTGCTAGAGAGATACGATCTGCAACGGACGATGGCTTGTAAACTTTATCATCGAGTCCAAGTTCCTTGATAATAGTCTTTACCAGCGAACGTGCATCTGTCTGATCATAAATAGTAAAATTGGCGTTATATCCTATTTTGTCTGCCTCGGCCCTGAGAATTCTGGCGAAGACACTATGGAAGGTGCCCATTTGCAGATATCTGGCTTGCTCATCACCAACCAAACGACCTATACGCTCCTTCATTTCGCGAGCAGCTTTGTTGGTAAAGGTGAGTGCAAGTATCTGCCAAGGCTTCATGCCTTGCTCCAAAAGCCAGGCAATTTTATACGTCAGCACACGTGTTTTGCCAGAACCTGCTCCGGCAATCACAAGTGAGGCTCCATCGCAGTATTCCACTGCAACGCGCTGACTTTCATTCAGTTGACTCAGTATCTCGGTGTTCATTTTAGTTTAATCGGAAATGCAGATGCAAAGGTACGAAAAAGAATTGATTCTACCAAATATGATTTGTGCTTTTAAGTTATCAGATTCCTTTTGCAACATTGCAACATAGCAACGCATAGTAATATATGTAATGGATTTTCAGAATCACAACAAACTATGCAAAAAGGCCCTAAAACAGGAGGTTTTGAAGGGCTTGGACTTTAGTCGGAGTAAAGTGGAACTTTCCTCGGAGTAAACCCCTACTTTACTCGGAGGAAAGTCTGAGTTTAAACTACCCCTTCTCAGAGCGAAGAAGTCGGACTAATACAAATGTAATACAATTTGATTAAATCTTAGTATTTTTAACACAATACTTTCTGAAAAAACTTGGTTTTCTCAAATATTGTCTTTACCTTTGCAGTCGTAATTTCAACTATTCATAAACCAAAATTAAATTAAAACTGAAATGAAAAAAGTAATGATGATGATTGCTGCACTGGCTATGACAGTAGCAATGCAGGCACAGACAAAGTTCCACGACGTTGAGGCCAACGAGGCCAAAGGTCCAGTAAAAACAATGACGATGGAGATGATGGGCAACTCACGTACCATCAACTTCTCAGAAGATGGCAAGATGCAGTCGGCAGAAATGTCTGACGCTGTGTACGATGCAGACGGCTTCCTTCAGTCAGCCAAGATGAGCATTCAGGGCCAGAGCGTAGAAATGAAGTTCGCTTGGGAGAACGGTCGCCTGAAGAGCCAGACTATCAACATGATGGGTCAGGACATCAAGACTTCGTTCAACTATGACGAGAACGGTGTGGTTAAGTCTCAGAGCATCGATATGGGCGGACAGGTTATGGAGTCTCCTTACTCTGACTACAAGTTCGACGATCATGGCAACTGGATCAGTCGTAAGGCTTCGATGATGGGTCAGGAAATTACTACTACCCGTTCTTTCACCTATTATAATTAATAGAGAGAAGAATTCATAGAAAAAATAACATAGGCGGACTGGAGATTTTTGCTATCTCCGGTCCGCTTTCTTTTGCATAAACATACTATTTCTATATCATTATCAGACCAATTGAAAAAACTCTTTCGATTTTAACAAAATCCATGAGAAACTTTTTTGGTGGTTTCCGAAAATCTTTGTAACTTTGCACGCGATTTAAGAACAAGGATATCAAAATCAACCCAAAATGAAAAAAGAACTGAAAAAGGTGTTGGTGCTCGGATCGGGTGCCTTGAAAATCGGACAAGCAGGAGAGTTTGACTACTCTGGTTCACAAGCTTTAAAGGCGCTCCGCGAAGAAGGCATTAAGAGCGTACTCGTTAACCCTAACATCGCAACCATCCAGACAAGTGAAGGTATTGCAGACAAGGTGTATTTCCAGCCGGTTAATACACATTTCGTAACGGAAATCATTAAGAAAGAACGGCCCGATGGTATTCTTCTGGCGTTCGGAGGTCAGACCGCATTGAATTGCGGTACGGAGCTTTATCTGAACGGTACATTGAAAGAATACGGAGTTGAAGTTTTAGGAACAAGTGTCGAGGCCATCATGAATACTGAGGACCGTTACCTTTTTGTTAAAAAGCTGGCCGAGGTTCAGCTGAAGGTGCCTGTATCTCACGCTGTTGAGTCGATGGAAGATGCACTGAAGGCTGCTCACGAGATTGGTTTCCCCATCATGATCCGTTCGGCTTATGCCCTCGGAGGTCTTGGCTCAGGTATCTGCCCCGATGAGAAGAAGTTCATCGAGCTGGCTGAGTCAGCATTCACCTTCGCACCTCAGATTCTCGTAGAAGAGAGCCTGAAGGGATGGAAGGAAATTGAGTTCGAGTGCATCCGCGATGCTAACGATCGCTGCTTCACAGTAGCCTCGATGGAGAACTTTGATCCCCTGGGTATTCACACCGGTGAGTCGATCGTTGTTGCTCCAACTTGCTCGCTGAAAGAGGAGCAGGTTAAGATGCTGCAGGAGATTACCATCAAGTGTGTGAAGCACCTGGGCATCGTAGGTGAGTGTAACATTCAGTTCGCTTTCAATGCTGAGACTAACGATTATCGTATCATCGAGATCAATGCTCGTCTCTCGCGTTCTTCAGCCCTTGCATCAAAGGCCACAGGTTATCCCCTCGCCTTCGTTGCAGCCAAGATCGCACTCGGTTACACGCTCGACCAGATTGGTGAGATGGGTACCACCTCAAGTGCATATGTGGCTCCGAGCCTCGACTATATGATCTGTAAGATTCCCCGCTGGGACCTCACGAAGTTTGCAGGTGTAAGCCGTCAGATCGGCTCATCGATGAAGTCTGTAGGTGAGATCATGAGTATCGGCCGCAGCTTCGAGGAGATGATGCAGAAGGGTCTGCGCATGATTGGTCAGGGCATGCACGGCTTCGTGGGCAACGACCACACGAAGTTCGACAACCTCGACGAGGAGCTGGCTAACCCCACCGACCTTCGTATCTTCGCCATCGCCCAGGCTCTCGAGGAGGGTTATACCATCGAGCGCATCGAGCAGCTGACCAAGATCGACGTATGGTTCCTGGAGCGCCTGAAGCACATCGTTGACCTGAAGCACGAGTTGCTGAAGTACAACACCCTTGAGGAACTGCCCGACGAGCTGCTGCTTGAGGTGAAGCGCTGCGGATTCAGCGACTTTCAGATTGCCCGCTTTGTTCTGAAATCAAAGGGTTCGAATATGGAGAAGGAGAACCTGGAGGTGCGCAAGTATCGTAAGCAGAAGGGTATCCTGCCTTCAGTGAAGCGTATCCCAACTGTTGCCTCTGAGAATCCTGAGCTTACAAACTACCTCTATTTCACATATACACATACACCAGCTTTCGGCAATCCTGAGGGCGAGAAGTATGTTCCTGCCCACGACGTGAACTACTATAGCCATGAGAAGAGCGTGGTGGTGCTCGGTTCTGGTGCCTACCGCATCGGTTCTTCAGTAGAGTTCGACTGGTGTTCGGTGAATGCCATCAACACAGCCCGCAAGCTGGGTTATAAGAGTATCATGATTAACTACAACCCCGAGACCGTATCTACCGACTACGATATGTGCGACCGTCTCTACTTCGACGAGCTCTCATTGGAGCGTGTGCTCGATGTGATTGATCTCGAGTCACCTCGTGGTGTGATTGTATCAGTAGGTGGTCAGATTCCTAACAACCTCGCCATGAAGTTGTATCGTCAGGGTGTGCCTGTGCTGGGTACTTCGCCTGTGAATATCGACCGTGCAGAGAACCGCGACAAGTTCTCGGCTATGCTCGATAAGCTCTGCATCGACCAGCCCGCTTGGCAGGCACTGACCTCGTTCGACGACGTGAAGGAGTTCGTGGCCAAGGTAGGCTATCCCGTTCTGGTGCGCCCGTCGTATGTGCTCTCAGGTGCTGCGATGAACGTGTGCTACGACGAGGAGGAGCTGCATCGCTTCCTGAATATGGCTACCGAGGTATCAAAGGAATTCCCCGTAGTGGTGTCTAAGTTCATGACGGAGACTAAGGAGATTGAGTTCGACGCCGTAGCCGATAAGGGTGAGGTGATTGAGTATGCCATCTCTGAGCACGTGGAGTATGCTGGTGTGCACTCTGGTGACGCCACGATGGTGTTCCCCGCCCAGCACATCTATTTCTCTACCATCCGTCAGATTAAGAAGATTGCCCGTAAGATCGCTGCCGAGCTGAACATCAGCGGTCCGTTCAATATCCAGTTCCTGGCAAAGAACCGCGAGGTGAAGGTGATTGAGTGTAACCTCCGCGCCTCGCGTTCGTTCCCCTTCGTTTCGAAGATCCTGAAGCGTAACTTCATCGAGACAGCTACGAAGATCATGCTCGATGCACCTTACCAGAAGCCGGAGCGCAGTGAGTTTGACATCGACCGCATCGGTGTGAAGGCTTCGCAGTTCTCTTTTGCCCGTCTGCAGAATGCCGACCCAGTGCTGGGTGTAGACATGAGCTCTACGGGTGAGGTTGGCTGTCTGGGCGATGACCTCAACGAGGCTATGCTGAACGCGCTGATCGCCACAGGCTATTCGATTCCAAAGGATGCCGTGCTGATCTCTTCAGGTGGTGCCAAGGGTAAGGTTTCTCTGCTTGAGCCCGCACAGCAGCTGGCCAAGAAGGGCTATACCATCTATGCAACAGCAGGAACAGCCAAGTTCTTCAACGACAACGGTGTAAAGGCAACAGCTGTAGCTTGGCCTGACGAGGATGGTGATAACAATGTGATGGATCTCATCAGTCAGCATAAGGTAGGTTTGGTGATCAACGTTCCGAAGAACCACACCAGCCGAGAACTGACCAATGGTTACAAGATTCGTCGTGGAGCTATCGATCACAACATTCCTCTGATGACAAACGTTCGTTTGGCAAAAGCCTTCATCGAGGCCTTTACCGCCATGAACCTTGAGGATGTGAAGATCAAGAGCTGGCAAGAGTATAACAATTAAATTTCTTTCCCCGTTCCTTGCGGGGAAAGAATATCTTTTATTCGAATGACTGACGAATACAAGACCATAAAGACCGAAGGCGAGGGATACTACACCGAAAAGCGGAGCAAGTTCCTCGCCTTCGTTCATCATGTATCGTCAGTAGAAGAAATCAAAGACCTGCTTGCTGGTTATCGCAAGAAATACTATGATGCCCGCCACGTATGCTATGCCTATATGCTGGGCCCAGAACGTACGGAGTTCCGTGCCAACGACGATGGCGAACCATCATCTACAGCAGGTAAACCTATCCTGGGGCAAATCAATTCAAACGAACTAACGGACATCCTTATCGTAGTGGTACGTTATTATGGTGGTGTTAATCTTGGCACTTCAGGATTAATAGTTGCTTACCGAGAGGCAGCTGCCGATGCCATCGCTCACTCAGAAATCGAAACCCGTCAGGTAGAAGAGGTTATCACCTACTCTTTCGCCTATCCGATGATGAACGATGTAATGCGCATTGTGAAAGAGATGCAGCCAAGAATCATTTCTCAGACCTACGATAATACCTGTGAGATTAAACTGAGCATCCGCAAAAGCGAAGCTGAGCAACTAAGAAACCGCTTACAAAAGCTTACTTTCGAATAAAAATAGAAAGTTTCGCGAAAATCTTTTGGTAGAATCAGCTTTTTGTATTACCTTTGCATCCGCAAAAGTCTAAGTGAAGACTATACAGTTTATTGATTGGAGAGTTGGCAGAGTGATCGATCGCGCTGGACTCGAAATCCGGTATACCCCTTTCGGGTATCGGGGGTTTGAATCCCTCACTCTCCGCAAAAGAAAAGAGATATGCTTTTAAGGCATATCTCTTTTTTATTCACTATAGATAGTCTTTTGATGTGCAAAAGATAGTCTCCCGTCATGCAAAAGACTATCTTTTGGAAGTCCAAAGATAGTCTTTTATACATTATTCAGTAAGGGGAGCATTCTTTAGTTGTTCCAGCGCCCTGCATAACTGATCAGGACAAGATGTGCCCTTGGCACCACAACGGATACCATTGATCTTGGGTATCACATCATCTATCTTCTGCCCACGCACCAACTGACTAATGCCCTGAAGATTACCATTACATCCACCCAAGAAGAATACCTGCTGGATGACATCATTCTCATCGGCAGTCACATCAATCAGTTGTGAACAGGTGCCTTGAGTCTGATATTGCACATGTTTCGTTTTCATACTTAACTGAGTTTGTGGATAACTAGACCTGAACGAAGTTTCGGCTCAAACCATGTAGCCTTCGGAGGCATAATCTTACCTGAGTCAGCAATATCCATAATCTGTTGCATAGATACAGGATAGAGTGCCAAAGCAGCACGCATCTCGCCAGAGTCTACACGACGCTTCAACTCGCCGAGTCCACGCAGACCACCTACAAAGTCGATACGCTGTGAAGAACGCAGATCACCAATATTCAGGATCTCATCCAGAATCAGTCGGCTTGAGATATCGACATCAAGCACACCAATAGGATCAGCATTATCATACGTTCCCTCCTTAGCCTTCAGACTATACCAGTGCTGATCGAGATACAACGAGAACTCATGCAGTTGCTGGGGCTTATAGATGTCAGTACCCTTATCCTCTACGATGAAGTTCACCTGCAGAGCAGCCAGGAACTCCTCAGAGCTCATACCATTCAAATCCTTTACCACACGGTTATAGTCGAGAATTGTCAACTGAGATGCCTGGAAGCAAACAGCCATAAAGTAATTGTACTCCTCAGTACCGTTGTGGTTAGGATTCTGCTTCTGTTTCTCGGCACCTACCAATGCGGCAGCTGCACTACGATGGTGACCATCGGCGATATACAGCGAAGGCATCTTAGCAAACTGCTCAGTAATAGTCTGCATATCCTTATCATCGTTAATCACCCAGAACTGATGACGGAAACCATCGATTGGAGCAATGAAATCATACTCAGGCTCAGTGGCTGCATAACGCATAATCAGCTCATTGAGTACAGCGTTGTCAGGATAGGCAAAGAATACAGGCTCGATGTTAGCATTGTTCACACGAACGTGCTTCATACGATCCTCTTCCTTATCACGGCGTGTCAGCTCATGCTTCTTAATATTGCCCTTCATGTAGTCGTCAACATAGGCACCAACTACCAATCCATACTGAGTCTTGCCATTCATGGTCTGCGCATAAATATAATAATGTTCGCGCGAGTCCTGAACCAGCCAACCTTTATCCTGGAACTTCTGGAAGTTCTCGGCAGCCTTTTCATATACACGAGGATCATACTCAGATGTGCCGACGGGGAAATCGATCTCTGGTTTGATGATATGGTAGAGACTCATCTCGTTATCACCAGCCTCTGCCCTCGCCTCTTCTGAATCAAGCACGTCATACGGACGGCTTTCTACTTTCTCCACCAAATCTTTTGGCGGACGAATACCTTTAAATGGTTTAATTATTGCCATGACTATTATTAATAATGTTTGATCTTGACTTTAGTGGTGCAAAATTACGCAAATTCTTCCGATTCTCAAAATCTTTATGAAGATATTTGCCGATAATCTTGGCTACCTCAGGAAAAAAACGTAATTTTGCCGCAAATATCTAAAACAACTTTATATGAAGAAAAGATTTACTCTTATTTTAGGACTGCTGATGATGCTTTCTACTCAAGTACAGGCAGCCGATTTTGAAAACGCCAAAGATGCCGTAAAGAACATGGGCGTGGGCTGGAATCTGGGAAACACCCTCGATGCTGCTGATGCCAGCAAGACATGGACCACCACAGCACAGCATGAGACTTGCTGGGGACAGCCTGTTACGAAGCCAGAGCTCATGAAGATGATGAAGGATGCTGGTTTTGGCGCCATTCGAGTACCAGTGACCTGGTATCAGGAGATGGACAAGGACGGCAAGGTGAACGATGCGTGGATGAATCGTGTGAAAGAAGTGGTGGACTACGTGATCGACAATGGTATGTATTGTATCATTAACGTGCATCACGATACAGGTGATGGCAAACAGTGGCTGCATGCCAGCACCACCAACTACGATACGAACAAGGCAAAATACGAATACTTGTGGAAACAGATAGCTGAGAAGTTCAAGGACTACGGTCAGAAACTGCTCTTTGAGGCTTACAACGAGATGCTCGATGACAATAACAAATGGAACGAGCCTGCTAGCGACGACGGATATAAGGCCATCAACAGCTATGCCAAGAGTTTCGTAACCACCGTTCGTAATACTGGTGGCAATAACAAGGATCGTAACCTGGTGGTTAACACCTACTCTGCCAGCAGCACTGCCGACGCTATGAAAAATCTGGAGTTGCCCGAAGAAACAGGACATATCATCTTCCAGCTGCACAGCTATCCTAACTGGAAGAGTGAGAGTAACGCCAAGAGTGAAATAGACAACCTGATCAATAATATCAAATCGAATCTGCTGAACAGAGCTCCAGTGATCATTGGAGAATATGCCACCTTTACCACATGGCCTGCTGACCTCGATTATTACGCTACTGATCGTAAGGTAGCCCTCTACGCCATGGACTATCTCATCAAGAAAACAAAAGAAGCCGGCATCGGCACTTTCTATTGGATGGGTCTCTCGGATGGTGTGAACCGTACTTTACCTGCCTTCCATCAGGCAGACCTCGCCCAGACGCTTATCAAAGCGTACTATGGCACTATCGATGGCTATAAATTTCCCACACCCGACGACTTTCAGACGGTATATACGGTGAACTACAATAGTCAGTGGGGAGAGTTGTTTCTCTATGGCGACTGGAATAATACAACCGCACTCAAATTAACTGAGTATAAAGGTGTTCGCGTAGACCTGGACAATGATTATTCCGGAAAGTTGCAGATCAAGGTCTATGGTGACAAAGACGGAAAGAATACTGATGGAAGTGATAAATACAAGGAACAATATATCCCCCTGACTGCTGGTTCCAACACATCGATACTCGACTTTGACGCCTCCGTACTGGGATCATCAGTCATGCGTATCACACTCCAGGTGCTTGAAGGAACAGCACTGACAGCCAAGGTGAACGAAGCAAAGCTGATTAAGAGTGATGGTACTGAGGTTTCAGGGGCCATCTCTGTGGGTTGGGGATGTACCGTTACTTCCGAATCAACACCCAAGACAACAGCCATCCAAAGCATCCAAATCAATGAGTCTGATGCTGATGATGCCATCTATAACCTTCAGGGCCAGCGCATTGCTAAGCCTTATAAAGGTATCTATATTCAGAACGGCAGAAAGTTTATTGCCAAATAAAAAAAAAGAATCCCTCTCCGATTTGGAGAGGGATTACTTTTTTCTATCTGATTTCAGAATTTACTTGTTCACCTGGAACTTGGTGTCGCCATCCTTGAAGAAGGCATTGATCTGCTTAGCAGCAGCGATACCAGCGTTGATGTTGGCCTCGGCTGTCTGAGCACCCATCTTCTTAGGAGTTGAGAAGTAACGACCCTCGAACTTAGCAAACTCATCGTTGGCATCAGGCATGATGTCGGTCACAAACTTCAGATCCTCACGCTCAGCCATCAGCTTAATCAGCTCAGGCTCGTTGATAACTTCCTTACGGGCTGTGTTAACCAGCACACCACCCTTCTTCATCTTGCCTACCAGAGCAGCATTGATGCTCTGCTTAGTCTCAGGTGTTGCAGGGATATGGAGTGACACAACGTCGCAAGTCTCGAAGAGAACATCCTGATTAGCAACGGCGTGAACACCAGCTGCCTCGATGACCTCTGCGGGGCAGAAAGCATCGTAAGCATATACGTCCATACCGAAGCCCTTAGCGATGCGAGCCACATTGCGACCCACGTTACCGAAAGCCAGGATACCCAGCTTCTTACCAAGCAGTTCTGAGCCGCTCTTACCATTGTAGAAACCACGAACGGCCATCACGAGCAGACCGAATACCAGCTCAGCAACAGCGTTTGAATTCTGACCTGGGGTGTTCTCAGCTACTACGTTGTGAGCTGTAGCAGCAGCGAGGTCGATGTTATCGTAACCTGCACCGGCACGAACTACAATCTTCAACTGCTTTGCAGCATCGAGTACTTCTGCGTCAACCTTATCACTACGAATAATCAGCGCATCAGCATCAGCAACTGCTGCCAGGAACTGAGCCTTCTCTGTATATTTCTCGAGCAGCACCAGCTCATTGCCGGCTGCTTCAATCTCTGCCTTAATACCATTCACGGCTGCTGCTGCAAATGGCTTCTCTGTTGCAACTAATACTTTCATATTTTTTATTATATTTAAAACACAAAGATACAGAGTTACAGAGTTTTATATTAATTCAGAATCTCAAAATTAAAATCTCTGTGCCTTTGTATCTCTGTGTTGAAGATTTACTTTATTAATGATTTGCTTCGAATTCCTTCATGCAAGCTACGAGGGCGTTGCAGCCTTCGATGGTCTGAGCATTGTAGCAAGATGCACGGAAACCACCAACTGAGCGGTGACCCTTCACACCAACCATACCCTTTGATACTGCGAAGTCGAGGAAGTCCTTCTCCAACTCCTTATACTCAGGAGCCATCACGAAGCAGAGGTTCATCAGTGAACGATCCTCTTCCTTAGCTGTACCTACGAAGCACTTGTTGCGGTCGATCTCGCCATATACGATCTCTGCACGCTGCTGAGCCAGCTTGTCCATAGCCTGAACACCACCCTGCTTCTTGATCCAACGGAGGTTCTCAAGAGCACTGTAGATAGGAACTACAGGAGGTGTGTTGAACATAGAACCCTTATCTACGTGTGTACGGTAGTCGAGCATCGTAGGAATCTCACGAGGAGCCTTACCGAGAGCATCATCCTTCACAATCACGATAGTCACACCAGCCATAGCCAGATTCTTCTGAGCACCAGCGTAGATGGCATCGTACTTAGCTACGTCGATAGGACGGCTGAAGATATCAGATGACATATCAGCAATTAGACGAACGGGAACATCGAGGTCCTTACGGATCTCAGTACCATAGATAGTATTGTTAGTTGTGATGTGCAGATAGTCAGCATCAGCGGGAACTGTCCAATCCTTGGGGATGAAGGTATAGTTAGCGTCGGCCGAAGAAGCCACCTCTACTACCTCACCGAAAAGCTTAGCTTCCTTCATAGCCTTCTTAGCCCAAACACCAGTGTTGAGGTAAGCAGCCTTCTTAATCAGGAAGTTATAAGGAATCATACAGAACTCCAGACTGGCACCACCACCAAGGAAAATCACTGAGTAACCCTCGGGAATATCGAGCAATTCCTTTACGAGAGCTACAGCCTCGTCAACTACAGGCTGAAAATCCTTTGCACGATGGCTAATCTCCATCAGAGAGAGACCTGAGCCGTTGAAATCAAGACACTGCTGAGCGGTCTTTTCGATGACCTCACGGGGAAGCATCGAGGGACCTGCATTAAAGTTGTACTTCTTCATTTGATTGTTATTTTTAATATGGTTTATATCCTTGTTTCTGAAAAACGCTGCGAAATTACACTTTTTATTTCATTCCACCAAATATTTAAGCAGAAATTCACAGAAATTCCTATTTTTCTTTCATTTTGTCAAGTCAACATCGCACTTTTAATGAATAATTGATAGTTTACTATACCTTATATATTTATATGCTGCTGCAAAGATACTGAATATTTTCCGTATTATATTCGAATTTTACAGGATTTTTGCGAATTTTTACTCGCTTATTCGTACCTTTGCATTCGTTATGACACAAAAGGATCATCACATCATCATCAGTCTGGCTTCCAACTATCAGCAGGAAGCTAACATGGATGCTGCAAGAACGCAACTTGTCCAACTGCTATCTGAGGTACATTTCACCCAGGCCATTTACACAGAGCCCATCCATTCTTTAAGAAAGGAGCCCTATTTAAATCAACTTTGCAAAGGAACAACGGCTTTGGGGCGGAATCTGCTCAGTGAGGTACTGAAGGAAATCGAGAAACGACTCGGTCGTACACATAATGAAGATGGTATTGTGGCTATAGATCTTGACCTGCTGGAATATGACGGCGAGAGATATCATCTGCGTGATTGGGAAAGAAGTTATGTAAAGGATTTAATCAACGAGTTATGAAGAAGTTATTCATTATCAACACTTTATTGCTATTAACATTGTATAGTAATGCTCAAAAGTTTGAGGATTATTTCGAAGATCGTACCCTGCGACTTGACTACACCTTTGCGGGTAGCGATGTTGTCCATGATATATTCGTTGATGAGCTGGTGGCCTTGCCACATTGGTACGGCAGACGCCACCATCTGAGCGAAACACCCCTCACAGGTAATGGCCAAGTTATCGTTCGTCCCCACAACAGCGAAGAGGTCATCTACCGCCACTCTTTCTCTACCCTCTTCCAGGAATGGCTTGCTACAGACGAGGCCAAGCACACTCAGAAATCATTTGAGAACGTGTTTCTCATCCCCTTCCCCAAGGACACGGTTGACATCACTGTCGAAATCTATGATTATCACGGAGAAACCGTTAACTGGATGCGCCACATCGTTGCCCCAAAGGACATTCTCATCCGCAAAGCCGGAGAACGCAGTATTACACCATATGACGTTCTGCATCAGGCCAACAACACATCACGCTGCATACACATCGCATTCGTAGCCGAGGGCTATACAGCCAACGAGATGGATCATTATATCAACGACTGCCAAAAGGCTATCGGCTCACTCTTCAATCATGAGCCGTTTAAGTCCATGCAAGACCGTTTTAATATCATTGCCGTAAAGTCGGTTTCCGAAGAGAGTGGTACCAGTGAGCCTTCGAAGGGAATATGGAAGAATACGGCTCTTGGTTCTCACTTCGATACCTTCTATAGCGACCGCTATCTCACCACATTACATCTAAAGAAACTTCATGATATCCTGGCTGGTACGCCTTACGAGCATATCATCATTCTCGTCAATACCAATCATTATGGCGGAGGCGGCATCTACAACTCTTATAACCTCAGTTATACAGGCGGCAAGAACTTCCTTCCTGTTGTAGTCCATGAATTCGGCCATTCCTTTGGAGGATTGGGTGATGAGTATGCTTACGGCAACGACGATCCGACATACTTCGACGATCATGAGCCTTGGGAGCCCAACCTCACCACCAAGGCAACTGCCTTCATCAAATGGGAGAACCTGATTAAAGAAGGAAAAGCCGGATTATATGAAGGTGGCGGTTATTTGGAGAAGGGCGTATGGCGAGGCTGCGAGAACTGCCGCATGCGTACAAACGAAGAACCAGAGTTCTGTGTGGTATGCCAGCAAGCCCTTACCAGTTTGATTAAATTCTATACCGAATGATTTACGAAATATCATCGATAAAAGACGAGCGCCTGCAGTTGTTCACCTCTATGACTGAGGCACAGTTGCGTAATCGTCTGAACCAAGAACAGGGTGTCTTTATTGCTGAGAGTCCGAAGGTGATTCGCGTAGCCCTACAAGCTGGCTACCAGCCTCAAGCCTTATTGTGTGAGCAAAAGCATATTGAGGGTGATGCTCGTGATATCATTGAGGCTCATCCCGAGATGCCCGTCTATACAGGCAGTCGCGAAATGCTTTCAGAACTAACTGGCTATACTTTGACACGTGGCGTGCTCTGCGCCATGCATCGTAAGCCGGAGCCCAAGCTCGAGGATGTATTACGCAATGCCCATCGCATCTGCATCATCGATGCAGTATGCGATACCACGAACATCGGTGCAATCTTTCGTTCCGCAGCAGCATTAGGCATCGATGCCGTATTACTTACACGAAGCTCTTGTGACCCATTGAACCGCAGGGCAATACGTGTTTCCATGGGAACCATATTTCTTGTGCCTTGGACTTGGCTTGACTCCTATTCACAACTACATGACTTAGGTTTCAAGACTGCGGCTATGGCCCTCACTGATCAATCCATTTCGCTCGATGATCCCATCCTGAAGCAGCAAGACAAACTGGCGTTCATTATGGGTACAGAAGGCGATGGCTTGCCCCAGCAAACCATCAATGATGCAGACTTCACCGTTCGCATACCGATGTCACATCAGGTAGATTCCCTGAATGTGGCAGCGGCAGCGGCAGTAGCGTTCTGGGAACTCAGAAAGTGATTATTTCTTCTTCACGTCCTCACCCTCTTTGGGCAATTCTGGCACGTATCTCATTTCACGCAGAATACGAGCCTGTCGTTTCAGCATATAGGCTGAGGGATGAAGACTGGAGAACTTGCGGGGGTTGGGCAATGTGGCAGCAATCAGTGCACATTGCGCTTTCGATAAGTTCTGGGCTGTGGTGTTAAAATGCTCTTCTGCTACAGCATCGGCACCATAGATGCCATCGCCCATCTCGATAGAATTCAGATAAACCTCCATAATGCGCTGTTTTGACCACATGAGTTCGATCATAAACGTAAAATACACCTCAAATCCCTTACGAACCCACGAACGTCCTGGCCACAGGAAAACATTCTTGGCAGTCTGTTGCGAAATGGTAGATGCGCCCAACTTGCGTTTCTCCGGATGCTCACGATTACGCTTGGCTGCATGTTCTATGGCCTTATAGTCGAAACCATGATGCTTCAGGAAATTGGCATCCTCGCTGGCTATAACAGCACGCGGAAGATTTGGAGATATCTTTTCTAATGGCACCCAGTGATGTGACAGTTTCAGATCCTTTCCATCGGCCACCTGTTCATAGCAACGGATGAACATGAGGGGCGTGAAATAAACGGGGAAGAAACGAAGCGCCACAACTGAAAGAATAGTGGAGGCAAAGAATGCCACCACTATCCATTTCAAAGTCTTTGTTATAAATTTAAAAACTCTCAACTGTCAAATGTCAACTATCAAATTTACTGAGCCTGCTGCTGGGCCTCCTGAATCATCTGCTGTGAAGCATACATGTAAACCTCAACACGACGATTCTGAGCACGACCAGCCTCAGTAGCATTCGAAGCTACAGGACTTGCCTCACCGAAACCTTCCACACTCTTGATCTGAGTAGCAGGAACAGCCAGCTTCAACAGATACTCTGAAACAGCACTTGCACGATCGAGCGACAGTTCCTGATTCTTCTGGGCGCTCTGCTCGGCTGTAGAATTCTTCCAACCCTGATTGTCAGTATAGCCCTGAATAGCCACATCGCAATCACTGTTGTCCTTCAATACGGTAGCCAACTGCTGGAGTGTAGTCTTAGAAGAAGCTGTCAGATCGCTCTTACCAGTCTTGAAGAGGATACCAGAATCAAACGAGATCTTAACGGCCTCAAGACCATTTGCATCCTGAACTTCCTCAACCTGAGCATTCTGAATAGCCTCGGCCTCTTTCTTAGCCTTATCCATCTTATGACCGATGATAGCACCAGTACCTGCACCTACAGCTGTACCGATAGCAGCACCAACACCAGCATTACCAGCAATTGCACCGATCACTGCGCCAAGTGCTGCACCACCACCTGCACCGATAGCAGTACCCTTAGCTGTATTGTTGAGATTACATCCCACAAGCACTACTGCTGCACAAAGTGCTACTACAAATGATTTCAAACTTTTCATTTTCCTTCTATTTTTAAACGTTAAACATTCATTTTGGGTACAAAGATAGCAATTTATTTATTATAATGTATGCGTGTTTCATATTTTTTATGTAATTTTGCACGCAAAATTGATTCATAGAAAAAAAATGGCAAAAGAATTAAAAGAATTAACGAAAAGGGCTGATAACTACAGCCAGTGGTTTAACGACCTTGTAGTAAAGGCCGATTTGGCAGAACAGAGCGCTGTACGCGGCTGTATGGTGATTAAGCCTTACGGCTATGCCATCTGGGAAAAGATGCAGCAGCAGCTCGACAAGATGTTTAAGGAAACTGGTGCTCAGAACGCATACTTCCCCTTGCTGATTCCTAAGTCATTCCTTAGTCGTGAGGCAGAGCATGTTGAGGGTTTCGCCAAGGAGTGTGCAGTAGTAACTCACTATCGTCTTCGCGCCAAGGATGATAAGAGCGGTGTGGAAGTTGATCCCTCTGCTAAGCTCGAAGAAGAACTGATCGTACGTCCTACATCTGAGACGATTATCTGGAATACTTATAAGAACTGGATTCACTCATGGCGCGATCTGCCCCTGATGTGCAACCAGTGGTGTAATGTGATGCGTTGGGAGATGCGTACTCGTCCTTTCCTTCGTACTTCAGAGTTCCTGTGGCAGGAAGGTCATACGGCTCATGCCACTCGCGAGGAGGCTGAGGAGGAAGCACAGAAGATGCTGAAGGTTTACGCTAAGTTTGCTGAGGAGTGGATGGCTGTTCCTGTGGTTCAGGGTGTGAAGAGTGAGACTGAGCGTTTCGCTGGTGCTCTTGATACTTACACCATCGAGGCAATGATGCAGGATGGTAAGGCGCTGCAGAGTGGTACCTCCCACTTCCTGGGTCAGAATTTCGCCAAGGCATTCGAAGTAACCTATCTGAATAAGGAGAACAAGCCTGAGTATGTATGGGCTACATCATGGGGTGTCTCTACCCGACTGATTGGTGCGCTCATCATGACTCACTCTGACGATAACGGATTAGTACTGCCTCCGAAGTTGGCTCCTATCCAGGTAGTGATTATTCCTATTGCAACCAAGCCCGAGCAGATGGAACAGGTCAACAAGGAGGTTACTCCGATTATCGAGGCTCTGCGTGCTAAGGGTATCACCGTTAAGTTTGATGATGCCGACAACAAGCGTCCTGGCTTTAAGTTTGCCGACTACGAGTTGAAGGGTGTTCCCGTTCGTTTGGTTCTGGGTGCTCGCGACTTGGAGAACGGCACCATCGAGGTGATGCGTCGTGATACACTCGAGAAGGAGACTCGCAGCATTGAGGGAATCACCGAATATGTAGAGCAGCTGCTTGAGGACATCCAGCAGAACATTTTCAAGAAGGCCAAGGACTATCGCGATGCCCACATCTTTGAGTGCGAGGATTACGAGGAGTTCAAGGAGAAGGTGAAGGATGGCGGATTCTTCCTGTGCCACTGGGATGGTACTGCCGAGACTGAGGCACGTATCAAGGAAGAGACTCAGGCCACTATCCGCTGTGTGCCCTTCGGCGTAGAGCAGACTCCTGGTGTGGATATGGTGACTGGCAAGCCTGCCAAGGCTCGCGTCATTATCGCCCGCAGTTATTAATATTGATTCCCTTCCTCTTGATGAGGAGGGGAATTTCATTTATAGACACAGAAAAAGGGAACCTTCTCAGGTTCCCCTTTTTTTAACCATAAAACAATATAGAAAATGTCTTATATTGTTTTAATGGAGGTCGAACTGCGACTTACCTCACGGTAAAGGGAGTTCTTAATTAACCTTAATAATCTAATACCATGAAAAACACACGGCAAAGATACGAATATTTCTTAATATAAGCATCAAAAAAGAGTCAAAAGTACGCATTGTTTAACGTTTGTTCAACACTTCATCATCTTTTTTTACTATATTTTGCAATCTATGATTATCAATTCTTTTTCTTTGAACTTCCGTCAGTTCAGGCTCAAAAGCGAGTGGTTTCCACTCTGTAGAGTAGTAATTCACACGACTTTCGCCATAGATGGAGTCAACCAAGAACGTCTCAATCTTCACTACGATTTGTGTCATGCTGTCTATCGGCTGGGCCAATGTCATCAACAGTAAATCGGTGCGCAGACTCTCATTCATACGAATGCTCAGACTGTCATCGGCCAGAGTTGTCATCTCGCTGGTGCCACCTAACGCGTTCTTCACCTCGGCCTTCATATCCGAATCCAAGAAATCAATGAAATCGAGTCGATTGTTCTGCGAGAGATAAGGCATGATGGAATCAGGCATCTGCCTGAAGACATCGCGCATCAGCATGTCCTGGGCAGATACCTGACCTGTTATCAAGGCGAACAATGTCGCCATTAACCATTTCCTCATCCTTCGCGACTGGGTCTTAAGTCTTTCACACGAACGGCCTTGCCCTCGCTTGTGGGCAGTGAGCCCTTCTTCACGAGTTTCACCTGAGGCGTGAGCAGAATCTCATCCTTCAATGCACGCTGAATGTCCTTCGTCATCTTCTGCATCTCGGGATAGATATCCGTCTCCAGTCCTTCGAGCTCAACCTCAACAGTCATGATATCATTATCATCGATGGTCTCGAGGGTAATGAGATAGTTAGAGCCAAGACCCGGATACTGCACAAGAATCTTCTCTACCTGCATGGGGAATACGTTCACGCCCTTGATGATGAACATATCATCCGTACGACCCTTGATGCGATCGATACGACGATGCGTACGTCCACACTTACAAGGCTCGGCAATGATGCGAGTCAGGTCGCGAGTACGATAGCGCAGGATAGGCATCATATCACGATCGAGTGTGGTGAGAACCATCTCACCCATCTGTCCGTCGGGTACAGGCTCCAGTGTGTCAGGATCCACAATCTCTACGATGTAGTTATCCTCCCACAGGTGCATACCCTCCTGATACTTACACTCGAAGGCTACACCAGGACCATTCATCTCGGTCATACCAAATGAGTTATAGGCCTTAACACCCAGCATACGCTCAATACGGCGACGCTGCTCCTCAGTATGAGGCTCAGCACCGATGCAGAGGGTACGCAGTTTGGTGCTTGCAGGATCAACACCCTCCTCCTTGAACACCTCAGCCAGACGGATGGCGTATGAAGGAATGGCGTGAAGGGCAGTCGTACCAAAGTCCTTGATGAACTTAATCTGACGCTTTGAGTTACCAGCTGCAGCAGGAACAGTCATAGCACCCAGCCACTCAGCACCATACTGGAAACCAAGACCACCGGTAAACATACCATAACCAGAAGAGTTCTGGAACACATCGCTCTTACGGCAACCCACCATATAGAGGTTACGGGCAATCATATTGGCCCATGAGCAGATATCATGCTCGGAATATACAACCACACAGGGATTACCAGTTGTACCACTGGTAGAGTGGATACGTACAGCATCGTCCAGATTGCCGCCAACCAGTCCGTAGGGATAGTTGTCGCGCAGATCCTGTTTCGTGGTGAAAGGAATCTTACGCAGGTCATCGAGGCTGTTGATAGAGTCAGCCGTAATACCCAGATCGCCTAAGCGCTTCTTGTAAAAAGGCGACTTCAGCGCAATCTCGATGCTCTTCTTCAGTTTCTTTACTTGCAACTGCTGGAGTTGCTCTCTTGGCATTGTCTCGATTTCGGGCTGCCAGTGTTCGCCGTCAGGCTTAATGGTAGCCATGATCTTCTCGTCAGTCATAATATTTAATGTTTAATGTCCTTAATCTTTCGCCAGTTGCATCATCATGACGGCACTCAGTCCGGCCGTTTCCGTACGCAGGCGACTCTTGCCCAGATGTACCGACTGCCAACCGGCCTCAATAGCCATCTTCACCTCGTCGATCGAGAAATCGCCTTCAGGACCAATCAGCACGATGGCATCCTCGCTGTCCGACGGCTTGCGCAGTTCATCGAATAGATAGGTACGAGGCACCTCCTCATAGCAATGGGCGATGTACTTACGTCCCTCATGAGGCTGATTGATAAACGACTTGAATGATACAATTTCGTTTAGAACAGGCTTCCAAGCCTTATGGCTCTGCTTCACAGCCGATACAACGATCTTCTCAAGACGGGTGGTCTTAATCAGCTTACGTTCTGAGAACTGACAGTTCAGGAACGACACCTCATCCACACCAATCTCCGTAGCCTTCTCGAGCATCCATTCCACACGATCCAACATCTTCGTGGGGGCGATGCCCAGCTGCACCCTACCCTTCCACTGAGGCTCCTGGGGCATCTGCTCCAGAATCTCGTAATAGCAGTGGTGAGTGGCTGCAATGGTAACCTGAGCCCTATAGTAGTTGCCCACGCCGTCCATCAGAAACATCTCATCGCCACCCTTCAGCCTAAGCACACGCAGGGCGTGCATGGCCTCGTCCACTGGCAATTCCGTCTGATTAGCGGCATCAGGCACATAGAAATATCTAGCTTCTTTCATAATTTACTTTTTCTTTTCCGGATGGAACACAAGGGCGAACGATACGCCTACCATCAATGCAAACGCAGCAAAGATATACCAGCAAGTGGTCCATTCTCCCTGTAGGTAACCATCCTGCCAGCTGCAGAAGTAATTCACTACCTCTCCGGCAGCCAGCGTACCTACCGTAGCACCTACACCGTTCGTCATCATCATAAACAGTCCCTGAGCCGAAGCCTTAATTGATGGCTCACACTCCTGATCCACGAAGATACCACCCGACACATTGAAGAAGTCGAAGGCCACACCATACACGATGCACGAGAGGATGAAGAAGATCACACCAGGCATCGTAGGATCACCCACGCCGAAGAAGCCGAAGCGGAACACCCAGGCAAACATCGACATCAGCATCACCACCTTGATTCCGAAACGCTTCAGGAAGAAGGGAATCATCAGGATGCACAGTGCCTCTGAAATCTGCGAGAGACTCGTCAGCAACGTGGCATTATCGGCAGCAAATGAGTCTGCGATGGCAGGATCGGGGCTCGCATTAAAATGAGTGAGGAATGGTCCGGCAAAGCCGTTGGTCACCTGCAGACACATACCCAGCAGTGCAGAGAAGATGAAGAACAGCGCCATCTGCTTGCGCTTGAACAGCTTGAAGGCGTTCAGACCCAGACTCTCCACCAGCGAAACCTTCTGTTCTTTCTTCTCCAGCTTACACTGAGGCAGCGTAAAGCAATAGGCAAAGAGCACAAAACTCAGGATTCCTGATACAAAGAACTGCATGTAGGAATATTGGAACTTATGCGGATTATCGCCCAGCGTGAATCCGAACCCAGTCTCATCGACGAAGGCGCAGTTCACGAACCACATGGTCAGGATGAAACCTACGGTTCCCAGCACACGGATAGGCGGAAAGTCCTTCACAGTATC
Organism: uncultured Prevotella sp.; assembly: GCA_902798285.1. GTDB lineage: Bacteria > Bacteroidota > Bacteroidia > Bacteroidales > Bacteroidaceae > Prevotella. The sequence goes on along the minus strand of CADBVZ010000013.1, from coordinate 10,722 downwards.
CAGTCCATTATTCTTCAGAATGGTAAATGCTACTGTATTGGACAGTGCGATGGTGGGCATATAGAAAGCCACACTCAGCGTATATAGTGCAATAAACAGCGACTTGTCGGCCAACTCATTGCCGAAACCAGCCTGCTCGCCCAACCACCAGCAGCTCAGCATTAAGCCACCAGCCAGCAGATGACACAGACCCAACAATCGCTGAGGCTGAATATACTTATCGGCCACGATACCCATCAGGGTGGGCATAAAGATACTAACAATACCCTGAATGGCATAGAACCATGAGATCTGATCACCCAGACCGGCCACTCCAAGGTAGTTTCCCATACAAGTGAGATAGGCACCCCAGACTGCAAACTCCAGGAAGCTCATCAATGCTAAACGGAATTTCATATTCATAATTGTTATCTTGTTATTGGTTTATTCATTTGAAAATTTGGTTTCTCAAGTTGCGGCTTTGCTGCCGTTGGTCCAGGGCGCTCACCCAGTCTTCTAGTCGGACGTCTTAACGAGTCGGCCTTCAGGCTGTCTGGCCTCTGCGCATTCACACTGTCGGGCGTAGCCACAACAGGTTTCTCCTCAGGCACTTCGTTGTGGAAACGAATCAGCTGGATGCGATCCAGGAACAGCATACACATGTCGTACTGCTGGTTTTCCTCCAGTCGGGTGTCCATCGCCACGAATCCTCTGATATCCTTTGCGCGATACTTGCACACAGGTATTCTCAACGTGGTCTCGCCATAACCACCCACGATGGTATTCATGCTGTAGGCACTATCGTTTTCGTAGGTCACGGCCACATACAATGTCGTAGTTCTGTTGCGCCCCTGCGAGAGGAAGTGACTGCCGAATGTCATCAAGAAGCTGTCGCCGGCATGATACGAGGTATCAGCCTTCTGGTAGAACTGCATCAGATGATAGGGGCGCTGAGCCATCAATACGGCTGTGCGCTGTCCTTCCCAGATGTCAGCAGTGTCGCCCGATAGCGAAGTCGATGTATAACGGTTCACCTCGCTCACCGATGCACCTCTTACCAGTGCCTCTTCAGTCAGTCGCTCCTGTACATTCTTATACATAGATATGAACTTATCGGCACGTGTGTAGTAATACACCAGCGACGAGTCGAACTCCTCCTGCGTCACTCCGTATTTCTCGAGCACAGCCTTGAAGTAGAGGTTGCGATAGTAATCCGTACCTCCGGTTTCCTTCACGGCCATACCCTGACTCACGTGGTAGTCGTAGAGGATATCCTCCATATCGTCGGGCTGAATATACTGTTCGGGGACAGATGGTGTACAGGCTGCGACAAATATGAGTCCCAGCACCAGTAACATCAGATGTCTCCCGCCCCGCTTCATGCTTCTGCCTCCTTCTTTTCCTTTTTTCCCTCAGCAAAGGATTCACTGATTTCCTTGCGGAAGAACAACAGCAGCAGTACGACGCTCACGCTGATACTTGCATCGGCAAAGTTAAACACCGGACTGAAGAACACGAAGTGCTCTCCACCCACGAACGGCATCCACATGGGCCACTCGGTTTCTATCAGGGGGAAGTAGAACATGTCTACCACCTTTCCCATCAGGAAGGGTGCATAACCAGTGCCAAAGGGCACGAAATACGATACATAGTAAGGCGACGACTCATTGAAGATGAGGCCGTAGAACATGCAATCCAGCAGATTGCCGATGGCACCAGCCAGGATCATAGCCAGACACACGATATAACCAGTACGCACCCCTTTCTTGACCTGCCCCCATGTGTAGTAGCTCAGATAGCCAATGGCAATGATACGGAACAGCGAGAGCATAATCTTGCTGCCCAGCTGCATGCCAAAGGCCATACCCATGTTTTCGATGAAGGTGATGTAGAACCAGTCGAACACGTGGATACTCTCGTGGAGCGACATCGAGGTCTTGACCCAGATTTTGATGGCCTGGTCTATAAGGAGAATGGCGACAACTATCAGCGTCGCCAGTCTGCCTTTTGTGATGAGCTTTCCCTGAATCACTTCTTCTGCTGCATCTTAGACTCCACACTCAGCGTAGCGTGTGGTACTGCACGAAGACGCTCCTTAGGAATCAGCTTACCAGTGATACGGTCGATGCCGTAGGTTTTGTTCTCGATGCGCACCAGTGCAGCCTTCAGTCCCTGAATGAACTTCTGCTGACGGGCAGCCATACTGATCAGTTCCTCCTTCGACTGGGTGACACTACCCTCCTCCAGAGCTTTGTAGGTAGGTGATGTATCATCAACGTCGTTTGAGTCCTGATTGGTCAGTACTCGCATCATCTGGTCGTAGTCGCGTTTGGCCAAAGCCAATTTCTCGTTAATAATCTGACGGAACTCCTCGAGTTCCTCATCAGTGTAACGTGTTTTCTCTGCCATAAGTCTTGAAAGTTAATGTTATTTTGATTTTATTTGTTTTTAATTCTTTTCCACCTTGATGTTCAGCTTGAAGTCATCGAAGTCAACTTCCTGACCGTCATTCACTTCCAGCTTGATATCGTCAGCCAGAACCTGTGTCTTGATGTAGTCGGCAAAGCTGTCTACGGCCTTCTTCACATCGTCGTTCGGAGCCAGCGTTACGTTGATGCGGTCGGTAATCTCCAGTCCGCTCTCCTTACGGATGTTCTGAATGCGGTTGATCAGCTCGCGGGCCATACCCTCGTTCTTCAACTCGTCGGTCAGTTCCACCTCGAGAGCCACAGTCAGGTTACCCTCGTTGGCCACCAGCCATCCGGGAATATCCTCGCTGATGATCTCCACATCCACAGCCTCTACAGTGATGTCCTGACCCTCCACATTGATACCGATGGTACCCTTCTGCTCCAGTTCAGCTATCTGCTCCTGACTCAGGCCGTCCATAGCGGCAGCCACACTCTTCATGAGCTTACCGAACTTCTTACCCATCGTACGGAAGTTACACTTCACCTTCTTCACCAGCACGCCGGCACCCTCTACGAAACGGAGTTCCTTCACGTTCACCTCGTTCATAATCAGGTCCTTCACAGCCTCAATGTGCTTCTTCTGTTCAGCGTCTACAGCAGGAATCATGATGGCCTGCAGCGGCTGGCGCACTTTTATATTTACCTTACGGCGCAGAGCCAGTACCATCGAGGTAATCTTCTGAGCCATCTCCATGCGAGCCTCCAGATCCTTGTCTATCTGACTCTCGTCGGCTACGGGGAACTTATCCAGGTGTACAGAGTCAAGCTCACCACCCAGGTCCTTATACAGCTGGTCGGCATAGAACGGAGCAAACGGAGCCAGCAGCTTGGCTACTGTCATCAGGCAGGTATAGAGTGTCTGATAAGCCGAGAGCTTATCCTCGCTCATCTCCTTACCCCAGAAACGTTTGCGGTTCAGGCGTACGAACCAGTTCGAGAGGTCATCGTTCACGAAGGCATCGATCAGTCTTCCGGCACGTGTTGGATCATATCCGTCCAACTCCTTCTCCACACCCTTGATCAGCGTGTTGAGGCACGACAGAATCCAGCGGTCAATCTCAGGACGCTTCTCGAATGCCACCTGTGCTGCCGTCGGGTCGAAACCATCCACATTAGCATACAGTGCAAAGAAGCTATACGTATTATATAAGGTGCCGAAGAACTTACGGCGCACCTCATCCACGCCCTCGGGATCGAACTTCAGGTTGTCCCAAGGCTCTGAGTTGGTCATCATATACAGGCGTACAGCATCGCTACCGTACTTGCCTATCATATCGAATGGGTTCACCACGTTACCCACGTGCTTCGACATCTTATTACCCTTAGCATCGAGCACCAAGCCAGAAGAAATCACATTCTTGAAGGCCACAGAGTCGAATATCATCGTAGCGATGGCGTGCAGGGTGAAGAACCAACCACGGGTCTGGTCCACACCCTCGTTGATGAAGTCGCATGGGAAGGCGATGCCCTTGTCAATCAGCTCCTTATTCTCGAAAGGATAGTGAATCTGAGCATAAGGCATCGAACCAGAATCGAACCACACGTCAATCAGGTCGCTCTCGCGCTTCATGGGCTTGCCGCTCTCTGATACCAGCACGATGTGGTCTACGTATGGGCGATGCAGGTCGATCTTGTCATAGTTCTCCTTGCTCATGTCGCCAGGCACGAATCCGTTGTCCTTCAGCGGGTTCGAAGCCATGAATCCAGCCTTAACAGCCTTCTCTATCTCGTTGTAGAGTTCCTCTACGCTTCCGATGCAGATTTCCTTGCCGTCCTCGTCGCGCCAGATGGGCAGCGGTGTGCCCCAGAAACGTGAACGGCTCAGATTCCAGTCGTTCAGGTTCTCCAGCCAATTGCCAAAACGGCCTGTACCTGTGCTCTCGGGCTGCCAGTTGATGGTCTTGTTCAGCTCGAACATACGGTCCTTCTTCGCCGTTGAGCGGATGAACCACGAGTCAAGCGGATAGTAGAGCACGGGCTTGTCCGTACGCCAGCAGTGAGGATAGTTGTGTACGTGCTTCTCAATCTTCAGCGCCGTACCCTCCTGCTTCATCTCCATACAGATCACGATGTTCAGGTCCTCAGCCTTGGCTGCAGCCTGCTCGTCGTACTTGCCGTCCTTGTTGAACTCTGGTGCATAGGCGTTCTTCACGTAGTCGCCGGCGTGGTGGCTATAGCCCTCTACGTTTACGCAGTTCTTCACGAAGTTATCGTCCAGCTCGTCCATCACGTAGTACTTACCCTGCAGGTCAACCATCGGACGTGTTTCACCTTTTTTATTAATAAGGAAGAGGCTTGGTATGTGAGCATCCTTGGCCACCTTGGCGTCGTCGGCACCGAATGTAGGTGCGATATGCACGATACCGGCACCATCCTCAGTGGTTACGTAGTCGCCAGGAATCACGCGGAAAGCCTCACTCTCCATCTCTACAAACTGATCTTTGCCGTTCTCGCCTGTAAATACTTTCTCAGGATGAGCCTCTGCATACGCCTTCACATAGTCGGCAGCATTCTGGTCGAGCTTAGCCGAGGGCTTCACCCAAGGCATCAGCTGCTGATACTTCAGACCCACCAGCTCCTCACCGGTATAGCGGCCCACGATGCGATAAGGCACGAACTTCTCACCTTTATTATATTCAGGCATCTCGTCGCCGTCGGTAATGTTGCCCTCTGGAGCGAGGTAAGCATTCAGTCGGCTCTCAGCCAGAATGATGGTGATCTTCTCACCGTTATAGGCATTATAGGTCTCCACAGCCACGTAGTCAATCTTCGGACCTACGCAGAGTGCTGTGTTCGAGGGCAGAGTCCATGGGGTTGTGGTCCATGCCACGAAGTAAGGCTCGCCCCATTTGGTCCACTCCTCCTTAGGATTCAGGGCCTTGAACAGCGCCGTTACGGTGGTATCCTTCACGTCGCGATAGCAACCCGGCTGGTTCAGCTCGTGTGAACTCAGACCTGTACCTGCGGCGGGTGAATACGGCTGAATGGTATAGCCCTTATAGAGCAAACCCTTCTTATAGAACTGCTGCAGCAACCACCACAGCGTCTCGATATACTTGTTGTCGTAAGTGATATACGGATTGTCCAGATCCACGAAGTAACCCATCTTCTCCGTCAGGTCGCGCCATTCCTGGGTGAACATCATCACGTTCTCGCGACACTTCTTGTTGTAGTCCTCCGTCGAGATGTACTTATCCGAAGCCTTATTGTCGATATCGGCCTTGGTGATACCCAGTTCCTTCTCCACGCCCAGCTCTACGGGCAGTCCGTGTGTATCCCAACCAGCCTTACGCTTCACCTGGAAACCCTTCATCGTCTTGTAGCGGTTGAAGGTATCCTTAATGGTACGAGCCAGCACGTGGTGAATGCCAGGATGTCCGTTGGCCGAGGGAGGACCCTCAAAGAATACAAACTGCGGACAGCCCTCACGCTCTTCCACAGAGCGCCAGAACACATTCTTCTCTCTCCACATCTCCAGGATGTCGTTGTTCGTCTGGGTCAGATTCAACCCACTATGCTCGGCAAATTTCTTAGCCATATCTCTCTTTTTTACCTTTTTACTTTTTTACCTTTATTTATTTGGGGTGCAAAGGTACTAAAAATAATCGACTTAACAATAAGGAAATAGTTTTTTTTAATATTTCTGCCCAAAAAGTGCTTTATTTCAAATAATTTATATATTTTTGCAGCAGATAATTCACTAAATAACTTAAAAACTTAAGCTTATGATTACATTTTCAATGATTCTGCAGCTCATCATCGTTCTTGGAGCGCTGTGGGTAGGCTCGCGTTATGGCAGTCTTGCCTTGGGAGCCATTTCCGGTATCGGTCTTGCCATTCTTGTGTTCGGATTCGGACTCAAGCCAGGCACACCTCCTACCGATGTGATTTACATCATCATCGCCGCCGTAACCTGCGCCGGCATAATGCAGGCCTCCGGCGGTATGGACTGGTTGATCCAGATAGCCGAGAAGATGCTGCGTAAGCATCCTGACCACATCACTTTCTTTGCCCCGCTCACCACTTTCTTCCTGACGGTGCTGGTAGGTACGGGTCACGTAGTTTACACCCTCATGCCTATTATCTGCGACATTGCGCTGAAGAAGGGCATCCGTCCTGAGCGCCCCTGTGGTGTGGCTTCCATCGCCTCTCAGGTAGGTATCACCTGTTCGCCCATCGCTGCCGCCGTTGTGGCCTTCGTTACCATTTCTAACGCCAACCACTTCGACATCACCATTCCTCGCGTGCTGATGGTTTCCATCCCCGCTTGCGTTTGCGGATTGATGTGTGCAGCCGCTGCTTCTTACCATCGTGGTCTCGACCTCGACAAGGATCCTGAGTTCCAGAAGAAGATTGCCGATCCCGTTCAGCGCGAATACATCTACGGTTCTTCTGCCACCACGCTCGACAAGCAGATCCCGCAGTCGGCCAAGAATGCCGTATTTATCTTCCTCGGCGCCCTTGCCGTCATCGTTGTCCTCGCTGCTCTGCCCGAGATTCTGCCATCTTATCCCACTATCAAGGCCATTAAGGGAGCCGAAGACTTTGTGATGGCCGATGGCACTAAGATCACTGCTGCCGCTCTGGCTAAGGCCGGTGTTGTGGCCGAAGGATTCACTGAGAAGGGAACGGCTGGCCTCAAGATGAACCTCGTCATCCAGATTGTCATGATCTCAGCTGCCGCCCTCATGATTATCTTCTGTAAGGCTACTCCTAAGAAGGCTGTGGCTGGTCCAGTATGGCAGTCAGGTATGGTGGCCGTTGTAGCTATCTATGGTATCGCCTGGATGGCCGACACCTATTTCTCTAACTACATGGCCGAGATTCAGGTCATGCTCGAGGATATCGTGAAGGCTTATCCTTGGAGTATCGCTATTGTGTTCTTCCTGGTGTCAGTGCTCATCAACTCTCAGGGCGCTGTGGTGGTATCCATGCTGCCGCTGGCTTATAAGCTGGGCATCCCTGGACCAGTGCTGTTGGGTGTGCTGCCTGCCGTTTATGGTTACTTCTTCATCCCCAACTACCCCAGCGATATTGCTACCGTCAACTTCGACCGCTCGGGCACCACGGTGATTGGTAAGTACCTCTTGAACCACTCGTTCATGATGCCAGGCCTTATCAGCGTATTCGTCTCCACCCTCGTGGCCTACGCACTCTCGATGATATTCTATTAAAAATAAAAAAGCCTCCCCGGTTGGGGAGGTTTTTTTTATTCATCTTCGTCGCAGTGTTCGCCGTCGGCGAAATCCACGATTTCCTCCGTCTTCTGGTACACCGGCTTCATCCCGTCCCATCCGAAGGTGTGAACAAAATGTCCTCGCTCACTTGATTCCGAGATCGTCATCTCCTTACCCTCCTCTGGCAGATTATAATAGAACTTCCTGTCCTTCGTTGTCTTGAATCCGTCAATGATATGAGTCTCCGGCGTCAGGATATGCTTCTGCGGATCGTAGTCGTAGAAGCACACGAAATGTAGGCAGGGATCCACGGGCTTACCGAGATAGATCGCCAGCAGCCTGTGCCCGTTCGTACGCCTCCAGTAGCACACGTGCATAAACTCCTTGTTCATCGCGTTCGACGACACGTCCACCCAGCCGTTCTTAGGATCATAGAATACGCTAGGCAGCCTCTCGCCATAACGCTCCACCTTCAGTCCCTTCCTCATCGTCTTCAGAGCATGCGTCACCATCCATGTGGGCCATCTTTTGTTAAAGCAGTCCAGCATGCCAATGAGTGTTCCGTCGGCCGCGCCCCTCAGCGTTTCGCCCTCCCATTGGTTACTAATGTCCACCAGACTGGTGCTACCATCATACACACTCTCCTGCGCCGCAGCCGTCATGCAACTCATCACTGCCATCACGGCCACTACTATTATTCTCTTCATCTTTTCCATAATTCTTCCGGTTTTTGACTGATTTACTGGGCGCAAAGATACGATTAAACGAGGAGAAAACCAAATTTTATTTGAGTTTTCTCGAGTGTGAGTAACTATTATATAAACAAACAAGCCCCGGCGCTTCGCAGCGGCGGGGGTCCCTTTTAGTTCTCCGCGATACCATCGCGGCTGAGGGTCCATCCTCTTAGCATAGCGAAATAATCAAAATCGCTGGTGCCGTTTTCCTGGATGGCCATCGCGGCACCGCCTTTCGTACTGACTTAAACATTATTATCTCATGAAGGTTACTATATTATATTCGTTTTCCGTCCATTCATATTCTATAACCATTCTATTTTTATCTACCGACTTAATGTATGCCTTACCAACTATGTCCTTTTTATTGTTGGACTTATGAACATCGTAAAGCTGATAAGTATTCCCGCTTTGGTGAACTAATTCATTTATTCCGTACCAATCATCATATCCATCAGTGTATTTATCTTGATAACCATTTGATATTTCTGTGAATGTATGAGTATATTTAGTCTCATAATCATTGTAGTTTTTGGTACTAGAAGCTTTTGACATATCAAATTTCTGTGAAGCAGCATCCCATTCGTAACTGATAATAGATTTAACGTACCAAACACCAACGATTGATGCGGAAGGATCAACGCCATTATCAACATCATCACTACTACTGCTACTACAAGCAGAGAAGCCAATACTCACAAGTACTACAAGAAGTACTATTCCAATAAATCTAATTGTTTTCATTTCAAGATTGTTTTAAGTTATATTTCTGATTGCAAAGATAAGAAAACACTTTTAGAATTCCAAATTATTCGCCTAAAAAGTGAGTTTTGCGACAGGAATTGAGGATGATCTTAGGGTTTGTCGCAAAAGGATGTGGGAGTCGCAAGGAAGTGGAGAGAAATGATGGGGATTATTTGGATGGAGGTAGAAATCGGCGTAACTTTGCACCAGTTTCATATTTGTGTTTGGTTTTAGTTAATTAGTTAGTTCATTTGTTATTTTGGTTTGTTATCGCATTGAGCTCGCTGGGAAGCGGGCCCAATGTGGTATTATTATAGCAATCCTAATATCGTTTCTGGCGATGTATGCATCTTTGTGACTGCACAAATGCCAACACCCATATCTTTAACGCTGGCACCAAGCAGATACACATCATCGTCGATAATCAGAAAGCGGTCGTGATTCTTATGAGGCAACTGAATGAACTTGATCTCGCGATATTGGTCATTATGTTTCTTCAGGTCAGTCAGGAATGTCTCACTATACCGAGTATGGATCGTCGCCTCTACGCCCTCACCCCGTTTATCGAACAGCGATAGTACGCGATCATCTACGAAGTTGTCTATCAGCACAATTCGCTGTTTGGCACTCCTTACCAAATCAGAAACATAAGCCCATGCATCCCACACGCATCCCATGGCGAATATCTGTTCCGGCAGCAACTTTGAAGATTGATCGTCCATCTTAGTCATTAGGAGATTAATTTTCTCATCGGTTTCCTGTTGATGCTGCTCAAGATGAAACACACGCTTAAACAATATCGCATTGCTTTCCATTATCTGTTGGCTGGCAGTAAACGCACGCATGATACGAATATTCATGGCAACAGCCGTTTCAGAGCCCAACACACTACTCAGCATTCCTATGCCGTTTCGTGTGAATGCATATGGAAGTGTCCTAATCTTCGATAGGTTTTTTGTGGTCGCAATTTGCGACCGCAAAATATTCCACTCCTCTTTAGTAAGTTGAAACATAAAGTCATCAGGGAAACGCTCTATGTTACGTTTCACCTGTTCGTTAAGGCGTTTGTTTAGGACTCCATAGAGCATCGCAAGGTCGAAATCAACCATAACTTTTTGCCCACGGATGGTACGGATAAGACTCTCAATATTTATTTTTTGGAGGTCACGGTTTGTGACTTCCAATTCATTTATTTCCTCCTTATTCTTATTTTCTATTTTATTAGCCATTCATTATCAATTATTTACAGCCATTTCTGGCTGGGGTTTATACTACATCAATGGCTAACGGATTGCTTTTCGCCTACAAAATTACAAATAATCCCTGACTCTACCAAACCCTTTGCAAGATAATTTTTGCTTTTCTAAAAATATTGTTAAACTTACACGTAAATCTTGCGCAATCCAAATAAAAGCAGTACCTTTGCATACACATTAAAATATCACGCAGTGATGCGCAATTCCTATTATCTACGTTTTAAATTATAAAATAGTTTTAGGTTTCACGGAGTCCTCAGTGTGACATGCACCCGAAAAGTTGGACATTTAATTAAATGTTAATTGTTAATCTCTTTATGGTAGTGAGCTCGGTATTGTACCGGGCTCATTCCTTTTAATC
>CADBVZ010000012.1 GCA_902798285.1 uncultured Prevotella sp. | reverse complement strand
CGAAAGCGAGTGCAAAGGTACAACAATTATCAATACCATCCAAATTTTAAAGCAAAAAAATTCCCAAAAACATGAAAGTTTTCGGGAATCATTACAAATTTGAGTTTTCTTTATATATTATATATAATGTACGCGAGATTTATTCGCGACGGCCAAAGATACGAAGTAAATAAATGAAGAGGTTAATAAAGTCGAGATAGAGTGTAAGCGCACCCAGTAAAGCTAACTTCTGAGCGCCTTCACTTGCATCAGGAGCCATCTGCAACATATTCTTGATTTTCTGAGAATCATATGCCGTCAAACCAACGAAGATAAGTACGCCAAGATAGCTAACGATCATCTCCAAGCCTGAGCTCTTAAGGAAGATATTCACAATAGTGGCAATAATAATACCGATTAAAGCCATAAAGAGGATCTTGCCCATAGAGGTAAGATCAGTCTTCGTAGTGTAACCGATCAAAGCCATTACTGCAAACGTTCCGGCAGTGATAAAGAACACACTCGCAATACTCGACATCGTATAGATGAGGAAGATTGACGAGAGTACGGCACCATTGATAACAGAATAAAGCACGAACATCAGCGTAGCCGTGGTTAGCGACAGTTTGTTGATGGCGGCGGTAATACCAATTACCAGAGCGAACTCTGCAATAACCAATCCCCAGAAAAGAATTTGGTTAGAAAACAGAGCAGTCATAATACCAGGACTTGTTGCTACACCATAAGCAGTGACACCTGTTAGCACTAAAGCCAAAGTCATCCACACATAAACTTTCCTCATCAGAACAGGAAAGGCTGCCGACATCGAGAGCTCCCGCTCACGAGTCATGGCGTCGAAATTCAATTCATTATAATTCATACTCACAATTTATTTCGTTATACAATTACATATCATGCAAAAATGATGCCACAAAGGTAAGCAATTACTTTTAATAAAACATAAAACTGAAACATAAAATACCTAATAATTAGTATTTTTGAATCTTTTTCACTATATTTGTGCCGAATAACGAACTACAAATAATACACTGACAATATGAAGATCGGACTATTTATCCCCTGTTATGTCGATGTGGTGTATCCTCAAGTAGGTGTTGCCACTTATAAACTATTGAAGCATTTAGGGCTAGATGTAGAGTACCCATTGAACCAGACATGCTGCGGACAGCCGATGGCCAATGCCGGATTTGAGGGGCAAGCCATTCCTCTTGCAGAGAAATTTGAAGAGAAATTCAAAGGCTTCGATTACGTAGTAGCTCCATCAGTAAGTTGTACAGCATTTATCAAGCTCAATTATCCCAGACTTTTGAAAGGCAAGACAGAATGCGAGACAGCGAAGAAGGCGATGGACGTAGTGGAATTCCTGCACGATGTTATCAAGGTTAATCACCCACTTGGCACTTTTCCTCATAAGGTAAGCCTGCACAATTCGTGTCATGGTGTAAGAGAGTTAGGACTAAGTTCACCTAGCGAGGAAAACATTCCTAAGTTCAACAAAATCAAGGATTTGCTTAATCTTGTGGAGGGTATACAGGTATTGGAGCCAGAGCGACCTGACGAATGCTGCGGATTTGGCGGTATGTTCTCAATTGAAGAAACAGCCATCAGCGAGCAGATGGGCATAGACAAGGTACAACGCCACATGAAGACTGGCGCGAGATTCATTACTGGTCCAGACTGTTCCTGCTTGATGCACATGGCTGGTGTTGCTAAGAAACAAGGCTTGAATGTAGAGTTTAAGCATGTGGTAGAAATTTTGGCCGCTGGGCTTTAAGGATTTACAAGTTAGAATTAAGAATTTAGAGTTATGAGTACAGCACATAGTAATGCAGCGAAAGAGTTCTTGAAGAACCAGACATATGCCAAATGGCATGATGCCACTTTCTGGGCAGTACGCACGAAACGTGACAATATGGCATACGGACTTGATGAGTGGGAGCAACTACGTGAGAAAGCCAGTGCTATCAAGCGCCATACAATTACCCACCTCGATGAATATCTGGATCAGTTTGCCACCAAAGCCGAAGAAAACGGCTGTATAGTTCATTGGGCCAAGGATGCCCACGAATTTAACGAGATTGTGTACGGCATTCTGAAGAATCATAATGTGAAGAAACTCGTCAAGTCCAAATCGATGCTGACTGAGGAGTGTGGTATGAACCCATATCTGGAACAGCATGGTATTGAAGTAGTTGAAACAGACTTGGGTGAGCGTATCATTCAGTTGAAAGGTCAGGCTCCGAGTCACATTGTGATGCCTGCTATCCACCTGAATCACGACGACGTGGGCGAACTTTTTGAAGAAAAACTGGGCAGTGAGAAAGGCAATCACGATCCTACTTATCTGACATACGTTGCTCGTCTAAGTCTCCGCAACGAGTTCCTGACAGCTGATGCCGGTATGACAGGCGCCAACTTTGGCATTGCCGAAACGGGCGATATTGTGGTATGTACCAACGAGGGTAATGCCGATATGTCCACCTCATGTCCGAAACTTCACATTGCAGCCATCGGACTGGAGAAGGTTATTCCTAATTACGACTGCTTAGCCGTTTTCCAGCGTATGCTTTGTCGCGCAGGAACCGGACAGCCGACAACGACTTTCACGAGTCATTTCCGCAAAGCTCGCCCCACTGCCAATCCTATGCACATTGTGCTGGTGGACAATGGACGTAGCGAGTGGATAGGCAATCCTGATCATTGGGAGGCCTTGAAGTGCATCCGTTGTGGATCGTGCATGAACACTTGTCCTGTATATCGTCGTAGTGGCGGATATTCATATAGTTACTTTATCCCTGGCCCCATCGGTATCAATCTTGGTATGCTTCGCGATCCCCAGAAGCATTCGGGCAATGTAAGTGCTTGTACACTGTGCAACTCTTGTCAGACACTCTGTCCTGCCAAGGTAAACTTAGGCGATCAGATTTATATGTGGCGCCAGCAGCTCGACGAGTTTGGAACAGCCAATCCTGAGAAGAAGCTGATGTGTAAGGGTATGAGTATGGTCTATGGCAGCGAGGGAATCTACAACTTAGGCACAGCATTAGCTCATTGGGCAAATATCATCCCATCACCAATCATCAATTGTGGACTGAACCCATGGGCTGAAGGCCACAAGATGATGGAATTCCCCAAGGAAACCTTCCATTCAATGTGGAAGAAAGGTAAGGTGAAGTAAAAGTATTAAGGTAAAAAAGTGAAAGTGTTATGAGTAACAAAGATGATATTCTAAAGAAATACAGGGCGAATGTCAGGGAGAAGTTTGACATGCCCGATTTGAGTGACATCAAGGCCATCACCTACCCTGAACCATTGGTACAATTCGTCAAGATGACAGAAATGGTGGGCGGTCAAGCCATAGAAGTAGATCCAGGGCGCGACATCAATGTATTGATTCGTGAGCTGTTTCCTGATGCCAAGGAAATTGCATCTAATCTGCCAGAGATCACGATTGCCACAAGAAATCCAGATACTGTAGGCCGGGCTCGCGACCTGAATGGCACCGATGTTGGTATTATCCGTGGTAAGTTTGGCGTGGCCGAAAATGCCTGCGTATGGATTCCGCAGACGATGAAGGAAAAAGCCATCTGCTTCATCTCAGAGAATCTGATTATCCTGTTGCCCAAGTCGCAGATTGTGAACAACATGCACGAGGCTTACAAACGCATTGAGTTCGATAAGGAGTACGATGGCTACGGCACATTTATCAGCGGTCCCTCAAAAACAGCGGATATAGCCCAGGTATTAGTGATGGGCGCCCAAGCCGCCCGCAGCGCCACTATTCTGCTTCTGCCGGAGTAAGGCACAATGTAAAGAATCTATGCCTAAAAAAGTGCCTCTCTGATTTCTCATTCTAGAAAAAACAGAGAGGCATTTTTAGCGAATTTAGGCTTACATTACGACTCATTTGGGGGTTCCCATAGGGAAAGTGAGACTTTCCTCGGAGTAAAGTATAGGTTTACTCCGACCAAAGATATGCTTTTGGAAAGCAAAAGATACGGTTTTAGAGGCCAAAAGATAGTCTTTTATGGGTGTTTTGAGGGTCTATTTAGCAAAGAATCACAACACAAATATTGTAACTATCACGTATCCAACCACTTACAAAAAGCCTTATAACTCGCGAAATCACGGCCTTAAATTGGTTTAGGCTCTAAAATGCGATTCTCACGAGTCGTTTTGTAAAAGAAAGCAACTATCACTTCGTTTAAAAAGAATTCAGTCATTCTATGATGGTATCAACCTCGGCAGGTGTCATCGCTTGGTGGCGGCGGCTCACTGAGAGCTGTTCTCTCCATGCATACGGCGGAATAGCCAGTGGTTCGCCAAAGCAAAGAATAGCAGGCAAAAAAGTGTAGGCAAAACAAGGGCAAACGCTTCTGACTGGCTACAGACGCTTACCAAAGAATGCCAAAGTGCATCGCCAATAAAGAATAGAATTGCAACAATACCAGCAAGAGATACGGCTATTGTTGTAACAATGGCTATGACATGCAGACGACGCTCCTCCAAACGTTGTTCTTCCTTGATACGACGCATGGTGAGATATGGGAAGTTGGATGGCAGTTTCCTTGGTTCCTCGGGAGCAAGGGCTTTCATCAATGCACGATCTTTAGCTGTTTGTTCCATGTTTCATGAGTAAATAAAGTTTGCGTCGAATACGATGTAGACGGGTTGCCAATGTGTTTGGCTCAACATCGAGGATATAGGCAATGTCGCTGAGCGGGCGATTGTCGTAATAATAAAGCGTAATAAGAGTCTGCTCATCGGGCTTTAGCAGTGTTATAGCCCGGCGTAGTTCCTCGATACGGGATTCATCGTCGAGGGTTTCATCAACTTCTATGTCCGTCAGTTTTGGCAGGTCCTCCATACTGAGGTATTTGATGCGCCGTTTTCTCAACCACGATATCGTGGTTGTGTAGGCAATCCTGCAGATCCATGTAGAAAAAGAAGCATGGCCAGCAAACGTCTCCAACCGATTAAAAGCACGAACGAAAGCGTCTTGAACCAGTTCCTCTGCGTCTTCCTGCTGTGGTACGAGGCGTACCACAATGGCAAAGGCTTCCTGGCTATAACGCTCTAAGAAATAGCCGAAGTCCTCGGCATGACCGTTGAGGATTCGGGCTATTAGTTCTTTTTCGTCCGTCTGCATCGGTTAGACCTGGAATTCGTCGGCTTTCTTCTCTTCAGGATGTTCTGCTTTTCTTTCAGCCTTGTAGGACAACAGCAGGCCGATGCCGCCACAAATGCAGATACAGGCCACATAGACAATGCCTCCAACTACGCTGTGATAACGCCAAACGTCGTCAAAATTGCTGGCATATTGTCCGTAAGTAGCCATCATGTTGATGAGAAATCCAAACAAAAATCCGCAACCCACACCCAGCATCAGCCATCCAATGCGAAGGGCCGTGAACTTGTTGCCGCTGTTGTAAAGGTTGATACCCTTGAAGTCGGTGTTAGAGATCTCAGTGATTTTGTTGATCAGCATCAGTCGTTCGCGCTTGCGGGCAAATAACTCAACAACTTTGTAGATGCAGCCAAAAATGATGGCACATACCAGGGGAGCTGTAATCCAATCCATAATCGTAATGTTTTTAAATTGTTAATGTTCTGTTTACTTGTCTCTACTTAGTTAGACGCATGTTTTTGTGTGACATTACACTTATGAGAAAAAATTTATGGTCTGAATGATGGCGGCGACCTCTTCGTCTGTCAAAGCCTGATGACAAGGGATGCTTAGCTCCTCGTTATGGATTTGTTCTGTGATGGGTAATAAAAGATGATTCCAATGGTCATAGCACTTCTGCTTGTGAGGCGGAATAGGGTAATGGATTTGCGTTTCTATGCCGTTGTCAGCGAGATATTGCTGCAGTTGGTTGCGATGTTCAGAGAAGATGGGGAAGATATGCCAGACACAATCCCTATCCGACTGAGGTATATGGATCAACGGATTCTTCACCTTATTAATATATAGGGCGGCAATCTCCATGCGGCGACGGTTATCCTCGTCCAAGTGCTTCAGTTTTACGTCGAGCATGGCGGCTTGGATTTCGTCGATGCGAGAGTTACAGCCTTTATAGTCGTGCACGTATTTCTTGGACGAGCCATAGTTGCCCAGCGAGGCAATCACTTGAGCCAAGGTCTCATCGTTGGTGGTTACGGCACCAGCATCGCCAAGCGCACCAAGGTTCTTGCCGGGGTAAAAGCTGTGGCCTGCGGCATCGCCAAGGGAGCCTGTTTTTAGAGGTGAGGGGTGAGAAAGGCTACGGGTAGGCGAGCTTTGCTCGGGAATGGTAAGAGGTGAGATATATGTACAGCCGTGGGCTTGGGCATTGTCTTCGATGAGTTTCAAGCCATATTGGCGGCATATCTCCCCTATCCTATCGGTATAGGCGCAACGGCCGTAGAGGTGGACAATCATCAGGGCCTTGGTCTTCGAGGTGATGGCTGCCTCGATCAAAGAATCGTCGATCTGGAGCGTTTCCAGTGAGGGTTCTACTAAAACAGGCTTCAGTCCACACGCCGTAATGGCAAGTATCGAGGCGATATAGGTATTGGCTGGCACGATGACTTCATCGCCTTCCTGCATCACGCCCATCTCAATATAAGCTTGCAGAATCAGTTTCAGTGCATCAAGTCCATTACCACAGCCAACACAGTAACGAGTACCTATATACTCAGCATAATGCGCCTCGAACTGGCGAGTAGCATCACCTTTCAGATACCAACCGCTATCCAGCACACGATTAACAGCTGCACGGAGTTCTTCATCGTGCAGGTTATTAATCTTAAGCAATGGCAGATAGGCTATCATAAGTCGTACTCATAAATGTCGTAACACAATCCTCGTCCACCAAAACCTTCCTTCTGGAATACCAGTTTCTCATTCAGTCCGCTACCATCGGGATGTTCCGTGGAACGTCCAAAGTCGAAATAAGGATAGTTCCCATAGTCGTTAAAGATACGGTTGTAAAGGAAATCAATGACGCCGAGTTTTTTCCCATCTGAAGTGGCAGAACTATATTGGGCATGAACCACCTGATGAGAGACATAGAGCACGACTCCACCCAACACCTCACCATCCTTAACGGCCTGGTATAGTTGGATATTTTGAGGGAATCGGCTATGCAATAGTTCTATTTCCTGAAGCATATGCACTGGCATCACACCATACTTGGTATGAAGATTCTTAGTAAGGACATCCCAGAAGGCAGCATAGTTATCAGAGCGTTCTATGGACACTCCTGCTTCTTGTGCACGAACTACACCACGGCGTCTTACGCGCTCCCACCGCATCTCGCCTGCCAGGAATACATTCGTAGCAAAATCCCTTGCCACAATACGGGCATGGCATTCATGAAACAGCGCATAGATATCTTCGTCAGACGATAGACGATGGTAAATCCAAGGGATGCATTTATAACTGACATGACGAAAGCCTTCTTGGCGAAGTTGCTCATTTAGCTCTCGGAACAAGTTCATAGTCTGAACAACCGTCAGTCGAGAACTCATCACCAACCCACCATAAGTCAATCCATTATGCGAATAAAGCGTATCACCCGATGCATGCGCCGGCAAAACAGCCAACAGACGATTAGCAAAATAAAAGAGTAATGAGTGATCGTTAAATCGATCGGCATGATAATCCATATAGCGACGATCGAAGAGGAAAGTGCCATTCTTCGATTTGGCTATGAACTGATTCCATTCATCAGCCAACTCCGATGTATATCGTCTTATTTCGAACATCCGACGTATCTCAGAAACTCATCGTAATCGTAGATGTAATCATCCTCGTCATAATGCTCGGATGCCAGAACCAAGCACACGCCACCAGATGAGAAATCATCGAGTGTTCGCCAGATATTGGTATCTATCAGCAACCCTTGCCAAGGATGATTCAGCAACACTGTTTTACGCTCGTAGCCATTATCAAGTGTCACATGGAATGAACCGCTCAGAGCGATGACAAACTGACGCAGGCGCTTATGGGCATGACCACCACGACTCTCTCCTCCAGGCACATCGTAAACCCAATAGGCCCGTTTAATGTCGAAGGGAACCATGGCTTGAGCCTCAGCAAACGTCAGATTGCCACGCGGATCAGTTATCTTGGGAAGATCGACGATCTTAATATCCAAGCGGTTCATTCTCAAACAACACGCTTAATGTTCAAACTTTGTATAGGGATCAGTACCCAAAACGGTCTTAGCCAGACGCTTGGCTTTATCACGGAGGGCAGTTGTATCATCGCCAACCTCACCGTAGCAAAGTACTACACCCATGCGACGACCCTTGTGGGCCTCGGGCTTACCGAAGATACGGATACGAGTGCGATCCTCTTTCAGAGCCTCATCGAAATTGTAGTCGAGCAATGAACGATCAACGGGAGTTGAAGCCTCTTTAGGTGAGAGGATAACAGCCGATGCACCTGCATGCTCCAGATGGATAGCAGGAATAGGCAATCCCATGACAGCACGGAAGTGGAGCTCAAACTCACTCAGGTTAGTGGTATGTCCGAGTGTTACCATTCCTGTATCATGTGGACGTGGCGAGAGCTCTGAGAAGATAACCTCACCCTGCTTAGTCAGGAAAAATTCCACGCCCCAGATACCAGCACCTGTCAGTGCCTTGGTTACCTTATCGGCCATCAACTGAGCCTGTTTCAGAGCCTCGTCTGATATCTTGTATGGCTGCCATGACTCACGATAGTCGCCGGCTTTCTGCACATGACCGATTGGCGGACAGAAAATCGTAGGCCAACCATTCTTCTGAGTAACGGTGAGCAGAGTGAACTCAGAGTCAAAGTCGATAAATTCCTCGATAATTACCTCCTTCACATCACCACGCGAACCTTCCATAGCCTCCTTGAAAGCCTGCTCCAACTCACCATCGTTGTGAACATAGCTCTGGCCATGACCACTTGAAGACATCAGTGGCTTCACCACACAAGGGAAACCGATCTCATCAGCAGCAGCCTTGAACTCCTCGAAGGTCTTGGCATAGAAATACTTTGCCGTACGCAATCCCAGTTCCTTGGCAGCCAGATCACGGATGGCGCGACGGTTCATCGTAAAGTTCACGGCACGGGCGGAAGGAACTACCTGGATACCCTGCTCCTCAAACTTAAAGAGTCGCTCCGTACGGATGGCTTCAATCTCAGGCACAATGATGTCGGGCTTGTGCTTGTTGACCACAGCCTCGAGGGCATCACCATCGAGCATTGAGAATACTTCGCGCTCATCGGCCACCTGCATGGCTGGCGCATTATCATAACGATCACAAGCAATCACGTACTGACCAGCACGCATTGCGGCTATCACGAACTCCTTACCAAGTTCACCTGAGCCTAAAAGTAATATCTTCTTCATTTCTTTATGGTTTGTTTCAACATTTGCCACTCTGGGGTAACGGCCAACTTACGAATGCACTGATCTATACGTGCCATGGCATCTTCCTGACTCATTTCCAATCCCTTGGCTATTTCCTGCAGCGACCTGCGCTCACAACCGAAGAGACCGTAATAATGAGTCACTGCTTCCTCTTCCTCTGGGGGTAACAGGTAAAGCAGATGCTCCAGATAGTGTTCCATCTGAGGATTGATGCTTGTAGGATTCATTCCCACGTACACCAGATAGGAGTGCAACTCGCGCGAAAGATTATCTGTTGGCATACATGTTATCGTAATACTTCTGATAATCGCCGCTGGTTACATTGTCGAGCCACTCCTGATTATCGAGATACCAACGTACGGTCTTCTCGATACCCTCTTCGAACTGGAGTGAAGGCTCCCAACCAAGTTCCTTCTGAAGTTTGGTACTATCGATGGCATAACGCAAATCGTGTCCTGCACGATCGGTTACGAAGGTAATCAAGTTCATATCCTCGCCTTCCTTTCTACCCAGCAGACGATCCACGGTCTTAATCACCACCTTGATGATATCGATGTTCTTCCACTCATTGAATCCACCGATATTATAGGTATCGGCAATCTTACCCTCATGAAAGATGACGTCGATGGCACGGGCGTGATCCTCTACATAGAGCCAGTCGCGTACATTCTCTCCCTTACCATAAACAGGCAGAGGCTTACGATGACGGATGTTATTGATGAACAGCGGAATCAACTTCTCGGGGAACTGATAAGGGCCATAGTTATTCGAGCAGTTGGTCACTACCACCGGCATACCATAAGTATCGTGATAAGCGCGCACGAAGTGATCCGATGAAGCCTTAGCAGCTGAATATGGTGAGTGAGGATTATACTTCGTAGTTTCCAAGAAGAACTTATCGCCATAAGCAAGATGATGCTCTGAGCTCGATGCCGTCGTTGTAAATGGAGGCTCGATACCCTCGGGGTGAGTCAGTTCAAGGGCGCCATACACCTCATCGGTAGAGATATGATAGAATCTCTTGCCCTCATACTTCTCAGGCAGACTCTCCCAATAGAGCTTAGCTGCCTGAAGCAGAGACAATGTTCCCATCACGTTAGTCTTGGCGAATGTAAAGGGATCCTTAATCGAACGGTCCACATGGCTCTCAGCTGCGAGGTGGATGATGCCATCCACCTTCTTGTCCTGCATCAGCTTGTAGAAAGCATCGAAGTCGCAGATATCCATCTTTACAAACTCATAGTTGGGTTTGTTCTCGATGTCCTTCAGGTTTGCCAGGTTTCCGGCATACGTCAGTTTGTCGAGGTTAATAATGTGATACTCAGGGTACTTGTTCACAAACAGGCGAACTACATGGCTTCCGATAAAGCCAGCGCCACCAGTAATAACGATTGTTCTTTTCATTTCTATTTGTTTTTAAACTTTTGAATCAATTTCCATAATTGGGAGCCTACCAGCACCACAGCTGCGAAGATAAAGAAAGGCACATAGTTCTCCAGATCGTTGGTGATATACTGGTTCACGCCTTGTTTTACACCCTTCGCCAGTGTGGTTATAAACGTCCAAATCTGCTCCATCACTGATTATCTCCTAATGTAATGACTTCCAAATCCTTGAATTCCTTCCCGTCGATGGTCAGTCGTATCAGTGTCCTGTCTTTGTGCCAGCCTTGCATGCCAGCAGCACCAGGGTTGATATGAAGCAGTCCTAAGGTTTTATCATATTTCACCTTCAGGATATGCGAATGTCCTGCCACGAATAACTGTGGCGGATTAGCAAAGAGTGTTGAGCGGACGCTGGCATCGTAGTTGCCAGGATAACCGCCGATGTGCTTAATCAACACGTCAACATCCTCGCACTTAAAACGGTTCAACTCGCGATACATCAATCGCAAGTCACCCCCGTCACAGTTGCCACACACGGCTCTAAACGGACGAAAGGCAGCCAGCTTCTCAGCCACCTCCACACTGCCAATATCGCCTGCATGCCATATCTCGTCGCAGGGTTCAAAGTAGTGCAAGTACTTATCGTCCCAATAGCTGTGCGTATCGCTCAATATACCTATTCTCTTCATTTCTCAAAGCGCTTACGGATAAACGCAGCAATCAGTTTTTCTGTTTCCACCAATCCGAGTATGCTCGAATCGATACAGAAGTCATAGCTCTCGGCAGCGCCCCACTTCTTACCAGTGTAATAGTTATAATACTCTGCCCTACGGCTCTCTCCCTGTTCAATGATACGGCGAGCCTCGTCTTGTGAGATATTCCGCCTTGCCATCACCTGATCGATACGGAAATCCATCGAGGCGGTGATAAACACGTTGACCACATTCTTAAAGTCTCGAAGGATATAATCGGCACAACGCCCTACGAATACACATGAACCTTCCTCAGCAGCTTTCTTGATGGCATCGCTCTGAAACTGGAACAGATTTTCCTGCGAAAAACTTGACTTATAGATACTGCCTCCACCCATCAGAGGTGATTGTACATTAAACAGTCCGCGGAAGAATCCCTTCTTCTCGTCGTTCTGCTCAAAGATCTTCTCTGAGAATCCGCTTTCCTTGGCAGCCAGATTCAGGAGTTCACGGTCATAGTATTTAGCACCGAAATCGAGGGCCAGCATACGACCGATGTCATGGCCGCCACTACCCAGTTGCCTACCTACATTAATGATTATCTTGTCCATAAGCCTTGAATTTTTTCATATACCACATGAGCATCGGTATCGTCATGGCAAACGAGCCAAAGTCACTGGCTGGCATCGAGTACCACACGCCATCGAGATCCCAGAAGAGCGGGAATACGAATGCCATCGGCAACAGTAGGAACAACTGGCGCGATAGCGAGAGGAATATTGAGACTTTCACCTTACCAATACTCTGGAAGAAGTGGGTGATGGTGGCCTGCGAACCAACCACGAAGAACACCAACATATCGAGTTTGATACCACGGGCAGCCATATTCATCAGTGTCTCGTCGGTAGTAAAAATACGGGCTATCTCCCTTGGGAACAGCATAGAGAGAGTCCAACCTACCAACAGGATAGCTGTGGCGCAAGCAATAGCCAGATACAGACAACGCAGCATGCGGTCGTATTTCTCAGCACCATAGTTATAGCCCACAATGGGTTGCATGCCCTGACACACGCCCATCACAAACATAAAGAACATCATCACCACCGAGTTGGCTATTGAATAAGCACCCACAGCCATATCGCCACCATAGTGCACGAATTGATTATTCATGAAGATCACGATGACACACGAGGTGACGTTCATCAAAAAGGGCGATATACCAATGGCTATGATATTGCTTACCAATTGCTTCTTCAATCTGTATATGCCGCGCTTCAGGTGCAGAATCTCGTTCTTATTCGAGAAGAGATACAATTGCCAGCAAAGCGCCAGCGATTGCGAAGTGACCGTAGCCAGAGCCGCACCACGGATTCCCCAGCGGAACCACCATACAAAGGTGATGACCAGCAGAATATTCATGGCCACCGTGAAGAGTACGGAGTACATGGCATGCTTTGGTTTTCCAGCGGCTCGCAACACGGCATTCAAGCCGAAATACATGTGAGTCACCATATTGCCCAGCAATATCACGATCATGAACTCGCGAGCGTAGGGTAACGTTACTTCAGAAGCACCAAAGAACCGGAGAATCGGGTTCAGGAATATCAGACTCATTACCATAAATAGGAAACCGATAATCAGGTTCAGCGTTACCGTATTACCTAATATGTGTCCGGCCGTTTTATAGTCCTGCTGACCAAGTTTCACACTAATACATGCTGAGGAGCCCACGCCTACCGCTGCTCCGAATGCCGCGCTCAAGTTCATAAAGGGGAAAGTGATGCCGAGACCCGCAATGGCCTCAGGGCCCACGATCTGACCTATCATGGCACGGTCGATGATGTTATAAAGGCTCGATGCCGTCATGGCTACAATGGCGGGCAAGGCATACTGCCATAGCAGTCGCCCCACGGGCTTCTGTCCCAACTCAAGTGCAGCCTGTTTATTATCCTTCATTCTTATACCTTATTAAAAAACGGTGCAAAGGTAATACAAAAAAACGAGACTGCCAAATCCTCGAGCCTTTGCAATGTTAATCTTTGCAAACTTCAATTCAAACATACCATTTATTTACCCGTCTTTTAGTACCTTTGCACTCGTTATGCGTCTGAGAAGTCGTTTTTTGTTTCTTATTTCTCTGATTTTTGCCCTGGTATGCATCCCTGAAGCCAGCGCCATCAGAAGTCCCAAGATTAAGTATCCTGGGGGCAAATACTATATCTGGCGCTATACGCTGAAAGATAAGCAAGGCTCCCCCTATTCTATCGAGCACCCCTCACGATGGCTCACCCATAAGTCCATCGAAAGGCGCAAGCGCCAGGGGCTCCCTGTCGATTCTACTGATCTTCCCGTCAGTAGCCGATACCTGAAGCAGTTCGAGAAAACATGCTACGAAGCCGGCAGAAACAACAAACGAGGCACGATGCAAAGCACCATTATCGGCACATCGCGATGGAACAATACGGTATTGGTACGAGCCAACGACACCACACTTCTCAACCGTCTTTCCCAACTCGATTGTGTCAAGAGAGCAGAGATGGTGTGGACATCGCCCGATAGCATCAACCGCTTCATCAAAACCAGTGCCCACAACGGTTTCAACCCTTGGGATAGTGTAAAAACTAATCGCTATGGTAATGGAAGGGAGCAGATTGAGATGCTGGGTGGACAACGGTTACACAACATCGGCCTACAAGGCCAAGGCATAACCATTGCCGTGCTCGATGGTGGTTTCCAGAATTGCGACGTCATTCCAGCTTTTCAACATGCCGACATTGTGGGAGTAAAGGATTTTGTATATCCTAACAGCCCTTATTTCTATCAGGAAACCGATCATGGCACAAAGGTGCTCTCGGCTATGGCAGCCAACGAACCCGAGGTGCTGATTGGCAGTGCCCCAGAGGCCCATTATTGGCTATTGCGCTGCGAAGACCAGCAAACGGAGCAACCCGTAGAAGAGGATTACTGGGCCATGGCGGCTGAGTTTGCCGACTCCGTTGGCGTCGACATTATCAGCAGCAGCTTAGGCTATAACGACTACGACAATCACCCCAACTACTACCATCAGCGCGATCTCGATGGAAACACCTCTTTCATCTCGCATACGGCTTCTATGCTGGCTCAGAAGGGTATTGTTCTCGTTAATTCCGCAGGTAATTCTGGTATGGGACCGTGGAAGAAGATTGTGTTCCCAGCCGATGCGCACGACATCATCACCGTTGGCGCCCTCAATTTGGAGAAGAAGAATGCACCTTTCAGTGGTGTAGGTCCTACGCAAGACGGACGTGTCAAACCCGATGTTATGGCCTTGGGCAGTCCCACTGCGCTCATCTCAGGGCGAGGCTCTATCACCAGAGATATGGGCACCTCGTTCTCAACTCCCGTGGTAGCGGGCCTTGTGGCTTGTCTGTGGCAGGCTTTCCCTGAGAAGACGGCTTTGCAGATTATCAACCTCGTGCGCCAAACTAGCAATGGCTACGAAAAACCCGATAATATCTACGGCTATGGCATGCCCAACTTCTGGCGAGCCTATATGGTGGGAAGAGTGAGTCATTAGTGATTAGGGGTTAGCGGTTAGTGGTTAGTGGTTAGTGAAGTTATGAGTGAAGAAAAGTTCCATTCATTGTTAGAGCTCAATCAGATGGTTCGCGAAACCATCGAGTGCGAGATGCCCGATGAATATTGGGTAGAGGCCGAATTGTCCGAATGTCGCGAGTTGAGGGGGCATTGCTATATGGAACTGATTCAGAAGGATGAGCGAACGGCCACCCCTGTGGCTAAAGCCCCCGCCAAGTGTTGGGCTAACAAATGGGCAGTCATCCACCCCTATTTCGAGCGCACCACGGGTCAACAGCTCCATGCCGGCATGAAGGTGCTCCTGAAGGTTTATGCGCAGTTCCATGAGGCTTACGGATTCTCTTGGATTGTTACCGATATCAATCCAGAATATACCTTGGGCGATATGGCCCGCAAGCGCCAGGAGATTATCCGCCAACTCAAGGCCGAAGGTGTGTTCGATCTTCAAAAGGAACTCACCTTACCGCCTTTCTGCCAACAAATCGCCGTCATTTCGAGTCAGACGGCTGCCGGCTATGGCGACTTCTGCAACCAACTCAGTGATAACCCCTACGGATTCCAATTCCAAACCCAGCTCTTCCCTGCCATCATGCAAGGAGAAGGGGTAGAACAAAGCATCATCGCTGCTTTAGAAAAAATCTATTCTCTCACCTCTAGCTTCTCACCTCTCACCTCTAAATTCGATTGCGTAGTGATTATCCGTGGCGGCGGTGCTACAAGCGACATGAGTGGCTTTGATACCTTGGCATTAGCCGAGAATGTAGCCAACTTCCCCCTACCTATTATTACAGGTATCGGCCACGAGCGCGATGAGAGTATCCTCGACATGATATCACATACGCGAGTGAAAACTCCAACGGCAGCTGCCGCATTCCTCATTGAGCATCTTAAGGAAGTACTCGATGTCATCAATGGCTCACAAGAGCTCATCACCCGCTACGCGCAGCAAAAACTCTCCATGCTCCATTCTCAACTCACCATCGTCTCCGAGGCTATCCCCCGCCTTTTCTCCATCGTTAAGACGCGTCAGGAGGCTAAGATTGATACGATGAGCCAACGCATCCCTATGCTCTTGGAGCGCCGATTGCTGGCTGAGAACCATCGTTTGCAGCTAATGGAGGAGAAGTTGAAGGCTCTCGACCCCCAACTGCTGTTGAAGCGCGGCTATAGCATCACGCTCCACAATGGCCGTGCCGTGAAAGATGCCACGGCTCTGAAGGCTGGCGATGAAATCGAAACCCGCCTCGCCAACGGAGCCATCCATTCTGTAGTTACTCAGGAGGGGAACAAATAGAAACCAATTCATTTCACAATGGAAAAAGAACTGAAATACGAAGCCGCTTATGCGGAACTCCAATCCATCGTCCGCAAGATGGAGAATGATGAACTCGATATCGATCAGATGTCAGAGCAGCTGAAACGTGCACAGGAACTCATTAAGCTCTGCAAGGATAAACTGACGAAAACCGACGAGGAAATCAAGAAAATCCTGGCTCAGGATTGATCCATTCGTCCCAAAAACTGTCATTTCATCACTTTTATCCGCTTTTTGTTGCATATTTACAATATAATGTGTACTTTTGCAAGCAGAATTGAAACTTTAACAGTATTGAAACGATATGAAGAATTTAGATTGGGGTAGCCTTTCATTTGGCTACATGAAGACCGACTACAACGTTCGTTGCTACTATCGCGACGGCAAATGGGGCGAAATCGAAGTTTGCTCCGATGAGTATCTCAACCTGCACATGGCTGCTACATGTCTGCATTATGGTCAGGAGGCTTTCGAGGGTCTTAAGGCCTATCGTTGCCCTGATGGCAAGGTGCGCGTATTCCGTGTTGACGAGAATGCCAAGCGTCTGCAGAGCACATGCCGTGGTATTATGATGCCCGAGGTTTCTACCGAACTTTTCACAGAGATGGTGAAGAAGGTAGTTCGTCTGAATCAGGAGTGGATCCCCACTTACGAGAGCGGAGCCACACTCTATATCCGTCCGTTGCTCATTGGTACGAGTGCCCAGGTAGGTGTTCACCCCGCTAAGGAGTATTGCTTCCTCATCTTCGTAACGCCCGTAGGTCCTTACTTCAAGGGTGGTTTCTCAAGCAATCCTTATGTGATTGTTCGCGACTACGACCGTTCGGCTCCTCTCGGCACTGGTAAGTATAAGGTTGGTGGTAACTATGCCGCTTCGCTCTTTGCCAACAACCTGGCTCACGAGAAGGGTTATGCTTGCGAGTTCTATCTCGATGCCAAGGAGAAGAAGTACATCGATGAGTGTGGTGCTGCTAACTTCTTTGGTATCAAGAACAATACCTACGTTACGCCTGAGTCAACCTCTATCCTGCCCTCTATCACCAACAAGTCGCTGATGCAGGTGGCTGAGGATCTGGGTATGAAGGTGGAGCGTCGCCCCATTCCTGAGGAGGAGCTCGAAACCTTCGAGGAGGCTGGTGCTTGCGGAACCGCAGCCGTTATCAGCCCGATTTCTTACATCGACGATCTTGACACTGGCAAGCGCTACTCGTTTGGCGATAAGCCCGGACCTCAGTCAAAGCGCCTCTTCGATACCCTCCGCGGTATTCAGTATGGCGAGATTGAGGACAAGCACGGCTGGACTACGGTTGTGATTGAGTAGTGAATAGTGAATAATGAATAGTAAATAGTTATGGGAATCAATCAAACCTATAAGAATCGTGCGCTTGCCTCTTTGGAGGGTAAGTGGGGCACGGCGTGCATTGCAACGCTGATTCTAGCCCTGATTTCGGGTGGTATCAGCACGGCTGTCACATTGCCTTTTGGCAGTGAGAGTCCCACGGGTATGGGCCTCAATGGCATCTGGTCTTTGCTTTGTCTGCCGCTCCAGTGGGGTTACACGGTTTATTTCCTGAAGCTCATCCGTAAGGAGGACATCCGTTATGAGAGTCTCTTCGATGGTTACAAGGATTTTATCCGTACCTTCCTGATGGAGTTCCTCTACTGCATTGCTCTGGTTATTGGCCTCTGTCTGTTCATCATTCCTGGTATCATCCTTAGCATCGGCTTGTTTATGGCACCTTATATCTTGAAGGACGATCCACAGATCAGTGCTATGGACGCTCTGATGAAGAGTTGGCAGATCACCAAAGGTCACAAGATGAAGCTCTTCTGGCTGGGACTCAGTTTTATCGGCTGGATCATCCTCAGCCTCATGACCCTCGGTATCGGCTTCTTCCTCCTGTCTCCATATATGGAGACCACTTTCGCTCACTATTACGAGGACATTAAAGACAACGTTAACGTAGCGTAAATGGGAAAAGGCAAGCTGGCGAAATTCGCCGACATGGAAACTTACGAGAACGTGTTCCAGTACCCCTATTCGGTAGTGGAACATGTTCCTTTTGAGATGCAGGGACACTGGCATGAGCAGTATTTCCACAACCAGAACCCTATCGTGCTCGAACTCGGGTGTGGTAAGGGCGAATACACCGTGGAATTAGCCAAGCTATATCCCGATATGAACTTCATCGGTGTGGACATCAAGGGAGCCCGCATGTGGACAGGTGCTACGCAGGCCCTGAACGAAGGACTGAAGAATGTGGCTTTCCTGCGCACCAACATCGAGATCATCGAGCGATTCTTCGCTCCCGATGAGGTGCACGAGATATGGCTTACCTTCAGCGATCCCCAGATGAAAAACCCCCGCAAGCGTCTCACCTCCACCTATTTCATGGAGCGCTATCGTAAGTTCCTCGTGGCCGACGGCATTATCCATCTTAAGACCGATTCCAATTTCCTCTTCACCTATACTTCATATATGGTGGAGCACAATCTTCTGCCCGTTCTCGAGCGCACGGAGGATCTCTATCACGATACTCACCTCTCGCCCCTCACCTCTCGTCTCTTAAGCATCCAGACCTATTACGAAAGTATGTGGATAGCCCGCGGACTCAACATTAAGTACCTGAAGTGGCAGCTGCCGCGCGAGGGTGCACTCCAAGAGCCCGATGTAGAAATAGAACTCGATGACTACCGTTCCTATCACCGCTCTAAGCGGAGTAGCCTCGATAAAGCCAAGTAATTAAAAATCATACGATTATGAAAAAAGTATTTGCACTCCTCATGGCAGCGCTCCCTATGCTGGCCATGGCACAGAACAGCCTCGATGTCAAACTCGACTCCGCAGGCCAGTTAGCAACCAAGATCGCTGATGATCAGCGTTTCAAGATCTCCGATTTCAAGATCAGCGGCCCTCTGAATGGTGCCGATCTCAAGCTGCTTCAGCAGATTGTGACACGCACCAAGGCTAAGAATCCCGATGAGTGCCTCGTCAACAGCGTTGACCTCGCAGGCGTCACCATCATCGAGAGCAACATCAAAGGCGCCATCAAAACGCAGGCTGATGAGTTGCCCGCTGGCATGTTCGCTGGTGCCAAGGCGCTAAAGAAGGTGGTTCTCCCCTCTGGATTGAAATCTATTGGTAAGGAAGCCTTCCAGACTTGCGAGAGTCTGCCCGAGATCATCATTCCTTCGGGTGTGAAGACGATAGCCAACGAGGCTTTCGAGGATTGCAAGAGCATCACCACGATGCAACTGCCCGATGGACTTACCGCCATCGCTCCCCAACTGTTCAACGGCTGTAATGCCCTTAAGTCGGTCAATATTCCTAAGGGTGTCAAGATTCTTGGTGGCTCAGCCTTCAAGAATTGTAAGAGCCTTGAGAGTCTGTCGCTCCCCGCTTCAGTGACTGAAATCGAGACCTCCGTGTTCTACGGCTGCGATAATCTCGAATCCGTTGATATGGCCTCTGTTGAGAAGGTGGGCGCCAATGCCTTCACCGATTGTAAGAGTCTGAAGAGTGCTTCGTTCGATCGTATCTCAAGCCTCGGCATGATAGCCTTCAGCAATTGCACATCGCTGAAGAGCGTCAAGATGCAGGGTTCGCTTACCGATGTGAATACAGCCGCCTTCAAGGGTTGTTCCGATCTCGTGAGCGTTACGCTCCCCGGCTCGGTGAAGACCATCAGCAGCCACGCCTTCGAGGGTTGTAAGTCGCTCGCCAACTTCGAGTTCCCCGTATCTTGCACCAAGATTAACGACTACGCTTTCCAGAAGTGCGCCAGCCTTAAAGAGGCTATCCTGCCTAAGGTGCTGAAGAGCCTGGGCGACCATGCCTTCGAGGATTGCTCTAGTCTGCAGACCGTCATCGCCGAGAATTTCCTCGACGAGATTGAGACCGACGTGTTCATGGGTTGCGTCAGTCTTCAGAAGATTCAGTTGCCTAACAGCGTGAAGCGCATCGGCCGCAACGCCTTCAAGGGTTGCACCCTGCTCTCCGATATCAACTGGCCCGCATCGCTCAAGACCATCGAGGATGCCGCCTTCGAGAAGTGCCAGTCTCTGCAGAGTCTTAACTTCGCCAACGGCCTCAAGTCCATCGGTGGCGATGCCTTCAAGGGTTGCAGTCAGATTACTACCATCGATCTTCCTGTAACTATCAAGGAACTTGGTGGTTCAGCCTTCCAGGAGTGCACCGCTTGCCAGACCATCACCATTGGCTCTCCGGCACCTCCCTCCATCAGCGGCGACACCTTTAAGAAAACAAATGCCGTCATCCTCATCCCAAAGGGTAGCAAGCAGGTTTATGCTATCGATAAGAAGTGGGCCAAGGTTAACGGCGTGAAAGAAAACAAGTAATTCTCTAAATTCTGAATTCTAAATTTTTAAATGACATTATATCCCCAATTGATTATCGATGCGCTGGCCACGGTGACGTATGCCGGCACGAAGAAGAGTCTAGTAGAAAGTAATATGCTGGCCGATACGCCGGCCGTTGCAGCACCTCAGAATCCAGGCGAGCCTTGGAAGGTTAAGGTAGTGCTGCTGTTTTCGCGCGATACCGATCCGTTCCTCAAGTCCACGGTGAAGGCCGCCGAGGCAGCCATCAAGTACCATTGTGGCAAGGATGTAGAGGTAACGATCGAGACCGAGTTTAAGACCGCTCCCCGTCCCGAGGTGGGTCAGATGCTCCCCGGCGTTAAGAATATCATCGCCGTGAGCTCTGGCAAGGGTGGCGTAGGCAAGAGCACCGTCTCTGCCAATCTCGCCATCGCCCTCGCGCGTCTCGGCTACAGCGTAGGCCTGCTCGATACCGATATTTTCGGTCCCTCCATGCCCAAGATGTTCGATGTGGAGGACGAGCGCCCCTATGCCGTAAAGAAGGATGGCCGCGATCTCATCGTGCCCGTCGAGAAATACGGCGTCAAGCTGCTTTCCATCGGTTTCTTCGTATCGCCCGATACCGCTACCCTGTGGCGTGGCGGTATGGCAACGAGCGCCCTCAAACAGCTCATCGCCGATGCCGATTGGGGCGAATTAGATTACTTCATCCTCGACACCCCTCCGGGCACCAGTGATATCCATCTCACGTTGCTTCAGACGCTCCCCATTACAGGTGCCGTCATCGTGTCTACCCCTCAACAGGTAGCCCTTGCCGATGCCCGTAAAGGTATCGATATGTATCGCAACGAGAAGGTCAACGTGCCCATCTTGGGATTGATTGAGAACATGGCGTGGTTCACTCCCGCCGAGCTTCCCGAGAACAAGTATTACATCTTTGGAAAGGAAGGTTGCAAGCGCCTTGCCGAGGAGATGAACGTGCCCCTGCTGGCACAGATCCCCCTCGTTCAGAGCATCTGCGACAACGGCGACCAAGGCACGCCCGCGGCCCTTAATAGCGACTCCGCCACCGGCCTCGCCTTCATCAATCTGGCCCAGGCAGTAGTCACCGTCGTCAACCGCCGCAACAAAGAGCAGCCCAAAACAAAGATCGTAGGACAATAATCGAGATCTAGAAATACAAGAAATCCCCAGCCATCTGGTTGGGGATTTTCATTTCTCATATTTCTTTTTTCAATACTCGTACTGCTCACAATCATTACTAAGCGTTAAAGATTGGTATCATATCCTAACAATAGAAAAGGTTTCGAAAGAATTGTGTAAATTTGCAGGCAAAAGTGACCTATAGCCAACAAAAAATGATGAAACAGAAGTATGCAGTCCTAGTACTCTTGGTGTTGATAGCAGCATCGGGCATGACAAGTTTCCATAGCTATCGTGCTACAGAACGGCTTGTAGAGGATGACATGAGCCAGGCTCTGACCCTGGCTCTTGATGAGCAGCAGAGCGACGTGATCAATGCTGATACCATAAAGGTATTCAATAGTTATCTGCAACTTGAAGAGTTGCGAGGGCAAGCTCTGTTGGCAGTAGATACCAAGCAGAAAGGATTCTGTTGTGAAGCCAGATGTTCGGCAGCCACCATTTTCTCGATGTCTGAACAACGCCCTGCATTAGCCCTATGGATGTTGGCGATGCTTTGGGCTACTTTCTGTTTCTTCCAACGAAGGAAAGAAATGCCTTTGCTTACAGGAATGCTGCAATATGGAAACTTACGTTATTCTGAATCAGAAAGCCGGTTCTTCAATGCAAAAGGTGAATATGTAAAACTTACGCCCATGCAGCAACAACTGATGGAAATGTTCTTCCACTCTCCTCATTATATGCTCTCCAAGGCAGAGATCTGCGACACCCTCTGGCCTAAGAAAGATGATGCCAGTGAGACGCTTTACACCCTCATCCGAAGACTGAAACCTATCATTGAGAGCCATTCCAATCTCAAGATAGAGGTGGATAGGGGTAAAGCCTATGAGTTGAAAGTCAAATGACGGAGCAGCGAGTGCAGAGCCAAGCTTGCTTGAACTATGCCGAGTCGCGACGGAATTCGACTGAAAGTCAAGTAGATAGCACTCTGTCAGATGATTGTCAGACAAATGTCAGGCAATATATTTGCATCATATGGAATCTCTTCATACCTTTGCATCAAAAACGTAAACGTATGAAGAGGTTTCTATTTCTTTCCATGTTGGTTTTCATAGCAGTTATGACATACGTATCTGTTCATGTAAAGGAAGATAATACCCCATTGCCTCAGAAGCTGGAGAAGGCCATGAGACTTACCAAGATGAAGAAGTACCACGATGACGACTATGATTACGTGGTGCGCTATCCTGCTTTCTTCGAACAGACGCCCGATTCTTTATTAGATAAAGGTAGTAGTCGTTTCAGCTTCTGGCAGGATAGTACTGAGCTGGTGCAGACCACCTTCGTAGAGCCCAATGCCGACAGCCTCACCATAGAACAGGCGATGGCGAAATATGCCACAGAGCTTCATGCCACCCACCAACAGAAAGGCCCTGATTATTTCATCCTCTCAGGCACACTCCATACAGATAGTGAAGCCATCAGTGGTCGTCGCTTCTATGCCAAGTTCGTCATGCATCGTAAACTCTGGTTCGTACAAACCCTTGCCTACCCAGAGGATTGCGAACAAGCCGTAAAGCGTCTGAAAGAAGAGATCGATAAGTGGAAAGTGTGGTAAAGATGTTAAGTTATGCTAAAGTGAGTTTGGTTTCCAAGGTTTCGTGTGTCTAATAGATGTAAAGCAAGAATAAATGGATAAAAGTGCATTTGAACTGAATGCCCGCTCGTGGCGAGAGAAAGCTCTCGAGGTGAGCCTACACTACGGAGCGGGCAAGGATGAGGCAGAAGACATCGCTCAGGATGTGATGCTCCGCCTTTGGCAGATGCACGATGAATTGGAGCAATATCGTTCGATAGAGGCCATTGTGGCTCTGATGGCGAAACACCTACTGAGGAACCACCAGCGACGAAAACCTTCAGAAACGCTTGACGAAGCCATAGTGGTAAGCCTTAATACCAGTCCGCATGAAGAACTGGAAAACAAGGAAAACGACGAATGGCTCTCAGCAAAGCTCCAGCAACTGCCCACCACCCAACGTACCTTATTATATATGCGACAGGTGGAGCGAAAAAGTCACGAGGAAATAGCCACACTATTAGGCATCGAAATTACCTCTGTCAGTACGCTACTTGCAAGGGCACGACGAACATTATTAGAAGAAATCAAAAGGAGAAATAAATGATGATACAGTACACGAAGGCATATATCCAAAGTCTGCTTGACAAATATATGGACGGCACTTCTTCGTTGGAAGAGGAGGACATCCTGAACGAGTACTTCCGAGGGGAAGACATCCCTCAGGAGTGGGAGGACTATCGCCTACTTTTCCAGGAGATCGAGGCAATGAAGCCTCAGCCTAGGACCAATAGACGATGGATAGGGTGGAGCGTGGCAGCAGCCATTATGGCTGGAATTCTGTACATTGCTATCCCATCTGCCCATCAAGAAGATGGCACTAATCAGTTAGTAGCAGAGGCTGATACCACATCAACACAGGTTCCTGTTGAGGCATTGCCTGATTCAGCCCCTAAACCCATAGAGCAAATACTGCCTATCCAAACCAAAAAGCGCAGACTCCGTAAGACGGAGCCCACTATCCACGACATCGATAAGGCTTATGGCCTGATGGCGCAGGAACTTCAGGAGGCAGAACAGCAAA
This sequence comes from uncultured Prevotella sp., assembly GCA_902798285.1. GTDB lineage: Bacteria > Bacteroidota > Bacteroidia > Bacteroidales > Bacteroidaceae > Prevotella. The sequence goes on along the minus strand of CADBVZ010000012.1, from coordinate 39,097 downwards.
TGGCGCAATGCCAACAGGAGTTGGTCGAGGCCCAATTGGCTGCCTATGGCTATATCCCTGTAATACAAGAAGATGGTACCATAATTTATATTAACGAACAAAATGAATTAATTGCATATGAAGAGTAAAGTTATTATCTTAGTAGCCATGCTGATGGCATCGCCTTCAGCCCTGATGGCGCAGCAGAGTATTCAAAAGATGTTTGATTGTATAGTGAATGATGGTCGAGTGAAAGTGACGTCACAAAACCACTACTTGGATCGCAACCCTGAAACGGATAAAAAAGAGGCGCAGGCAGACGTATATGACATCATGATGCCCAACGACAAGTCTTTTAAACAGCTTGTAAAAGATACCCAGTGGTCGTTCGAGAAAGACAAGGAACCAGCTTATCAAATCAAGTCTGGCAAGAACGTTGGCGATAATTACACAGCTTTGGCTGTTGGTGATGGCGGATCGCAATCTGTTGCCGTTGGCAGAATCAGGGGCTCTGAATTCATCTATGCTTGTTTTCTTGATAAGGACGATCCAGAGAAGAAACATCGTTATGCCTATGCCTTCGAATGGGCAGACAGAGGCGACAGTATCCAGGCTCGATTGGCTAAGACTTATGCCCTGATGCCTAAATACAGAGGTAATAGAACTCATAGAATCAGCATCAAGGGTAATAAGATTAATATAGATGGAGACGGATTCTATTTCGGTGATGGATTTCCTTTCGGAAATGGCACTGTATTCGATAGTGATTCCCTGTTTTCCAATAGCAATCGCCATGCAGAACAATGGCTCAGTGAGTTCAGCATCTACAAGAACTTGTTCCAGAAGAAACCAGAGGGTGCTGCTGCCAGCCAGTATGTCACCAACATCTATAAACTCTGCAAGAAAGCCGATTGTCTTGACGAAGCAGAGAAAAAGATGGTGAGCAAGGAGATTATGAAACTAAAGAATAAAACCAACGACGATTTCATCAAGGAGCTGTTCGATATGAGCATCGAACGACTTAAGAAATAAATCCCCTATGAAATATCAAAAGATTGTTTTACTCTCGCTGTTTCTGGCAGCGAGAGTAGGGATAGCTACAGCCCAGACGCAAAAGGATTCTACCAGCGTGAGCAACGATTCCATCACTTGGAACAAGGAGTTGGAGGGAGTTGTCATCAAGGCACAAAAGCAGCTCATCAAGCAGGAGATTGATCGCATCGCTTACGATGTACAAAGCGATGAAGAATCGAAAACGCAGACTGTGATCGATATGCTGCGTAAGGTACCGATGGTAACAGTAGACGGACAGGATAACATCCTCGTAAAAGGCAACAGCAGTTTCAAAGTTTATAAGAACGGCCATCTGGACCCCAGTCTGACGAAGAACGCCAAGGAAGTATTAAAGGCGATGCCTGCCACGATGGTGAAACGCATCGAGGTGATTACTGATCCAGGAGCCCGCGAGGATGCAGAAGGCGTAGATGCTATCCTGAATATCGTGATGGTCAATGGTTCCAAGATGCAAGGCATGACAGGTGTGGTCTCTGCCAGCTATACCTCGCTGAACCATCCTAATTTCTACACCTCGCTCACAGGTCAGATGGGCAAGTTGCTGCTCTCTGTGGATTATGGCTTCAGCAAAATGACGGATAAGGACTCCTATAATCGTACGGAAGTGGATCGTACCTATCTCAATACAGGCAATCGGATGCTTTCAAATTCAGAGAGCTCTAACCCAGGTGACATCCACTACACCAACCTGAATGCCAGTTACGACATCGATTCGCTCAACCTGATCTCCGCCTCATTTGGTGGCTACTTCTATAAGTTGAATGTGCAAGGCGATGGCTCTACTTGGCTTGGACATGATGATCAGCCCATCTATAGCTACAACAACCACTACTGGATGCCAGGCTATCAGCACCATTCATGGAACGGACGATTGGACTATGAACATAAGACGCAACGGAAGGGCGAGCGGCTCACTCTCTCTTACATGCTCGCCCTCACGCGTCAACATACCGATCAGGAGAATACCTATACAGAGTTGATGAATGTACCCTTCCCCTATAGTGGCAGCATGATGAAAGAGCGCGAACGCTTTACAGAGCATACGTTTCAGGCCGATTGGCTCAGACCTCTGGGCAAAGGTCACCAGTTGGAGATTGGCGCCAAATATATCGATCGCAATAATAACAGCCATAACACCCAAGACTTTTATGATACAGATATGCTGACCAGCAATGAGTTTCAGCATACCACCCGAGTGCTGGCAGGCTATGCCGACTATATCTACAAGCGGAACAAATGGTCGGCTCGTGCAGGATTGCGCTATGAGTATAGCTTTATGCAGGGCAGTTATCCTGATGGCAAAGGCGAATCGTTTGATAAACACTTGGGCGACTGGGTACCACAGGCCACACTGAAGTATCAACTGACGGATGCCCAATCCTTGAAACTGAACTATACCACCAGCATCAATCGCCCAGGCATCTCCTACCTGAACCCTGCAGCATCCATAACCCCAACTGTTGTATCGCAGGGTAATCCCAATCTAGAGAGTTCGCACACTCAGCGCCTCAGTCTCATCTATTCCTATATTCTGCCCAAGCTGACTTTCCAGTTCGCTCCAGCCTATAGCTTCTCATCTGGAGGCATTAGCTCCGTACAGACGGCTAAGGGCGATGTCCGCTATACGACTTACGACAACATCCTGCGCTATCGTCGTTTCTCCGTTGAGCAGTATGTGCAATGGAAGCCTTTCGATGGTACAACTCTCATCATCAACAACAACCTCCGTTATGAGCATAATGAGAATCCCAATCTGGGCTATTGCACTCATGGATGGTCGGATATCGGCTACGTGCATCTCACCCAGAAACTGCCTTGGAAGTTGCGCCTCTATCTGAGCGTAAACGGTAAGATAGGACATAGTCCATCGGGCGTCTACTATATACAGCATTCTTGGTATAACTATTATGCCTCACTACAACGATCATTCTTGAAAGGCGATCGTCTAACGGTAAGGCTTGGGGCCAATTCTCCCTTCGACAAATACTTGCCTTCTGTGGCAGAAACTATTAATGGCAACTATCGTGATTATCAGCAGTCATGGAATCGAGGACGCTGTTTCACTATTTCAGTCAATTGGCGCTTCGGCTCGCTGAAGTCAAGCGTTAAGAAGACAGAGCATAGCATCGAAAATGACGATGTAGTTGGCGGAATATCGAAAGGAAATTCGTGACTTTGTTTAGGAATGTAGGTAACTTTCTATTTTTCTATACAATCACATGGGGCCCGCATCACTGCGAGCCCTATGTAGATGCAAAAGAGCGACTCACGCGCCATTCTGCGACAGAACTTTGGAATACCCTTAGATCTTGTCGCAGGATGGAGAAAATAACCTTTTTCTTTGTTTATACAGGAATCTTGAAGTGCTCAAGGAGGGCTTTGAACTGATCTTGGGCGGTGAGGCAAGTGTCGGTGAGGAAACCATCGACGTGGCCCCATTCGTGGAGACCGCGATAATAGAAGAGCTTGAGATCGTCGGTAATGATGAAGGGTACAATATGATTAGCTAAGCACTCCTTGAACATCAGCAGTCGGCCTACACGACCATTGCCATCCTGGAAGGGATGAATCTGCTCGAAGCGTACGTGGAAGTCAAGAATATCATTGAACGACTTCTGCTTCTTGCCATTGTATTCGCTAAGGAGTGTCTTCATCTGGCGATGCACCTCCTCGGGAGGACAGGTTTCCATACCACCCACCTCATTGGGCAGACGCTTGTAGTCGCCAACGGCAAACCAATCCTTTCGGCTATCAGATGTGCCAGATTTGAGCAACTGATGAATCTGCTTGATCATATCCTCGGTAAGTCGCTCCTCTGCATGATCGATGATGAAATCGATACAACGGAAATGGTTTACAGTTTCAAGGATATCATCCACGTTAATAGCGTCAGAGGTGATACCGATGGTGTTGGTTTCATAGATATAACGCGTCTGGTCGTGCGTCAGTTTGCTGCCCTCGATGTGGTTGGAGTTATAGGTCAGGTCTATCTGTATGCGATGATAAATGCTGCCCTTTAACCGGGATGATTTCTGCTCTCTCAATACCTGAAGCAGTGGCGATACCTTCGACTTTTTGGCGCCACGCTTAGGCAACGTGGCATCAGACGGAATGTTCCAAGTCTTTCCCGTGAGGAAGGCTCCTTCTATCTTTCCGTTGGCACAATAATTGCGAGCCGTGCGCTCAGAAATACCATATTTCTCTGCAAATTGAATGACTGATATATACTCCATAATTCATGCTATCGGCAAGTTTAGACGCCGAATTCTGGTGCAAAGATACGTATTTTTGCCGATACCGGCAAGAAAATAAGAAATTATTTCCCTTCGAGAGCTCGATTTACATTATATAGATAAGGAGATGTAAACTACATCTCCTTATCCAGGCGGTGGCGCCAGAGGTATTTGCGAGTTTCGTGGACCAGGATGCCGTTGAGGCAGAGGAGGGAGATGAGGTTGGGGATGGCCATGAGGGCGTTCATGCAATCGGCGAGGTTCCATACCACGGCGAGATTCATGACGCTACCGGCAAAGACGGCCAACATATAAAGCACACGGAACACCAACACCCAACGCTTGCCCTTGAGATACTCCACGGCGCGCTCGCCATAATAACACCAGCCGAGGATGGTGGAGAAGGCGAACGTCAACAGGCCAAAGGTGAGCAGCGGTGTACCAACCACGGGAATCTTAGAGAAAGCAGCCTTGGTCAATGTGGCGCCATTATCGAACGAGATGTCGGGATAAGCAATGACGCTGCTCACGATGACGAGACCGGTAAGGGCACAGATGACAACGGTATCCCAGAACGTACCACTCGAAGAAACGAGGGCCTGACGAACGGGATTACGCGTCTGCGCTGCAGCAGCCACGATGGGGGCAGAACCCATACCACTCTCGTTAGAGAACAATCCACGGGCGATACCAAAGCGGGCTGCCATCATCACCGTAGAGCCCACGAAACCGCCACCGGCAGCCTCAGGACTGAAAGCAGCATGACAGATGAGTTGCAAAGCGGGCCACAAATAATCGGCATTGACCACGAGGATATACACGCAACCTATGATATAAAGGAAGGCCATGACCGGCACCAGCATGCCACACACACGGGCGATGCTCTTAACGCCACCCAGAATCACGGCTCCCGTCAACAGACAAACGAAGATGCCCGAGAGATAAGGCGAGATGCCATACGACTCATGGGCCACAGTGGCGATGGCATTAGCCTGAACGGTGTTGCCGATGCCAAACGAGGCGATGGCGGTAAAGAGGGCGAAGAGCACAGCGAGCCACTTCCATCCCAATCCGCGCTCGAGGGCATACATCGGTCCACCGAGCATCTTTCCTTCCTTGGTCTGCACACGATACTTAATGGCCAGCAATCCCTCGGCATACTTGGTAGAGATACCGAACACACCCGTGAGCCAGCACCAGAGCACGGCACCAGGACCTCCAAGGGCAATGGCTGTGGCAACACCCACGATATTACCCGTGCCAATGGTGGCGGCAAGGGCCGTGGCAAGCGATCCAAACTGAGACACATCGCCCGTAGCATCGGGATCCTTCTTCACCGAGAGATGGATAGCCTTGAAGATGAAACGCTGGGGAAAGCGCAGGCGGATGGTGAGGAACAAGTGGGTGCCAAGGAGCAGGATAATCATGGGCCAGCCCCAAAGCAAGCCGCTTAATTCTGTGAGGAAATCGTTTAGCCAAGTCATATCTTTAGGGGTTAGGGGTGAGAAGCTAGAGGTTAGAGATTACTTATGAGAACGATGTTGCGAGAGGGCTTGACGGACCGCTTTCTTCTTTCGGAGGTATTCAAGACGCTCCTGGGCATGAAGGCGCGAGGTGCGCAACTGATGGCCATACACAAGGCAGGCGGCACCGAAATAGGCCGCAGCCTGAATCCAGAGACAGAGTATCTCGGAAGACACATCGCTAACGGTGGCTCCCATGGAGTTCATGCGCACATAAGCCCTGACACCGAAGGTACTGGGGAAGAGCCACGACACACCCTGCCAAACGCCAGGAATGGCCGACTGAGGCCACGACACACCCGTAACAAAGAGCAGCAGCAGAGATACGAACACCACCAGCAACATGACATTCTCGCGATAACGAACAAGGCACGACACGGTCATGCCGAAGAATACGCAAGCCAGCACATAAGGCACCATCATGGTGAGCAGACTCTGCCAAGTGGCGAGTTGCAGGAAACTGAAGATGCGCGGCACCATCATAATGAGGTAAGCACCCATCACGGCATAGACCATGAGGTAAGCGAGGCTCTTGCCAGCCACCACGCGCCCCACCCCATCGTAACAGGGATGGATGGGCACCAGGTCGCCATAGCGGTTCTTCTCGCGCGCCGTACCAGCAGCCAAGCCAATGCCCAGCACCAGTGTCTGCTGCAGAATCAATATCAGCACGGCAGGAAGCACCGACGAGCCATAGCCACCCTGAGGATTGAACATGGTGACCTCATCGAACTCGAGCGGACGAGCCGTAATCATTTCCTCGCGAACGGTGTAACTGCCCGATACCTTCTTCTGAATCTCGGCACCCATCTGCTGCGACACAGCCACAGCCGTTTGATAAATGGCCTTATACGTGAGCATGAGGGCCATGTCGCAATACACGCTCACCACACCTTGTTCCATGCGATTGAGGCGCGTGCTGAAGTCGGAAGGGATGTAGTAGATACCCTTGACCAGCTGACGACTGACGAGCGACTGGGCATCATCGAGATCGTCAGCCCAATAGGCCACATGCACATCGGCCGAGGCATCGCACATACGGATGAACTTGCGCGACTCCTGCGAGTGGGACAAGTCGACCACAGCCACAGGCACATCGTGCACCGTTTCGTTATTATAGATCCATGAATAAAGCAGCGGATAAACGAGCGGCACGATGATGAAGAAGATGAGCACACCTTCATCGTGCCACACCTGGCGAAGCTCCTGTCGCCATACGTAGGCGGTATCCTGGAGTCGTTCGATGATACTGATTCTGCTAGGGAATATAGACATAGGTGAGCATTGCGTTTTTAATCTTACGGATAACGAACCATGGCAGCAACGTGAAGGCTACGAGGCCCACGAGATGGAACCAGGCATCGATGAACGGATAACCGTTGAACACCGTAATCTGATAAAGCATGTAATAATGGCGCAAGGGGAAGAGCCACGTCATAGCCTGAATAGGACCGTCCATTGCCATCACAGGGAAGGCAGAGCCAGCCAACGAGAAGCTAAGTACAGCCCAGAGCGAGCATACACTCATGGACATGCGCAGGGAAGGCATCAGGCCGAAGGCGAAGATACCAAAGCCGATGGAGGCAAACACCTGAAGCACAGCCAGCAACACGATGCGCCACCAACCACCCAAATGGGGGAAGTGGAGTACATGGTAGATATAGAACTCGTAGAAGAATATCAATACGAGGAAGATAAGTGCCTGAGGCAGGAACTTGCCAAGGATGGCTACCACGATACGGTTATCAGCCATACCCAGCCACTCTTGTCCTCGCTGGAACTTCAACTCCATACCCAACGAATAAGCCGAGATGAGGAACATGAAGAGCATCATGACACCCGGCACGAAGACGGTGGAGAGATAGAGGTTGTAATTAGTCCAGGGATTGGCCACCTGATGGAGGTCGAGACGGATGGGTTGTAGGAAGGCAGAAATCTGCTCGGGCGTGTAACCCTTGGCACGCATCGTGGCCTGACCCACGGCTGCAGAGCCTAGGTTGGATATAACCTTGAGGTCCTTCATCAGCAGGGCACCCGACATGATGGAGGCCATATTGTAATAGAAGGAAATCTTAGGCTGGCGCGAAGAGAGCAGATCATCGGTAGTGCCCTTGGGAATATAGAGGAAGGCATAGATCTGATTCTCCTGAACGGCACGGCGAGCATCAGCCACACTGGGATAGCGAGCCACCACGCGAGAGTTCTGGAAAGCATCGAGACGGCGCACCACACTACGCGAGGTAGAGGTATTGTCAAGATCGACCACACCTACAGGCATATCCTCAGGCAGACCCTCGTCCATCAGCGACGTGAAGAAGATCATTGCCAGGAGAGGAAACACCACCATGCAGAAGCCGTAAATGTGATTCTTACGAAGAATGCGACACTCGCGCCTTGCTATCTGCCAGATTTGAAATAAATACTTCAAAATCTCTTAATTCTTTAAATCTCACTTCTTAATTACCAAACTCATGCCTGGGCGGAGGCCTTCGAGTTTCTCTACGGGACGAGCTTTCACCTCGAAGGTGCGCAGATCGTACTGACCATTAGCCTTAGTGGCCTTCCACACGGCATACGAGCCCTGATCCTTGAGGTAATAAACCTTCATTTTCACCTCTTTATTAAAGGCAGGCACGAAAGCAGTGAACTCAGAGCCCACCTGCATATCAGCCAACTGATCCTCGCGAACATTAAACGTGCCCCAAAGATCGTCCATCACAGCAATCGACATGATGGGAGAACCGGTACCTACAAGTTCGCCTACCTTGGGGAAGATATCGCTGACCTCACCCTCTTTCTGTGCTATCTGAACGGTTTCGTGGATATAGCTGTTCACCTCGTTGACAGCACCTTTGGCACGGCCCACCTGAGCAGCGGCAGCAAGTTTATCCTCCATACGGGCTCCATTCACAGCCATATCATACTGGCTCTGGGCTGCCTTGCACTGAGCCTCCATTGCCTTGTAATTGGCAAAGGCCTCATCGCGCTTCTGGGCACTCATCACACCCTCATCATAAAGACGCTGTACACGATTATATGACTTCTCGGCAATCTCGAGACCAGCCTTGGCCTGCTGGAGTACGGAGAATGCACCACGTACCTGCTCCTCACGGGCACCGTTCCTGGCTTTCAACTCAAGGGCGGCAGCGGCACTCTCGGCACCACGGGCCTGCTCCATCTTGGCACGCACCTCAGGGGCATCGAGAATGGCGAGGGTATCACCAGCCTTCACGAAATCACCCTCCTTCACACGGAGTTCAAGGATACGACCTGGAACCTTACTTGATACACGATACTCTGTTACCTCAACCTGACCCTGAATCACATCTGGCTCACGATCGAGGGCTAGGTATCCGATGAGAGCTACGATAATCACTACTGCCACGAATCCCACGATGGCAAGTAGAATGTTATTGTGTTGACTTTTTGCACTCATAATATATTTCAATTTTCAATTATCAATTCTTAATTACTCAAGTGTTCCGAGGGCTTTCTGCAGATCTACCTGCGAGAGTTTCACATCAATCTCGGCATCGATCTTTTGCGACTGGGCCTGAAGCCATGCCGTCTGCGCCTCCATCACGGTGGTGGGGGTAATCACACCCTCCTGGAAACCGAGGTTGGCCGTACGCAGATTCTCTTCGGCACGCTGGATATTCTTCTGAGCCATGGTGAGTTTCTTGTTGGCCTCATCCACCTTGAAAGTGGTCTGGTTCACCTGCAGTTCAATCTTCTCGCGGGCCTCAGCCAGTTCGAGGTTAGCGATGGAGGTAGCCCCCTTCGAGGCGCGTACCTTATACATCACATCGCCCCAGTTCCAGATGGGGATGCGTACCTGCACACCCACATTCCAGAGTCCGCCGAACTTCTTCTGGAAACCGTTCAGCACATTGGGGTTGCTCACCAGGTAGCCACCAGTCAGCAACACCTGAGGCATGATACCAGCACGAAGCACATTCGTGGTCTGCTTGCTCATATCAACCGTACTCTGCAGCAGTTTCAACTCAGGACGATTGCCGATGGCCTCTTCCACCTGGAGTTCAGGGGTGAGCTCTACCACAGCGATATTCTCCGACTGCTCATCGGCAAGGATCACTTCCTCGTCCATGGGAATGCCACAAAGCTGATTGAGGAGCATACGCGAGAGCACCAGACCGTCGGACACCTTGCAAAGTGCCATCTCGGCTTCGTTCACACGTACATCCACCGTGAGTCCATCGCTCTTGGTAGCCACGCCCTCATCAATCATCTTATGCACATCGGAGTCGAGCTTCGTCACCAGTTCCAGGTAACTCTCAGCCAACTGCTTCTTATGATGGAGCGACACCACCTGCCAATAGGCCTGATCGATATGATACAGCGTAGCCTGACGACGGGCATCCATCGAGTGGCTCGCCATCTTCTCGCTGATATCAGCCATCTTGTTGAGGGCGATGATACTTCCTCCCATGAAGACGGGTTGGGTGAACATGACGGAGCCAACCCATACATTGCGGGTATCGGTGTTCAGGGCATCCACAATCTGCTGGCCCTGCGCATTGAGTATCTGCGCCAGTCCCGTGGTTAATCCATTCATATTCGTTTGAAGGTCGCCCAACATCTGCTGCACATTCTGAGCAGGTATGCCCAACTGGGCAAAGGCGCTACCCATCTGTGCAAACGAACCTTCAAGTCCAGCCAATTGAGGGCCTAACGTGGTTACAGCCTCAGTACCCATCTGGGGCAGACTCTCTTTCTGGGCATCGTTCAGCAGCGATATTTCCTTGCTGGTATGCTCGTAAGAGCCAATAGCACTGACGTGAGGCAGGTACTTGGTGCGGGCCGACTTACGAAGATTGGCAGCCACATCCTGCTTCAGTTTGGAAATGCTCAACTGCTTGTTGTTGCGTAAGGCCATCTGGCGACAACTGTCGAGCGAGAGCACGCGTTGCGCACCCGCTGGCAAGAATCCGAATGCCAGAAGCCAAAAGCCGAAAGCAATCTTTCTGTTCATATTCCTTAATATACTACAAAATTACGCTTAACTAACCGCTTTTCCACCATAAGGTGGATTATTCGAGTGCAAAATTAAATCATTTCATCGAAAAAACAAAAAAAAAAGGACATCAAAGGTTTAACCTTGTTTAATTTTAAGATAATTACCGACTTTTCGAACATTTTTAGCAGTTTTATACCATATTTATTTGGAAGATAATGATAAAAAACGTATATTTGCCACAGAAATAACAACAATCAATGGATAAGGGCAACTTTCTACATAAGGTGTACCATCTGTATTACGACGGCTTCAGACAGATGACGCTGGGCAAGACGCTTTGGGCCATCATACTCATCAAGCTGTTCGTGATTTTCGTTGTGCTGAAGCTATTTTTCTTCCCCAACTTCCTGAAGCAGCATGCCAAGGGCGACGAGGCGGGATACGTGGCGAACGAGCTAACTAAACGTTAAATTTCAGATATTATGTTCAACAATCTATTTTTAGACATTGATGCCGGAATGATCGACTGGTCGAGAGCGCAATTCGCCCTCACGGCAATCTATCACTGGCTCTTCGTACCCCTGACGCTGGGACTCGCGGTGATCATGGGTATCGCAGAGACTAAGTACTATTGTACTAAAGATGAGTTCTGGAAAGAGACTGCCAAGTTCTGGCAGAAGCTTTTCGGTGTGAACTTCGCCATGGGTGTGGCTACGGGTATCATCCTCGAGTTCGAGTTTGGTACCAACTGGAGTAACTACTCATGGTTCGTAGGCGATATCTTCGGAGCCCCGTTGGCTGTAGAGGGTATCGTAGCCTTCTTTATGGAATCAACGTTTGTGGCTGTGATGTTCTTTGGATGGAACAAAGTGTCGCGTGGTTTCCACCTGGCTTCTACGTGGCTCACGGGCTTAGGCGCTACTATCTCAGCTTGGTGGATTCTCGTAGCCAATGCGTGGATGCAGTATCCCGTGGGATGCGAGTTCAATCCTGACACCATGCGAAACGAGATGGTGAGCTTTGCCGAGGTGGCTCTCTCACCCTTCGCCGTAGGTAAGTTCTGCCACACGGTGACTTCATCGTGGATCATCGGTGCCATCTTCTGCGTAGGCGTGTGCTGCTGGTATCTCATGAAGAAGCGCCACACGAAACTCGCTGTTGAGAGCATGAAAATTGGTGCAGGCGTGGGCTTGGTAGCTGCTTTGTTGGCTGGTGCCACAGGACATAAGTCGGGCATGGATGTGGCTGAGGTTCAGCCCATGAAACTCGCTGCCATGGAGGCGCTCTACGATGGTGGAACGGAGCAGGGATTGAAGATCATCGAGGGTATCGAGATACCTTACGGACTCAGCATCATGGCTACCAACGATCCTCAAGGATTCGTGCCTGGCATCAACGATCTGCTGAATGGTTATACCACACCCGATGGTAAGGTGGAGCCCTCGGTAGAAGAGAAGATAGAGCGAGGCAAGAAAGCCATCGAGGCTTTGGCAAAGTATCGTGAAGCGAAGTTCGGCTCGAGCGACGATGGCAAGACAGCCGCTGCCAATCTGGAGATTCTGAAGGAGAACATGAAATACTTCGGCTATGGTTACATCAAGGATAAGAACGATGTGGTGCCACCGGTTCTGATCAACTTCTGGGCATTCCGCGTGATGGTGGGCATAGGTTGCCTGTTCATCCTCTTCTTCGCTGTGATTCTGGCCGTGACCTATAAGTTCCCCAAGGCCCTGTTTAAGAAATACGACATCACCACCCTACCCGCCTGGCATTATTGGATAGCCATTCTGCTCATCCCGTTAGGCTATATCGGTTCTGAGAGTGGATGGCTCGTGGCAGAATTCGGACGTCAGCCCTGGACGATTCAGGACATGCTGCCCACATGGGCTGCAGTTTCCGATTTGCAGTCATCGAGCGTCATGATTACCTTCTTCCTCTTCCTGATTCTCTTCACCACCATGTTGGCTGTTGAGATTAACATTCTGCTCAAACAGATCAAAAAGGGACCAGAAGTTTAAATTTTAGCAATTACGACTATGACATACGAATTTTTACAGCACTATTGGTGTTTTATCGTTTCCCTGTTGGGTGCGATATTAGTATTCCTGTTATTTGTTCAGGGAGCCAATTCCGTAGCCCGTTCGCTGGGCTATACCGAGGAAGGACGCCGACTGGTTTACAACTCCACAGGTCGTAAGTGGGAGTTCACCTTCACCACACTGGTTACCTTTGGTGGCGCATTCTTCGCCTCGTTCCCATTGTTCTACAGCACCTCGTTTGGTGGCGCTTATTGGCTGTGGATGATCATCCTGTTTACCTTCGTGCTCCAAGCCGTGAGCTACGAGTTCCAGAACAAGATTGGTAACATCCTCGGTCCTAAGACGTTCCAGTTCTTCCTCACGCTGAATGGTATCGTGGGACCGCTGCTTCTGGGTGGCGCTGTGGCTACCTTCTTCGAGGGATCGAACTTCATCATCGAGAAGAACAATCTGATTGATGCCGGAGCCATCACTCCCATCATCTCGCGTTGGGCCAATGCCTCTCATGGTCTCGATGCCCTGCTGAATCCGTGGGTATTGGTATTAGGCTTCGCCGTGGTATTCCTGGCTCGCACCTTGGGTATTCTCTACGTGATGAATAATGTAGACGATGAGGATATCCGCTCGCGTGGCAGTGTACGACTCATCGGTGCAGCCGTACCGTTCCTCGCACTCTTCGTAGCCTATCTGATACACGTGTTGCTGAAGGACGGCTTTGCCTATAACGACGAGGGCATTATCTACATGGAGCCCTACAAATACTTTAACAACTTCATCGAGATGTGGTATCTGCTGGTACTCTTGTTAATCGGTGTGGTGCTGGTGCTCTATGGCATTGGCAAGACCATCTTCTCGAAGGGTTATGTAGGTGGCATCTGGCCTGCTGGCATCGGCACGGTGCTTACCGTATTGGCGCTGTTGCTCTCGTGTGCATGGAACCATACGGCTTATTATCCTTCAACAGCCGATCTGCAGAGCTCGCTCACACTCGAGAATTCCTGCTCGAGTGAGTTCACGCTTACCACCATGTTCTACGTATCGCTGTTAGTACCCTTCGTGCTGGCTTACATCATTTACGCCTGGCGCGCCATCGACAGCAAGAAACTCACCAAGGACGAGATCAAAACCGATCATGCATATTAAACTTATGAGAAAGATTTGGAATAAAAGTATCAGTAAGGTAGCCCTGCAACTGCTCGCATGGCTGGGCATCGGTACATCAGCCATGCTCTTCGTGGCCTGCTATGGAGCAGCCCCACGTGGCTATGCCGTCATCGACGAGGACGACTCCATCAAGGTAGTCATGGGCGACAGCGTTGCAGCCACCTTCGATATAGCATCAAACGATGCGGAGCCGGCACCAGCCGACTCCGCTATAGTAGAAGAAAAGAATTAGATTCTTACTTCGCAAAGAGTTCATCGAGGAAGGTGTAGAACGCAGGATCCTCACCTACTACGACTTTCACCAGCTTCCCCTCAGGATCAATGACGATCTTCGTGGGGAAGCCTTCTATGTTATACTGGTTACTCAGTGCCTGAAGCTTATCATCAGGACAGCGCACCTGCAACCAAGGCAACGAATGCTCGGCTACAGCCTCCTTCCATTTCTCCTCGCTATCGTTGCAGTCAACGCCTAAGATTTCCATCTTGTCCTTATGTTTGGCATAAGCCTCTTTCATAGCGGGAATACCACGGATGCACCAGATGCACCATGAGCCCCAAAAGTCGAGCACCACATACTTGCCTCGCAAAGAAGAGAGTTTCAGGGGATTACCCTGAAGATCGGGCAATTCAAAATCAGGGGCGAGATCGCTAGCAGCCGCCGCCGTCTGTTCTGTCTCAGGGGCAGCAGCCACAGTATTCGTCTTCGCCCGTTGTCCGCACGATGCCAGTATCAGGGTCATCGCCAACAACGCAAGGGACAAAATGGATTTCTTCACTGTTTTACCTTTTTACTTTTTTACCTTTTTACTTCTCGTAGCACTCAAAGATGCTGTCAACGGTCTGCTTAGGCAGTTTCTTCGTGAGCAGACTCACAATCCATACCACTGGGAAGCCACCCACCATAGCGATGGCACCGCAGTTAATGGGATTGATGGGGTTGCCAATGAGCATATTGATGACTGTCAGTCCAACACCCCATACGAAGCAAGCCCAGACGCTGTACTTAGTCACACCACGCCAGTAGAGACCCAGCATAAACGGAGCCAGGAAGGCACCAGCCAGCGCACCCCAGGAGATACCCATGAGCTGAGCAATGAACGTAGGCGGATTCAGGGCAATGAGCAGGGAGATAGCGATGAAGAACATAATCAGCACACGCATCACCACCACTTTACGGCGCTCAATCTTCTCTGCCACGATATCATCGATGGTACCATCCTCCACCTCACCGGGCAATGATTTCTTGTCGCGATAGATGAGGTCGAGCGTCATTGTGCTCGATGAAGTCAGCACCAGCGAAGCCAGTGTCGACATTGAGGCACTCAGCACCAGCAATACCACGAGGGCGATGAGCACATCGGGCAGCGTTACCAGCATGGCAGGCACAATCGAGTCGAAGGCAATCTTGCCATTCGCACCAATCACGGGCTCATACAAACGTCCGAAACCTCCGAGGAAGTAGCAGCCACCAGCCACGATGAAGGCAAAGATGGTAGAGATCACCGTACCACGCTTGATGGCACTCTCATCGGTAATGGAGTAGAACTTACCCACCATCTGGGGCAGTCCCATCGTACCCAGCGAGGTGAGGATCACCACACCCAACAGTCCCCATGGATCGGGACCGAACCACGAGGCAAAGCCACCATTCACAGCAGGATCGGCATCAGAGGGAATCACAGCCAACTTATCCACAGCCGCCATCAATCCACCCTGTGCATTGAGCACAGCCAGAATCACAGCACAGATACCAAAGAGCATGATGATACCCTGAATGAAGTCGTTCATGGCTGTAGCCTTGTAACCACCGATAATCACATACACAGCGGTAAGGATCGACATGATCACCACACAATACTCGTAGGGGATATCGAAGCCCATCTCAAACAGACGAGAGATGCCGCTATACACACCAGCAGTATAAGGAATCAGGAACACGAAGGCTATCACCGACGCCGTTACGCGCAGGCCCTGATCGCAAAAACGGGTACCAAAGAAATCAGGCATCGTACGACTCTCGATATGCTGTGTCATCAGCTTCGTCCTTCTTCCTAAGATGATCCACGCCAAGAGCGAACCGATGATGGCATTGCCGATACCAATCCAGGCACTCGACAATCCATACTTCCAACCAAACTGACCAGCGTAGCCCACAAAGACCACTGCAGAGAAATACGACGTACCAAAGGCAAAGGCTGTGAGCCAGGGACCAACGGCACGTCCACCTAATACGAAACCATCTACCGTGCTGGCCTGCTTACGGGAGTATACTCCCACGCCAATCATCACGGCCAGAAAGATGATGGTCAATGTTACCTTAATTATCATAGATTCTTAATTTTCAATTCTCAATACTCAATTCTCAATTAAAATGCCACCTGCACCTGTGCCTGCAGCCAATCGTAATCCTTCGTGCTGATATTCTCGCCGCAGAGGCAACGGGTGTACTGCAACTGCACACGGCACTTCTTGTAGAACCAGTATTGCAGTCCCAGTGTCAGGTTGGTCTGATCCCAGCCATCCACCTTCGTGTTACGATCAAAGGTTTCACCGCTGGCCACCACGTCGAGAGCATCCACCACGGGAATGCTAACGGTGGCATATCCACCACGCGAACCCACATCGCCATCCTGACCACCGAGCCACTCAGCACGGATTGAAGCCGGACGGGCCTCCTTGTATTTACTACCGGCATAAGGCTCTGTCTTGTACTCGGCACCTATGCTGTAACGATTGCGCTTATAATTGTCACCTACTTGAATATCAGGGTTCCATGCTGCGGTATTCACAGCACAGCCCGTGCCCAGATAACCTGATGCCACCACGCGGAAGCCCGGCATCGGACGGAGTTCAAGTTTAGCGATGAAGTCTTTCTGATTATTCAGGTCCCTACGATTGATACCCTGACCACTCATCAGTGCGAGTTCATAGTGAACCACACCCTTAGCCAAGTCACCAAACACCTCAAGACCCATGTCGCGTCCGTAGTTCACGCCATTCAGCGGATCGGGACCCTCACCAGCCAGATAAAGCACAGCTTGCGAGTAAACGTCGATCAGCTCCAGCTGTGTAGGCGACAGGGGGTTCTCCATTGAATACGAGTGTTTGAACTGTCCCAGTCGAACGGTCAACTCATTACCCTTCGAAATGCGATAGTCGGTATAGAACTCCTGTACTACACTCGAGAAATCGTGCATAAACATAAACGACCAGCGATCGGTGATTCGTGCTTTTGCCCATAGCAACGTACGTTTAAGGTTGTAAGCATTGGTTGGTTTTCCGTTGGGATTCTGATAACTCCAGCCTCCCTGTGCATAACCATTCAGAGTGATACGGCTGGTAAAATCCTTCATCCAGTCAGTTTCACCCTTCTTACTTTGGCCCATGGCGGCCACACTACTAAACACCGCCAGCATCACGGCCAGTGTTCTTAACAGAGCGAAACGGCGGTGCCGTGCGCTCATCATGCAAGTTTTACGTTTCATTTTGTCATTAGTTTAAAAAGATTTTAATCCTTGCGTCGGCAAAAGTACTACTTTTCCGTCAAACAGACAAAAGAAAAGCCAAAAATCTTATCTTTATGCATTGTTTTAGGTTATTTAAGCCAAAAGTTGATACTTTATTCAGTTTTTTTTCGTAAATTTGCCCTCGACATTAACGGGGCTAAATGGAGTGATGAGAGTAATCTCTAACCACTAACCCCTAACCACTTTAAGAAATGAAATCTAAAGGACTATTTTTGTGTTTACTAAGCGGGGTGCTGGGGCTGATAGGCTGTGCCCCCAAGAAAATGCCTGAGGGCGATCTGATACGGGTGGAGTATACCCGTAGCGGCACGATGGCTGGTTATGAATTTGAGGGACGTGTGGAACAGGATTCCGCAGGCTCTTTTGTCATCAGGGCGATGAAGGAGAGCTATGGGGCTCTCTACGAGAAGAAAGTCTCCCCTGAGGTGCTTCAGCATTTCCGCCAGATCATCGAGGAGGAGAAGATGTATAAGTATAAAGAGTCCTATCGCCCCAAGCTGGAGGTGCTCGATGGCTGGGGCTGGTCGTTCTCAGCCAAGTTCTCCGATGGCTCCTCCATCTACTCGCATGGTTCTAACGCCAGTCCGAGCGGCAATGGTCTGGGTAAGATATGGGGCTACATGGAATCGCTCATCGAGGAAGGCGGCGTGAAGATAAAAGAGGCGCCTTTTGAACAAGATGAAACGGATTTGAACGAATCGGATAACTGACGATACGTTTTGAACGAGGGCGAAAATCAAAAGAACGCAGCAGAAAACAGTTTTCAATAATAATAACTACTTTTGCAGCCGAAAACCAACGGCGTTAGCAATCATTAATAAAAAAAACAGGATATGATAAAGGTACATTCGATTAAAAAGATTAGTTTGGTAATTGTGGCTGTGGTCGCTTCGTGCGGCTACAGCCTTTGTGTATCAGCCCAAACACTCACGGCTGAAACCATCGACGAGGTCGTCAAGGCCATGACCCTCGAAGAGAAGTGCCACATGGTACTCGGTAGAGGCATGCATTTCAACGACGATGCCAAGTTCCCCGGCACCGCTGGTAGCACGTTCTCCGTCGATCGTTTAGGCATCCCCGAGACCTATTGCGCTGACTCTCAGCAGGGTCTCCGTATGAACGCCAACCGTGCGTGGGATCATCGTGATTATTACCCCACCGACTTCGTAGCTTCCATGACCCTCGCCTCTACATGGGATCGCGAGGCTGCCTTCCGTGTTGGTCAGGGTATCGGTAATGAGGTACGCGAGTTCGGACTCGACTGGATTCTCTCTCCCGCTATGAACCTCATCCGTAATCCGCTGTGCGGACGTAACCACGAGTATTACTCTGAGGATCCTTACCTCTCGGGTACCATCGCCGCTGGTTACGTACGTGGTGTGCAGAGCGAGGGAACAGCCGCCTGCCCCAAGCACTTCGTGGCCAACAACCAGGAGACCAACCGTAATAACAACATCTCTCAGGTGTCTCAGCGAGCCCTGCGCGAGATCTATCTCAAGGCTTTCGAGATCATGGTGAAGGAGAGCGATCCCTGGACCATCATGACCTCTTATAATAAGTTGAATGGCCCGTATGCCGTTCAGAACCGTGAGTTGCTCACCACCATCGTCCGCGATGAGTGGGGTTGGAAGGGCATGTACGTCAGCGACTGGAATGCTGGCGATGATGCCGTAGCCGCCATGCTGGCAGGCAACGATATGCTGCAGCCCGGACAGCCCAAGCAGTATGAGGCCATCCTCGCTGCTGCCAAGAGTGGTCAGCTGCCCATGGAGGTGCTCGATGCCAACGTAAAGCGCATCCTGGAATATGTGATTAAGACCCACAATTTCAAGGGATATCAGTATAGCAATGAGCCCAATCTGAAGGCTCATGCCCAGACCGTTCGCGAGGTTGGTGCCGATGGTATCGTACTCCTGAAGAACAGCGGCATCCTGCCTTTGACAGGCAAGAAGGTCGCTTTGTTCGGTTGCACATCGTACGACTGGATCTCTGGTGGTTCCGGCTTCGGTGGCACCAGCGTAGGCCACTATACCGTATCCCTCATCGAGGGTCTGCGCTCCGCTGGCTATGAGGTTTACAAACCCCTCATCGCCACCTACACCCAGCACCTGGCTGCTGAGGAGAAGCGCCTCTTCCCCAATGGTCGTCCCGCGTTCTCGCTGATGCCTCCCGCACGTGCCGATGAGAAGCAGTTCACAGCCGACGAGCTCAATGCCGCCATCGAGGGCTCTGATGTAGCCATCATCTCACTGGGTCGTAAGAGTGGTGAGGCTGCCGATCGCAGCGAGGCCGACTTCTACCTGAAGGACGGCGAGGCCCAACTCATCAAGGCTGTCAGCGAGGCTTATCACGCTAAGGGCAAGCAGGTCATCGTTCTGCTCGACATCTGCTCTCCCATGGATGTTGCTTCTTGGCAGGATCAGGTGGATGCCCTCGTATGCACTTGGCAGGGTGGTCAGGAGAGTGGTTTCTCTGTAGCCGATGTACTCAGCGGCAAGGTGAACCCCTCAGGAAAACTGCCCATGACCTTCCAGATTAAGTATGGTGACGCTTACGCCGATCAGTTCTTCCCCGCCAATGTCGATGATAAGACCCTCGGCGCCATGTTCATGTGGGGCTACAACAAGGATCAGGCTCCCAAGGAGCGCACACCTCAGGCCAATATCGACTACACCAACTACGAGGAGGATATCTATGTGGGTTATCGTTACTTCGACTCCTTCGGCAAACCCGTGGCTTATCCCTTCGGCTTCGGACTCAGCTACACCACCTTTGCTTACGAGAACATGAGTATCAGCGAGGCCAACGGTGTATATACCGTGAAGGTGGATGTGAAGAATACAGGTTCTTGTGCTGGTCGTAACGTGGTAGAGCTCTTCGTGGCTGCACCCAACAGCAAGAAGCTGAACAAGCCCGAGAAGGAACTGCGCAACTATGCCAAGACCGCCCTACTCCAGCCCGGTCAGACTGAGACTGTCACCATGCAGGTAAAGACGGAGGATCTCGCCTCATTCAATGAGAAGGCTTCTGCCTGGAAGACCGATGCAGGCCGTTACGACTTCCTCATCTGCTCTTCAGCCAGCACTGTCGAGGCAAAAGCCTCTGCCCCCGTGAAGGCCTGGACCAAGAAAGTCCACAACGTAATGAAACCCAACGTAAAACTCAATCTGCTTCGCAGATAATACATTAAAGATTAAACATTAAATTTCAGATATAACAATCGTATGAGAAAAACTATTTTAACTATCGCCCTCGCAGCCGTATGCTGCGTAGGCGCCCAGGCACAGGAGAAACTCTTCAACAGTGCCAGTGTTCAGTCACCCGTCGTCAACAAGGACGGCACAGTCACATTCAATCTCTTCGCCCCCAAGGCAGTGAAGGTAGAGGTAACAGGCGATTTCCTGCCCACCCAGCCCATTCAGATTGAGGGTTATGGTCAGTACGATGCTCCGGGCGTGGCCCAGCTCAAGGAAGGCAAGAACGGCGTGTGGAGCTACACCACCGACAAGCTCGCTCCTGAGATGTACAGCTACACCTTCAACATCGATGGTATGACCGGTGTGAAGGATCCCGCCAACATCTACGTCAATCGCGACATCGTATCGTTCACCAACATCTTCATCGTCAGCAACGAGAAGGGCGACAAGGGCGATCTCTACAGCGTAAACGAGGTGCCCCACGGCAACCTCTCTAAGGTATGGTATCCCAGCCCCACGCTGAAGATGCAGCGTCGTATGACCATCTACACCCCCGCTGGCTATGACAAGGGCGGCAAGTATCCCGTGCTCTATCTGCTGCATGGTGCTGGTGGCGACGAGAACGCCTGGAGCGAGCTCGGACGTGCTGCACAGATCCTCGACAACCTCATTGCCAGCGGTAAGGCTAAGCCCATGATCGTGGTCATGCCTAATGGCAACCCCAACTGTCAGGCTGCCCCTGGCGAGTGGTCATTTGGTATGTACACCCCAGGTTTCCGCGATGGCGGTACAGGTCCTAAGGATCCCGCTGTGGCTACCATTCCCGAGAGCTTCATGGATATCGTGAACTATGTCGATGCCAACTATCGCACTTTGAAGGATCGTTCTCATCGTGCCATCTGCGGTCTGTCTATGGGTGGTGGTCACACCTTCCACGTAAGTCTGCTCTACCCCAACAAGTTCGATTACTTCGGACTCTTCTCAGCCGGTCTGCACCTGGCCAAGGGTGGTTATCAGGATTCATTTGCTGAGCAGATCAAGGCTAATCCCGAGTTCGAGCAGCAGAGCGCCCGCCTCTTCGGCAGCAAGCCCAAGCTCTACTGGATGGGTATGGGTAGCACCGACTTCCTCTATCAGAGCACCGTCGACCTGCGCGCTTACTGGGACAGCAAGGGTTACAAGTACGAGTATGTAGAGACCGATGGCGGTCACATCTGGCGCAACTGGCGTATCTATCTCACCATGTTCGCCCAGAAGATCTTCAAGTAAAACAGCAATCCCTCCCCCGTTGTCTAACGGGCAGATTGCTCCTTGGGTAATATAACCATTCATCCCCCGCCCCTCCCGGCGAGGGATGTTTATTTTCCATAAAAAGCGTTGCAATTTTAGGGGTACTTGCAGGCGCAATACGCTAAAAAGCCCTGATTATAAGGCTATTAGCCTAATATTTCATTGCAACGCCAAAAACGCACTATTTCCCCCTTATCCTTGCATAATTTGCAAAACTTTCTTAAATTTGCACCCGAATCATGCAAGGTTTTAGTACCTTCGCAGTTATATAAACGGGAACCCATTAAAAAGATAAGTATGAAAAGGATAATTAAGAAACTTAGCTTTTGCCTGACAGCTATAATTCTGATGGCAGCATGTACCAACAATGACGATAGCGAGTCTCAGGAGGTAAGTATAGAAACCAACGATTTCGACGACAACACACCTGTTATTGATACCAAATGGTATGATGGTCCTAACTACCCCTTTGTAGGAACAGTAAATAAGGTTGATGCAGAAAAAGACGAGGTAGAAGTGAGTATTCTGGTTATTCCATATACCTTCTTAGAGGCTTCACAAAGTAGTGTGGTTCTGCATTATCCTGGTGCCCAGAGCATCTGCCATTTTAAATTCTCAGAATGGGCTGATAAGACGATAGTGCCTGGCGACAGAATCTATATGTATATCACCAGTTTCCAGCAAACTGATAATAACGAGCCTAATCGCACATTCAACTGCCACGTAAAACCCTACGAGGAACGTGAAGTTGAAGTAAAGTTGGAAGGACAGGTTCGCTATGAGGAGCATCTCGGATGGCATATCCAATTACTATATCCGCCTAAGACCCGCTATTATCCCATGAAGGGCTTGGACGAGAAGTATCTCCAAGAAGGGCTTCAGGTATTCTTCACTTGTTACTATTACACAATTCCTATCAATACGGGCTACTATTTTATGGACCTGGCACAAATAGGTAGTAAAAAGGAAATGTTCACATGGATTGACGATCAAGACTGGATTCTTGGCAAGTGGAAGTACATTGATCAAAAGAATACACCCGATGAAGAGAAGATGCGTCCCCATATTATTGAGTTTAAGACAGGGCATGAGGTTAACTATATCTACGAAAACGAAACACGCAACAATGTGTATCATTTCCTGGACAATGCATACTATCAGACCGACCTGCCCGTGGTCAGCATCCCTGGTGGTCACGGTATCCCTTATGTCTGCCATTTGGATGGCAATCGTCTTACCCTGGAAAGTCGTGACTTCATCGCCCCCGGCAGGGAACATCCACTTTATGTTTATGAACGAATAGAGTAATTAGTTCATCTTTTAGTAATAGTAATTTAGTTAGGAAATTGCCCCATGACTAACACGGTTAATAGTAATTCCAAAGAAAAGTGCCATCCTCTCCCGCAGGGTGGCACTTTTTTAAATCTACAGATGCCTGCTATTTGCTGGCTCAGAATGGTGGAAATAATCACTTTTGCAATTAAAACTTAATTTTTAAGTTAATTATTTGGAAGTTTCAGGAATAGTTCTTATCTTTGCAGCGAAATAACTTATAAGTTAAGAACTGATATCTGTATGACAACTAAACAGCATTACTCTATTGAGCTTGTAGAAGAGTACGAAAACGTCAACTTCTACAGCATACACCTTGATGGCAAAGAACTAACAGAGCTCGAGGCTTTCTTTGAGAAATTCCCCATCGGTTGCGATTACGACGAAGATATAGACGTCGTCATTTCATGGATGGATAAGATTGCCGAGACAGGAGCTCTCGAAAGATACTTTCGTCCAGAGGGGCGTTATGGAGATGGTGTAGGAGTCATACCAATAGAACTTGGCAACAAAGTACGTCTTTATTGTCTTCGATTATCCGATAAGATATTGGTATTTGGTAACGGAGGAGTCAAGGATTCTGCTTCATGGCAGGAAAGCGAGTCACTTGCTCCTTATGTAAAGCTTCTGATTGATACGAGCCGTTTTGTATCCTCACGTATAAACGACGGCTCGTTGGTTTTGGTAGACAAGGAAATCATAGGTAACTTAAACTTTTCGCGAGATGAAGAGAAGTAGTATTATTGAAGCAAGGCGTGAACATGTTAATCCATCAGTCCGCCAGAGAGTGGATCTTTCGTTTCAGATAGTGGATCGCATTCATGATATCCTTGTGGCAAAAGGGCTCAAGCAGAAAGATCTGGCTTTGCTACTTGGTAAGAAGGAGGCAGAAATCAGTAAGTGGATGCGTGGTACTCACAATTTCACGATAGATACGATAGTGTCTATTGAGCAGGCACTTGGCGCCCCAATCCTTCAAGTGGTAGCTCAGGAAGAAAAGGCTCCTGCCTATGAGTTTGAGTCCATGATGGCCAGCGAACCGTTATTACCCCCTGAGCCATAGTCCTACGCAGCTTGAAGCAGATGATAGAAAAGATAGATGCTGAAGGCTGACATCAGAGAAGTTAGCGGCAAATAATCTTGCATATTCCACCATAAAAAGCGTTGCAATTTTAGGGGTACTTGCTGGCGTAATGCGCTAAAGTGCCCTGATTACAAGGCTATTACCCTGCTTTTCCCTTGCAACGCCATAAATTACACTAATTCCCCTATATCCTTGCATAATTTGCAAATCTTTCTTAAATTTGCACCCAAATCATGCAAGGTTTTCAACCCTTTGCAGTTATATCAACAGAAACCAATTAAAAAGATTGACGATGAAACGGACAATTATTGCATTAATGTTATTTGCTTTTGTAACCAATATGAAGGCGCAGTACAACCATGAAGGTTTCTCTATCATTCCTCATGTTGGTATTAACTCCTCCAAGACTACGGATCACCAGTATTGGGTTGAAATCTATTCAGGTGGCTCCTCACAGAAGCACCATGAAACAGAACACAAAATGGGCTATGTTTTTGGCATTGATGCCGACTATGCCTATGCAAAGCGTCTCAGTACAACTTTAGGCTTGTCGTATTCTGGCGAAGGATTTAATTTAGAATCAGGGGAAATAACCCAGTATATGAATTTCGTGAACCTATCAATCTTAGAGAATTTCTACGTACTCCCAGGCCTTGCCCTGAAAGCCGGCTTGCAATATGGTTATCTAGAGAGTGCCGAGATAAAAGATATTAGTCCGCGTAGTGGATATCGAAAAAAGAGCAACAGGGCTGACTATAACAATTATAATCTCTCCATACCTATTGGTATCAGTTACGAATACAAGAACGTCATCCTTGACCTCCGCTACAACATCGGATTATGGAATATGTATGCTTATGATTTAGACGACTATCGCACAAAGTCATTATGGCTCACGTTAGGATACAGGATTAATTTGTGATTTTAGTCACACCACGCTGATAAGACTCGATTAGTTCATCTTTTAGTAATAGTTAATATAGTTAGGAAATTGCCCCATGACTAACACGGTTAATAGTAATTCCAAAGAAAAGTGCCACCCCGCAATAGGGTGGCACATTTATTTAGAAGTTTTTCCCTAAACATTTGGAAGTTATTGAAAAACTTTCTATCTTTGCATTCAATATTGAAAGAACAAATGAATCAGGAAAACAAGATATACAAGAATGCGGTTGATATCATCAAAACCGCAATACTGCAGAGTCAGGCGAGAGCTGTTAAAGTAGTCAACCAAGAACAACTGGCCTTATATTATGGTATTGGCAGATATGTCTCTGCAAACACACGCAAGAAGAATTGGGGCAATGGAGCTATTGAAGCCATTAGTAATCAGCTTAAACTGGAACTACCAGGATTACGTGGCTTTTCAGCAAGGAATATTAAGAATATGCGTACCTTCTATGAAGAGTGGCAGAGTTTGGAGGATCACAATTCGGCAGTTACAACTGCCAAATATACAGAAATTAACAATAATTCGGCAGTTACAACTGCCAAAATTCCCTCTGACAACGAAATCCGTCAATTGCAATTGGCTAATTTGCCAGATTTCCCGTTGCGCGAGTTCTTAAGCATCAGTTTTACCCATCATATCGCCATTTTGGCAAAAGCGAAAGCCTACGAAGAACGCATCTTTTATATGAAGTATGCTGATACATATAAGTCCACTGTAGAGGATTTGGAGAAGGCTATTGTGCAAGACCTCTATCACCATCAGGACAAAATGCCCAACAACTTTCTTGCTACCATTCCTGATTATAAAAAGGCATATCGCGCCATGCGTATGTTTAAGGATGAGTATCTGCTGAATTTTATCAATGTCGAGGAGTTAGGCATGCACGATGAGGATGTGGATGAAAGCGTAATAGAGACCAGCATTGTCCACAATGTAAAGAACTTCATCATGACTTTTGGACGAGGTTTTGCTTTCTGTGGTAGTCAGGTTCACTACGATAAGTTGGGCCACGACCATTGGATTGACCTTCTGTTCTTTAATCGCGACTTAAACCGAACCGTAGTTTTCGAGTTGAAGAATGGTAACTTCAAAGTTAATTACCTTGGGCAATTAAGTGCTTATCTGCGAATATTGAATGATGACGATCGTCGTAGTCATGAAGAAGCTCCTATAGGCATTATACTCTGCAAGAACGCGGATAAGGACTATGCTGGATATATCATGCAGGACTTTAAGCAACCCATGGGGGTGGCGACCTATAAGACTGCTGACGAAATGGATCCAGAACTTCTGAAGGCACTGCCCCCAAAGGAAGAATTGCAACGTGTGTTTGAAGA
Organism: uncultured Prevotella sp.; assembly: GCA_902798285.1. Taxonomy (GTDB): domain Bacteria; phylum Bacteroidota; class Bacteroidia; order Bacteroidales; family Bacteroidaceae; genus Prevotella. The sequence continues at coordinate 12,388 of CADBVZ010000012.1, read as the reverse complement.
AAGTAGTAAGGAAGATAAGTTATAACGAAGGAGTCACCCAACTTCATCGATAACTATTTGAATCCTGCTATGGCAGAAGGTTATATACGTTTATTATATCATGATTCCCCTCGCCATCCTCGGCAGAAATATCTTCTAACAGAGAAAGGAAATGCATTGCTGGAAAAATTAAGGAAATGAAGAAACTCTTATATCTTATAATAGGTGTTGTATTGCTGATGGCATGCTCTGAGAGGCAGGAGTATGTCGGGATGCTGGAGCAGGCTAAGACTTTAATGCACGATGAGCCTGATTCTGCATTGATGATTATCGACAGCCTTGGGCAGCACGAAGCAGAGTTTGGCAAGAGCTTTCGCATGCGCTACCGTCTGCATCGGTTGAATGCACTCAACAAGGTCGATACCCTTTTCCGCAGTACGGATGAGGCCAAAGAATTAGCAGAGTATTTCGATGACCACGGCACACCGAACGAGCAGATGCTGGCCTACTATCTCTTAGGCCGAGCCTATTATGATATCCATGAGGCGCCGATGGCCCTGAGTTGTTTTCAGACAGCTACTGAGCGAGCTGATACCACAGCTACCGATTGCGATTACCGCCAACTCTGTCGTGTCTATGGCCAGATGGCAAAGATTTTTTATCATCAGAATTTAATGTCTCAAAGTTTAAAATGCGACAGCACTTCTATCATTCTCGCCTTACAAGGATGTGACACATTGAGTGCGATGTTAAGTATGGCTGATCAAATTCTATCATATCAACGACTTGGGAAAAACGACATTGCTTTACAACTATGTGAGAAGACATCCCGATTGTTTAAGAAATATGGTTATATAAGCAAATCTGCAATTGTTCTTATATCTTCTATTAGATATTTGATTGAAAGTGGTGATTTGATAAAGGCTAAGGAGTTCTTAAGTAGGTATGAGTCGGAATCAGGTTTTTTTAATTCATATTTGGAAATAGAGACGGGACGTGAAATCTATTATAATATAAAAGGACATTATTATCTTTCAAGTGGATTATTAGACTCTGCAGAATATTTCTTTCGTAAGGAACTACAGCAAGGCAAAGATTATAATAATCAAAATGCTGGTTCAAAAGGCTTGGCTCTATTATTCCAGAAGAAGCATATGCCAGATTCCGCTGCGAAATATGCTTTATATAGCTACGACATGAACGATTCTGTTTATGCTCAGATGGCTACTAAGGAGGTGGAAAAGACCCGAGCATTGTATGACTATTCTAGAAATCAACAACTTGCTCATGAGGCAGAAGAGATGGCTGAGAGAGAACAGAGAATCGTCTGGATCGTCCTGTCAATCCTAATTATAATGTTATTAGCAGCAGTCATTATTGCGAGGGAGGTTTATAAGAGGCGTCAGGAGATGCGACAAGCCTATTCGAAAAAAGTATCCGACTTGGCCAAGGCTCAGAGCGACATTGCCAAGTTGCGTTCCTTAGCTGAAGATGCAGAGGAACTGAAGTCACTTATTAGTGAGAAGGAGGCAGAGATGCAGCAAATGGCCGATGATATAGAATCGTTTAAGGAGCGATTGGGCTCTCAGAAGAAGTCTGCCGAATCATTGTTGGAGGAATCTGATGTGTATCATGATTTGCAGAAAAAGGCAGGGAAGGCTATGGAACTCAATAATGACGACTGGCATCAGGTGAATATGATGGCTATTGAGGTTCTGCCCAACTTCTATAAGTTCATCTCTTCCAAGAAACTGGAGCTTAATGACAAGGAGTTTAAGACCTGTATGCTTATCCGTATGCATTTTGCTCCCAAGGATATCGCCAATATGCTGGGCGTGTCTCAGGCTTACATCACCAAGATGCGCAATAATATGATGCCGAAGCTCTTTGGAATGGAGGGAAGTTCCAAGGAATTGGACGAAAAACTGATGCAATTCACATAATCCATCTTATTTATTCATTTAAGCCAATATCTCGTAATCGCCTGATTATGAGCATTTTGTTATAGAGGTTAATTCTTGGTTAATTCTGAGAACCGATTTTTCTTTCATATCTCGTCAGAACGCACTACCTTTGCAGCCGCTTTCGAAAATAGCTTGAATATGCAAATGAAAGAAATATTGCGAATATGTTTAGTTTTGGGGATTCTGACAGGACTATATGCCTGTGATATGCCTGATAAGGATCTCGACAGGCGAGAGAATGGTCTCTATAGTCTCACATTCTCTCTTAAGGATAGTCTTGGTAATGATATCGTTAAGGATTTCAAGATGTCAGAATGGTATCCAAGGAAAAAGGCTACCGATAAACCATCTCATGGCATAGTTGATAACGTCTTGTATCAGATGTCTGTCTCTGACACACCGCTCTCACCAACCACATTCCCTTGCCGCTTCATTATCTGGAAGTCGGACAATGACGAGTGGATGATGACTGTGGATTACCAGATAACAGGCATGAGAAAAGGATGGCAGAACACACTTACCTATGACCTGCTGTTCCCAGAATGGTTTGGCGATACAAAGGTTCATAAACTGACGGCCCGCTGGACTGTTCCAGAGGCAAAGAAGAATACGTATCACTATGCCGTTTGCGACTACCTTGAGATTGATGGACAGAAGATAGATAATATAGTATATACAGCTCATCCTGATGGAGAAAAGGACGAGAAAACTAATCTTATTACATTAATAGTACTATGATATACATTTTTAATCAACGTGTAAGATGTGTTATTCTTGCCGTTGTGGGGATGGCTTATGCTATTCCTGCAATGGCTCAGGATTATGACAAAGCGCAAAATGTGCAGGAGATTGTCGTTGTGGGTAATAATCCCCAGAACGACAATCTGCTGTTGCCACAGGTGGGTGTAAAAAGTTTCAGTGCGGAAGATTTCATCAAGATGCCCTCTATGTTTGGAGAGCCCGATGTGTTAAGGACCATCCAGTCGCAACCTGGCGTAAGCGGCGGTATCGAGGGCTTCTCTGGTATTTTTGTCAGAGGTGGCGAGAACGATCAGAACCTCTATGTGCTCCATCACCTGCCCTTGTATAACGTGAGCCATCTCGGTGGCCTCTTTTCTGCTTTCAACGTGGCAGTCACTGATAAGACGAAGTTTTTCAAGTCGGGCTTCCCTGCCCAGTATGGCGGTCGACTCTCCAGTGTAACGGATATCCGAATGCGGGAGAGTGACTTCGAGGAGTACCATGGTGAAGCTTCCATAGGATTGCTCTCAGGAAATATCTTTGTCACAGGTCCGATCATAGAGGATTACTTAGCCTTCTCCATTGGCGTACGCCGTTCATGGTCGGAAATAATTACGCTGCCTGCACTCGCCATCATCAACCACTCAAAGAAAGGGGAGGGTTTAAAAGAAATATTCGGGTATTCGTTTATGGATGTCAATGCTAAACTCGACTACCGCTTTACCGATGAGTTTACGGGCTATACCCATTTCTACTATGGTGACGATGCCGTGAAAAAGGGCGAAAAGAAGTTCTCCTTTCCAGGTGAAGATGCCTATGAAGAAGAAAAAGTACTGCGACTGAAATGGGGCAATATGGGGGCAGCCACAGGTCTGGCTTTCCGTCCTAATGACATCCTGTTTATGTCGCTCGACGGCTATTACTCCCATTATGGTTCCAGACTCAAGTTGAGTAATGACGAGCAGTCGGCTGATGGTTCCATGTATAGTCAAAAGACTAATAAGAACGCTATCGACGATATGGGAGCCTCTTTGGAGAGTGACTTCTCCATTGGTGATGCATTGGTCATGAAATTCGGTGGCGATTATGTACACCATAAGTACCGTCCGGAAGAAGTAGTCATTGAGAATAGCATACAGAATGGTGGCTATCAGTCACCCGCGGCAACGCCTGATGTCATCGCCAATGAGATGGCTGTCTGGACCGACAACACCCTCTCGCTTAGCGACTGGTTTGGGGCAAGTCTTGGCGTGAGATGGAATAGCTGGTCATCAGGCGATGTAAGACATACCCACCTTGAACCCCGTGCCAGTATGCGACTGACGATACCCGATGCCTTCAGTCTGAAAGGCAGCTATACCAGAACCCATCAGTATGTGCAGCAGGTATCCAACAGTTATATCAATATGCCGACGGATCCATGGTTGCCTATCGGTACCAAGTTCGATCCCTTGGAGAGCGATCAGGTATCGGCCGGAATCTATGGTAATCTGGCAGAAGGCTGTTACTTCTCCGTTGAAGGCTATTATAAGTGGATGCGTAATTTGTTGGATTATAAGGAGGATGCCGCTGCCATGTCATCGCATACACCATGGGATGAGAAGCTGACCGCTGGCAAAGGATGGGCATACGGTATGGATGTAAGCCTGAATAAGGAGACTGGACGATTGACGGGTAGCATCAGTTATGGTCTAATGTGGAACTACCGCCAGTTTGACGAACTGAATGGAGGCGAGAGTTTTCCTGCTAAATATGATAACCGCCACAAACTGAACATCACAGGGCGATATCAGATTACCGACGAGGTGGCCTTTGATTTTTCATGGACCTATATGACGGGCAATCGCGTGACGGTAGCTCTGCAGAACTTCCAGGGCATGGGCATTGGCACTACCAGCGATCATGACGATCTGCACACTGGTTTCACTCAGGATGTTGCCCCCATGATGAACAGCGGTGCACCTTGGGGAGCAGACTATTTCCATGCTCGTAATAACGTGAGGTTGCCGGCCTATCACCGTCTGGACTTAGGCATCAGCATCACAACCGAGTATTGGAACGACACCGTGGGTATCTGGAGCTTCGGTCTCTATAATGCCTATTGCCACATGAATCCCGTAGGTATCAAGAAAGAGGGCATCGAGGATCTATCGGGCGTGTGGGACACGAAGTTCCAGACGCTTGGACTGCTGCCCATCTTTCCCTCCATATCCTATACATATAAATTCTAAGAAGATGAAGAAGATAATATTGTTATTCTTTTGCACTATCCTGCTAAGTGCCTGTTACAAGAACATCGACCTCAGTGAGTATCAGGAAGCGCCAGTAGTAGTTCTTAACTGCTTAGCCAATAGCGACACGACTCTGCTTGCCGATATATCCACCACTTGGTCCTATACCGACAGCAAGCGCACCGATGATATCATGGGACTGGCTGTGGAGATGACGGTTAATGGCGAGTCAAAAGGACTGATGACCTACAGAGATGGTATGTACAGATCAGATATCCGTCCTCAGGCAGGCGACCAGATTGAGTTTAAGACTGTGGTGGATGGTGTGGAACTATCGGCACACGACAGGATGCCTGATGCTCCAGAGATTGTGAAGGTGGAGCTGACACACCGCAGGGTGGCAACCGACGGTAGCATCATGACAGGCCCCGGCGGTTTTATCTCAGAGAGTAATTACAACGAAGAGTTTACCTATCATATCACTATCAAGAATGATCCAACTGCCCGTCGTTACTATTTCCTCCGCTTCAAGGAGGCTAACCACAAGCAGATTATGGGCGACATCGACTACTCCTACGATCCCGTATTTCAAGCCACGATGGATCAGGTAAACCAGAGTCTCGGCAACCTGAAGGTAGTCAAGCACTACGGTTTGCCATTCACGAATGAGGGTATGACAGGTAATGAATATACGCTGACAGTGAAGGAAACAGGTGCACCGTTTGATTACAACGAGCTATCGCTTGGCGGCAGCGACCGCATCATTATACTCTATGCCATATCAGAGGCATATTATAAGTATATGACCACAATGATGGCCAACGATCCAGATGCCACATGGCAGGGCAAAATGACGGAACTTGGACTGGCCGAGCCGACAAAGGTCTACTCAAACATCCATGGCGGCACAGGCATCATGGCATGCCTCGTTCCCGTATCCATGCGCGTCACGTTAAATATTAAGGAGTAAATAACCAAATTTATTGCAGGAAAAAGAAAAAATAAGTTAATTTTGCAGGCGAAAGGGTTTAGTAAATCGTATGCTCATGTGTATATAAGGGTGTATGACAGATAGAAACAAGCTCGAGACGCTGTTCAGACAGCATTACCGCCAGATGTATAGACTGGCCACCATACTTCTGCACGACGATGCTGAGAGCAAGGATGTGGTTCACGACATCTTTGCCCAGTTCCTCAACGATTCGCGTCATCTCAGAGAAGAGACAGCTGAGAGCTATCTGCTTACATGCGTACGTAACCGATGCCTTAACGTGATGCGAAGCCGACAGATACAGGAGCGCGTGCAGCACCTTTACCTTCTTGACCTCGAAGCGGACATCACTCCGACAGACAGACTCAATGAAGAACTCCATGCCCTATATCAGGGCATTGACCTCCTGGAACCGCCCGTCTGCAGAGACATCATCTTGCAACACTTCCGCGATGGCATCACCTTCAAGGAGATTGCCCTTCGCCTTGGGGTTAGCGAGACCACTGTCTACAAGCATCTGCGCCGTGCGCTCAGTCAATTGCGTAAACAACTTCAAAAACAATGAGCGTATGAACAAGACCGATATCCTGCTTCAGATGATGCAGCAGCCACAGGATTACACCGCTGAGGAGTGGCAAGTGATACTTGCCGATGAAGAGTGCCGTGAGCTTTACACGCTGATGTCAATGACCCGGAGTGCACTCGATGCTGCCAGCGCAGACGAGAAAACTACCGACGATGTGATAGATGCCGAATGGCAACGCCTACAGGTGAAGTCGCATACTCCACTATTCACGCTTCACGCTTCCGTCCTTAAGTATGCTGCCATGTTTGTTGGTATCCTGATGCTGTCTGGCATTGCCTTTGCCGCCATCCGCATCGTCACGACTTCTAATCATAGCCAAAAGGATGTGGAGACAGAGCTGACGAATAACTCTATGAGCTCTCAACCTTCCGTTCTTAGCCTGCAAAACTCTGAAGGCGACAGCATCCCCTCCGTCCGCCTCTTTGAAAACACACCGCTCGACGAGATGGTCAACGAGATAGCTCACTATTATCATCTGGAGGCCGACATCCAAAGCAAGGAGGCCCATGAGCTGCGTCTCTATTACAGGTGGGAGCTCAAAGATGCAATCGAAAGCGTAATGGACGACCTGAACCACTTCGATCGCGTGTGCCTCACTGTCGAGGACGACAAAGTTATAGTTGTACATTAACACTATGAAAGAAACAATGAGAAAGATACTTCTACTGCTATCACTATGCTTAGCGGCTAACTTCACGTTGGCTCAGAAAATCACCCGCAACTATCAGGGCCAGTCGCTCAGTAGCGTACTGGAAGACCTTGACGCCTCAACCTCCCGTCATGAGATATCATTTGTCTACAACGATCTCGAGGATTTCACGGTTACCTGCAGCCTCGAACATCTGAGCCTCGACGATGCCCTGGTCAGGGTTGTAGGATTCTATCCTGTCCGCATTGTCAGAGATGGTGACAGGTATTTCGTGGAGTGTACCTATAAGACAGAACGCCACCTGAAGGGCACCATCATCGACGAACAGGGCCGGCCTTTAGCTTTCGCCAATATTGCCATCCTCAACCCTGCTGACTCCACTCTTCTCTCTGGTGGTGTCAGCAATGAGGGTGGGCAGTTTGTCGTACCTTACGAACAGTATAAAGTACTTGTACGCATCAGTTATATGGGCTATAAGAGCATATTCCGCCTTTGCACCCAAGAGGACATGGGAACGATCCGGCTACAGCGCGACAGCTATATTGTCAAGGGTGTGGAAGTGAAAGGTAGTCGCCCTGTATTTAAAATGAAAAACGGCGCATTAGTGGCTCCAATAGAGAACACGGTCTTGGCTAAGCTTGGTGATGGCCTCGACGTGCTCCAGCAATTGCCTTTTATCAATGGCGATGGAAATACTGTAAGTGTGGTAGGACGTAAGGGAACCCCATTGGTGTATATCAATAACCGAAAGATGCTGGATTGGAACGAGTTGCGCCAGTTGTCAAGTGACATGATTAAGGATGTGCAAATCATTATGAATCCTGGAGTAGAATATGATTCCAGTGTTACTGCGGTGATTAAGATAACAACTTTACGACCTACAGGGGAGGGTCTTGGCGGTTATGTGGCAGCAGAAGCAGGTAAAGGGGATGATTTCAAACACAACGAATGGCTCTTCCTGAATTATCGGAAGAAAAATACAGATGTCTTTGTCAATGGATATCTTACAAATGGTGTAACTCGCGGTGAGCATGAAGAGGGATTTAGTTTTACGCATCATGGTGACGAATACAACGCCGTGGGAAAAGGTCTGGAGAAAAACAAGTACAACAGTCTGAATCTTTACGCAGGCTTTAATCACCAACCATCTAAGACCCAGTATCTCAGCATGCAATATATGTGTAATTCTTCTTTTAGATTTGATACGCACATGGCATTGGAGAATTCCTTTATAGGAGGGGATGAGAATTCCTTGTTTAGCTCTGTTGCCGATGGTCGTCAACCACGTAGCAGACACTCGTTATCGGCTTACTATTCTAATCAGTTCTGTGAAATCTTGTCATTGAAGTTGGATGGCATGTTGGCACATGTCAGTTCCGACGTGGAGAACAACGAGACAGAAGACAGAACGGGAAGACCAGTGACGGTGAGCACGAACACGGACATGAAATCGAACGTATATGCCCTGAAGGCCATCATGACGGCCAATCTTGGAGGCGGCAAATTGAGCTTCGGCATGGAGGAGGCATACACCAAGAGCAATCTGGACTACAATGCCAGTCAGCAGGGTAATGATGATATTCAAGGTTTTGAGACGGAGTCGAAGCAGGCCTCAACGAGTTTCTTTGCCGACTATCAGATGAATCTGGGAGCACTTTTCATAGATGCGGGGCTCAGATATGACCTGATAGACTTCAAATATTACAAAGACGGCGTAAAGAGAAATGAGGATTGCAAAAAGTATAATCACTTATTCCCCAATCTGTCTTTGTCCTATCAGGTGGGCAGGTTCTCTGCCTCATTGGGATATAAGGTGACGGTAGATCGTCCTTCCTATAGCAATCTCCAGAGTGGTGTGAGATATATTAACAGTTATACATACGCAGAGGGCAATCCTCTGTTGCGTCCCTCATATATCCATGACATTTCCATTATGATGGTTTATAAGAACTTACTGGCTGTGTTTGACTATTATAATATCAAGGATGCTGACTATCAGGTGTTGAACCTCTATCAGGATCAGCCTATCATCATCTATAACAGAATGAACTTTAATCACCATGGCTGGATGGTGAACCTGTCTTATTCGCCCACTATCTCGTTCTGGAAACCGACGTTCCAAATTGGGGTGGCGCAGCAGGATCTTGAATATTTAGGACGGAAGTACAATACCCCATGCCTGAATTATTCTTGGAAGAATGTGCTTTCTTTCCCCAAGAACTGGACAATCGTGTTTAACATGGATGGTCACACTAAAGGTGACGGCCAGTTCTATACCACCGAGAAGGCATTGGTCAATTATACAGATATCTATATTGCAAAGCGTAAGGCTAATTGGACATTCAGAGTTGGTATGAAGGATATATTCCACACCTTCAAAGATAATGGTTATGACCAGATTGGTGACATTACGCATCGCCATTGGACGGACTTGCGACAGCAATATGTGTATGTGCGTTGTATCTACCGCTTTAATTCCACCAAATCAAAGTATAGAGGTGGTGATGCTGGCACCAGCGAGTTGAACAGGTTGTGATATAGTCATAAAAAAGGAGGGTGTGAACCCTCCTTCTGTTTACATCTCTTGAGTCCGCTACGGGATTACTGGGAGTTTGCTTACGAGTTTCTCTGAGTTCCCAACGTGGGACCATTGTTCATAAATTTTAAATTATTACATTTATGACAACAAAGAATTTTAATGCAAAGAAGATGCTCATGAGCATAGTTGCAGCAGTAGTTTTTTCATTCGTATTCACCACCAATGCAAACGCACTTCCCTCAGGGAATACGCAAAAGGACAATCTTGAAATCCGAGTCAAAGGGGAGCCTAATGACGATAGTAAGAATAAGCAGGAAGATGATTTTGGTATTGTAAAAAGCGTTGCAATTTAAGGGGTACTTGATGTCATATGAATATAAAAATGCACTGGTACACAATTTTGTGGACCACAAGTTTGTGTACCAGCCACCTCGTCGAATCTGTAAGAGTTCTATCGCACGTATTAAAGCTGCACTCCAAGATAAGGAAATGATTGATTTTGACAGAGATTCTATATATCTTGAAGACCCGGTATTTAAGATTTGGTATAAACGAAAATAAATAAAGTGCCACCCTGCGATAGAGTGGCACTTTTTTGTTATTTCGGCTTTAATTCTCCGCAATACTCTCGCGGCTCAGGTTCCAACCTCTCAGCATAGCGAAATAATCAAAATCGCTGGTGCCGTTCTCTTGGATGGCCATTGCGGTAGCAACCATCATCCAGCGGGCTGGACTTTCCATCGGGATGCCGATGGGCTCATCGGGCGGAATACCCGCCAATCGCGACACATTCGAGATATACGCCTCGGTGTTGTTCTCATGCGGCGGCGCCCATTTCTGGATGATCATCCGGATGGTGTAGAGGCGGTACTTATGATAATAGGTACGCGTGAGCAACTTGAAGGCTGCTCGCCAGCCCCACTCCATCGACTTAAACACTACGAAGGCAGCATCGGTCTGCTTTTCTGCCTGACCCTGCCACTGATCCCTGCCTCGGCGGATATTCAGTGGGTTACAATTTCTTAATCCTCTTGATAACATAATCTCAAAAATCTAAATTCGAAAAACCTTAATGTCCCTATTGGACAGTTGGACAGTTGGACAGTTACGGCAATTCCTGAACCAATTTGCGGTAGACGCCAAACTTCACATTCTCTATCACACCATCCTGCTTCATTCGTGTTATAGCCTTAGCTGGGTGCGGCGACGAACTACCAGCTCCTTGTTCTGATCGGCAAAATAGTTGAAAGCCATCTCGCCGAAGAAGAACTGCTGACACTTGTACTGGATATCCATCGCCAGGCGGCAGAGCTGCTTGTCAATATCATCCATGGTCAGAGTGCGGTGTTCCTGCCTCGTAAGTCTCGTCGTTCAGCGGCTCTATAGGCAGCTCACCTTCCACCTTATCCAGTCTATAGGCCCATTGCTTCAGCGTTTCGTTGGCCTCCGGGGCAACTTCCTGATTACGCTGCGCCAGGCCCTTATCAGGCAGGGGAATCACAGCCAAGCGGGTGCTCATACCAGTACCGAAATTCCTTTGATTCACCTTGCGGTGAAGCGCATAGGGCGTGCCGGTATAGATGAAGTTCCAGAATACGTTGAACATACCCGTTACACTCTCCTGATTGGCATACATCTGACCATCCTCCTCGTTATGGAAAGCTTTCAGTTCCAGAATCTCACGGTCTTTCCAATCGCCACCTTTATTATTCTTGGTCACGTTATCCAGCTCCGAGTCAAACGAGAAGAGGTGGAGGTTCAAGGGATTACCCTGAATGATTTCAACACATGCCCGCATGTGGCGGATAAACTCACCTGTAGCCGTTCGGGCAGGGTGAACACGAATGGGGACGTCAGGCTTCTTCAATGCCTCACCTTTCTGAGCCTTGGTAGAGGTGGTTCGCTCCGTGCGACTCTCCTTGTAGCGGTTCACCGCATCGATACCCACCTGATCGGCTTGAATCATCGGATCGGCAATCTTCTTGTAGAACTTCTCGATGACGTTCTTGCCAGCACCGGGATCACCGATGATGAAGATGCAGTAGTTCAGTCGGCGAACCAATTCGGGATCATACCAATAATGATACCAAGAGCGAGTCATCAGCGTGCCAAAGAGGGCTGCACTCGAGAAGAGCACCGCAGGGCGCTTATGGGGGTGCAGATTGATAAAGAGCTCCTTCAAACAAGGGAAGTACTCCATCATCTTCTCCAGCTCCTCCGCCCAGCTATCCAGCGGCAACATCGCATAAACATCCTCGGGTTCAGAGCTGACAGGGGACAGGTTCCTGTCAGATACACTCTGCGCTTCCGGGCTGCCAGGAACCTGTCCCCTGTCAGCTCCAGCTTTCGCCAATGCCTCTTTCAATCTCTTCGGCATGTACTCCTTATACTTAAAGTCCATCACCGACTTCACCGTACCGCCAACATCCTCACCTTCATCAGCAAGACTCTGTACCCAGGGCAATGTCATCACCCACTCGGTAATCTTCTTCGGATTCTTACCTAAGATGTAGCGCAGATGGCTGGCCAAATCCACGAGGGTGTTGTGGCGGTTCTGATCAAGTGAGGCATCCCCTAACCAGGCTTCAAAAATCTTGGCGAAAGATACGCCATTGTACTTCAGAAGCTCAGAAGGCTGCACGTTGTCTCCATCGAGTTCTGATAAAGACTGTTTGTCTTCTCCAGCATCTTGTACAGCGGATAAACCA
>CADBVZ010000011.1 GCA_902798285.1 uncultured Prevotella sp. | reverse complement strand
GAACGAGAAATCGTTGCTTTTTGCTACGAGTGCCTTTTGTTCCTGAGTCAGTTCGATGTATTGTGTCTTAGGCAGCATGTCAATAACCATGCTGTCAGGACCTGTTTTCTTTCCGCTAGTATCATTTTGCTCTGTGAAATGCGTAGGAGTTTGGGGATACTCTTTTTTAGGATTCTTTGGATTACCAGTCAACTCGTCATCGCTGTTTGTACCACATCCCACAAGAAGAATCGTCATCATCAGACTGAAACCGAATAACTTTATAGCTCTTTTCATAAAACAATTTATATTGGTTTATACTATTATAACTGCAAATATACTAAATCCTTGCATATACTGGTTGCAAATTTAAGAAAGATTTGCAATTTATGCAAGGATATAGGGGAATTAGTGCAATTTATGGCGTTGCAATGAAAAAATAGGCTAATAGCCTTATAATCAGGGCATTTTAGCGCATTGCGCCTGCAAGTACCCTTTAAATTGCAACGCTTTTTTGGGTGGAATTTGGATGATTTTCGTTATCTTTGCAGTCAAAGAGAAGAAAATGAAACAAGCAAGTATCTTTATTTTAGTTTTGGTATTATTGGTGTATGGCTGTCAGAGATCAAACATTAATAAGAATCTAGCAGAGATAGATTCTTTGGTCGTTGCGGAATTAAACGATTCGGCCTATCATCTTGTTATGCAGATGAATGAGACAGACTTCTATACTCCAGAGGATATTGCACATTTTAATCTATTGAGGGTACAGACGGGTAATCTTGTCAATAGGCCTCTGGAATCATCTGATAGTTTATTAGATGAAGTAATTACGTTTTATAAACTGCATCCTGACAATGAAAAAATGACGGATGCTTATTATTATAAAGCTGTTAATGCATACAAAATGCGAGATTATCAAAGATCCATTATATTTTTTAAAAAAGCAGAAATATTAGCAGAACATTCTGGTAATTTACGTCATAAGTTTAAGGTGGCTGAAGGTATCTCCTTTGTGAATGGCAGATGTGCAAACTATGATTTTCAGCTCAAATATGCAAAACAAGCATTAGATCTAGCCAAACGTGTTAATAATAAGAATTGGATAGCGTATTCTTATTATAGAATGGGGGTTGCCCATTCGAAATCTGGTAATGAAGATAGTATTTTATATTATTTACATCAAATGGAGAAGTACACGAAGTTTATTGATAAAAAAGAACTCCCTTTGATTCTTACTAATTTAGGTCTGCTTTATAGAGATAGTAATCCAGAAGAAGCTAAAAAGTTCTTAATGAAGTCATTATCGTACAAAGAATTTACGAATACTTATGAATGGTTAGCAGAAATAGCTTATGATGAAGGGAAACCTGATGAAGCATATCAATATTGGAAGAAAGGTTTACTGGTTCAAGACGCCACACCTAAGGACAATATTCTCCACAACATCATCGAATACGACATAGAGCGTGGCAAGACGGATAGCATCTGCGAAAGGGTGAATGAAATTATTGCCATTCGCGACAGCATCGATGACAAATTGAAGAACGATACGATTAAGGATCTGCAGACGCGGTTCGACTATGAGGTGGCGATGCATGAGAAGGACCAGACGGTGATCCGTTGGCAGTGGGCGCTCATCGGACTTTTTGTTATTGTAGTGGGTCTGGCGCTCTATATCATCATCAAGAGGTATAAGGAGAAGCTGCTGCTGAAGAACCATCAGATGCAGATTCAGGAGTACACGAACCAGATCAGACTGCTGAAGGAGTCGGGCGAGGATGCCAGCCAGCAGATAGAAATGCTGAGCGACGAGATCAGGAAGATCATGGACGAGAAGTCGCCCAGACTCAGTGAGGGCCGTATGCTCTACGACAGCGTCATGGAGAGCAAGCCCATCATCAGGTGGAGTGCTGATGACGAGAAGAAGTTCATAGAATACTATACCGCCACCAACTACCGCACAGTAGACAGGCTGAGAAAGGAACCTCGCAAGGAGAAACTGACAGACCATAAGCTGCTCTACCTCCTGTTAAAGGAGATGGGTAAGACCGATAAGGAAGTCTGCGACATCATGAGTCTCTCCGACGCCGGCCTCCGCTCCATCCGCAACAGAACCAAACCGCTAAAAGAATAAGAAAAAAGTGCCATCCTGCAATAGGGTGGCACTTTTTTTCGCTATTTGGGCCAACCTCTCTCTAAATCCGCAAAATTCTATTATTACAGGCAAGAAATTATCCATCGTGATAACGAGAATACTTCTTCGATGTAGTGAGAATAGTCCTCTTTATGGTTTTGGTACGTAGTAAATCCTTGTTTCCTCCGAGGAAAGTGGAGGGAACAAATCTAGGAACTACTAGTTTCACTTTGAAAGTAATAAAATGAAACTTGGGTAGGAAAAAAACATCCCCCGCCGGGGCGGCGGGGGATGTTTTTTTATCGGGTAATTCTATGTAAATCGGCTCAAAAATAGGATTATTTAATCATTTTTTAGCTCACAATGAGCCGATAATTGAATCTTTTTTATTAATTTTGCACCGATTAAAGGTTCAAAGTCATGGATGTATCAAGAGAAATACTGCAATTTCTGCATTATCATCCGCTTTCTTCGCGCGATGAAATCTCAAAAGGCACTGCTTTCGAAGGAAGTGATGCAACAATGAAACGTCTTATTGCTTCAGGTATCCAAGAAGGAGATATCGTGGCAGAGGGAAAGGCTCGTGCCACTCGTTATCGTCTTTCTGATCAGGCTCATCTGCTTATGCCACTCAATCTGGATACTTATTTTGCGCTTGACGTAGACGAGCGTCAAGTACAGACGTCATTTAACTTCGACTTGATACGCAAACAACTACCTGCTGTTACTTTATTTTCCGCAGAAGAGCTGGCTCTATTACAGGGGTTACAGACCGAATTCCGTCAGCATATAAATGAAATGACGGAAAACGAATATCGTAAGGAGATGGAACGCCTAGGCATTGATCTAAGTTGGAAGTCTTCACAAATTGAAGGTAATACCTATTCTCTATTGGAAACAGAGCGTCTACTTCGAGAGAGTAAGACTGCAGATGGCAAGACAAAGGAAGAGGCCGTGATGCTACTCAATCATAAGGATGCCTTGCGCTTTATCCTTGATAATCCAGACTATCTTCAGACTTTGACAGTCAGTCATATTGAAGACATTCATCAACTACTCACTAAGGAACTCTCTGTAGATAGAGGCATTCGTCATCGTCGTGTGGGTATCACAGGCACCAATTATCATCCCTTAGACAATGAGTTCCAGATTCGTGAAGCTATGCGTGATACATGTGACTTAATAAATGGCAAGGAGAACATTTTTGAAAAGGCTCTTCTTACACTTGTGCTTCTATCATATATTCAGGCATTCTCGGATGGCAACAAGCGCACAGCCCGTATCACCAGCAATGCTATACTGATAGCTAACGGCTATTGTCCACTGAGTTTCCGGTCAGTCGACTCTATAGACTACAAAAAAGCAATGCTTATCTTTTACGAGCAGAACAATCTTTATGCCTTTAAGCAAATCTTCATCGACCAGTTTGAATTTGCCGTGAGGGAATACTTTTAGTCGCTATAAACAGAAGAAACCGCTAAAAGAATAAAGGCATCCGTTTGGATGCCTTTGCTTATTGTTTCGCTGCTATTGTTACTCGGTTTGTAATGGCAATGGGTGTTTTTACATCCATGAGATTCTCTTCCTGAGTGACATGAAGTTCTCGTCCATCGAGTTCGATATAGTTACAGACAGCATAGTGCTTATTCTGGAATTTCGATGTCGGTACAGTCCAATATGAAACCATACGGTGTACTTCTTCGTCACCAAACAGATCGGGGAACTTCAACTCATACCTCAGTGTATCTCTGCTATATTTGCTCATCCAGGTTCTATATTACAGCGACCATATCTAAAATCAAACTTCTTTGTTTTTGTATCTATTTGCGCATAACTCGCTTTTTCAAGAGGTTGGCCAACTGGCTCACTATAGGTAACCGGCAGGCTGTCGCCCAGATTATGCCCGTTAGCATCCTCGAATCTCAGGCACAGGCTGTAGAAGGTTTCTTCTTCATCTATATATGGATCAGATGGACATGAACACAGCACAACATTCATTACGAATAGTGCAAGGCTGTTTACAACAATTCTTTTCATTTTCTTCTTTTTTAATAATTTTGTTGATATAACTGTTCACAAGGCAAAACCTTGCATGAACAAGGTGCAAATTTAAGATAGTTTTGCAATCATTGTCATTTTGTATAATGTATTTTGGTACGATTAAACAAGGAGTAAGTAGCCGTGAGGCTCATGTTGAAGGGTATTTAACGTAACTCTCTTTAATTCGTACTGCCACTTGGAGCCATTTATTTCCATAGCGGTGCTCTATCAAGACACCATTAGCATATATCTTAACCTCAATAAGAGCATCTGGATCTTTACACTCTGCTGTGACGAATACACTTTCTCTTGTAGTGCGATACTCTGCTCGCCAGTAGTCCTTTATGGTTAATCTTGAAGGATTATAGCAAATATCTGAAAGTTCTACTGGAACGCCAGGGGTGTTACAACTAATTTCATAGACTACCAGAGTTTCTTTATTGGCCCAAGCTTCCCAACTATCTTCTTCCTCACACGATACATTTGCCACCATACAGGCAAATAGCATCAATACATAACAGATTTTCTTCATCTTTATTCTTTTATTCAAATGTTTTAAAAAATCGGCTGCAAAGGTAATAATTATCGAAAATATATGCAAGAGTATAAGATGAAATACGAAAAAACAAGCGTTTCAGACGAAAATGGGGTTAAAATACTCATATTCAGCAACTTCTTTTTGATTTGTTTGCAAAAAGGGCGTTATTTGCAACGCTTTTTTTGGTGGAATATGGAGGTTTTTCGTTATCTTTGCAAGCGATTATGAAGATGAAAAGAACCTTTTTCGTGTTGTTAGTGCCATTACTGTTGCTATCGGCTTGCAGTGGTGGTAAGGGGAATGAGCAGTTGGACAAAGTGGATTCACTGGTCACTGCCGAGGCATTCGACTCTGCCTATCAGACTCTGATGGCTATCGATGAGGGCAACATCAGAACCGATGCCGACCAGGCGCATTACAATCTGCTGAAAGTACGAACTTCAATCTTAATTAGGAAGCCATTGCCTACCGATAGCCTGATAGATTCTGCCATCGCATATTACGAAAAGCATGTGGATCATGAGAAATTGGCGGATGCATACTATTATAAGGCAATAAACCTTAAAGATTTTCAGCAGTCTATTCCTTTATACAAAAAAGCAGAACAGCAAGCATTGATAACGGAAAATAAACATCAACTATTCAAGATATTTGAGGGCATAGCTTTTGTCAATAGGATGTGCAAAAAGAATGACCTGCAACTCTGCTATTCAAAAAAGGCGATGGAAATGGCTAAAGCCTTAGATAATAAGAACTGGATGGCTTATACTTTATACACACTGGCTTTTGCATATATAGAAATAGGATGTAGAGATAGTGCGGACATGTGCCTCAAGCAGATTCCTCCTATTATAAAGTATGTAGATGAACATGAGAAGCCTGTATTACTATCAAGTATTGGTTTTTTCTACAGAGACAATCAACCGGAACTTGCCAAGAAATACCTAAAAGAATCTCTTGAATATCAAGAACTCACAGCTACCTATTCTTATCTGGCGGAGATTTCATACGAAGAAGGCAATAAAGAAGAATCATATCAATATTTAAAGAAAGCTCTGCTTGTTCAAGATGCTACACCTAAGGACAATATCCTTCACAATATCATAGAATTCGATATAAAGCGTGGCAAGACGGATAGCATCTGCGAAAGGGTGAATGAAATCATCGATATAAAGCGTGGCAAGACGGATAGCATCTGCGAAAGGGTGAATGAAATCATTGCCATTCGCGACAGCATCGATGACAAGTTGAAGAACGATACGATTAAAGATCTGCAGACGCGGTTCGACTATGAGGTGGCGATGCATGAGAAGGATCAGACGGTGATCCGTTGGCAGTGGGCGCTCATCGGGCTCTTTGTTATTGTAGTGGCCCTGGCACTTTATATCATCATCAAGAGGTATAAGGAGAAGCTGCTGCTGAAGAACCATCAGATGCAGATTCAGGAGTACACGAACCAGATTGGTCTGCTGAAGGAGTCGGGCGAAGGGGCCAGCCAGCAGATAGAAATGCTGAGCGATGAGATCAAGAAGATCATGGATGAGAAGTCGCCGAGGCTCAGTCAGGGGCGTATGCTCTACGACAGCATCATGGAGGGCAGACCCATCGTGAAGTGGAGTGCTGATGACGAGAAGAAGTTCATAGAATACTTCACCGCCACGAACTACCGACTGATCAGTCGTCTGAGGAAAGAGCCTCGCCGAGAGAACCTCACGGACCACAAGTTGATTTATCTGCTCCTGAAGGAAATGGGCAAAACAGACAAGGAAGTCTGCGACATCATGGGTCTCTCCGACGCCGGCCTCCGCTCCATCCGCAACAGAACCAAACCGCTAAAAGAATAAGAAAAAAGTGCCACCCTGGGAGAGAGGATGGCACTTGGAGTTTTGGAATTATCTTACAAAAAATTAGCGTTTCAGGAGTGTGAGCGGGGCCTGGGGGGCCAGGGCGTTGTTGACCTTGGTCTGCTGGGCCTTGACATTGGCCTTAAGGGTGGCCTTGATGTCGGCAGCTGAGGCGGCTACCAGGAACTGGTACTCACCCTCGGCACTACGTCGTGTATAGGGATGTAAACAAAGTCCTCGGATCAACCATCCGAGGACTTTTACTTTATCTTGGAACGCCACAATTGTTACTTTTATGTGGGGGCAAAATAAATAGTTATTAAAAAACTTGCAAGTATCATACAAATGCATTATCTTTGCTGGCGAATAAATTACAAGTAAATTACAATGAATAAGACAAAGCTATGGATGATGGCTGCCATCCTGACTATCTGCGGCATGACGATGGTGTCCTGCTTCTCGGACACGAAGAAGAGTGCGGCAGTCATCGCGACTGACGATGCCAGCCAGTTTGTGACCATTACCGACGTAGTGCCCGATGTGATACTGGAAATCCGCTACTTCGGTACGTATAACTTTGTGGGAACCCGTATCGATGGCTATGAGGAGCCGACGGCACTTTTGACCAAAAAGGCCGCTGACAGTCTGAAAGCTGTGAGCGACGACGTCAAGGCGCAGGGCTATCGCCTGAAAATCTACGATGCCTACCGTCCGCAGAAGGGTGTTGACCACTTCGTGCGCTGGGCCGAGGACATCAACGACACACTGATGAAGCCCTACTTCTATCCCGACCTTGACAAGAGCGTGCTCTTTCCACAGGACTACATCTGTCTGAAGAGCGGTCATACGCGTGGCTCTACTCTCGACCTGACACTTTTCGATATGGCAACGGAGAAAGAGGTGGACATGGGCGGCACCTTCGACTGGTTCGGTCCCGAGAGCCATCCCGACTTCTGCGGTAATCCTGAAACGGGCGAATACACAGGAGACAACAGCAAAAGTCCTGCTAACCCGAAACGTAGCATCACCCCCGAGCAGTTCAAGAACCGCATGATCCTGCGTCAAGCGATGCTGCGCCATGGCTTCAAGCCTTTCGATACGGAGTGGTGGCACTTCACCCTGAAAGACGAGCCTTTCCCTGATACCTACTTCACCTTCCCTGTTAAACAACTGAGCAAATGAAACGTTCAAGATTATGGATGATAGCCACCATCCTGACTATCAAAGTGCCACCCTGGGAGAGAGGATGGCACTGGGAGTTTTGGAATTATCTTACAAAAAATTAGCGTTTCAGGAGTGTGAGCGGAGCCTGGGGGGCCAGGGCGTTGTTGACCTTGGTCTGCTGGGCCTTGACATTGGCCTTGAGGGTGGCCTTGATGTCGGCAGCTGAGGCGGCTACCAGGAACTGGTACTCACCCTCGGCTACTACCCATGCAGAGGCAGCCTCATCGAACGAAGCGAGGTCGGCAGCCTTCACCGTCATGGTGAGGGTCTCAGTCTCCTCGGGAGCCAGCAACTTGGTCTTGGCGAAGGCTTTCAACTCCTTGGCGGGCTTGTTGGCAGCCTTGCTATCGGGAGCGGCTACGAAGAGCTCTACAACCTCCTTACCCTCGCGAGCGCCTGTGTTCTTAACAGTAACGTTGATCTCGAAGGCATCGCCCTTCTCCGTGATCTTGGCATCGCTATACTCGAAGGTGGTGTAAGAGAGTCCGAAACCGAAGGGATAGCTCACGGGTACATCGAACGAATCGAAGTAACGATAACCTACGTAGATATCCTCCTCGTAGTTGGTATAATCGACATTCTTCACGTTAGCACTCTTGGCGCCCTGATTCATCATATCGATGCGGGGATCCTGATCGATGGGGAAGTTCTTGGATGAGTAAGCATCGGTGAACTTAACAGGCCATGTCATGGTAAACTTACCGCTGGGCGACTGCTTGCCGCTGAGTACATCGACTACAGAGTTACCGCCTTCCTGACCAGCCTGCCAAGCGCAGAGGATGGCATCGGGCAGTGCATTCCAAGAAGCAGTCTCGATGACGCCACCGATATTGAGCAGCACGACTACCTTCTTGCCGGCCTTGTGATAGACATCGCACACCTGGGTAATGAGCTGGCGCTCAGAGGGGCTGAGGTTGAAGTCGGCAACCTTACGATCGAGGAACTCACCAGAGATACGACCGAGGGTGATGACAGCGATATCAGAGGCCTCAGCCTGCTTTGCCAACTCATCGGCAGAGAACAACTTCTCGGCGGGCAGCGAACCTGGCATGAAGCGGGCGAGCATAGCGGCCTGCTTATCCTTCTTCTCCATAGCGGCAAGTTCCTTCTCCTTGGCAGCCTTGCACTCGGCAGCATAGGTCTCGTAAGCGGTCTTCAGTTCCTCAGAAACGGTGTAGCCACCATTCTTCAGTCCGTCGAGCAGCGATACGACATAAGCGTGGTTCACATTACCAGAACCTGTACCACCGGCGATAAAATCGTAAGAGGTGATGCCATAAAGGGCTACGTTCTTCACGCTCTCAGCGAGAGGCAGAGCATTCTCATTCTTCATGAGCACCATACCCTCGCCGGCACTCTGACGGGTAACCTGAGCATGAGCCTCGAGGTCGGGCTTATTAGAGAACTGATAACCCTGGAAACGGGGGCTCTTCTCTACGAGGTTCAGGATGCGCTGAACGTTACGATCGAGGTCGGCCTCAGAGAGTTTGCCACTCTTCACACCAGCCACGATGCTATCGAACTGCTCCTGCTTACCAGGCTGCAGCATATCGTTACCAGCCCACATCTGCTTGGCGCCGTCCTTACCACCGAACCAGTCGGTCATGACAGTTCCGGTGTAGCCCCACTCATCGCGCAGGATGGTCTCAACGAGATCTTTGCTCTCAGAGGTATAGACACCGTTGATATAGTTATAAGAGGTCATCACGGTCCAGGGATTGCTCTGCTTGATGGCAATCTCGAAGCCCTTGAGATAGATCTCGCGGAGGGCACGCTGAGAGATGCGTGCATCGGTATTCATGCGGTTGGTCTCCTGGTTGTTGGCAGCGAAGTGCTTGATGCTGGTACCAACGTCGTTCTTCTGAACACCGGTGATATAGGCAGCAGCCGTCTTACCAGCCACCACGGGATCCTCAGAGTAATACTCGAAGTTACGACCGCAGAGGGGGTTACGCATGATGTTGAGGGCAGGAGCCAGCAATACATCGGCACCATACTCCTTCACCTCCTCACCAATGGCCTGACCCACCTGCTCGATAAGCTCGGTGTTCCAGGTAGAAGCCAACAGGGTTCCGATGGGGAAATGGGTGCAATAGTAAGTAGCAGAGTCGCCTTCGCGGGTGGGGTCGATACGGAGTCCGGCAGGACCATCGGCCAATACCACTGCGGGGATGCCGAGAGAGTCGAGAGGATAAGTGGTACCAGCGGCACCAGGCACGAGACTACGGGTAGCACCAATCACGGCTTCATCGCCAGAGAAACCAGCCATACCAGTACCAATGACGAAGTGGGCCTTGTCTTCGAGCGACATCTTAGACATCACTTCTTCCTGGTTGATGGTGTTGCGAACAGGGGCTTTGTCTGACGCAGCGCAGCCAGCCAACAAGCCAGCCACAGCAAGGAGTAATACAGATTTGTTCATAGATTTGAAATTTACAACACAGAGATACAGAGGGACAGAGGTTTTATTTTATCTCTGTATCTCCGTATCTCTGTGTTTAGTTATTATTTAAACAGTAATGGAGTGAATTCTGAGAGATAGATGCGCCAGTTGCGCCAGATGTGACCACCATCGGTCTCGAGGTAGGTGTACTTGTGCTTTTTGCTGTCGAGGTAAGCACGCAAATCGTTGTTGTTCTTAATCAGGAAGTCGGTCTTACCAATACCAATCCAGAAGAGGTTGGGCTTCTTGGCGAAGAGCTGGTCGATCTTCTGATTGCGATCGGCATAGATCTCGGGATGACCCTTGGGATCGGGCTGCTGCTGATCGACAGCGGCTGAGAACAGACCTACATAACCAAACACGTCGGGATTGTTGATAGAGATGAACAGGCTGTGGAAACCACCCATGGACAGACCGGCGATGGCGCGATGAGCCTTATCCTTCTTGACGCGATAGGTGCTCTCGATGAACTTCACCACATCGGGGAAAGCAGTCTCGAACGAGCCTTCCATGGTCTTGGGAAGTGCCATCGTGGGAACCACGAAACCTTCAGAGGTTTCACCCGGGCAAGCCTCCTGAGAGATATTTCCGTTAGTCATCACCACGAGCATGGGCTCAGCCTTGCCCTGGGCAATGAGGTTGTCGAGAATCTGAGCAGCACGTCCGAGTTCGCTCCAGGCATTCTCATCGCCACCGATACCATGCAGCAGATAGAGTACGGGATACTCCTTACCACTGGTTTCATAACCAGCAGGGGTGTAGACCGTCAGACGACGTGTCAGCCCTGCTGTGGGGCTCTCGTACCACACCTTAGAGACATTGCCGTGAGCCACTTTGTTAACCTTATAGAGATCTGTACGCGCATCGCCACCGATGAGCACCACGCTGAACAGATTATTGATGTCGCGGATGTTGTAAACGTTCAAGGGATCGATGATCTTCACGCCATCAACAATGAGGTTATAGGTATAGAGCTCGGGTTTCAGGGGCTCGGTGGTAAAACTCCACACGCCCTTGTCGTTCTTCACGAGATCGACCACGCCTGGGGCAT
This sequence comes from uncultured Prevotella sp., assembly GCA_902798285.1. Taxonomy (GTDB): domain Bacteria; phylum Bacteroidota; class Bacteroidia; order Bacteroidales; family Bacteroidaceae; genus Prevotella. Next base: position 121,028 of record CADBVZ010000011.1, on the reverse strand, counting down.
CGAACTCGCCATAACCTTCGATCTTGATTTTCTGTGTAGGCAACAGATCGCCTGTAACCTGCACTTTCTGAGCCTCGGGGGCAATGAGATTGAATGTGACACTGTTGTCAGCATTTACTACGGGCGATGCAACCTGAGGGCCCTGTCCCCAACTGAGGTTCTGCTGAGCCTTTGCTGCCATGCCTACGAGACAGAGGGCAGCGAGAAAAATGAGTTTTTTCATCTGTTTATCCAATTAGTTATTCAATGGTGCAAATATACAACTTTTTTCAACACAGAGGTACAGAGTGACAGAGTTTTTAATATTTTTTTTGTCTCTGTTTCTCTGTATCTCCGTGTTATGAGTATTTACCAACCAGCATTCTGATTCATGTTAGGATTCAGCTCGAGCTCCTTCAGAGGAATGGGCAGGAGCACGTTGCGATCCTGGAAACCATACTTGGTGTTCTGCCAGTTCCACTGCACATCTGAGCCTGTGAAGGCGGGTACCTGCTTGCCCTGCTCAGCCATAGCGGTCTTGGCATCGCCCCAGCGCACGAGGTCCTGATAACGGACACCCTCGTTGCAGAGCTCCAGACGCTTCTCCATCTTGATATCGCTGAGCGATACAGTGGTGAGCGGAGTCAACTTGGCACGCTCGCGGATCATATTGATATACTTCAGGGCGTTGGCGGTATTGCCTGCCTGCAGGTTAGCCTCGGCAGCCAACAGCAGCACCTCAGCATAGCGCATCACCTTGAGGTCGATGAACTGACCTACCTGGAAGTAAGACATATCAGCGGCGCAGTCCTCGCGGTAAGCCTGGTTCTTCCAGAAGAAGTAACCCTCGTTGCCATAAACGCTGGCACCTGGCTGAACGTCGACACCGAACTCACGGAGCTGAGAGATGTTCCAAATGGTCTTGTTCTTGCGATAGCCGTCCTCGCCTTCCCATGAAACGAAGGCATCATAGAGCGACTTGCGGGGATTGAAGAAGCCGTAGTTACCAAGAGCGAGTTTCATGATGGACTGACCACCATAAGACAGCACGCTGGTACGCCAGCCCTGCATGATGTAAACCATATCGAAGGTGTTCCACAGCTGCTCGGGGTCGTTACGCTTCTGGAGTTCGAAGACCGACTCACAGTTGTTGTTGGCAGCGGCATGGAACTGATCGTCGTACTCGCCGGCGAAGAGGGCATACTTGTTAGAGCCAATCACATTTTCGAGCATAGAGGCAGCCTCAGAGTACTTGCCCTCGAAGAGGTAAGCCTTACCCAGCAGAGCCTGTGCAAACTCCTTAGTAGCGCGGATACCGGTCTCGGCATCGTCGGCGCTGCTCTTTGAAGGCAGGGTACCAGAGTTGATGGCCTCGGTGAGATCCTTCTCCACACAAGCCCAGAGTTCCTCGGGGGTGCTGTTGCTCTGACGATACTCATCGGCCGAAAGCAGATGATCAACCACAGGAGCAGTACCGAAGAGGGTAACGAGTTCGAAGTGTGCGAGGGCACGGAACACCTTAGCCTCGTTGATGGCGCGCTTCATCACAGGGGTTTCACCCTCAACCTTATCGATGAGCAGGTTGGCCTTATAGATGATGCCATACATGCCTGAATAGAGGCTCTCGATCATGCCGTGGTTAGAGTCGAAGCTATACTCATTGAGTTTCTCCATCTCACCGTTGTCACCACGCTGACCACCGCCGCACCAAGAATCGTCGGAGAGAAGGTTCTTTACGAAGAACCAGTTGTAGTAGGCCGACTTCACCTGCAGATAGAGAGAGGCCGTACCTGTCATCACATTATCATCGGTGGTGTAGTATGTGTCCATGCTACCCATGTTGCCGTGCTTCTCGATATCGAGCTCGCTGTCGCAAGCGGTAAAGGCGAGTGACATCAGACCCAGCAGTACTATATATAATCTGTTCTTTTTCATAACTTTTTCTATTATTCAGTTTTCAATCTTCAATTTTCAATTTTCAATCTTAATTAGAACTCGATATTGAAACCAAGCACAACCTTCTTTGATGTAGGATAAGCACCCTTGTCGACACCCATACCAGTGGTGGCGTTGGCAGAAGCCTCAGGATCGAAGCCGGGATACTTAGTGATGGTGAAGAAGTCGTCGAGAGAAGCATACACACGAGTGTGGCTGATGCCTACCTTCTTGATCAGGTTCTTAGGCAGGGTGTAACCCAACTGGATCTGCTTGAATTTGAAGTAAGAACCATCGTAGATCATGGCGCTGGAGTCAACATACTTATCGATGTCGTTAGCACCTGCACGGGGCTTCGTACCAGAGGTGTTGGTGGGAGTCCAACGGTCGTCGAACATCACTTCCTTCATCTTGTTAGAAGTAGCATAGTCAGGACGGTTGATACAGTTGAAGATCTTGTTGCCGTAAGAACCAGTACCGAAGACGGTGAGGTCGAAGCCCTTATAGGCAGCTGTGAGTGTGATACCATAGGTAAAGTCGGGGATGGCGTTACCGATATCGGTCAGGTCGTCGTTGTTCACAACACCGTCGCCATTGATATCCTTGAACATGGGGTCACCAGTCTCGGGGTTGATCTTATCGAACTGGAAGCCACGGAAGTAGTACACGGGATAGCCCTGCTCGAAGTAGGTGATGGTGTAAGTATGGAAGGTGCTACCAGCCAGACGGGTGATAGAGGGATCGATATAGGTCACCTTATTGTTCAGTGCAGAGAGGTTAGCACGGATGCCATAGTTGAACTCGCCGATATGGTCGCGCCAGCCGAGATCGATCTCAAAGCCCTTGTTCTCTACGTTACCGGCGTTGATAGGTGATGTGCTACCACCGATGATCAGCGAAGGAGTGGTGTTCCATACCAGCAGGTCCTTGGTCTTCTTCACGAAGTAGTCGAAACCGAAGGTGAGGCGTCCACCCAGCAGGATACCATCGAGACCGAAGTCGAGCTGCTCAGAGGTTTCCCACTTCAGGTCATCGTTACCCATAGAGGTAGGAGCTGCACCTGAGGTGTACACATTACCAGGAACGAAAGCGTAGATACCGCTGAGGGCGATGTCGGTGCTGTAGCTATAGCCGCTGAGTGCAGAAAGGCTACCATTCTGACCCCAAGAAGCACGGAACTTCAAGCTGTCGAAGGCCTTCTTCAAGGGAGCGAAGAACTTCTCCTCGCTGATGGTCCAACCCAGAGATACAGCGGGGAAGTAACCCCAGCGTGTCTTCTTAGAGAGCTTAGAGAGGTCGGCAGCATCAGCACGGAGTGAAGCCTGCAGCATGTAACGGCCTAAGTAATCGTAGCCCAGACGACCGAAGTAAGAGTACTTGGTGCTGGCGGTAGTCTCACCGCTGACGCTCTTCGTAGCCGAAGCGTTGGCATAGTTCAGATAGTAGAACAGGGGATCGTTCTTCTTCAGGGCATCCTCGCCATTGGCCTCGAGACCACCCGTTACGTAATCGTAACTGTTCTCCTGGAATGACATACCGACCATAGCGTTGACGGTGTGGGCATCAGCGAAGGTCTTGGCGTAGTTGGCGAAGTTCTCCCACTGATAATATATGGTTGTAGAAGATGTGTTGCTCTGGCTGACATAGTCGCGGCTCTGAACGGCGTTGCCATAGAAAGGCAGCGAGGTAGAAGAACTGCGTGAACCGTTCAGACGATAGCCGAAGCGAGAGGTAATGGTGAGGTTAGGAATCAGCGTGAAGTCGCCATAGATTGATCCGGTCACGTTGAAACCTGTATTCTTGTTCAGACCGTTGTCGCGCATGATCAGCGGGTTGTACTGCTCACCGTTATAGAACTTGCTGGTGCCATAGTAGTTACCATCCTCGTCCTTCAGGAAGGTCTTTCCCATAGCCTCGAGTGCCTGCAGATCAGAAGGCAGCGTCTGGCCATAGGTAGCAGGCGTCAGAGGATCCATCATCATCACAGAGGTGAGCATTGAGCCGTACTCATTGTTAGAAGATACCTGGCGAACGGTGTACTTCTCAACCTGATTGGTAGTACCTACCTTCAACCAGTCCTTAATCTTATACTCACCATTGATAGTAGCTGTGAGTCGCTTGTAGGTGTCGGCGTCGCCCTTTACGATACCATTATTATTAAGGTACGAGAGAGCCAGGTAATAGTTACCGCGATCGTTACCGCCGGTGAATGAGAAGTTGTGCTTCTGCATGTGTCCGTGAGTGAAGGCTACATCGGTCCACTTGGTGTTGGTCTTACCATCCCAGTTGGCGTTGATGAAGTCCTGAGTGAAAAGGTTACCCTCGAGCATGTACTGCTGGTACTCCTGAGCGTTCAGCATCTGGGGCACCTTGGCGAGACTCTCGTCGGTCCACTGGAAGTCGTAGGCAATCTTACCCTGACCAGCCTTACCCTTCTTGGTGGTGATGAGTACTACACCGTTACCAGCCTCAGCACCGTAGATGGCTGCTGATGCAGCATCCTTCAGGATTTCCATAGAAGCGATGGTGGCGGGATCGATACCACTGATGTCGCTCAGACGAACACCGTCGACCACATAGAGGGGCTCAGAACTTACATTAGAAGAATATCCGCGCACGCGTACGGTGGGTGATGAACCAGGAGCGGCTGAGGTAGAGATAACCTGCACACCTGAGGTCTTACCCTGCAGGGCCTGCTGGGCGTTAGAGATGGTACGGTTCTCGATATCCTCGGGCTTTACCTGAGAGATGGCACCCGTTACAGAACTCTTCTTCTGGATACCGTAACCTACGACTACCACTTCGTCGAGCACCTTGTTGTCGGGCTGCATCTTAATGGTCATACCGTTCTTGGCAGCCAGTTCCTGAGTCTCGTAACCAATGTAGGAAACGACAATGGTCTTGCCTGCCTGCACGTTAATGGTAAAGTTACCGTCGAAGTCTGTAATCGCTGCGTTCTGGCTGTTGGCCTTGTCAACGATCGTTGCACCGATCACGGGTTCACCGTTCTCGTCAATCACATTGCCCTTGATTCCCTGGGCCATCGATACTGCTGACACGAATAGTGCCGTGAGCATCATGATCAATCTGATTCTTTTCATTTGTAATTGTTTGAGTTAATTGTTAGATATATAGAATAATGATTGTTCGCCTTTCCGGTTTCCGGGTGCAAAATTATACTTTATTCACCTAGGGGGCTTTCTGATGCGTTCTTTTGATTTTCGATAGTGTTCAAAAGTGTTAAGCCTCGTTTCGATTTGTTCAAATCTTGTTTTATTTGTTCAATTTTGGCATTTTTAATTAAACCTTTTTGTTTTTTTACAGTTTTACTTTTTTACCTTTTTTCCTTTTTTTGTATATTTGCAGCGGAATAACAACTTCAATATGACTAATTACAACATAATGACTAAGAACAACTTACCAAAGTCGCTTCTCACGTTGGCACTCATGATATTCTTCCTGGGTTCGTGTAACAAGCACGAGGCACAGCAGCAGCGCGACAAGGACGAGCAACATGCGATACTTATCAGTCACGAGCTCTCCAACAGTCGCGTGCAATGCATCACTGAGGATGCTGCTGGACAACTGTGGATAGGTACCTTCCGCGGACTGAACCGATACGACGGACATGAGTATCACCAGTACTTCTGCAGTTACGACTCCTTAGGACTTACCGACAATCAAGTGAAGGATATCCTCTGCGACCATCAGGGACGGCTCTGGGTGGCTACGGTGAATGGCGTGTGTCGCTATAACCGCATGGACCGCTTCGACCATATCGGGGCCAAGACCTCGAACCTCAACATGCAGAAACTGTTGGAGGACAGCAAGGGACACATATTCGTATATAACGGCACAGAACTGTTGCGTTACGACGAAGGGCAGCACGTATTCCTACCCTGTATCACACGCGAGAAGGCACAACAGCAGTGGACCTGGGGCAACTTCATCATCGACGCCGCAGACCAAATCATCATCACCGAGAGTCAGCGATTGCTGGTTTACGATAACACTTCGTACAAGTTGCTTAGGGAGATTCCCTTGGAACCTAATCGTTACTACTTCTACTCTGAGATGCTCGCCAACGGACTCATGATCTTATCGGGCTATGGTTACATGACGCTCTACGACACCAAGTCGCAGAAGCTCGTTCCACTCGATCCTGCGATGGAGTCGCGAATGATGGCTCACAACAGCATCATCCAGGCAGCCCGATTGCTGCAAGATAATACCATCCTGCTCAGCACCTCGCACAACGGCATCTTCGAACTGAACCTGCTGGCGCATACGCTTCACGGGCAGGGCGATACGGGGTTCACCATTCCCGTGCCCGATGCCTTGGTGACACAAGTGTTCCAAGACTCGCGTAAAAACATCTGGTTTGGCACTTACGACAAAGGGCTCTTTGCCGATTATTACTATAAGGAAAAGTTTGGTGGAAGCGACAACTACCTGAATCGTGCCATCGACAATTCGTCAGTACTTGCTGTGGCAATGGACCGAGAGCAGAACCTTTGGATCTCGACCCTCCTCAAGGGTGTATTCGTGTATCACACCAATACCCAGAAGGCGGAGGCAGTGCCCCTAGAAGGTCTACCCGCCGGCGAGCAGAAAAATGCTGTGACCCACATCTTCTGCGATCGCGATGGTTACCTGTGGTTCTCGGCTGGCAGCATCGTCATCAAGTGTCGTTACGACCAGCAGCATCTGTCGATTCTCAGTCAGGCATCAGTGCCTGGCGCGATGGACTTCTGTCAGACTGACGATGGAACGGTGTGGGTATCCACCAGCTCCAACGATATCATGGGATTCCCCTTGGGCTCATCACAGCCCATCGTGAAACAGGCATTTAATGCCGACTTCTGCTTCATCCCCTCACTGCTGAAGCTCAACGACGGACAGATGCTCATATCAGCCTTTTTCCAACCCATCACCCGCATGAATCCCCAGACGGGTAAGCTCTCAGAGATAGAGATTCCATCGATGGCGCAGTGTATCCGCAGAAGCGTGTACATCCCTACGGATATGATTCAGGATTCCAAGGGCGATGTCTGGATTGGCACCGTAACCAACGGTCTTTTGCGCTACAACCTGAAGACCAACGAGATGACGCGTATAGCAGGCCTCTCGTGCTCGGATGTAGGCAGTATCGAGGAAGATTGTCAGGGCAACCTGTGGATCTCGACCATGAAGGGTCTGAACCGCTGGGATCGCAAGACAGGGCGTATCACCTCGCTCTATAAGGCCGATGGTATCGGTGGCGATGAGTTTGCCGATCGTGCCTCATGTCAGTTGCCTAACGGCAGTCTTGTATTTGGAAGCACTGACGGTATCACCATGTTTAATCCGGCTGATATAGACACGCTGCTCACTCTGCCCGTAAGACTCTGCGACTTAAAGGTACACAACCAACTGGTACGTCCCTCAGAGAAAGGTCCCATCGAGGCCACACTCGACAGTTGTCAGGAGGTGCGCCTGAAGCATAGTGAGAATAGTTTCAGTATCTCGTATACCGCCCTTGACTTTGGCGAGTACGAACGCGTACATTACTACTATAAGATGGATGGTTTTGATCGCGACTGGATCGATGCCGGCAATACCCATACGGCCAGCTATGCCAACCTGCCCTCAGGCACTTACACCTTCCGTGTACGCACCACTGACAATGCCAGCGACGAAGGCAATAGCGACGAGCGCACCCTGCGCATCATCGTCTCTCCCGCCCCAGCCAATTCGTGGTGGGCCTGGCTCATCTACCTCGCCCTCGCCTCTGCTCTTGCGTGGTATCTCTATCGCAATGCCCGTCGTGTGGTGGTGGCTCGTCGTGCTGCCCGTCAGGCACAGATGGAAAAGGAGCAGGAGTTGCGCACCAACCAGATGAACATGAGTTTCTTTGCGAACATTGCCCACGAGTTCCGCACACCTTTGACGATGATTGCAGGCCCCGTAGGTCAACTCGTGAAGAGCCCTTCGCTCAGTGGCGAGGATAAGAGTCTGCTCAGTGTGGCCCAGCGAAGCATCCAACGAATGTTCAAGCTCGTGAACCAGCTCATGGACTTCAATAAGCTCGAGAACGACACTCTGCGCCTCAGTGTCGAAGAAATCGATGTGGTGAAGGCAATGAACGACATCTGCGATATCTTCGAGTTTAATGCCAAGGAGAAGGGTATCACTATCAACCGATTCGGCATGGAAGACTCGCTCCAGGCATGGACCGATGGGGATAAGTTAGAAAAAATAGTATCGAACCTGCTCAGCAACGCCCTGAAGTTTACTCCTCAGGGAGGTCATATAGATGTACAGCTCGATGTGGCTGGCGATCAGATGAATGTGTCAGTATCCGATACAGGCAAGGGCATCCCCGAGGAACAGAAAGAAAACATCTTCAAACGTTTCTATCAGCTCGACAATCAGACGAAAGCCATTGTCAACTGGGGTACCGGCATAGGCCTATACTACTCACGCCGACTGGCTGAGCTCCATCACGGAAGTCTCACGGTGGATAATCGCTCAGAGGGCACAGGAGCGGTGTTTACGTTTACTTGGCCCTTAGGCGCAGAAGCGTACACCAGCGAAGAACGGACGTCCTTCGCTGAAGGAGACAAGGAGACAAGTAGACAGGGAGTACAGGACAATAGTTCTGCCACTTCAAGTAATGTCTTGGACTCCTTGCACTCCCTGTCTCCTTGTCTCCCAGAATCGGAGGGCGAAGTCTCCGATTCCCGTCCAACGATTCTCATCGTCGACGATGATACGGAGATCATCAACTACATGCGTCTGCTCTTTGCCAAAGACTATCGCCTCATCACCTGTCTCGATGCAGAATCGGCTCTCGACGAGATGCGTGCTGAGGAGCCTAATCTGGTGCTCAGCGATGTGGCTATGCCGGGTAAAGATGGCTACGAACTCTGTCAGGAGATCAAGCAGGACATCCAGCTCTCGCATATCCCCGTGATACTGGTTACTGCCAAGGTAACAGCCGAGGACCAGGTGGAGGGACTCAACGTAGGTGCTGATGCTTACGTCACTAAGCCCTTCGAGCCCGCTGTGCTCTCTGCCCTCATCCAGTCACAATTGAAGAATCGCGAGCGTGTTCGTAAGTTGCTTAGCACATCGACCACTACCGAGGAGGTAGTAGTGGATGTATTGTCAGCACAGGATAAGCACTTCATGGAGGAGCTTTATAAGTTGATGGAGGAAGAACTCTCCAATTCCGAGCTCGATGTGACACGCATCACCAAACTGCTACTCATCTCGCGCACCAAACTATATTATAAGATTAAGGGACTCACGGGCGAGACACCCAGCAACTTCTTCCGTACATACAAACTAAACCGCGCCGCCGAACTCCTGAAGAGCGGACAGTATACCGTCTCCGAGATATCCGACAAGTGCGGTTTCAGTACCCAAAGCCACTTCTCTGTGGTATTCAAGAAGCAGTTTGGTGTAACGCCTACTGAGTATAAAGGCTAGATCTGATCGAAAGCCTGACTCAGGTCGGCAATGATATCATCGATGTGCTCCGTACCGATAGAGAGGCGGATGGTCGATGGTGTGATATGCTGCTCAGCCAGTTCCTCGGGCGAGAGCTGTGAATGGGTGGTGGTGTAAGGATGAATCACCAGACTCTTCACATCGGCCACATTAGCCAGCAGTGAGAAGATCTGCAGTGCATCGATAAACTTCCAAGCTTCTTCCTGTCCACCCTTGATCTCGAAGGTGAAGATGCTAGCACCACCGTTGGGGAAATACTTCTTGTACAGCTGGTGGTCGTGGTGACTCTCCAGAGCCGGATGGTTTACCTTAGCCACCTTCGGATGATTAGCCAGGAAGTCAACCACCTTCAGGGCATTCTCTACATGACGCTCCACACGCAGACTCAGAGTCTCGACACCCTGCAACAAGATGAAAGCATTAAATGGTGAAATAGCAGCACCAGTATCACGCAGGATGACGGCACGAATTCTCGTCACGTAAGCAGCAGCGCCTACTGCGTCGGCAAATACGATGCCGTGGTATGAGGGATCGGGCTTAGCCAGTGTGGGGAACTTGTCGTTCTGTTTCCAGTCGAACTTGCCGCCATCAACGATGACACCGCCCAGGCTCGATCCGTGTCCGCCTAGGAACTTGGTAGCGGAGTGAACCACGATATCTGCACCGTGTTCCAATGGTCTGATTAAATAAGGTGTACCAAATGTATTATCAACAATCAACGGAATACCATGTTTATGAGCCACAGCGGCTACGCCCTCAATATCGAGCACATCGCTGTTGGGGTTACCGAAGGTCTCGGCATATATCACCTTTGTGTTGGGTTTGATGGCGGCTTCGAGAGCCTCCAAATCATTCACGTTCAGAATGGTGTTCGTGATACCCTGCGTGCTCAGCGTGTGGGTAATCAGATTATACGAACCACCATACAGGTTGTCGGCAGCTACGATGTGATCGCCAGCCTGCACAATGTTCTGCAGGGCATAAGTGATGGCAGCAGCTCCTGATGCTACAGCCAGACCGGCTACGCCACCCTCAAGAGCGGCAACACGATCCTCGAACACACCCTGGGTAGAGTTGGTCAGTCGACCATAGATATTACCAGCATCGCGAAGTCCGAAGCGATCGGCAGCGTGCTGACTATTGTGGAACACATAGCTTGTGGTCTGGTAAATGGGCACGGCGCGAGCGTCGGTAGCGGGGTCTGCCTGTTCCTGGCCTACATGCAGTTGCAAAGTCTCAAACTTGTAATTCTTCTTTGTACTCATAACTTAATCCTTTCTTTAAATTTATAATGTTATTACCTATTTCTTTTTGTGGTGCAAGGTCAGTGCAAGCCGAACGCAATCGAATTTATTCGAATTGCTGAGGCGCCGTCTGAGCTCGCTGTCGAATCTCGAATTCGACTGCAAAGGTAGGGGTTTTAGAAAAATCTACCAAATTTCTTTGCTATTTCAGAAAATATACCTAAATTTGCAGCCGAGAAAGAAAATCTTTCCAATAAAGGCTTCTCAGAAACCCTCAAACAGAATAACATTCTAAATCATGGCAGAAATCCTAGACGAAATCGACCTGCAGATACTCAAAACGCTGCAAAAAAACGCAAAATTAACCACAAAAGAGCTCGCTGATGCCGTTCATCTCACCCCTACCCCCGTATTTGAACGACAAAAACGACTTGAAAAGCGTGGTTACATCAAGAAGTATGTCGCCATTCTCGATCCCGAGATGCTCGACCAGAGTCTGCTGGTGTTCTGCAAGGTAAAACTCAAGCAGATCAATCACGAGATAGCCGATGCCTTCGTACGTCGCATCCATCGCATCCCCGAGGTCACAGAGTGTTACAACACCTCAGGCGCCTACGACTATCTTCTAAAGGTACGCGCACGCGATATGAAACAATACCAGGAATTCGTGCTCAACAAACTAGGCGAAATCGAGAGTCTCTCCTCCATCGAGTCTACCTTCGTCATGAGCGAAGTCAAACAGAACTATGGCCTCAACATCTAAGGCACATAAGGCACCAAGTCAATGCCGCATGTAAGGAAAATGAGGAAATTTATAGGAGAAATGAAAAATAATTGAGGAAAAATTTGGCGGATTGAAAGAAAATATATACTTTTGCCGCCGAATTGTAATACAAACATAAAAATGATGATTCAGAATAACTATTGGTGGTGGCGTAGCTCAAGATTCGAAAGATCGTGAGAAGATAGCCCCGTACCTATGGTGGAGATATACGAAAAGGCCTGTCGTTCTTGCGACGGGCCTTTTCTTTTAAGAGGCCAACATAAAATAAAAGAATATAAAAATAAAAAATTAAAATATATGGGAAAGTATCAAGTTGATGAGAATGGATTTTACGGAGAGTTTGGAGGGGCGTATGTGCCTGAGATTCTCTACAAGTGTGTGCACGATCTGCAGGAGGCTTACGGACCTATCATAGAGAGCGACGAGTTTAAGGCAGAGTATCACGCTCTGCTGAAGGATTACGTGGGCAGACCATCACCACTCTATTACGCCAAGCGTATGAGTGAGCAGTATGGTTGTCAGCTCTACCTGAAACGCGAGGACCTGAACCACACGGGTGCCCACAAGATTAACAACACCATCGGACAGATTCTGCTGGCGAAGAAGATGGGTAAGACTCGTATTATCGCCGAAACTGGTGCAGGACAACATGGTGTGGCTACAGCAACAGTTTGTGCACTGATGAACATGAAGTGCGAGGTGTTTATGGGTGCCACGGATGTGGAACGTCAGCACACCAACGTGGAAAGAATGAAGATGTTGGGTGCTCAGGTGAACCCCGTGCGTACAGGTAACATGACACTCTCTGACGCTTGTAGCGCAGCCATCAGAGACTGGTGCTGTCATCCCAGAGATACTTACTATCTGGTAGGCTCTACAATGGGACCTCACCCCTACCCCGACCTGGTAGCAAAGATGCAGGCTGTAATCTCGGAGGAGATCAAATGGCAGTTGGAAGAAAAGATCGGTCGCGACTACCCCGACTATCTCATCGCCTGCATCGGAGGCGGCAGCAACGCTGCTGGTACCATCTACCACTACATGGACGATGAACGCGTAAAGATCGTATTGGCAGAAGCTGGCGGACACGGTTGGGAGACAGACTACACGGCTGCTACCATCCACAAGGGTAAGACGGGTATTCTGCACGGAGCGAAGATGCTGGTGATGCAGAACGAAGACGGTCAGATAGAGGAGGCATTCACCATCTCAGCAGGTCTGGACTATCCAGGCGTAGGACCCATGCACTGCAACATGGCCAAGAAGGGTCGTACGCAAGTGGTAAGCATCAACGACGACGAGGCTATCTACGGAGGCTACGAACTGACCCGTATGGAGGGTATCATTCCTGCTATCGAGAGTGCACACGCTATTGCAGCACTAAAGAAGTTGCAGTTTAAGAAGGACGATGTAGTAGTGCTGACGGTAAGCGGTCGTGGCGATAAGGATGTAGAGACCTATCTTAAGAATAAGGCAATGGCTGGTGAATACGGAAAGTTCTAATTGAAAATTGAAGATTGAAATTATGAGTACATTCAATTATACGACTACATCGAAAACCATTCTGGCAGATCTGTATACACCGGTAGGGGTGTATATGAGGCTGAGAGATTTGTATCCTCAGAGTGCACTGATGGAGAGTTCGGACTATCACGAGAAGGACAACTCGCGCTCGTTTATCGGCATTGAGCCGATGGCCAGCGCGGCTATCGGTCACGGGGTGGCTACTATCACCTACCCCGACGGCAACACCCTGACCCACGAGGTGAACAAGGCGTATCGCAGCGACAAGGCTATACACGAACTGATAGACCGTATACATGTAGAGGGCGACGATGCCAAGCTGTGCGGACTATTCGGCTATACCAGTTTTAATGCTGTACGCTACTTTGAGGACATCGACGTGAAGGACGAGACACAGGCCAAGAACGATGCACCCGACTTGCTGTATATATTATATAAAGTGGTGATCGTCTTCGACCATTTTAACAATACGCTGAAGGTGGTATCACTCGACGGCGAGGCAAAGATAGACGAGGTGATGAAGGCGATGAACAAGGCCAACGTGAAGGCGTATGATTTCCACCCTATTGGCGATGTACGCTCTACACTGACCGATGATGAGCATCGCGAGAACATACGCAAGGGCATTAAGCACTGTCTGAGGGGCGATGTGTTCCAGATTGTGCTGAGTCGAAGATTCATCCAGAAGTATGAGGGCGACGACTTCAAGCTGTATCGTGCGCTGCGATCGATTAACCCCAGTCCCTATCTGTTCTACTTCGACTTTGGCGGATTCCGCATCTTCGGTTCAAGTCCTGAGACACACTGTCGTATCGAAGGACGTAAGGCTTACATCGACCCGATTGCCGGAACAACCAAGCGTACGGGCGATGCAGAGGCTGACCGCAAGGGCGCTGAGTATCTGCGCAACGATCCCAAGGAGAACGCTGAGCACGTGATGCTGGTGGACCTTGCACGCAACGACCTGTCGAGAAACTGTCACGGTGTGAAGGTGGACTTCTACAAGGATCTGCAGTACTACAGTCATGTGATCCATCTGGTGAGTCGTGTGAGTGGTGAACTAGATAAGGATGCTGATCCTATCAAGGCGTTTATCGACACATTCCCTGCTGGTACACTCTCAGGTGCACCCAAGGTGCGAGCCATGCAACTGATCAGCGAATACGAGCCACACAATCGTGGTGCCTATGGTGGCTGTATCGGCTACATCGGACTGGACGGCAGTCTGAATCAAGCCATCACCATACGTACCTTCGTGAGTCGTAACGGTGAGTTGTGGTTCCAGGCTGGTGGCGGTATAGTGGCCAAGAGCGATGTGGAGTACGAACTGCAGGAAGTGAACAACAAACTGGGAGCCCTGCGTAAGGCAATCATTAAAGCTGAAGAATTATGAAAATCGTTATCATAGACAACTACGACTCGTTTACATACAACTTGAGTCATTTGGTGAAGGAACTGGGTGCAGAGGTAACAGTGCTGCGTAACGACCAGTTTGAACTGCAGGACCTGGAGCCCTATAGCAAAATTATACTGAGTCCGGGACCTGGTATTCCATCAGAGGCAGGACTGCTGCTGGATGTGATCAAGACCTATGCAGGTAAGAAACCTATTCTGGGCGTGTGTCTGGGGCATCAGGCCATCGGCGAGGCATTCGGTGGAAAGTTGGAGAATCTGAGTGACGTTTTCCACGGAGTGGCTACACCATGCCACATCACAGTAGACGATCCCATCTTCAGTGGTATAGATCGCGACATCACCATAGGTCGCTACCACTCGTGGGTAGTCAGTCGCGAAGGATTGCCCGAGTGTCTGGAGGTGACTGCCGTATCGGACGAGGGACAGATCATGGCACTACGCCACAAGACAATGAACATACGAGGCATACAGTTCCATCCAGAGAGTGTTCTCACCCCCGACGGCAAAAAAATGCTTCAAAACTGGATGTTTCTTTAATTGAAGATTGAAAATTGATAATTGAAATAATATGGCACAGACAATGAAAGACATCCTGAATAGGATGCTGAACCACGAGGAACTGACTCGTGAAGAAATGAAGAATATTCTGATTGGTATCACTCAGAGTGAGTATCCCACGGAGCAGATTACAGCCCTGCTGACAGCCCTGCAGATGAGAGGGGTAACAGTAGATGAGTTGTTGGGTTTCCGTGATGGTATTCTGGAAACAGGTGTTCCAGCCATTCTGGATTGCGATCGTTACATCGACGTAGTTGGAACAGGTGGCGACAGGAAGAACACCTTTAATATCTCGACCACCAGCTGTTTCGTGATTGCAGGAGCTGGCTATAAGGTGGCTAAGCATGGTAACTACGCTGCAACGTCAGTATCGGGTGCAAGCAATGTGATAGCACATCATGGTATCAAGTTCACAGACGATCTGGACAAACTGAATCGTTCATTAAACGAGGCAGGTATCGTTTATCTGCACGCCCAACTCTTCGCCAAGGCCATGAAGTTTGTGGGTCCTATCCGCAAGGCACTGCAGTTCCCCACTATTTTTAACCTTTTAGGTCCGCTGGTGAATCCCTCGCAACCCAAGTGCCAGCTGCTGGGTGTGGCCAACCTCGACCAAATGCGTCTGTACCATCAGGTGTATCAGAAGATTGGCATCGACTATGGTATCGTGAATTCTATAGACGGTTACGACGAAATTTCGCTCACAGGCGATTTCAAGGTGACGACGAAGGACTACGAGCGCATCTTCAAGCCTCAGGACTTAGGCTTCGAGATAGCCAAGCCCGAAGAACTAGTGGGTGGTGCTACGGAAGAGGAGGCTGCTCAGATATTCGACTCAGTGCTTGAGAATCGCGCCCTACCCGCCCAGAAGAACATCGTACTGGCGAATGCTGCCTTTGGCATACAGGTGCTGGAGAAGGGCCAGAAGAGCATTGAGGAGTGTGTAGAGATTGCCCGTGAGAGTATCGACAGCGGAGATGCATTGCGTACCTTCAAGAAGTTTGTAGAACTCAATTCGTAAAGGTTTATGGCTCAACAGAAGGTTAAGGTTTGTGGTATGCGCGAGGCGGAGAACATCCGCGAGGTGGAGGCCTTAGGGGTAGACTTAATGGGCTTCATCTTCTGGCCAAAGTCGAGCCGCTACGTGAGTGAGCGCCCTGACTATCTGCCTACAAAATGCAAGCGCGTGGGGGTATTTGTAGATGAGAACATCGCACAGGTGAAGGCCATAGCCAACGAGTACAGTCTCGACTATATTCAGTTGCATGGTAAAGAGAATACAGACTATGTAAAGACCCTCGAAGGCTATCATCTTATCAAAGCCTTTAACATCGCCACACCCGAGGACTTTAAAGCCTGCCAGGCGTATGAAGGATTGGTAGATTTTTTTCTCTTTGATACTAAGGGCAAAAGCGTAGGAGGCAATGGCGAGAAGTTCGACTGGAGCGTACTATCAGCCTATCAAGGCGACACACCGTTTCTGTTGAGTGGAGGCATCAGTCCCGATGACGCAGCAAGCGTTCGCGCCATCCATCACCCTAAGTTCGCCGGTGTAGATCTCAACTCGCGCTTCGAGATTGAACCAGCATTGAAGAATGTAGAACAATTACGTAAATTTATAAAAGGATTATGAATAAGATTAATCAAATATTTGCCCAGCGTGGCGACAAGAAGTTGTTGAGTCTGTACTTCTGTGCAGGCTGCCCCACCTTGGAAGGAACGGGCGACGTCATCCTCGCGATGCAGCGACGTGGCATCGCCATGATTGAAGTAGGTATCCCCTTCAGCGATCCGTTGGCTGACGGTCCTGTGATCCAGAGTGCTGCCACTCAGGCCATCAAGAATGGTATGACTCTGAAGAAACTTTTCGCACAATTGGCGGAGATTAAGGACCAGGTGCAAATCCCCTTGGTATTGATGGGTTATCTGAATCCCATTATGCACTACGGCATCGAAGAATTTTGCGAGTCGTGTGTGGAGAGTGGTGTGAGTGGTGCCATCATTCCCGATCTACCCTTTGCAGACTATCAGAATATTGTGAAACCCATAGCCGATAAATACGACCTGCGCATCATCATGCTCATCACCCCTGAAACGAGTGAGGAGCGCATCAGATTCATCGACGACAATACCGACGGTTTCATCTATATGGTATCGAGTGCTGCCATCACAGGAGCACAGAAGAGCTTCGACGAACAGAAGCAGGAGTATTTCCGCAGAATCAATGCGATGAACCTCCGCAACCCACGTATGATAGGCTTTGGCATTAGCAACGCCCAGACGCTGAAAGCTGCTCTGAACAATGCAGCTGGTGCTATTATCGGTTCAAAGTTCGTCACCCTACTCAGTGAGGCTGAGGGTGATGCGGAGAAGGCGCTCGATAATCTGATGGACGCCTTGGCAAAATAGACCGTTTTCACAAAAAACATTAAATTCCGGAATAGCCCTACAGCTGTTCCGGTTTTTTTTCGTACTTTTGAAGGCTCAAAGATCAGATCAATCATTATCAACAACAAATATGAAAAAGACTCTATTATTACAACTATTCATGGGCATGGCATGTTGGGCCACTGCTCAGAACATCTGTCATGATGATGGAACCGTAACCTTCCAGTACAAGAATGATCAGGCTAAAAGCGTTCAGGTTGACGTGCAGTTTGCTGGGCGTAACGATATGAAGCGCAACGCAGAAACTGGCTTGTGGGAAGTCACCCTCGGACCTGCTGCCCCCGACATGTACCCCTACTGCTTCATTGTTGACGGGGTGAGCGTGATGGATCCTAAGAATCCGCAGTACTTCCCCAACGAGGGCTTCAAGAACTCGCTGCTGGAGATTCCTGCCAAGACGGGAAGTCTGGCACACGACATCAAGGACGTGCCCCATGGACGTATGGAGTATATTCACTACTACTCGAAGAGCCTAGGCGCCACGAACCAGGCCGTCGTGTATCTGCCCCCGAAGTACAAGGAGAATAAGGACAAGAAATACCCTGTGTTCTATTGTATCAGTGGTACTACTGATACTGAGGAGGTGTATTACAAGGTTGGTCGCGTGAACTATATCCTCGACAACTTGTTGGCAGAAGGCAAGGCAAAGGAAATGATTGTGGTATTGCCCTACGGCAATCCCTATAAGTTGCTCGTTACCCCACCGGCATCAGCCTCAGGCGCACCCCAGACCATGTTTGGCAGAGATGTGTTCAGTCAAGATCTGAACGATGATCTGATGCCTTATATCGAGAGTCATTATCGCACCATCAACGATGCCGATCATCGTGCCATCGGCGGATTCTCACGTGGTGGCAACCAGGCTCTGGCCAACGGACTGACACATCTGGATAAGTTTGCCTACCTGTGCAGCTACAGTTCGTTTACAGCTACCACCCTGCCTAACGTTTACGACAACGCCAAGGATACGAACAGCAAGATTCGTCTGTTCTGGTTGGGTGTGGGAACGGATGATTTCCTCTACGGTAATGCCCGAGACTATACGGAGTTCCTCGATAAGCACGGTATCACCTGTGTGAAGGAATACACCCACGACAAGTTCGGTCACACCTGGATGAATGCCAAGTATTTCCTGAGCAAGACCCTGCCCCTGCTCTTCAACCCCGAGGCATCGGCAGAGGCGATGAAGAACGCCCAGCTCACGAAGCCCGCTACAGGTAAGGAGGCACAGTTTACAGCGGGTGTCATGGCCCGTCTCTTCCCCAAGCCCATCATCTCGCCTGAATACAAATACGACAGCGTGATCTTCCGTATGAAGGCCCCTGAGGCCAAGGAAGTGCTATTGGCTGCAGAGATCCTGCCCAAGCCCAAAGCTATGGAGCGCGACAGCGACGGCATCTGGACTGCAGAGCTCGACGAGCACATCTACGAGACATTCACTTATTACTACATTGTTGACGGTACGCCTGTGGCCGATCCGCAGAATATGTATCTCGCCCCCTCGAAGGGTTTCAAGCCCAGCGTCTGCAGCAACCCCGCTGCCACTTTCACCTATGCCACCATGGGCGAGATGGAGCATGGTATCGTGAGCTATGACCTGAATGCGCAGACGGCTTGGTATCGTCCTGCAGAAGGCAAGGCTGAATTCAAAATTGTATTGGTTCCTGGCAAGGACGACACCATTGAGAGCTGGTTTAAGATTGGTGGCGCCGATGTGATGGCCGACAAGTTCATCGCCAACAAGAAACTGCCACCATTCAGCATCGTGGTAGATTGCCACAGATGCGATAAGAGAGCCGAAAAACGTTGTGAGAAGGAAGAGCTGTGTGGTGGTAAGAAGGCGTATGTCCTGAAGGCTGACGATTATGCCAACTGGCCCGAGCGTCGTCACGCTTTGGAGTCGCTGCTCGACTCACTGATGCTGCAGCGTGCTGCCAAGGGTGAGATCAGTATGAACCTCCCTTTGTTTCAGACCAAATACACGGCCGACCCCTCACCATTGGTGGTAGGCGACCGTCTGTTCCTCTTTACTTCGCACGATGCCTCACCTGAGGACATCCCCGATCTAAACGAGAAGAACTCAGCAGGTTTCTTTATGTACGACTGGCTGCTGTGGAGCACCACCGACATGGTGAACTGGACGGAGCATGGTGCTGTGGCTTCGCTGAAGGATATTCCCTGGCGTAGTCGTGAGAACGGTGCCTGGGCCATCCAGACGGTAGAGCGCAACGGGAAGTATTACCTTTATGCCCCACTCCACGGACATGGTATCGCCGTACTCGAGGCCGATTCACCCTATGGCCCTTTCAAAGATCCCATAGGTAAGCCATTGGTATGGGACCAGAGCAACTGGTACGACATCGACCCCTCCGTCTTTACAGATGAAGACGGACAGGCCTATCTCTACTGGGGCAATCCCTATACCTTCTACGCCAAGTTGAACGACGACATGATCTCACTCAAGAGTGAGGTGGTGAAGTTGCCTCATATAAAGCATTATCAAGAGGGACCGTGGTTCTATAAGCGCAATGGTCACTACTATTGCGCCTACGCCTCTACCTGTTGTCCTGAGGCCTTGGGCTATGCTATGAGCAATTCGCCCACTGGTCCTTGGGAGTGGAAGAACTATATCATGCGACCCACGCTGCGCGATCGTGGTAATCACCCCGGTATCTGCGACTTCAAGGGTCATTCTTATGTATTCGGTCAGAACTACGACCTGATGCACCTCGACACGTTCGTACACCACGAGCGCCGTAGTGTATCTGCCGCCGAGATTACCTACAACGAGGACGGAACCATTCAGGAAGTACCCTACTGGCTCGACCAGGAGCCCATCAAACAGCTCTGCTGGTTGAATCCCTACGAACGTGTGGAGGCTGAGACAATGGCTTGGGGCTACGGACTGAAGAGTGCCAAGATGGGCATCGAGAACACGGGTGTGGTAGCCGATATGCCCACATCGACGGGTAAGAAGAACATGTACATCTTCGACATCAACGATGGCGAGTTTATCAAACTGCGTGGTGTAGATTTTGGCGAAGGTGCCAAGAAATTCAATATCACGGCGGCCTCCACAGGAAGCTGCAAGGTTACCCTTCGTATCGATGGTCAGGATGGAGCCGTCATCGGTGAAGCTACTATCGGCAAGACGGGTAACGTGGAGAAGTACAAGACCTTCAGCACGAAGGTAGAGGACGCTCAGGGTGTTCACGATTTGTATCTCTGCTTCAGCAACGTTGAAAACGAAACAAGACTTGACTATTGGAAGTTCCAAAAATAAAAGAATAAAATAAATGTGTCTATGAAGAAGTATAGCCTAAAAAGTTTCGTTTTTGTGTGCTTTGGCACACTATTGGTAGGATGTAATGCCCCTGCGGACATAGAGCAGCAGATTGATGAGCTCTACCAGAAGATGCCTCAGGAGGAGCGCATCGCACAGTTGAGGAGTATGTATATGGACGAACTCTTCGACGAAAATGGAAAGTTGGACACAGCGAAGTGTAAGGAGCTGATACCCTTTGGTATCGGACACTTCTCGCAGTTCTGTATGCAAAAGCCTCGTGAGCCACAGGAGCTTCGCGATCGTGCTATCGCCATCCAGGACTGGCTGATGCACAACACCCCCAACGGCATCCCTGCCCTGTTGCACGAGGAGGTGCTTTCAGGTGTCAACACCCTGGGGGCTACCATCTATCCTCAGCAGATAGGTCAGGCCGGATCGTTCAATCCTGAACTGGCAGAATTGAAGACCCGTCAGACAAGTACCGTGTTGCGTAAGATGGGTGGTATCTTTGCTCTCTCGCCCATGGTAGACGTATGTCGCAATCCCAGTTTCAATCGTCTGGAAGAGTCGTATGGCGAGGATGGTTACTTGTCGGCAGTCATGGGAACAGCCTTTGTGAAGGGACTCCAGCAGGGCGACTTGAAGAAAGGCGTGGGAGCCTGCTCGAAGCACTATCTCGGCTATGGCGGCGGAGGTGATGCTGAGGAGAAGGAGATGATGGAAGAGATTCTCTTGCCTCACGAGGCCATGATCCGTCTGACGGGTAGTGTGGCTGTGATGCCTGGCTATCACGATGTGCACGGAACACGTTGCGTGGCCAATAGCGAGATCCTGCAGGACATTCTGCGTGGCTACGTAGGCTTCGACGGTATGGTGGTGAGCGACTATACGGCCATCGACCAGATTCCTAATATCGAGACAGTGGTAGAAAAAGCCGCTGCTGCCATCAATAATGGTAACGACGTAGACTTCCCCCACGGAGCCAACTACCAATATCTGCAGGAGGCCATCGACAAAGGTCTGGTGAAGCCTGAGGTACTTGAGCGTGCCGTGAAGAATGTGCTTCGTATCAAGTTCCGCATGGGATTATTCGATAAGGATGCTTACCTGTATTCCAAGGAGGACATCCAGCTCGACAGCCCCGAGGAACGTCAGACTGCCTACGACATCGCTAGCCAATCTGTTGTGCTGTTGGAGAACAATGGTGTACTGCCTCTGAAGGAAGTCAAGAACGTATTGTTGACCGGTCCTAATGCCAATAGTATCTGGGCTATGTGTGGCGACTATACCTATCCAGCCATGTCTTACTTCTGGAAGATGGTGGACTACAAGTCAGAGAATCCCCACATCGTCAAACTGCTGGAGGGTATGCAGAATAAGAAGCCCAAGGGTGTTAACGTGATGTATGCTCGTGGTTGCGACTGGACAGAAGAGGTGGAGACTAAGTACAGTGAGCTGGGCGATGCACGTGCTTGGGAGTATGAGCTGCTGCATCGTATGGTTGACTCAGGCGAGAAGGCCGACAAGGCCGAAGCCCTCAAGATGGCCAAGGATGCTGATGTCATCATTGCTGCTGTTGGTGAGAACGTGATGCTCTGTGGCGAGAATCGCGATCGTCAGGGTCTCCGTCTGCCTGGCAAACAAGAGCAGTATGTCGAGGAACTCATCAAGACGGGCAAACCTGTTGTATTGGTAATGTTCGGAGGTCGCGCACAGGTTGTCTCTGGTCTCGCAGAGAAGTGTGCAGCCGTAATTCAGGCCTGGTATCCAGGTGAGGAAGGTGGAAACGCTGTGGCTGATATCCTGTATGGCAATGTATCACCTTCAGCCAAGCTCTCTGTGAGCTATCCTAACACGGAGCTCAACGAGCCCATCTGCTATAATTATCTCACCTCAGGCGACTCACCTCTCGCTTCTAAGATAGCATGGCCCTTTGGCTATGGTTTAACCTACACCACGTTTGAGTATCAGAACCTGCAGGTGGCTAATGAGGTTAAGACCACCGAACCATACGTAGAACTGACTTTCCTGGTGAAGAACACGGGTAAGTTCAAGGCCGACGAGGTTGCCCAGATCTACATCTCGCCCACCAGCGAGAATCAGAACATCCGTCCCATCCAGTTGCAAGGTTTCGTCCGTATCTCGTTGGAACCTGGACAGACCAAGACGGTGACCACCCATCTCTATCTGGAGCAGTTTGGTTTCTACACCCATAAAGGCAATGTCCGTGAGTGGAATATCGAACCTGGCACATTCCTAGTAAAGGTGGGTTCCTCTTCGCAGGACATCAAACTCGAACAAAAGGTGGAAGTAAAGGGTCAGAGCTATACCAAGCCGCTTCGCGACTATTATTTCTCAGAAAGTATCGTATCTAAATAAACAATTGTAACAATGAAAAGGACTTTATTGTCAACTATCATGTTGTGCGTAGCCTCCATCGCTATGGCACAACCTGCAGGCGGATTCGGAGGATTCCAGGCTCCGCAGATTAAACTCGAGACCTCCCAGGAATGGAAGGATGTAAACTACGCTGGCGACGATCAGGTTTACCACACCTGCGACATCTACCTGCCCAAGGTGGAGAAGGAGGCCTATCCCGTGGTGATCCACATCTATGGAAGTGCCTGGTTCAACAATAATGGCAAGGGTATGGCCGATCTGGGCACCATCGTCAAGTCACTGTTGGATGCTGGCTATGCTGTGGTTTGTCCGAACCACCGCAGTAGCATGGACGCCAAGTGGCCTGCACAGATTCATGATATCCGTGCCGTCATCCGTTTCGTACGTGGAGAGGCAAAGACCTATAAGTTCGATACCTCGTTCATCGCCACCAGCGGATTCTCTTCTGGCGGACATCTCGCTTCTACGGCTGCTACCACCAGTGGCACCAAGCAGACCAAGGTGGGCTCAGTCGATATCGACCTCGAGGGTAATGTGGGCAACTATCTGCAGGAGTGCAGTGCCGTAAACGCTGCCTGCGACTGGAGTGGTCCAATCGACCTGACGGCCATGGACTGTGGCGAAGGCATGAAGATGGGTGAGAACTCACCTGAGGATGTGCTGCTTAATTCGAAACTTGCCAAGGAGCCCGACAAGTATATTAGTCTGAGTGCTAACCACTATGTAGACCCCAACGATCCCCCCATCATCATTTTCCATGGTGATAAGGATCGCGTAGTACCCAACTGTCAGGGAAAGATGTTCTTCGAGCAACTGAAGGCTGCTGGTGTAAAGACCGAAGCCACCTTCCCCGCCGAGGGCAATCACGGTGGTCCAGAGATGTACACTGAAGAGAACCTGCAGAAGATGGTACACTTCCTGAACTGCGTCCGCGAGAAAGACGCTTGCTGCAGTAAAGAGAAGAAGTGCTGCGACAAGGAAAAGGGATGCTGCAAGAAAGACAAGGAGTGCAGCAAGAAGGAAAAGGAATGCAGGCACAAGGAGAAGAAGTTCAGCAAAAAGGAAACTAAATGAAAAAAATACAAACTTTAACGCTGTTGATGGCTTTCTGCCTCAACGCCATGGCACAGGTGCCCTTCGCTGAGGGGCGCCTCACCATCACGCCTATGACCAAGAATGCCGTCCGTATTCAGTATGCCCAAGGCGACATCAAGAGCTCTCTGCCAGAGTGGCTTTACGTCAAGACGGAAGCATTCAAGGGGCAGCAGGACATCTCCGTTGCCATCGACCCTGCACATCGCACACTGAGCATTTCTAACGCCAAAGGCGAACGCATATTTACGGCCACCAACCATCAGTTGAAGGATGGCGAGGCCACCCTCTCGTTCGCCTCTCCTCAGGATGAATACCTCTTCGGACTGGGGCAGTTCCAGGATGGCTATAGCAACGTACGTGGACTCTCGCGAAGACTCACACAGGTCAACACGCAAATCTCCATCCCCATGCTGATCTCAAGTAAGGGTTATGGTATTCTGTGGAACAACTACGGACTCACGGAGTTCAACCCCAGCTCGCAGAATGTTAGTCTGACGAAGGCCGAAGGCCAAGGGAAGAAGGAGGAAGTCGACGTGACAAGTACCGAAGGTAATAAAAAGGAAATTCGCGAGCGCCATATCTTCGAAGCCACCATCAACATCACGGAGGCTGGCGATTATTCGCTTCTTCTCGATGTAGGTCAGAAGATGGCTCGCCGCCATAACCTCTCGATCGATGGCACCACCGTTATCGAGATGCAGAACCTCTGGTTGCCCCCTACAGCCTCTGCCATCGTTCATCTCTCGGCCGGCCAGCATCTGCTCACTGCCGAACTCACCAAGGACGATCAGCCCACCCTCTTTTATAATAAGGTAGAAAATCAAACTACCTTCCGCTCGCCCATCGCTCAGGCCGTGGATTATACTGTCTTCATCGGCACCCCCGATGAGATCATTGCTGCCTATCGTGAGTTGACTGGTCCTTGTCCGCTGATGCCTGAGTGGGCACTGGGCTATATCCATTGTCGCGAGCGTTTCCACTCCTCTGACGAGATTCTGCAAACAGCCCGTCGCTTCCAAGCTGAAGATATGCCCCTGAGCATGATTGTACAAGACTGGCAGTGGTGGGGCAAGCACGGATGGAACGCCATGAAGTTCGATGAGGACTTCTACCCCGATCCCAAGGCGCTCACCGATAGTCTCCACCAAATGGGCGTGAAGCTCATGCTGAGCGTATGGTCCAAGATCGACAAGACCTCCGAGGTGGGTAAGCAGATGGAGCAGGCACAGTATTACATCCCCGAGACCGATTGGATCGACTTCTTCAATCCCGAAGCAGCAGGGGCTTACTGGAAGAATTTCCGTGAGCGCTTGGTGCCCTTAGGCATCGATGCCTGGTGGCAGGATGCTACCGAACCCGAGAACGATGATCTAGCAGGCCGTCGTGTGAACAATGGCAAATGGAGTGGTGAACAGGTCCGCAACGTCTATCCCTTGTTGGTGAACAAGACTGTTTACGAGGGACTCGTCGAGGCTGGCAAGGAGCCTATGATCCTCACCCGTTGCGCCTTCCCGGGCATTCAGCGTTATGGCTCAGCCATGTGGAGTGGCGATGTTGGTAACGACTGGGAGACCTTCCGCCGTCAGATCACAGCCGGTCTGGGTATGCAGGCTGCCGGTATCCCATGGTGGACCTACGATGCAGGTGGATTTTTCCGTCCAATGGATCAGTACACCAATCAGGATTATATCGAGCGTATGTTGCGCTGGATCGAGACGAGTGTCTATCTGCCCCTGATGCGTGTTCATGGTTATATGAGCAACACCGAGCCCTGGAACTATGGCGAGGAGGCCAAGTCAATCATCCGTGAGTGCATCAAGGAGCGCTCGCGCCTGCTGCCTTACATCAAGAAGTGTGCAGAGCGCATCTCTACCGAAGGCTATACGCTGATGCGCCCCCTCGTGTTCGACTTTGCTGACGACCCAGAGGCGCTGAAGCAGAAATACGAATATATGTTCGGCCCCGATCTGCTCATCAGTCCTATCACCGAGCCGGGCGTAACGGAGTGGACCACCTATCTGCCCAAGAACGCAGGCGGCTGGAAAGACCAACGTACAAATAAGCGCTACGATGGTGGACAATACGTTACCACGCCAGTCGACAAGGGCCACATCCCCGTCTTCTTGCGCGAGTAGTTTCGCAATGCGTTGCGTAAAGTTTCTCATCAAAACTTATCGATTATTCATAGAATTTTTGTTACTTTGCAGTACCGGAATTCGAATTTAGTAGTAATAGAGTTAAACAGAACCGGTGCACAACACAAAAAATTTTATTTATAAAGATTGAATTAGTTTGGAAAAACCATTTGCTTGCGAAAGTCGATGGTTTTTTCTTTCTCATTTTACGCAACGCGTTGCGCAATGTTTCAATAACCATTGCGTTATAAGATAAGACAATAATCGCTATTTTTGTATGGTTTTAACATCATATCATGTCATGAAGAGAATGTCACAACGTGATTTAGCCAGAATGCTCGGGGTTAACGCCTCGACTATATCACGTGCGCTGAAGGGCGAGAACGGCGTTAGTGCCGATCTCCGACAAAAAATCCTTCAGTTGGCTGAAGAACACGGATACCGTCCTAACCCCTTTGCCATGAGTCTGCGCTATGACACCACGCGTACCATTGGCGTGATTGTGCCCGACTTGGCATTCAGCCATTTTGCGCACATTGTCAAGCATATCGAGGCCGAAGCCAGAAAAGCGGGTTATATGTGTATCATATCCGACTCTAACGAGCATTATGAGACCGAGGTAGCATGTGTTGAACTATTGGAGAACCTACATGTGGATGGCATCATCATGTGCCTCTCTCAGGAAACGGTCGATCTCAGCCATCTCACTCGACTGAAGGAGGCCCATATCCCCGTTACACTTTTCGACAGGACTGCCGAGGTGGATTTCCCCTCAGTCACCATCAACGATATAGCCACTGCCAAGCAGATGACACTCCACCTCATTGACGGTGGAGCCAGAAATATCGCCTTCTTAGGAGGACCTAACCACATGAAGCAGACAGCCGATCGTAAGCACGGATACTTGGAAGCCCTGCGCGAACGGGGCTTACCCATCAGGAAAGAGTTGGTCAGATGCACATACGCCACCTTCAACTCCGGCCTCTCCGACACCATCGACCTCCTGAACTTGCCTAAGCCCCCCGATGCCATTCTGGCAACTTATGGTCTTCTGGTCGGTTCGGCATTCCAGGCCATCTTAAGTCGGGGATTACGCATCCCGGAAGACATTGCCATCGCAGGTTATGTGAGCGACTGGGTATCTGAGATGAACCGACCCAGAGTAACGTTCATCAAGCAGAACCTCAGGGAGATTGGGCGTCAGGCCTTCCGTATGCTCTACGATCAGATGGAAGGCGGCACGAGCGTTCAGCAGCTCATTATCAATGCACATTTGGAAATCAGAGATAGTACCCGAAAGATATGAAACAAGACCTAAAACTACGCGTTGGAATCATCGGCGCTGGATGGATAGCCGAGAAGGCAGCCATCACACTTGGGCCACTCACGGAGTGCGAAGCCTATGCCATCGCCTCACGCTCACTGGATAAGGCAGAAGCCTTTGCCAAGCAATGGAATATTCCGAAAGCCTATGGCTCGTATGCAGAACTCATAGCCGACCCCGATGTCGACTTGGTATATGTGGCCACACCCCACTCCCACCACTACGATGTTACGAAGCAAGCCCTGCTGGCAGGTAAGCCCTGTCTGGTTGAAAAGGCCTTCATGGCCAACTATCGTCAAGCAAAGGAGATAGTCGACCTGGCTCGCGAACGCAAGGTATTCCTCGCTGAGGCCATCTGGACCCGTTACCAGCCAGCCCGACAGATGGTGCTCTCCCTCATCAACAGCGGACGTATTGGCACACCACGCCTCCTGACGGCCACCTTGGGCTACTCCATGGGCGAGAAGCCTCGCATCATGCGCCCCGATCTCTGTGGTGGTGCCTTGCTCGACCTCGGTGTCTATGCCCTTAACTTCGTGCGTATGTTCTTCGAGCCCGATATCGTGAGTATGGAGAGTCAATGCGTAAAATCTGCAACGGGGATGGACCTCACCAACGCCATCTGTCTCATTCTCTCCGACGGTCTGCTATGCAACCTCCAGTCGAGTGCTGCCTGCGTAGGCGACAACATCGGCGTGATAGCAGGCACCGATGGCAACCTGATAATCGACAACATCAACAACCCACAGAAAATCACCGTCAACACCCACGACCGGGTGTTTGTTGAGGATATCCAAGTGCCCAAGCAAATCACGGGCTACGAATACCAGTTCCTGGCTTGCCGGAAGGCCCTCATCGACGGACTCTTAGAGCCCCGTGAGATGCCACTTCACGAAACACTTTACATCATGCAACTCATGGACAGCCTCCGCCAAAAGTGGGGTGTCCGCTACCCGATGGACAACGAATGACAATCATCCAGAAAATACGCAGTTCCTACTCCACACAACTATCCTTGTGGGTGTCAGGTTTCGTACTGATCATCTCAGGTGTGGTGCTCGCTACCGTGCCCAGATTATGTGGGGCGGCAGCGTCATGCACAACGGACTGACGGGCTGTGGCATCAGCGACGACTGGGCTACCCATCAGCTTGAACACGAACTCAGTGGCATGTTCGACGTGACACATGGCGCCGGCCTGGCAGCCATCTGGCCTAGTTGGGCACGCTACGTCATGCACGAGAATCTGAGCCGCTTCGTGCGCTTTGCCGTCAACGTGATGGATGTACCCAACGACTTTACCGATCCCGAAGCTACCGCCGAGAAAGGCATTCAGGCCATGGAGCGTTTCTACCACGCCATCGGCATGCCCATCAACATTAAGGAGCTCATCGGCAAGGACATTTCTGATGAGGAAATCCAGGAAATGACCCGCAAGTGCAGCCGCGACTACACCGCCACCTGCGGCTGTCTGAAGGTTCTCAACGCCGCCGACATGGAAGCCATCTACAAAATGGCAAGAGGGTAAGTAGAATCAAGAAATAAAACGCTTTCAAGCAAAAAAAGCAAAAATAGTTGGCTAATATCGAAAAATCGTCGTATCTTTGCATTCTATATCACAAACGGAATGCATATGACAAAGAAGATTTTTGTATGGATGTTGGCCGCTACCCTGATTTGCGGCTTACCAGTATCAATCACATCGTGTAGCAAGAACGATGCTGAAGCAGTCATTACGAAGAACTACTTCCCATCGTGGAACAACTGCGAGGCACTGACGGCCCTGCAGGAGTACGTGGAGGATGTGACCAACCCGAAGTCGACCAACTTTATTAAGGAGGAGGACCGTATTGCCACCTTCGACATGGACGGCACGTTCGTGGGCGAGCTCTATCCCACGTATTTTGAATACAACATGCTGGAATATCGTGTGCTCGACGATGCCGCATATAAAGACAAGGCGCCCGAGGATGTTCGCGAGGCAGCTCAGGCCATCAGGGACTTTGTTCGCAACGGTAAGGCGCTGCCAGCCCACTTCGACATGATTCACGCCCGTGCTGCTGCCAAGGCCTATGCCGGCATGACCATCGCTGAGTTCGATGCATACGTGAAGGCTTACGCAGCCAAGCCAGCCAACGG
Organism: uncultured Prevotella sp.; assembly: GCA_902798285.1. Classification (GTDB taxonomy): domain Bacteria; phylum Bacteroidota; class Bacteroidia; order Bacteroidales; family Bacteroidaceae; genus Prevotella. Next base: position 91,268 of record CADBVZ010000011.1, on the reverse strand, counting down.
CTTCAAGGGCATGACTTACGGACAGAGCTTCTATCAGCCAATGCTGGAGGTATTCGAGTATCTAAAGGCCAAAGGCTTTACTTACTATGTGGTATCGGGTTCGGACCGCTTCATCTGCCGTGCACTGGTGGAGCCAATAAACATTGCGCCTAACAGGGTGATTGGTATGGACGTAAGACTGGAATCGAACAAAATGGGCGAGAATCCGGGCGTAGACTACACCATGGGCAAAGAGGAGTACCTGGTGCGTACGGACAGTCTGCTGATCAAGAACCTGAAGACCAACAAGGTGTTGCAGATTTCGCAAGAGATTGGTAAGGTGCCCGTGTTGACATTCGGCAACAGTGGTGGCGACTGCTCGATGCATAACTACTGCCAAGGCAACCACTATCGCAACGCTCAGTTCATGCTGATAGCTGACGATGAGGATCGCGACCACGCTAACCGCGAGAAGGCCTTAGGTCTGGGCGAGAAGTGGCGCCAGTCAGGGTACCACGTCATCTCGATGCGCGATGACTTTAAAACGATTTATGGAACCAACGTACAGAAGGTGGAGTTCACCTTTTAAGAAGGAATAAAGGAGTAAGCCCCCAACGGCGCTAACAAGAAGCTTATCAGCGACAGCAAGAGCGTCATCGGTTCTATCATCGACAACCCTTCGACCGGCGAGCGCCGCATCTCTATCGATGTTCACAAGATGGCCCAGCATAAGCTCGAGGCCACCAGAAGAAGTTCAATGAGCTTTTCAAGGCGGATAGTGGAGACTAAGAGGTGAGTGGTTGGAGGTTAGTGGTTAGAGATTTGTTGGATAAACGCAGAATAAAATAATGAGAAAGGCAATAATTACCCTGATGCTGGGGGCGACGCTACAGGCGATGGCCCAGCAGACAAGCGTAACGACACCCCAAATGGTGTTTGTGCAAAAACCCACTGACCCGCTGGAAGCTCCAGCCTTCCTCAGCGAAAAGGAATTGCCCGACCATTCGAAATACATCCCTGCTCCTCCAGAAGTGGGCACGGAGGCATTCCAGAACGATGTCTATTACTACAAATGGGGTAAGGAACAGCGCCTAACGCCTAGAGCTGCGCAGGCTGCACTCGACGAGACACAGTGGACATCGAAGGCTTTCAGTGCGGCTGCCGGATTCACCATTAGTCCCAAGGACTGTCCCGAGATATTCAAGTTGGTGGATGGGTCCCAGAAAGATGCCAAGAAAGCCAACAGTAAGGCCAAGAACCACTACAAAAGGACACGCCCCTTTGTGCAGTTCGAGGAGCCCTCGCTGATACCCGAGGCCGACAAATCGTATGCCGACTCATACAGCTACCCCTCCGGCCACAGCGTAAGAGGTTGGGTATATGCGCTGACACTAGCTCTGGTGGTGCCCGACTCTACCGAGGCACTCATACATCGCGCCACGAAGTATGCCATGAACCGCTTGATCTGCGGTCGCCACTATAAGAGCGACATCGACGCCTCGCTGGTGGAGGCAACTGCCGTGATGAGCCGTCTGCTGTCGAACGAGGCCTTCCAAGCCCAACTGGCACGAGCCCGCAAGGAATACGCCCTCATAAAAGAACAGCAAGAACAAGAGGAAATAGCCAATTGATTGAAACGCTGAGAAGCGCTAATCATAGAAATAGCCTCGCCGGTTGGCGAGGCTATTTTCTTTTTGTTTAGTCGTTGACTATCGTGATGCGACCCTCAACGTCTTTGTACTTATCGGGTCCTGCATGCGAGGCACGCCTTTACTTGAGGGCAACCACCTTAGCTTTCTTGGCTTCCTTGGCCTTCTTGGCCTGAGCCTTCTGATAAGCCTTCATCTCGACAATCGTGGCAAGACCCATCTTTACACGGAACTCCTGACGGGCCAATCGCATCTGCTCAAGGAATCGCTCGCTAGTGTGCAGACGGGCATAAGCAGCTGCAGCAGCCAATCGGGCAGCATCCACATCGCTCTGCCAGTGGGCACCCACGATGAGTCGGCTGTCGCCATACATCAAACCACGAGCCAAGAGGGTGTCGGCACGATCGGGATTGATCTCAGAAAGCAACAGGGCAGAACTCCAACCCAGCAGGGTGTGACCAGAGGGATAGCTGCCGTTCTTGCGCAGTGCAGGCTCATCCTCAGGATAGAGTGTGGGCTCGTTGAAGCGCATGAAGGGGCGCTTGCGCATGTAGTAACGCTTAGGGATGGTGCAAATGCTGTCGCAAGTGGCTGTTCCCTCGCGCAATACCTTATAAATCTCAGGAGTCTCTTCCTTAGAAATCTGGAGTCCAAAGGGCTCGCTGAACTCACGGATGATGCAGTCGAGTCCATAAACGGCATCGCGGATGGCGATATCGGCACGCTCCTTACAGTTGCGCATCTGCTTGCCCCAAAAATAACGCATAATATCATTGGCAAAACGCGGATCGAGCGTGTCAGGAGGAGCCGGACACCACTTTAACATATCAGGCATCTCTGTTTTAGTGAAATACGCATCGACTGGAGTTTTGTCACTCTGTGCCTGGGCACATACTGCTGCCATCATCATGACGGCGATCATCATTAGCTTTTTCATAATCGAAATATTTTATGTTTAATGTATCAGAATTTCACCTGAAGTCGCGTTTCGAGGATGCTGCACTCGTTATCCTCAAAGCCACTACGGTTAGTGACCTTAGTGTAAGAGGCACGCACACGCCAAATCATATACTTATTGGGATAATAGTTGAAGCACAGCGCCCAGTCGTTCAGGTAACCACCATGAATGCCAGCCTTGGCATCGGAGAGGGCCGTGTAGTTGTACTGCAGACATAGCTCCATGTTACCCGGATCGGGAGTGGCGATACCACCATCGCCCATGTTGGGTGCATAGCTGCGACCCTTCAGGAGTCCACGCAGCGTAACATAAGCGCCACTGCCTGTGAAGCTGTGCAGGTCGTTATCGCGTGTAATCTGATTCCAGAAGTACTGGCCTATCACCGCTAGGCGGCCCTGTGAGTACATCACCTCAGGCGAGAACTTATACATGGTCTTGGCATCGGTGACCACAGCCTGCTGGCTATTCACCTTGGCCACACGAGTAGGCCAACGCGTAGAGAGCGTGAACTGCTTGTGATTCAACTCGTCATTGCTGCTGTAACGGGCGCCCTCGATGCCGGCACTGATACCCACCTGGAACATTTTGCCACGCTCGGCATAAGGACGATAGAGCAGACGAGTCATAGCACCTATGGCCTGACTGCCTGTCTGGTCGGTAGTGTTCTTCATGGCGTCGGTCTCCACCACCACACTTCCGGTGCCTAGGAACTTATCGCCATTGTACTCATACATTACACCGATCATACGGTCATTGTTGAACACAGCGTTGCTCTGAGGCTCCTCCATGGTCTCCTTGAACGATGAACTGGTGCTGCTCTGGAATCCATACTGGTGGATGAAGTAACCACCTCGCAAAAAGTTCTTCTTGTCGAAGTCATACTGCAGCCACACATCCTTCAGGTTCACCTTACCATAGGCGTAGCCCATATCGACCTTACCTTTCCACTGACCATAAGAGAAGCCGACACCCACACGCATATCGGGGATGCCGACACCACTCTTCAAGTCGTCCTCCTGATGCTGCGGATTGATGTAGGCAGCATCCATAAGGATTCGTCCTGACGGCTTAGCCGTAAACTTAGGCTCATCCTGTGCATTGGCTGATACACAGGTGAGACCTAAAGCGAAGATAATTAGTAGTTTTTTCATAAGCTATTGCATTTCGTTAATTAGGATTATCTTGATTTAGGTTGATTTTTCCACCAATCCGTGATGTCAATGTTGTCCTTCACGTATTCAGGGAACTTGGGATATACCGTCTTCAGACTGACACGCTCGTCGGGCCATACGAAGTCGGTGGCCACAGCTATCTTACTGGCAGCACGTGCCACAGGGGCCGTAAGTTCCATCCACTCGTTCTGGCGATACACATGGATTGGCACATCCTGGACTCTAGCAAAAGGATGTAATTTATCATCGCCTTTCACCTTATAACCATCGAGTGTAAACTCCACAGGATCACGCGTAGGACCCTTCTTGGTGTTTACCATTTCCTTCTCGCCTACCTTAAAGAGCTTATGCACCTCCAACTCAGGATCATTGTTGATTCTGATCTGCAGTGTGGCTCCGGCAGCCTGCAGGATACAGTGGGCCTTACCCATTTGGTCAATGGCGATATCGATCACGATGTCGTTGAAGTCGAAGTCGGTATCATCCACTTCTTGATCATTATCGAGATCGTGGGCATTCAGGTCCTCGGCTATGATGCGATACCAATCCAGTGAAGAAGGAGTGACCACCTTAGGGGTGGAATTTGACTTGGTAACTACGAAGATGAGTTCACAGCCTTCGATACCATCGTCACTCAGTCCTACCACATACGAGTTCTTAAGTTCGTCTTCAATCGTTCGATCCTTACCTACCAGACCAGCAGCAGGCTTCAGATTCTCGTTCAGGTTGGCATTGGTGTAATAGATCTTGTCGCCGTTCTTCACGTAGAGACCGAAATAGTACGACTGATCCATCACAATCTGGAAAGGACTCGACTGAATCTTCTGCACACCACGATCCCATACGGAGTAGCCATCAGTGGGATTCGGATTCTCCCATTTATCATTCACAATCATCTTCTGATAATAGTTGCCCAGCCCCTTCTTCACATCATCTATGAGCACGAAAGTCTTAGCCTCAACCGGTGTTTCCTTAGCAGGATCGTAATAATAGATGCCTACCTCGTCGTTAGCCGTTGTATTCGAATAAATCATTGTGACGTAACACATCGGGGCACTCTGATGAAATTCCCACGATGTCACATCGGTATTCAGCGTCGTTGGCTTCTTGTTATTATCCTCAGGGAAAAAACCTCTTACCTTCTCAATATAGTTAGGCGTGAACGACAGGGGATAGCCGTCCGTCTTTGTGATGGTGGCATCATTGGTACGCGTCATTGCCCTCGACTTGAACACTTGGTCAAATCCCCACTTCTGGTTAGAATGGATATTGCCACCCACATAAGCCTTGAAGTTGGCCTCATAGAGCTCACGGGCATCCTTCTCCTTACGCTCTGGATCGTAGAGGTCGTGCTTACAACTGGTAAAGGTCGAGCAGAACACAACCGCCAGCATACTCATCATCAAATACTTTTTCATAAACGGCTATTATTAGTTGTTATTGTCTCATCAATTGGCTTCTTCGTCACGCTGCCCCATACGCATGGAGTAGGTCACCTCCTCACCACGGGCAGCACGCTCTTCCTCCTGCTGCAGGTTGCGTTCAGCCCTCTCAGCGAGCCACTTGTTGTGAGCCTCCTCAATCTCCTGAAGCTTCTCGTTATATAACTTGTCGCGCTGACCATTCCACTCAGCGTTAAGTTTCTTTCGAGCAGCATCCAGTCTCTTCAGGTCGTCATCGCTTTCACCAGGAGTCAACTCCGCAAACTTAATATCAGCTTTCGCATTTACTGCATCCATCTGCTGCTTGCACTCCTCGTAACATACCTTGACACCGTCCTTCAGTACATCATAGCGATCATCGTCGACATCGGGCATTGTCACAAGAATATAACGTATATCAACCTCCTTGGGTTTTCCATTCTCATCGGAACTGTTGGCCTTCATCGACTCTACCTTCTGCTTGAATTCTGGGTGTGCACGCAGGATTCCCATACCTAATATTTCAATATCCTCATCAAAATTAGGGAATATCATAAAGCTGTATTCATCCTTCTTGGCGATCGTTGTACATTTCTCCAGATTCTGCATCTCGCCATCAATCATGACCTGTATAGGCAGAAGTGAGACCTCCTCTGCCTTGACGCAGAGATTCTTCAAACGATAGGAGAACATTCCACAATAGTTCGACAGCATTTCACCCAGCTGATCAAACTCTTTTATAATTGCTCTTTTCATAACTATATACTATTCATTATTCACTATTAACTATTCACTTTTCGGAGCATCCTCCGTCTTCAACTTAGCACTCAGACTGCCACCGCCACCTCCGGCTCCGGCAGCCATACCATCGCTGATATTGGGCGACTTGAGGGCACTCTTGGCTTCAACGCTATCAGCCGATACCTTCGGAGCCTTGACCTCGCCCTTGACCTCTGCCTTGTCGTTGATGGTGGTGGGTCCGAATATGTCGGTCTTGCTGCCACCCACAGCGGCATTGCCGCCATCCAGCTGCACAACGGCCTTGCCGTCGCCCTGCTGAGCCTCGAAGGTCTTGTCGGCAAACATTCCCATCTCTTCGGATACAGCCTGGAACTTCTTGCTCTTCACGTCCTTCGACTTCGCGCCTACGTACATCTTCTCTGATACCAGCGTCATGGTGCTGCCCTCGGCCAGCTTGTCGTCGGTGAGTTTCTCTTTGTCGACATCCATCGATTTCACATCCACAGCCTTCGCGTTTACACTGAAGCTACCAGCTGACTTACCTTCGGCATCGGCAGCAAGGAAGTTGGTCTTCTCTGCACGTACTGACACGCTACCATCCTTAGTCAGAGCCTTCGTAGCCAGCTTGCCGTCCTTCACCTCGTAGTCGAGACTCTCAACGGTGAAGTTCTTCGACTTGAAGATCACATCGCCCTCGGCTGTGTATTCACCCTTGGTGATCTGACCCTTATCATCGCGTTCGATGTCCTTCGGATTGGTGGTAGCCACCTCGATAGTTTTGGCTGTCATCGTAATCTTACTATCGGCTGTCAGTTCCTTCTCAACGAGGCTCTTCTTGTCGCCCAACTTATAATCAATGGCTTCCAGATTGATATCCTTGGCCTTGATATTGACCTTACCGACAACAGGCTGTTCCTTTCTATCCTTAGAGGGATTCGTTGTATCCAACTCAATATTCTGGGCAAACACAGCCAGGCCACCATTCTCTACTAGAGTACCCTGATCATCCTTCATGGACATGCCAAACTTCGGCGTTCTGACACTGATACCAGCCTCAGCATTCGTATGCAGGTTACCATCACCGTCAACAGTCTCCATGCTAATGCTCTCGGCCTTAATCTTCATAGAGGCACCCGTAGTATTCTTCTTAAAGTCATCGCCAGTCTTTATCTCATCCTTCTCAGTTTCCAGCGCTTTCTTCTTGCGATTCACCTCTGCCAACTGAGCTACAAGGTGAATGAAACTCTGGGTAGACTGATACAGAGCCGGCATAATGTCTTCCATCTCCTCGTGAATCTCGGAAATATCACGAACGCTCACACGTCCCAGGAAAGCATCGTCCTTATTTAGTTTATTCTCTTCATCGAGCAATTCCGACATCTTCTTGAAACAGTCGTCCACATTCTTCTTTTGGGCCGCCACCTGTTTCTTCAGATCATCGCCTTGGGCTTTGAGTTCCTTCACCACAGCCTCAATCTGAGCCTTTCGTTCCTCTGCCGAAACGGCTGCCTCGAAATTCAGACTCTTATCGGCATGGATACTAACGCCACCTTTGCCTGCAGATACAGGAACCTGCGAGAAGGCGTCCTTGGCATCGCTACTATGAAGGGTAATTTCACAGGCTTGTGAAATCACCTGAGAAGTCTCACATACCACATTCTCCAGTCCGTCTATGCCTGGGTCGACGGCCAACTGGCGGATGCTCGGGGCACGATTAATAATCTGTCCCGTTTCGCCTACGCCTTCCAGACCAACCTCACTGCCTTTAATGATCACTTTACCCATGCCGCCCTGAAGTGTACCACTCTTATCCACATTGCCGATGATAATCTCGGGGGCAGATATAACAATGCGTTTCTGATCGTGGTAGAACAGACCACTCTCTACCTTGTTAAAGATATCAGTCTTGATCTGCTGCACCTCAGCTTTCTGCTGGTGGATCTCTTCAAGATCCTTCTCTACGCTCTGCTGAAAGCTATCCAGCAAAGCTTTCCAGTCATCAAATATATATCCCATAATACTACTATTTCAATTAATAATTCTTGATCGCATCTCTTACTTTTCCCACGAAGGCCTCTACAAGAGTCTTGTCTTGGGCATCAAGCGTAGCATCATCATCGCGCAAGCAATTAATATTAGGATTGAGAGGTGTTACATCGTCAAAAGCCTTATTCTTAAGGGCATATGTCTCACCATCGGCGCCAAACAATATCTGACCACTCTTGCCTTCGCCCCATGAGAAGCGCTCAATGAAATTATCCCATACAGCGATCTTGTCATACGCATCCTTTGCTGCGCCCTCGATTGCACCGGCAATTTGAGATACATCTCTGCCGAGTTTAGGAATACCACTTAGACTCTTAACATAATTCGACCACACATTGGCATCCATAATATTATTGGGCTTTGTGAGATCTGGGTCTGGCTTCGGAGGAAGTACACCATTTACCTTTTTACGCAGATCGTCGGTGAATCCAAACTGATCCAGCAAATTCATCGCTACCACACGTTTCATATATGACAGGTCGTCATCCGACAAGCCAGTATTTGTGGTTATGTCTGCTCCCAAACCCTTTCTGGCATCATTGTCGGCAAACTTATAATATCTTGACTCCTTACATTTTCCACGACTGAAGGCCGTATTCATTTTCTTCTTGAAGTCCTTCGGAGCGGGTGAGCCCAGGAACCATGAGAGCTGCTTACCGATGTCGGAGGCATCGAATTCCAGATTTAAGAGTTTACAGATCTCTTTGCGCAAGTCGTTCAGATTCTTCAGAGCAGATTTTCTACGTGTTTTGCGAATATTAATGATACCCACACAATCTTCCTCAACTGTAGTAGTCAATAATCTGAACTCTGCTTTATGTCTATTCCAGCACGCATCTGATACAACATCTTCTGGCTCGCCTCCATCTATAGGCAACTGATCAACCTTAATGAGTTTTTCCTCTTTGAATGGCTCGTATTTGCCAGCTTTCCAAAGATCTGCCTTCAGATTAGTATACAGAGTATCGAAATCAGCGGCATCATAAGCCTTCTTTCCGTCTTCTTCAACCCACTTATCCAACTCCTCCAAGTCAGCCTTTAACTTACCCTTCAGTTTAACGCAATTGTTATAAATGGTCTTGTACTTCTGATCAAGAGTTTTCACCATGGGATCAATCTTCTCGAAGATTTCCTTCATGGATGTACCCATCTCTAAATTTGGAATAAGCAGACCAGCAGAATACTGGTTGCTCAACTTATTCTTAAAGCCCTCATACCTTGACTTGAAATCAGAATAACCAGCAGCAGGAATGTCGCAGTTATTCTTACCAGCCTCCAGCTTCAGGAAACGGTTCGACTTCACAGTCAGACTGCCCTCTACAGGACGCATCACAATATCCACGACAGACCTGACAATCGACAGATCGACTATATTCAGTGCCATCTCTGCCAGTTTCTTGGCCACAATAACAGGGATATCCAGTAATATCTGGGCAATCTCTCCACCGGCAGTTTTCTTTTCTTTCCACAATTTGTAGTCTACGTTCTTACCCGAGATAAGTTCCAGATTATTGCCTGCCTGGATAGATACGTTCTTACCCTTGATGGTTACATCGCCGTTAGGAGCAGAAATAGTAATACCTGTAAAGGCGTTGATGTTCACATCGCCCCACGGAGAAGCAATATTCACTTCACGATCTTCGGTAGAACCCGAAATCTTATAGATGCCATACCTGTCGGAAATCTCGAAGCCACCTGCCATTGCAAGATTGTTATCCGAATCCTTGTACGGATTAAGATCATCCATACCAGGTATAAAGCCAGAGAGTGTACCCCACATCGGCAGGAACATGCCCGTCAAGAACTTCTGTAGGCCGGCACTATCGTCCTCCATCTTGAACACACGGCCACCAGGGGTAACGCACTGAATATCAGAACCTGCGCCCTTTGATAAAGCGCCCATCACGTAAGGACGCTCCACATTACCATCGACGTAGCCTACAAACACCTTATCCTTCTTATAGTGCTTACCCATAATACCTTTCTGTCCTCCGGCATTGGCTGTAAACTTAATCCAAGGGGTAGCTTCTTCTTTTTTACCATGCCAACCAAACTTCACACGCACTCGACCACCACCATCGGGGTCCTCATCGTCATCAACCGTTGCTATCTGTGGGTCGGCATACCTTACGTGTCCGGCAGGAATAATCGTAGGATAGAACTTACTGTCGCTTGAATTTATGCGTATAGCTTTCACCTCGAACACCAGAGCACGAACGAGTGTCTTAACCACATTAACAAGGTTCTCAATACCATACTCATAGTGTTCATCTATTCTCGAGGAGATTTCAACAACGATAAACTTCTCATCGTTAAAAGTTACGATGTTACCAAGCTTTAACTTAGGACAAGTAACATCATAATCAATGAGAATAGCATTATGGGCTGCGAGTTTTTCCTTAGTCAGGATATCTCGGTATTTGCTCTCACCATACTCAGAATCGATTTCCGAGAACATGTTAAAGCCGTCGCCATTATCAGGATCATCATCATCTCCGAAATTGTGCTCGCCATATCTCTCTGGGTATTTCGACTGATCAGAGAAATATTTTTTGTCAAATTCACTGTTTTCATCATCGACAGAAATCTTCCTCCTGGCATAGTCAAACGTGTCGTCAACAAGCTGACCTACGATGAATGTCGGCAGATTCTTATCGTTCTTGAAGAATCCGGAAATTTTCTTCATTGCAACCTTATCACCATCACCGCCAGGAGAGAAGAGGGTACCCTTTACTTTGTTAGGGCTCTTCCTCAAGATACTATTGAGAAGATCTTTCTCGTCGGCAGCCTCACAGTCATACTTTCCTGATTTGGGAATCTCAACTGTGTCGGCAAGATCAATATAGGAAATCGTATGATAATCCCCAATTTCAGCTGTTGCTGTCTCGTCATAGCCGATGTTTAGTTTACCATTCTCATAGTACATGAACTCACCCCAGCGGTTGGTGGTACGGGCCATGAAATCATAGAAGCTCTCGTTATACTGCACCAAATAAGGGAAGGTATGTTCATACGTTTTCTTGCTAGAACCTTCGCCTCTGTCGAAATACAGATGCTTCATCTTGTTGGTATAGGAAATGCCTGTTGTACCCCAAGGATTCGTATAAAGTTTGATCTGAGAATCCAAGATATCCTTAACAAGTTTCTGGGCAACAAAGTTGTGACAGCCATATTGTAGTGTCATCAACTTATCGAGACTATTAATCTTCAGCGTCACATAAAGGCCCGCCTTCATATAACGAGGCTGCACATCCTGTACATAGTAATCGTCACCGATGGTAAAAAGAGGATCTTTCTGATTAGAGGCCAAATCAGGCATCAGTTCAAGCGAAGATTTCTTACCCTTGAACAGCTCAACAAGTTCATCTTTCCCAATGGACTGGAAGTCAACAGAATCACCGGCTGTCATCGAGATCTGTATATCGGCAATCACCTCTGTGGGCTGATACATCTGCTTTATAAAGCTGAAATCAACCAGAGTTAGCGTATAACTAAACTTTCCGTCGCCCGATTGGAAGAAAACGATTTCTGTTTCCAACTCGGTAGAGACTGACAGATCAGCCGTCGTTGCTTCTGTTGCTGTATCACTTTCGAAACAACTAATGTCGTGTAATGTTAATCTTAATCTTGCCATATTACTTAAGATTTACTGAATGAAAATACTCTTGTAATTATTGTCAGCACCCAGATAGGTTACCGAGCGCGACAGAAGCTTCACGCTGAGTTCAATCTGCGTGTTACTGCCATCCTGCTGAGCTGCTGTAGTGTAGTTCTCTTCGATGTGTACGATGTAACCGTTTACCACCATACCGTCCTCATAGGTGTTCAGACGCTGGTTCTCGTTGTAAGTTACATTGAAGAGGAACGAGTAGTTGGAATGCTCGTTGGATACAAGCTCCTTATAGAATGCACGGGCCTGACGTGGTGAGTTCACGCGAACGGTAAACTCAAGCATCACAGGATTAATGGCTCCGTAAATCTCGCCGGCCTCATTACGCTTATGCTCGCACTCGTAGTTGAAGTGCTGCACGGTCATGCAGTTCTCCTTCATCACGTTCAGGGGGTTCTCCAGGAAGTTCTCCATCACCACCACTGCCTTCAGTTCGTTTGAATATAATGTTGCCATAACTCTTAAATGCATTTAAATTCCACATCCTCTATCTCTATCGAATCGGCAATGATGGCCAACTTGATGAGTCGGCGACGAGAGTTGTCGATGTCGTACATCTCAGAGAGCGCCAAGCACTTGGCACTCTCAAAGTAAACTACCTGAGGTTCTGCTGCATTCTGCATCATGTCACCTATTAGACTGATGGCGATACGACCATCCCTCGTTTCCTGATTCGAGAACCACTGAAACAGATTCAAGTCGCTCTTACCCGGAGCAATCACCACCAACTCAAGACGCTCACAACGGGCAGGACGCTCAGGGCTGAACGAATTGTAGGGGCGATCAAAAACAAAGCGACAGTCGGCAAGCAAATATTGCTTGGTATAACGCTGAACGTTATTGTCGCCGAATTCTAAAGCTGCTATTAATGCCATAACTTTTAATTTTTATATTCGAAACTTTTTGCAAAAGTATGGAATATTCTCTTTGCTGCAAAGTTCTTGTTAGTATTTTAGGATAATTGATTGCGACAGAGGGGTTCATATGCGACAAAAGGGCGATGCGGTCTTTAGTTTTGTCGTATCAAGGGGCATCCGAGACCCATTTTTCAGTCTCGGCCCCACCCTATCCGAACCAGTGCTGATCGGTAGTCTCGTTCTTGGCCTGAAGCTTCTTGGCCAAGTCCTGATTTCGGTCGGTCAAATGATGGTTGAGCGACTTTAAGCGCTCCACCTCCTTGATGAGTTCCTCCTTCTCGGGATCCACCTTTTCCTCCTTATAACGGCGGGAGGCCGATGCTGCACGCCAGATGACGAAACCAAGGAGTACGAATCCCAGCAACTGCACTATCAGAATCACCTTGCCGTTATCGCTGATGTCGGAGTACATGCCGTCGGCCAGCAATGATACATCCTCCAAGGGCACGTCGGCGTAGAACACAGCTACGGGATAATTATTCTTGTTGCGAATCACCTCGCAATAGGTACACATCACGATGTGCGCGCCGCCCTGATCCATGTAAGGCTCCGTCCAGAGACTCTTACCGTCCTCCATGGGCTGCATGTACCATTCACGCGTGGTGTAGTCGAACGGCAGCAGTGTCGTACGCATCTGGGGCTTCGCCGTCTTACGTTTCTCGAGACTGGCCTCCACGCCCTCCTCGTAGGCATAAGGCGAATACAGATCGGGCTTACCCTGCTCCTTATAGTAGTCGGGCTTGAAAGCCACGCCAGCGCCTACCACGTGGGGATTGTCTTTCACCAGACGGGTCATGATGCCATAGAACTGATCGGGAGTGCCTGCATTCACTACCTGCTGTACCTGCAGTTTCACGTTACGCACGGCCGTCTCCACTTCGGCCTTCACGGCTGCCACTCGTTGACTCTGATCCATGTCGCGCGAAGCCTTCTGCAACAGTTCTTGTTTCAGGCCGCGCTGAGCCAGGTAATACTGTACCACAACCACCATTTCTATCATGATGGCTGCTACGAGGATGATTGCCAATGTATACTTTTTCATCTTGTTTTACGCGAGTATAGTTATAGTTGTAAATTTACATTTCGTTTTATGTTGCAAAGATACATATTTTTATCCTTTTATAAGGAATTAACTTGGTTAATAATTGTAAACAACATAAAAGCCCCGCCAAAATGTGCGGGGCTATTCTTGTGTTTAGTCGTTGACGATCGTGATGCGACCCTCTACGTCTTTGTACTTATCGGGCACTACGCCTTTGAGGTTGGTCGCCAGATATTCGGCCAGAGCATCGCGACTGAAGACATCCGTGAGGCTCATGAGCTTACAATTCTGCAGTGTGCGATAGAAGCCACCCGACAAGGCATAGTCGATAGTGGCAACGGTGTACTTGCCGTTAGGATCAATCGGCTGATAGGTATCAGCACCCTTGTCCTGCACCATCACATCGGTCACCTTATGACTGGCGGTGTGTATGGTGAACTTAAGGCCTGACACCTGAGGGAACGAGCCGTCGGCCTCAGGACACTTGGCGGTACACTTGCTAAGCATGGTCAGCAACTCAGTGCCCGTCACCTCGAGGATAATCATATTATTATCGTTAGGCTGTACGGCAATCACATCGCCTAGAGTGATAATGCCGGCCTTGATGCTGGAGCGCAGACCTCCACCATTGGCAATACCGATCTGGGTATCCATCTTGGCACGATAGGCATCGGCCACCAGATTGCCCAGCGGCATCTCCTTGACGCGTACGGGCCATGAAGAGCCCACGATGGCTATGAGGTCGAAAGCGGTAGTACCTATTTCTTTGCCAGCCAACTTTTGCAACAGCGTCTTGATGCTATCGGTAGTAGCCGTGATGGCATCATTCACAAAGGGGTTTTCATCCTTCGACACCAGCATTGGTATGAACTTACCCTCAGGACTGAGCCACAGTTTGCCCACATTGGCGAACTTCGTGCCCGTCTGGGTAACAGGAATCTTCTCTCCGTCAAGGTTTTCCACCCAGTCGCAGGGAATCACCGAATGGGTATGACCATCGAGCACGGCATCGATGCCACGCGTCTTAGCGATCATCGTGTGAGAGTCGACACCCGTTTCGCTGGTAGCCTCGCCTAAGTGAGAAAGCAGCACCACATGGTCAGCACCCTCCTTTCGGGCCTTGTCGACAGCCTCCTGCACCATCGTAAAGCACTCGTCGGTATGCAAGTCGTATATCTGAGTGCCATCCTTTTCAAAGAAGGAATAGGCCTCCGAACGCATGGTCTCGGGGGTGCAGATGCCCACGAAGGCGATGCGCTTCTTGCCATACTGCTTGATGACGTAACCGGGATACATGGGCGTGGGATCGCCATACTTGGTAAGGTTGACGCATACCACATTGGTATTGATCTGGGGTAGCAACTCCTGCATGCGAGGCACACCGTAGTCGAACTCATGATTACCCAGGGTCACAGCATCGTAGCCCATGTTCTTCATGATGTCGACCACGTACTTACCTTGCGAGATGGCACCGGCCAAGTCGCCCTGCAGAAAATCGCCCGCACTCACCATTCCCACCACACTGGTGTCGCTACGCACAATGGCGTCGCGCAAACCACGCATCTGGGTATAGCCGTCGATGCCGCAATGCACGTCGTTCTCATAGAGAATCACCACCGACTTTTTAATGTCATTAGGATCGAAAGCATGGTTATTGTCGGTTTCACACGAGGACAGCACCGACAGCGTAATAGTTGCAATCGCAACGTAGCAGAATCGTTTCATCATACTTTATTTGATGATAATAATCGCTATTGTCAAAGTTTGAATGTCTTCTTTTTCCAGTCAGTCCATGATACGCTGTAGCCGTTTTCCTTGTTGTCCTGCACATAGTCGTAGAGCAGCGGTACCATCCAGCTGGTCTCGGTGAAGAGTTCCACGCGCCAAGCCTGTTCATTGGGGCGGTCGCCCTTGTAGTACAAACTGGTGCCGCCGAGCTCTGTCTGGCGGTAGAGGATATCCTTCAGGGGCACATCAGGATTCTTCAGCATATCGTAGAAACTCATGAACGTCGTGGTGCGTCCGCGGCCTGCCTGACAGTGGAAATGTACCCAGCAGTCCTTCGGCAGCGAGCGATAGGTCTCGATGAACTGGTCGATGATCTCGTCGCAGGGGAACACATGATCGAGAGCCGTCACACGACGATACTCCCAGCCGTAACGCTCCACCACCTGCTTCTCGGTCAGGGCGCTGTCGGCATCCACCAGGATCCATGCGCTGTCGGTCATCAAGTAATTGTTCGCGGAACTGATCTTACCTGCCACGATGGTCTTACCCTTCACGTTGTTGAGAAGCTGCTCTTCCTCGGCCAGGATCTGGTCGCGCTTCTTGCCGATGTTCGACCAGTTGATATAGCCGTACCACGACATATGATGTCCGTGGATGAAGCCGTGACACTCACTACGCAAGTCCATCATCACCTTCGTCCTGCCACCGGCCTTCTTGTTGATTTCGTCGGTGAGCACCTTCAGTTGCTTCTCAGAGAAGCGGCCACTACCGGAAATGTTCAGGCCTTCGAGTCCCTGACGAGAGGGTATGTAGTTAGGCTCAGGCAGTTCCTCGTTCAGACCGTTCACATTAAACTCACTCTCACAGGTACGGAAATTGTCGGGCAAGCCCTGTTCGGTATTCTTCACCTCCAAACGCCACTCCTTGGCTGTATAACCTTTGGCACCTGTAGGCTCCATGTTCTCACGATCGTTAGCCTTGTTCAGATAGACGTACACCTCGCTGGAATAAGTCCGGCCACTAGGATTTTCACCATTATTACTATGGGCGTGATTGTCGTCGGTTTCACACGATACAAAGCCTGTTAAGCCACCCAGCACAAAGGCGAGCAGCAACAACCAGTTTAGAATTCTTTTGTTCACCAAATCTTTCATTTCTTTCATTGCTATATTACATTTCGTTTTTCTCGGCTGCAAATGTACTCATTTTTATCTGTTTATAAAGAATTAACATGGTTAATTATTGTAAACAATAACAGTCTTGTCGGATTCCTAATCGTTTTTGCAGTAATAATTTGGAGACATTAGTGTCCCGTTAAAATGGGACACTAATGAATGGATATCATGACCAGTAATCCACGATGCTCTTGAGCGTAACAAACAGCCCCGCCGGATGTGATTCCAGCGGGGCTTGCGGCTAAATCATTGCCTGTGCGTAGGCAGAGCCTCCAACGGCTCCTAACAATGCGGTAAGTACCGCAATCGCGATCTTCACAATCGTCTTCCAATTCTTCATAATTCCTCCTTTCCTTGATTAATTGGTTAAACATTTTACAACTACTCTCCGCCACCGGTAGAACCTCCGTTCTCCTTGGGCTTGCTGGTTCTGCAGCTGATCCTGCATGGTCTCAATCAGCTCCGTGATCACAGCGAGAATATCGCTCTTCTTCACGGTACAGTTGCGCTGCATGATCGTAGCCAGCTGGTCGGTGTCGATGGTCTCAGTCATCACTGACTGAGCGTACCATTTGCCGTAAGCGGCATTGTACTTGTTGTTGTTCTTCGTTAATCGAAACAATACTGCCATCTTGTCCTCCTTTCTCTGCGTCCCTCAGGCTCAGGGACTTTGTTAATCACTCCTTCGCAACGGGACTTTCCCGCGCTGCAGTACTGCCTTGTTTGCGGTTACAAAATTAATAAAAAATAAGGCCGATTCCAAGAGAATCAGCCTTATCGAGTTAGCCAAAATGCAGCTTGTAGCCGCACTATTTCATTTTTAGTTTCAGAATTCTGCGTACGCTCTGGTTGATGCGCTCCTCAGTGATGGTACCCTTCTCCACAGCAACCATTACGGCATCGAAGGCCTCTACCAGATTCTTCGGCCCCAGCACAATGTCAACGCCTGCCTGTATGCTGCCCACGGCAGCCTCGGCACTGGTGTACTGCTGTGTGATGGCTCCCATCTCCATACCGTCGGTAATGATGATGTTCTGGTAGCCCAGCTCCCCACGCAGCTTGTCCTGCAGGATGATGGGCGACATGGTAGAAGGCACATCCGAGCCCGTCACCTTGGGCGCACCGATATGAGCCGTCATCACCAACTGGCAGCCCCATGCTATGCCCGCCTTGAAGGTCACCATCTCGCAATCCAGCATCTCGGCCCATGTCTTCTGGGTCGATGCGTAGCCGAAGTGCGTATCGACCTTCGTATCGCCATGACCGGGGAAGTGCTTGATACAGCCCGTTACACCTGCATCCTTCAGTCCTTGCAGATAGTTCGTCACCATGGGCGCTGCCACGGCAGGATCGTCGCTGAAAGCCCTCGGCCCGATGATAATATTCTCTGGATTGGTGTTCACGTCGGCCACAGGCGCAAAGTCTATGTCGAAGCCATAGCGGTGCAGATAGGTGCCGATGGTGTTGCCACACTCGTAGGCGTTGTTCGGATCGCCCGTAGCACCGATGGCTGCCATCGACTCGTACTTCTTCACGTTGAAATTGGGGTTGTTGGCAAGGCGCGACACACGTCCACCTTCCTCATCGATGCAGAGCAGGGGATGGCCGTTCAGTGCCCGTATCTGAGGGATCAGCTTTGCCAGCTGTGCCTCGTCGTCGATATTCCATGCGTAGAGGATAAGTCCGCCGATGGGGTAGTTGGCATTTACGTCGCGCATGGTCTGGTTCACCTCATGGATAGGATTCTCCTGAAGGTCGGCATAGGTATTCCAGTGGATGGTGGTATCGAGCGTTTCCATACGTACATAGAACATTTGCCCCACCTTCTCGCGCAGCGTCATCTTTGCTAGTAGCTCTTCCACCTTGTCCTTCGGCGATATAGGGTTGTCGTCGTTCGAACAGGCTGTAACCATCAGGCCGCAGATCAGGATGGCGGCTATCATCCACAGAATGTTCTTTCTCATATGATTCATTAACAGATTGTTTTATTTACGAAGCTAGTTTTTATTTTTATATACGTAATTAGTTATTATCTTCAATTTGCAAAAATACGAAATAATTCCAATTTCCCAAAGTTTTTTGCAAATTATTATCACTTTCCCCCTCATTTTCATCCAAACTAAAAGATTTTGTATTATCTTTGCAGCGATGAATCAATCATTAATTAATTTAAATGTAAATGATGAAACTATTATCAACCATCTTAATCACATTAAGCAGTTTAAACTGCATGGCTCAGAATCCTTCTGATAATACAATGCCTTTTGTGTATCACGGGCATATCTATCTGCAGACCACGGTCAATGATAGTATGCAAGTTAATACGTTGTTCGATACTGGTGCTGCAAACATCTTCGGTATCGACAGTGTGGCACTTACGCAGTCTGCCTGGCATCCGCAGAAGGTGGGGAAGGCCAAGGCTGGAGGCGCTGCAGGCGCAACAACGGTAAGAGTGATAGCCGATGGCACCAAGGTACAGATGGGTACCATGGTGCAGCAATACGAGATCGTGCCGATATTTAAACTGCGCGATATCGTAGATCGCCATGTGGATGGTATCTGGGGCATCAAGGACATAACCCTTTATCCGCTCGAAATCAATTTCGAGAATCAGTATATTAAGCAGTACACCCACAGCAAGCCCAGCACCGAGGGGTTTCAGCAGTTACCCATCAAGTACGAGAACCATCGCATTATGCTGCAGGCCGAGGTACAACTGGGTGGCAAGAAGATCAGAGGCTGGTACCTGATGGATACGGGTAGTGGTGCGTCAGTGAGTTTCACATCGAAGGCCATGACCAGCTTTGGTATCGACAAGATTGAGGGCAAACGTTATCTGGTGGATATGGCTCAGGCTGGTATTGGCGATAAGCCTATGGAAACGTTTGTCGAGATGATGAGTGACTATATACAGATAGGCTCTGACACCATCCGCCACACTGACATTGACTATGTGCCCGAAGGGATAGGCGCCATGAGCGACAGGTCGTACCTGGGCATTATCGGTAACAGTGTGTGGGAAAAGTTCAATATCATTATTGATGCCAAGAACCAGGCGCTTTATCTGCGTAGACATCAAGCCGACGAGCCAATGGGCAAGACCTATGGCTATGGTTGGCGCAACCGTACTGACATCTGTCGCGGTTGGGTGGTATCCAGTATGAATCGTAGTAGCGAAGCTAAGGAGGCAGGCATGGAGATTGGCGACACTATCACCGCCATTAACGGGCGCGATGTAAGGGATTACACCTGGGATGAGGAGTATTCCCTGAAAAAACTCCCCCGCCACGAACTCGACATCGTCACCCCCACAGGTCAGAAAAAACACCTCACCCTCGAATCAAAAGAATATTGGTAAATTGCAAGCAATAACATTTTTCAAGGACGCAGCCCTGCTGCGCCCTTGATTTTATCTCTTAAGTGAAACCGCTCGATAGGGGCGGGGCGATATGAAAGTAACGTATGAAAACTGAACACTTTAGCCCAGGCTCATCTAGTTGGGCTGACTTCTTGGAAATGGGTGAGCGAATGATTAATTCGCCCACGATAACCCTTGTTAATCTTTAAAACAATCATTTGTTTATTTCGACGAAAACAAACAATAAAGACAAATAGACAAATGAAATCAATAAAGATTTTTAGACAGATACGTAAGGCATTGCCTTCAAAGGCAATCAAGAGAGTGAAATCCAGCATACCACAACTGAAGTGGGAAGGTACGCCTACCGACCTGATGGAGATAGCGTATATCGTCTATCTTACAAAGTTCTTGAAGAACCAAAAAGGTCGTGAAGCTACGATTGTTGAGGTGACGAAGGTGATTTTTGGGACGTTCGGGATGGATATTCCTGAGAAACCAACCAAGATTATCGACAACATCAAACGTCGTAAATTCCCGCGCGAAGTGAGTAAGGTATGGAAAGCACTTTGCCAAATGTATCAAGATGTTTTTAATTAACACTTTTCTTTAGGGGCAAAACGTTTTGCCCCTATTTTGCCCCCTTGACAAAGGCTTCAAATTGTTGTATCTTTGCACCAGTTTTACGGATGTTATCATCCACAGTATTAACTCTAATTAAAAGGTACAGCAATGAAACCAACCAATCCCCTGAGATTATTACCGAGGGGCGCCACCATACTGAGTGGCGCCCTTTCATGGTTGATGCTTGCGTCAACTAAAACATTTGATCATTTATTAACAAACCATCAAGTAAACGATGAAACCACTATTCGATCCCAATATGCTCCTTACGGAGCACTTTACGCTTGGCGAGATGCTGCGTTCGGAGACCGCCGAGCAGAACCATATCAACAACACGCCACTGAAGAGCCATATCACGGCCCTGCAGAACCTCTGCGTGCGCTGTCTCGAACCTACACGCTGTCACTTCAACCTACCCATCAAAGTGAACTCGGGCTTCCGCAGCATCGACCTCAACAAGGCCCTCCACGGTGCCGATGCTTCCCAGCATATGAAGGGCGAGGCCGCCGACATCACCATCCCCCGCCGCTCGTGGCCCTTCTGCTATACCAACAAGGAACAGATAGCCCGTCTGCTGTTCGAATGGATGAAAGACAATATTGACTACGACCAGCTGATACTGGAGCATAACGGCGCTGCCTGGTGGGTCCACGTATCCTGCCGCGTGAACTTCCGCCACAACCGCCACGAAAGGCTCCTGATCAGCAACGGCAAAACAACAAGAATTGAGTAATTAAATGAAATCGAAAGCTTTTATCAAATTGCAACGCGAACTGCTGTCGCAGCCCCAGGTGGTCGACTTGCTTGCCGAAGAGGGAGCAGCCGGCCTTGGGATATATGTGACTTTGAATCTCTACCTGGCTCATTGCGAGGGCGGATGGGGCATCTATACCGGTCGTCAGCTCAGCTCCCTGGCCATACAGCTGAAGAAGCACCGTTCCGACGTAAACAGGGTGATCTGTAACTACGGTCTTTTCGTGATCGAAGGTTCGCGCTTTACGAGTCTGTGGATGCAGCAACAGTTCCCTAAGGATAGCGCAAAGATGCTCCACTCCCGCCCGTACATATCAATGCGCGCGGAAGATATAGAATTAGATGAAGATATAGAAAAAGAAAAAAAGAAAAAGTGCGTGTGTCTGAACGACACGCACTCTCAGTTTGAAGTCCTGCGCGCGGGCAGGCGTTACGCCTCCCACGGTCAGCCCCTGCCTGGCGATGCACCGCCCCAGCGCCGACGTAACGACATGTACAGTTACCTGCGTCACGACTGGGTGCCTGCAGAGGAATTCGACGCTCACGCAGAGCTGATTGTTTACCGTCAACTGTTTAAGAAAGAAGCGACATGAAGATTATCGACGAGAAGTATTACGTACTGGAAGAAACCGACCTGACGAGTGCTCATAAGGTGGTAAGGCAGAATGACTCGAAAAACGTGTTGCGATGCCAGTGCCCTTCGTGCAGTTCCGGCCGGAAGATGGAACATAGGAGGGAGAAGTGCGTGGCCGTGTATCCCGACGACGGCTGGGGATTCTGCTACAACTGCGGTAAGTGGTTCTGGACCGAAGCGTTCTACAACAAGGAGATAGCCCCCAAGCGCGGTCGTAAGCGCAAAGACAACACGGAGAAAAGCATTGACCTGTCGCTACTGCGCGATGACTATCCTCAGGAACTGATCGACTATTTCGAGAAGGAACGCAAACTACCGATGGAGCTGGTGAGGAAGATGGGCATCAAGTGGATTTCCAAAAAGGTCGACAACCAGGAGGAGATATACATTGCCTATCCCACCTTCGACGGGGCTAAGTGCGTGAATGTGCACTATCGTCCACTGCATAAGGAGAAAGGATTCACTCAGGAAGCGGGCTGCGACCCCATCCCCTGGAATGTCAACTCGGTGGTGGGCCACGAGGAGATGATCATCACCGAAGGACGTAATGATGCGATGGCCTGTATACAGGCTGGCTACGAGGCAGTGGTATCGCTGGGCAACGGTGCCCGTTCGCGGGTGGAACTGTTCGACGGTTTCCGTTATACACTCTTCGCCCAGGTGAAGACGGTGATCATCGGTGTCGATAATGACGATGCAGGGCAGGAAGCCTGCAACAACCTGCTGAAGTATTTCGGTGCCGCCCGCTGTAAGGTGGTAAATTGGGGTAACTTCAAGGATGCCAACGAAGCCCTGCAGAAGGGAGGTGTCGAGGTGGTCAGGGCCTGTATCGATGCAGCTGAGTTGTCGGATATTCCGGGCGAGGTGACTAAGGGCGAGTGGGAGTCGGGCCTGTGGTGGTACTACGATCAGGGCGGCATCCCTGAGGGAATGACTATCGAACTGGAGAAACTGGCCGAACTCGAGAAGCTGGAGAAAGGTTACTTCGGTGTCACATCAGGATTCCCCGGCAGCGGCAAGTCAACGTTCACGCTCTTCAAGTGTCTCTCGCTGGCGGTGGAGCACGGCTGGAAGATCTGTCTCTACACCCCCGAGAAATTCCCCTACAAGCTGCTGTTTCATGAGTTGGCCACCATGCTGATAGGTCGTCAGCTCAACCGCGAGTCGGTGGATGAACACACGCTCAATGAGGCCATACGTTTCCTCGCCAGCCACTTCTTCATCGTCGACGCCCACCAGTGCAAGGGTATCGACGACATTCTGGAGACAGCCCGTCAGATAGGCCTGCGCTATCAAATCGACATGACCGTGATTGACCCTGCCAACTGGGTGGATATG
This sequence comes from uncultured Prevotella sp., assembly GCA_902798285.1. Classification (GTDB taxonomy): domain Bacteria; phylum Bacteroidota; class Bacteroidia; order Bacteroidales; family Bacteroidaceae; genus Prevotella. The sequence goes on along the minus strand of CADBVZ010000011.1, from coordinate 68,063 downwards.
ACGCAGGCTAAGGGAAACGATCCGATGGAGAGGGCCAACTACGTGATTAACCAGGTGGTAGACTTTGCACAGGTGGAGAACCAATTGACGTGGATGGTGGCCCACCCCCGAAAGCCACCACTGATGAGGGAAGGCAGGACTTACGTGCCCGAGATGTGGGATATCGCCGGTACCAGCGACTATGCCAATAAGGCCACATGGGTGGAAATTATGGAGCGCGACTTTGCGCATCATCGCACGATGATACACATCAAGAAGGTGCGTTTCGGTCATCTCGGCACCGTGGGCGAGTGCTGTGTCCGCATGGACCTAGAGAACCACCGCTTCGTAGGGTTCGATGAAGAGAAGACCGATGCAGGCGACGTGGTTCAGTATAAGTTCGTAGAGTCCGACAAATCGAACTGGCTCATCTCCAAAGCTGTACAGCAAGGAATAGAATGGGAATGATTATGGAAGAAACAATGATTTGTACGCGGTGTGGCGAGGCGCTGCCCCGCTCGAAATTAGAACGCATGAAGACGGGGACGTACCGCCGTGTTTGTAACCATTGCAAATGGCTTTATTACGTCAAGCCCAGTCGCGACCGCCGTATCCTCCGCGAACTGGAGGCTCGTCGCAACGGCTGATAATGGTCGCCCTGTCAGCGCCATTACGGCCATTTTACAAGAGATAGTCTTTCATAGTCTTTCACCTCCCGAAAGACTATCTTTCGTCCTCCAAAAGATTATCTTTCGCCCTGCAAAAGACTATCTTTCGCAAACTGCATTTTGGCTAACTCGATAAGGCTGATTCTCACGGAATCGGCCTGAATTTTTGTGGTTTGGATGACATACACAAAGCCTGTGACGACAGCCATCATCACAAAGACCACCGCCATGATGCGGAAGGTAAGTCGTTTAGCAAGAGAGTTTGTCATGTCATATAATCTATGGTGCAAAAGATAAGCAAAAATGAAGGATTGCGCCCTGCTCACACCCTTAAACTTTATTAAAAGGCGGTGGATTTGCTGATTGTGGAGGATTTTTTTGCTATATTTGCAGCAAGAATCAACTAACAACTATTCACAAGATGAAAACTAACTTACATTTAAAAAGCATCCTTACAGTAGTTATGGCCGCTATGACAATCCTGCCTGCTTCAGCAGCAAAGGCAAAAAACAAGTTCCAGAATTTCAAGGTTTCCACCTACATCCGTGCACAGGATGTGGCGAGGATGGCCGACGCCAAGTTCCTCAACCAGACATGGGAGACCGTGAGCGCTCAGGTGGATCTCGACAAGATCTATCTGGAGGCCCATCGTGATGCCTTCACCGTAGACGAGAAAACCATGCTGAAGGTGAAGAAGTTCTTCCTCTCGAAGGGACTGGAGGTGGGCGGGGGCATTACCTACACCCGTAGTGAGCCTACTGATTTCGAGACTTACAGCTATGCCCGTGCTGACGAGCGCCAGATAGTAAAAGAGGTGGCCGAATACACCGCAAAACTATTCGATGACTTTATTCTCGACGATTTCTTCTTCATCGACCTGAAGAACGACGACGAGATAGCTGCCAAGGGCACGAAGAGTTGGACGGAATACCGACTGCGTCTGATGGCCGATGCTGGTCGCGAGTTGGTGGTGGGTCCGGCCAAGAAGGTGAACCCCAAGGTGAAGGTGATTGTGAAGTACCCCAACTGGTACGACCACTTCCACGGACTGGGCTTCAACCTGGAGGAGGAGCCCCAGTATTTCGACGGCATCTGGACAGGCACTGAGACGCGCGATCCCGGATCGGCGCAGCATCTGCAGAACTACCTGAGCTATAACGTGGTGCGCTACTTCGATAACATCGCCCCTGGCAAGAACGGAGGCGGATGGGTGGATGCCGGTGGTATCCACATGAGCATGGACCGCTATGCCGAGCAGCTGCATCTCACTATGCTGTCGAAAACGCCAGAAATCATCCTGTGGAACTACATGCAGCTCTACGAGGTACAGATTACTCCTCAGCAGCGTGCCCCCTGGCAGGAGGCCGGCAAGAGCAGCTTTGACTACGACGCCATGGTGGCTCCCTTTACGAAGGACGGTAAGACCATCAAACCTACTACTATGGCACGCTATGCCAACGTGACGCTCCATCAGACTGACAAGCTCATCGGACAACTCGGCAAGCCTATCGGACTCGCCTCATACAAGCCCTATCACTCCTCGGGCGAGGACTTCTTGCAGAACTATCTGGGCATGATAGGTCTGCCCATGGATATGTATCCGCAGTTCCTCACCGATCGTCAGCAGATTCTGCTTACGGAGCAGGCTGCCAAGGATCCGCAGATTGTAGAGAAGATCAAGGCTCAGTTGAAGAAGGGCGGCGACGTGATCATTACGACCGGACTGCTGAAGGCCATTCGTGAGCCGTTGGGCGATGTATGCGAGTTGTACTGTGGCGACCTGAAGGCCATCGTCAATGACTTCGGCTATTCGGGCAAGTCAGCACGCGAGTTCATCATCCCTCAGGTGAAGTACTTCACCAACGATGCCTGGGAGGTGGTCAGCGCAGGACGTCCGTTGAACGGTGGTGTATCGGGCTACCCCATCCTACTGCGCGACACCTATTCCAAGGGTATGCTCTTCGTACTCACTATTCCCGATGACTTCGGCAACCTGTACGACTATCCTGCTGGCGCCCTCAACATTATACGCCGTGCTATGAGCAAGGACACAGGCGCCTACATTGAAGGTCCCTCGAAGGTGGCACTCTTCCCCTACGACAACAAGACGCTGGTGGTGGAGAACTTCAACGACGAGACTGTCAGCGTGAAGGTAGTGGTATGTGAGCAGGTAGGCAGTCTGAGCAACCTCCTGACTGGCGAGCAGCTGAAGCCCATGGTGCAGAAACCCGTTCAGGGCTTCTTCGGCCGCAATCGTTTCTTCGGCTATCCTGAAGGCGCGTCAGTCTTCGAGATCAGCCTGCCTGCACACAGTTACATCGGATTGAAACAGTTGAAGTAGAAAGAGACGATGATGGCCACGGAAAAGATCAATCCCTCGCTCCGAAGACTCGGTAAGCGAGGGATTGCTGATTATTATAAGATGGAAAACTGGAGAGGGGGCTTAGAGGGGATAGTCCTCGAAAGCGTAGAGCACGGTAGAGAGGTAACGCTCGCCGGTATCGGGCAGCAGCACTACAATCTTCTTACCTTTGTTCTCGGGACGCTTGGCCACCTGGATGGCTGCGAAGAGGGCAGCACCGGCAGAGATACCTACGAGCAGACCTTCGCTCTGGGCAATCTCACGACCTGTACGGATGGCATCGTCGTTCTCTACATCGAACACCTCGTCGATAACATCGGCATCATAGGTCTTGGGCACGAAGCCGGCACCGATACCCTGAATCTTATGAGGACCGCTCTGACCACCATTGAGCACAGGGCTTGACTTGGGCTCTACAGCGATGACCTTAACATTGGGATTCTGCTCCTTGAGGTACTTACCTGTACCAGAGATGGTACCACCAGTACCTACACCACCGATGAAAATGTCGACCTGACCATCGGTATCGCGCCAGACCTCAGGACCCGTGGTGGCATAGTGCTTAGCGGGGTTGGCGGCGTTCTCGAACTGCTGCAGAATGACAGCGCCAGGGATAGAGGCACGCAACTCCTCGGCGGCGCGGATGGCTCCGGGCATGCCGTCTTTACCAGAAGTAAGGCGAACCTCGGCACCGTAGGCCTTCACGAGATTACGACGCTCAATACTCATGGTCTCAGGCATGGTAAGGATTAAGTGATAGCCCTTAACGGCTGATACCAGGGCCAATCCTACGCCCGTATTTCCTGAGGTGGGCTCGATGATGGTAGCGCCGGGCTTCAGGATGCCCTTTGCCTCAGCATCCTCGATCATAGCCAGGGCGATACGGTCCTTAACAGAACCACCGGGGTTGAAAAACTCTACTTTGGCAATCACGGGAGTGTCAAGTCCCTGTGCCTGTGAATACTTGTTGAGCTCAAGAAGTGGGGTGTTGCCGACGAGCTCAGTCAGCTGCTTTGCAATCTTTGTCATAATCCTTACCTTTTTAAAATTAATATTATTTTTAATGTTTAATCTTTAACTTTTTAAACTATATAAGTTTCTGGGTGCAAAGGTAGGGGGTTTTTGGCATTCCCACAATCCCACGTGCGTGGCATTCCATATACCACATTTATGGTATATTGAAGAAAATGGGCCTTTTTTAGGGGAAAATTTGGTTTTCTGCTTACTAATTCGTACCTTTGCAGGCAATTATGATAGTATGCATTGCAGAGAAACCCAGTGTGGCGAGAGACATTGCCCGCATTATCGGCGCAACGGCCTCACACGATGGGTATATGGAAGGAAACGGATACCAGGTGACATGGACCTTCGGACACCTGTGTACACTGAAGGAGCCTGGCGACTACACCCCAGCGTGGAAGCCCTGGGCTCTGACGCAGTTGCCCATGGTACCACAGCGCTTCGGTATTAAACTCATAGACGATAACGGTATTAAGAAGCAATTTGCCACCATAGAACGCCTGATGCAGGCGGCCGACGGCATCGTGAACTGCGGTGACGCCGGACAGGAAGGAGAACTGATACAGCGCTGGGTGATGCAGAAGGCACAGGCCACTTGCCCCGTGAAGCGACTGTGGATATCGTCGATGACCGACGAGGCTATCCGTGAGGGCTTTGCCAACCTGAAAGACCAGCAGGACTATCAGCCGCTTTATCTGGCAGGACTATCGCGTGCCATCGGTGACTGGCTTCTGGGCATGAACGCCACTCGACTCTACACGCTGAAGTACGGACAAAACCGACAGGTGCTCTCGATAGGTCGCGTGCAGACCCCTACTCTGGCGCTGATCGTGAATCGCCAGAAAGAGATAGAGAACTTCAAGCCTGAGCCTTACTGGGTACTGGCTACAGTATATCGCGACACTACCTTTACAGCCACCAAGGGTAAGTTTACATCGAAGGAGGAAGGCGAAAAGGCCTTTGCCACCATTGAAGGCAAGCCCTTTACCGTGACGAAGGTAGAGAAGAAGGAGGGCAAGGAACAGCCCCCACAGTTGTATGACCTCACCTCGCTACAGGTGGACTGTAACCGTAAGTTCGGTTTCTCAGCTGAGATGACGCTGAACCTGATACAAGCGCTCTACGAGCGAAAATTCACCACCTATCCACGTGTGGATACACAATATCTGAGTGACGACATCTACCCTAAGTGTCCGCAGACACTGAACGGACTGTACCAGACGAAGTTTGCTGGCATAGCACCTTATGCGGAGCTGATCAAACCCATCGGTGGCAAGCCGCTGAAGAAGACGAAGCGCGTGTTCGACTCATCGAAGGTGACAGACCACCATGCCATTATTCCTACGGGAGTGATTCCACAGGGACTGAGCGACGCCGAACAGAAGGTGTTTGACCTCGTGGCAAGAAGATTCATCGGCGTGTTCCTACCGGATTGTAAGTTTGCCACAACGACGGTACTTGGAGAGGTAAGAGGATCTTCAGAGGTAAGTGGTGAAAGGCTACGGGTAGGCGAGCTTTGCTCGGGAATGGGGTTAGAGGTTAGAGATATCTCAAAGGCAGAAGATGTGGTGGAATTTAAGGTGACAGGTAAAGAGATCTTGGATCCGGGATGGAGAGTTGTTCAAGGTAAGGAGAAAAAAGAGAAAGAAGAGGAAGAGGAATCTCAGAACACATCTCTCACCTCTAACCCCTCACCTCTCACCTCTGATCCTGAAAGGATCTTACCGACCTTCGTAAAGGGAGAATCGGGCGAGCATAAGCCTACGCTGACGGAGAAGTGGACTACACCTCCACCTTATTACAATGAGGCCTCGCTGCTGCGCGCCATGGAGACGGCTGGCAAATTCGTAGAGGACGAGACACTGCGTGCTGCCATGAAGGAGAACGGCATAGGACGTCCGTCATCGCGAGCCGGCATCATAGAGACGCTCTTCAAGCGCCACTACATTAAGCGTGACAGGAAACGACTCATTGCCACACCTACAGGCATAGAACTCATTGACCTGATTCGCGAGGAACTGCTGAAGAGTTGCGAGCTGACAGGTATCTGGGAGAAGAAACTGCGCGACATAGAGCATCAGAAATATGACGCCAAGCAGTTTATTGACGAACTGAAGGAGCAGGTGGCAGAAATAGTGCACGAGGTGATGACGGACACGAGCAATCGCCGAGTGACGGTACTGACGGATGCCGAACTGAAGAAAATCAAATCGCCTAAATGACCCATCAACGCAACCTCTGGCTTGGGAGCAGCGCACTGATGCTGCTTGTGGGTGGAACCATCTACGTTCTGCTACGCTCACGACAGACATTGCTGAACGTGCTTATCGATGCCGCAGGTGCCAAAGGGATAGAGGGTGCGAGAGAGAAAGCAGCGGAATGGACGATTCCAGAATGGATCATATACAGCTTGCCCGGAGGTTTGTGGAGTACAGCCTATATCCTGCTGATACACGCACTGACCATGGGTGAACGCCCTGGAAGGCGGCTGCTCTGGGCATCGTTGATACCTGTCATAGGCGTCCTCTCGGAACTGATGCAGCAACACAATCTGCTGCCTGGTGTGGCCGACCGTTGGGATGTGTTCTTCTACGCACTACCCTACTTTATCTATTTTGTGTATATATCACTAAAAACTATAAGATCATGAATGTTAACATTAACAACAAGTGGGCTGCAGCCATCGTATTCGTACTGCTGGGTATCTTCACCCTACTCGTGCCCACAGACGAGGACAAGAGTAATGACGAATCGACAAGCGAGACCACATCGACTCCACAGCAGGAGGAGAAGAAAGACAGTGTGGTGATTAACCCTGTGCTCGACACGGATCCTTACGAGGAGCTGGAAGACCTGATAGGTCTGGACAACGTGAAGCAGGAGGTGAAATCGCTGGCCAACTTCGTGAAGCTACAGAAACAGCGTCAGGAGAAGGGCATGAAGACGCCTAAGATGTCGTACCACCTGGTATTTACAGGTAGTCCTGGTACTGGTAAGACGACCGTGGCTCGTATCGTGGCACGCATCTACAAGGACCTGGGTATCCTGAAGACAGGTCATACGGTAGAGACGGACCGATCGGGTCTCGTGGCAGAATACGTGGGACAGACAGCGACGAAGACAAACGCTATCGTAGACTCTGCCCTGAACGGTGTACTCTTCATAGACGAGGCCTATGCACTGGTGCCTGAGAACGCGAGCAACGACTACGGACAGGAGGCTATATCGACCCTGCTGAAGCGTATGGAGGACGATCGCGACAAGCTGGTGGTGATCATTGCCGGATACACCAACGAGATGAAGCGATTCATCGACTCGAACCCAGGACTGCAGTCGCGCTTTAACCGTTATATCAACTTCCCCGACTACACGGCGAAAGAACTGGTGCGCATCTTCCACATGTACATGAAGAAGAACCAGTACACCATCAGCGACGAGGCCGACGAGATGCTGAAGGAGAAGCTGGACTATGCCGTGGAGCATAAGGACAGGAACTTTGGTAATGCGCGATACGTGAGAAACGTATTCGAGAAGTCGATACAGATGCAAGCTAACCGACTGGAAGGCAAATCGAACCTCTCAGACAGAGAACTGACAGAGATTACTGCCTCAGACATAGAAAAGGCCTTTGCACAGGTGAAATAAAGGCTTAGGAATATAATAATTCGCATGCCTCGCGCGTTATTAATAAGGTATGCGAAAGTATCTCTACACAATATACACACTGATCTGCTCCGTGCTCCTTTTGAGTTGCGGAGCAGATCAGGCTGTGAAGAAGGGTGATAAATACTATGCCGTGGGCGAATACTACGACGCGGCAGAGCAATACAAGAAGGCATATTCGCAGACGCCCACAAAGGAGCGCAACCTGAGAGGCGAGCGCGCCCAGAAACTGGCTGAGTGTTATCGCAGAATCAATGCCACCACAAAGGCCATCAACGCCTATAACAACGTGGTGCGCTACAAGAAGGCTGACTCGCTGACACATCTTTATCTGGGACAACTCTACCTGAAGAACGGACAATATAAGGAAGCGGAGAAGCAGTTTGCCATTGCGATTGACAGTTTAGAGACAAGAGGTGAGGGACGAGAGGTGAGAGATTTGTTGAAGCTGGCGAGGAACGGACAGAACTCAGCGCAGAAGGCTCCAGAGTGGAAGAAGGCTGGATCGGACTATATCGTGAAGCGCATGGATGTGTTTAACTCGCGGCGCGACGACTACTCTCCGATGTTGGGTGGAGATGAGCACAACCAGTTGTATTTTACATCCACACGTAATCAGGCGCAGGGCGACGACCTCAGTGGAATTACTGGTGCTAAGGCTGCCGACATCTTCCTCTCACAGAAGGACGATCAGGGACGTTGGGGCAAGCCACAGAGCATAGACTCGGAACTGAACTCCGACTTTGACGAAGGCGCCTGTTGTTTCTCGCCCGATGGACACACGATGTATCTCACCCAGTGTAAGACGCATCCAAACTATCCCCGTTATGCTACTATCGTGGTGTCGCAACGTACGGATGCTGCCTGGAGCAAACCCACAGAACTCGTCATCTCGAAGGATACGGCCTCGAGTTTTGCCCACCCTGCTGTGTCGCCCAATGGCGAATGGCTCTACTTTGTAAGCGATATGCCTGGTGGTATGGGTGGTTTGGACATCTGGCGATGCCGACTGCTGAGTCACGGCGAAACGGGTGTAGTGGAGAATCTGGGGGCACCCATCAACACGCCTGGTGACGAGATGTTTCCCACTTTCCGTCCGAATGGTGATCTGTACTTCTCATCGAATGGTCACCCAGGTTTCGGAGGTCTGGACATTTTCATCATGAAAGCAGAATCTCTCACCTCTCAAAGGCTACGGGTAGGCGCGTCAGCGGGAATCCTCTCACCTCTCACCTCTAAATTAGAGCATTTAGGGTGGCCATTAAACTCTCAGGGGGATGACTTCGGGATGACCTTTGAGGGAAAGAGGAATCAAGGCTACTTCTGTTCGAGTCGTGGCGACCTGAGGGGCAACGACCACATATACAGTTTCTACAACCCTGAGATAGTACAAACGGTGAAAGGATGGGTGTACGAGCAGGATGGCTACGAACTGCCTGCAGCCCAGGTGTATATGGTGGGTAATGACGGAACCAACCTAAGACTCAGCGTGCGTGGCGACGGATCGTTTACGCAGGAGGTGAAGCCTGGTGTAGACTATGTGCTGTTGGCCACCTGCAAGGGCTATCTGAACCATCAGCAGGAACTAAGGGTGGAGAGTTCAAAGGCGTCGGAAGAGCACGTGCTCCAGTTCCCACTGGCTAATATCTCTGCACCTGTGCTGATAGAAAACATCTTCTACGACTTCAACAAGGCCACCCTTCGTCCGGAATCGGCTACAGCACTCGACGAGCTGGTGAGGACACTCAACGAGAACCCCAACGTAACCATAGAACTATCTGCCCATACGGACTGCAGAGGTTCGGACGAGTATAATGAGAAACTATCGCAACGAAGGGCTGAGAGCGTGGTAAGCTATCTGATTCAGCACGGTATCGCTGCTGACCGACTGACGCCCAAGGGATATGGCGAGGGCAGGCCGAAGCACATCAAACGAAAGGTGGCAGAAAAATATCTGTTCCTCAAGGAGGGCGACGTACTCAACGAGGAGTTTATCAGCACGCTCCCAGAGGAACAGCAGGAACAGTGTCACCAGTTGAACAGGCGAACAGAGTTTACTGTATTACGTACAACTTACGGGCTATTTGATAAGGCAGGAAAACTAATACGAAAGCCAGCACCAGCACAACCACCCAGGGATTAACCGAGAACTCAGTTGTGGGAGCTGTTACCATAAATACTTCGAGCCATCCTAACATCATGCGCAAGCCTCCGTAGAACAGGCCCTGCGCAATCTGCCAGCCTCCTAATACGAAGAACAACACGATGCCCACAACGCCACAGAACAGCGTCCACAGACGGGAAAGTCGGCGTACGCGCTCCTGACTGGTCTCAGGCAGGTTCATCATCACCCGCTCTGTAAACCCATTATCTTCAATCTGCTGCTGAGCAGCCTGTTTGAAGAACTCCTCAATCATGATATTGTCTTTATCGGTCATAGCCATTTTCTTTTAAATAGTTTGCCATTTTATCTTTTCCTCTCTTCAAGTGAGATTTCACTGTGTTATCATTCATCCCTGTGATCTTGGCAATCTGGTCAATCGGATAGCCATCGATGAGTTGCAGGGTTATACAGGTTCGTTCATCAGGTTTCAACAGGGCCAGAGCTGCGTGGATGTCTATCTGGAGTGAAGAATCGCCCGAGGACGTTTTCGTCTTCACAGCTGCGCTGTTATCAATATCGTCAGTTTGTTTACGCGATCGTATCTCGTCGTAGAACACATTATAGGCTATTCGCATGAGCCATGTGGAGAAGCTTGATATGCCCTTAAACTTGGTAATATTCACATAGGCCTTGATGAATGTCTCCTGTGCGAGGTCATCACTCAGCTGCTCGTCTCCCAGTGTCTGATTCAGGAAGAAACGACGCACAGGCGACTGATACTTCCTAACAAGCTGGTCGAAGGCCTTCTTGTTGTGGAATACCGCCACCTGGGTCACTAGAGAGATATCACTGAGCTCTGCCATTCTCTATTTATTCAATTATCAATCTTCATTGTTGAATCCATTTCCGCTCAGGCATCACAATCCAGAGTACGATATAGAATATCACTCCGCTAAAGCATGTAAAGAGCGTGAGGAAGGCGTAAGCCAATCTTACCATTACGATGTCGAAATCGAGGTACTCAGCTATTCCGCTGCAGACACCTGCTATCACTCTGTCGTTAGAGCGTGTCAGTTTCTTGTCCATTGTTGCGTGAATTAAAGTTGTCGTAGTTGTTATTATCCATAGGGGCGTCGTTCTTGGCCTGACGGGCTACGAACCACTTACCCAGTCCGATGAAGAATATCAGTGCACCGATACCTATGCCGAGTTTGCCGATGATGATGCCCAGGAAGATGGCTAGGCCGATACCTGTGAACATCTGTCGAAGGCCAGTGTTGTAGTCATCCTTATTCACCATAGCCGAGGCTGCATTTTCCTTCAGCAACTGATCGGGGATGGGTTGGCCGTTCTGCATAGCCATCTGTGCCAGTTTGTACTTTTCGCGTCTATTCTTATTGACGAAGTAGAAGATGGCGATGATGATGGCGATAGGTGCGATCAGGAAAACGATGGCCACCACTGAAAGAACGAAGATGATGCCTGCGAGATCCTTCCCATCAAAGCCGTCCCAGCCAGAGAATTCGAAACTTGATCTGTGATGACGGCTGATGTACTCGTCGTCTTCTGCGTCGTCTGCATTAGCAGCTGTTGCGGTAGTGTCAGAAAAGGCCTCGATTGCGTCCTGATTGTTTTTGGTAGAGTCCACCTGCTCCGTACGAGGAGTATGGCGGTGCTTCTGTGCTGTGGCGTTAGCATTCATGCTAAGCGTGAGCACCATGGCGATTGCGATTAAAAACTGTTTCATATTAAAATCTCCTTTTACTTTAATGTCGTTGAACTTGTTTCTTTTGTCTATTTGACGAAACAAAATATAAATTAGTTGCAAAGATAGTAATAATTCCCATATTTTTTTTAATTTTGTAGCCAAAATATTCATTCATGGTGAATTTACCAGAGGATTTTGTCCGTGAAACGAGGCTGGTGATGGGCGAAGAACGCTTTAACCGCTTCCTGGGAGCCTTCGACGAAGAGGCGCCAACAAGCATTCGCGTGAATCCTAAATACGCTCTCGCCGTTGGTGAGAGAGAAAGAGTAGCCTGGTGCGAAGAGGGCTATTACCTCGAGGGGCGCCCTCAGTTTACGTTCGACCCACTCTTCCATGCTGGATGCTACTACGTGCAAGAAGCCTCCTCCATGTTCATCACCCACGTGCTGAGAACTCTCACCATTCCCGAGCAAAGCTCGCCCGCTCGAACTTGTTCGCTTTGCTTGCAAAGAACCCGTAGCCTTTCACACCTCTCATCTCTAAATTGTCTTGACTTGTGCGCTGCTCCTGGAGGCAAATCTACAGCCATGAGGACTGTTCTGCCTGAAGGCAGCACACTCGTGAGTAACGAGCCCATCGGCAATCGTGCGCAGATTCTACTGGAGAACATCACCAAGTGGGGTTGGCCTGATTGCATCGTGACCAATAACTACCCACGTGATTTCCGTAAGGCAAAGACAAAGTTTGACGTGATTCTCTGCGATGTACCCTGTTCTGGCGAAGGCATGTTCCGTAAAGATCCTGCCACCATCTGCGAGTGGAGCTTACAGAACGTGGAGAAATGCTGGCGATTACAGCGTGAGATTGTGGCTGATGCATGGGAGTGTCTGAATCCGGGTGGACTGCTTATATATAGTACATGTACATTTAATACAAAGGAGAACGAGGAAAACGTGCGCTGGATACTCGACACCTACGAGGCCGAAGCGCTCGAGATACCTATAGAGCCAGAGTGGAACATCACTGGCTCATTGGTTTCAGGCTTCGATGCCCCTGTGTATCGCTTCATTCCTGGCATCACACGTGGAGAGGGACTCTTCCTTTGTGCGTTGCGCAAACAAAGTGGGGAGAAGCTAGAAGCTAGAAGTGAGAGATTTGATGAGAGGAAGATGAAAGGCTTGAGTATTCTCTCACCCCTCACCTCTCACCTCTCACCCCTAAAAATTGACGTCAGCTACGCCGATGCCTTGAAGTATTTGAGGGGCGAGGCACTGGTGCTACCACCTGATACGCCTAAGGGCATGGTGAATATCTGCTACAAAGGTTTTGCACTGGGGCCTGCCAAGAACATCGGCAATCGCGCCAACAACCTCTATCCGAAACCCTGGCGCATCAAAACCACTCACCTACCCTCTGCCGCCCCTGAAATTTTAAAATTGTGAAATAGTAAATAGTCAAATCGTCAAATAAAAATATGAAACAGTATTTAGACATTCTTAATCGAATCCTGACCGAAGGCACCGAGAAAGGTGACCGAACAGGCACTGGAACCATCAGCATCTTCGGCACCCAGAGTCGTTACAACCTCGACGACGGATTCCCCTTGCTCACCACCAAGAAGCTCCACCTGAAGAGTATCATCTACGAACTGCTTTGGTTCCTCAAGGGCGATACCAACGTGAAGTATCTGCAGAATCATGGTGTACGCATCTGGAACGAGTGGGCTGATGAAAATGGCGAACTGGGTCCCGTATACGGACACCAGTGGCGCTCATGGCCTGACTACAACGGAGGTACCATCGACCAGATACAATACGTGCTCGATCAGTTGAAGACAAACCCCAATTCGCGCCGTATGATCGTTTCTGCCTGGAATGTGGCTGAGGTTAATAAGATGGCGCTGCCCCCATGTCATACCATCTTCCAATTCTATGTGGCTGATGGACGACTCTCGCTCCAACTGTATCAGCGCTCGGCTGACACTTTCCTGGGTGTGCCTTTCAACATTGCCAGCTATGCACTGTTGCTCCAGATGATGGCGCAGGTAACGGGTTTCAAGGCAGGTGACTTTATCCACACTACAGGTGACACGCACCTCTATCTGAATCATATTGAGCAGGCTAAGCTCCAGTTAACGCGTGAGCCTCGTCCGCTGCCCAAGATGATTCTCAACCCTGATGTGAAAAGTTTGTTCGATTTCCAGTTCGAGGACTTCCAGCTTGAGGGCTACGATCCACATCCTCACATCAAAGCAGAAGTAAGCGTATGATTAGTATTATAGCTGCGGTGGCGAAAGATCGCGCCATTGGATATAAGAATAAATTGATCTACTGGTTGCCCAACGACCTAAAGCGCTTCAAGGCGCTCACCACTGGGCACACGATTATCATGGGTCGCAACACGTTTCTCTCGCTCCCTAAGGGCGCTCTGCCCAATCGCAGAAACATTGTGCTGAGTCGTAGTACCAAGGCGTTCGAGGGTTGCGACGTATACCCCTCGCTCGAAGAGGCTCTGCAGCATTGTGCCAAGGACGAAGACATCTACATCATTGGAGGGGCCTCAGTCTATCGGCAGGCTCTGCCTCTGGCCGATCGGCTCTGTCTCACAGAGATTGATAACACCCCAGCAGAAGCTGACACCTTCTTCCCTGAGTACAAGGACGACTGGCAAGAGTCACAGCGCGAAGATCACGACACTGACGAACGCCATGACTTCGCTTATTCATTTGTAGATTACATTCGAAAGTAATTAAGAGAAAAGCAATCATCCCTCGCAGATCTGCGAGGGATGATTGTTTAAAACTTACAAGGGAGATTCTGAAGTTGATACATGAGCGTAAGAGCCATTCTTCGATGGCCATCATCGTTTGGATGGAGGCGATCGTTAGAGGCGCTCTTGAAGTACTGGGCATGCTCGTCCATGAGGGGATAGAGTCCGCAGAGGGCATTCAGGTCGATCACAGGAACGGCCCAGAGGTTGCCAGCCTGTTTCACAGACTCTACATAAGCATCGAGGTACTCGCCACACTTGTTGGTATAATCCTCACGAGGTTGCCAATTGCTCTCGTTGGCATAGAACTCTGCACGATGGATGGGGGTCAGAAGTACGATCTGTTTCGTGGGATACATGCGCTTTACGTAATCGAGCGCCTTGTTGATACGACCACGATAGGTGGAGTCGCTCATCACAGGATAACGATGCATGCGATCCACCATGTGCTTGGGCTCATGGATGCCTGCCATCACCTGCTCAGGTTGCTCCGTGAACCACTCGCCAATGGGTACACCAGCATTATAATCGTTAGTACCAATAAATATGAGGATGGCATCAACGGAGTCAGCATGTTCGGCCTTCAACTTATCGGCCTGGTTTCTGATATCATTCCACTGACGACCACTAACGCCATAGACATAAGGAGTAATCTGAAGCCAATCCTGAAGGAAACCCCAATACTTAATCTTGGAACCACTATTGCGAGGATCAGTGATGGAGTCGCCAAAATAAGCTACACGCGCTCCCTGCCAAGGGTGGCGAATGAGTGACTGAGAAAAGGATGGAACTGCCAAGAGGGCTATGAGCAGAAAGGTGAGAATTCGTTTCATTTTTGATCTTGATTTAGTAATTTTGGGGGCAAAATTAGTGCAAAATGAGCGAAAAGCCAAATTTTTATTTGAACTTTTCCGAATTGCAGCCTAATTTCTTCAATGAAATTGATAAAGTTATAGCTTTTTCTCAAATTATTTGTACCTTTGCAGTCGTTTTGCAGGATAGCAGGACTTATTTAATTATTTTAATCACTCAATGTACAAACCAACATTCAACATCAGGCGCCAGGTGCTCGTGTTCCGACATTTCGGAAATAAGGGCTATTCGCTCTTTGCATGTTTGGGTCGCGAGGTGGTATGTAGTGTGCTCTCTGTAGCCACTCTGACATACGCCTCGGCTGAAAGCGTCAGCACGAATCCTGTGGTGACGGATTCTGCCTCGATGACCACAGCGCGAGAGATGATGCTCGAGGAAGTCAGTGTGACAGGCTCGAGGGCGCCCCTGACAAAGAGTCAGGCTGCGAGAATGGTAACTGTACTGGATCGTGCTGAGATTCAGCAGGCGCCAGTACAAAGTATTAACGACTTACTGAAGTACGCCATTGGCGTAGACGTGCGTCAACGGGGTCCCATCGGAGCTCAGACGGACATCTCCATCCGAGGAGGTACGCAGGACCAGATTATCCTGTTGCTCAACGGTATCAACATCTGCGACCCTCAGACGGGTCACAATGCCATGGACTTGCCCGTTGACCTGAGCGATATCGTACGCATAGAGGTGCTCGAAGGCCCAGCAGGACGCATTTATGGGTCATCAAGTCTCGTGGGGGCGATAAACATCGTGACGAGTTCTAGAAGTGAGAAAAATGCTCATAGTCTCCAGATGCACGCGGAGGGAGGATCTTACGGATACGCCAAGTTGGGAGGAAGATTCGGATTCGAAAAATCAAGTTTTTCGAATGCCGTTTCTGCGAATTATGCTCGATCAGATGGTTACTCACGATCGAAAACTGGCTCACTGAATACTGATTTCAGTGGATCGAAGGCCTTCTATCAGGGGCAATACATGGATGAAGACATACGTATTCGCTGGCATTTGGGCATCGCAGACAAGGGCTTCGGATCGAGCACGTTCTGGGCCTCACCTAAATGGCAGGCAGACGACCAGTACGAACATACCACAAAGATCTACTCAGCCATTCAGGCAGAAACACATTGTGGACGATTGAAACTGATGCCCAGCATATATTGGAACCAGAACAAAGATCGCTACGAAGGCTATCGCGATCAACCAGAGAAGATGAAATACAACTACAACCGTACGGACGTGTATGGTGTGAACCTAAGCAGTTATTTCGACTGGGTAGCTGGGCGTACAGCCTTTGGGGCCGAGATCAGGAACGAGGATCTGGTAAGTGGCAACTTGGGTGAACCTCTGGCGCAGACGCATCATATCAAGGGTACTGACAGGGACTATACGCTGGGCGTAAATCGTACGAACATCAGTGGCTATCTGGAACATAACTTGCTCTTAGAGCACCTTACTATATCTGCTGGATTCGTGGCTGTAAAGAACACGTGGAGCAATATGAACATGACGATATATCCTGGTATTGATGCCAGCTATCGTCCCAACAGTCATTGGACGATACATGCCTCGTATAACACCTCGCTCCGCATGCCATCGTTTACAGAGATGTACTATAAACTTCAAGGCTACGCAGCTGATCCTCACC
Source organism: uncultured Prevotella sp. (assembly GCA_902798285.1). Classification (GTDB taxonomy): domain Bacteria; phylum Bacteroidota; class Bacteroidia; order Bacteroidales; family Bacteroidaceae; genus Prevotella. The sequence continues at coordinate 51,278 of CADBVZ010000011.1, read as the reverse complement.
TGAAACCAGAAGAGATGCGAGCCTTAGAGATAGGTGCAACCATCAATTGTCATCTGTCATCTGTCATCTGTCAACTGTCAACTTCCATCTGGCATCACAGCGGACGTAACATGATCGACTGGATCATGGATACTTCGAAAGGCGATGAAGCCGTATGGCAGAGCGTCAACCACACAAAGATTAATAGCATCGGCTTTGAGGCTGATGCCAGATTGAGAATTAAAAATTCAGAATTAAGAGTTTCGTATTCCTACATCAATCAGGATAAGGAGCAGGAAGCAGGCATCGTGTCGCAATATGCGCTAGAGTATCTGCGCCATAAACTAGTAGCCTATGCCCTATTCCCTCTGTGGAAGCAGCTGACATTAGGTGTAAACTTCCGCTGGCAGGATCGCGTGGGTCAATATACGGACTTCGACGGCGTGGTGCACGACTATCAGCCCTATGCTCTCGTAGATACCAGACTGACGTGGGCAGAGCCCAAATGGAAAGTGTACGTAGAGGCAAACAACCTCTTTAATAAAGATTACGTGGACTTTGGTCATGTGGAGGAGCCTGGGCGATGGCTCATCGCAGGCTTCGCATTCTCACTCTAAATAGAATCCCCATCCAGCCGGATGGGGATTCTTTTTATTTCTTAAGTTTAAACGATGTTTCGATGCTATTGAGTTCTGCTACGAATGCTTTGTCGATCTTCAGTCGTTTCTCAACAGTGTTACAACTATGAATAACTGTGGAGTGGTCGCGACCACCAATCAACTGACCAATACGAGCAGCCGACATCTTGGTATGCTTCTGAGCAAGATACATAGAGATCTGACGGACCTGAACAACAGGCTGCTTACGACTCTTGCTGAACACATTCTGCTGGGTGACACCAAAGTGATGGCACACCTTCTCGAGGATATCGTCGATGGTAAGCGGACGATTATCGATCTTCACAGAGCGCTTGATGACACGCTCAGCCAGACGCATATCGAGATTTGTGTTATATACAATAGAGTAAGCCATGAGTGAATTGACCACACCCTCCAGATCGCGCACACTACCATTGGCGGTTTCTGCGATATAGCGGATCACTTCCTCTGGAATGTGGAGACCGTCACGACGACACTTGGCATTCAGAATGTCGACACACAATTGTACGTTGGGCTTCTCCAACTCAGCAATCAGTCCACAGGCAAAGCGTGTCAACAGACGATCCTTCATACCCTGAAGGTCCACAGGAGGACGATCGCTGGCCAGAATAATCTGTTTACCATTACGGAACAGATGGTTGAAGATATGGAAGAACGTATCGAGCGTCTTGGGAGAATTCATCCACTCCTGAATATCATCGACAATCAGTACATCGATAGACTGATAGAAGTTGATGAAGTCGTTAGTGGTGTTCTGGCGGACAGAATCCGTAAACTGCACCTGGAACAGACGGGCGCTGACATAGAGCACACGCTTATGAGGATAAGTCTCCTTGCAACGTACGCCAATGGCATTGATGAGGTGAGTCTTACCACAACCCGAAGGACCATAGAGGAAGAAGGGGTTAAAGGTGGTCTTACCCGGATGCTCAGCAATGGAGAGTCCAACGGTGCGTGACAACTTATTACTTTCGCCCTCGATAAAGTTCTGGAATGTCTTCTTAGGATCGAGCTGTGGATTAAGCTGCTGGGGAACAACAGCATCAAGCGTTGTAGGCGCCTTATTGCCACGATTAGAAGCCTGTGGAGCCTCAATCTGTGCAGGCTGGTCACTCTCGGCCTCAGTAATACCCTTATTATTGCCTGCTACCGTAAGAATACGATAACGAAGCACCACATTAGTTCCAAATACGCGTGCGAGTACCTTACTTAATAGTCCCACGTAGTACTGCTCCAAGTACTCGTACACGTACGGACTCGGAACCTGCACCAAAAGCTCATGCTTCTCTTCGGAATAAGACTCGAAGATAATTGGTGCGAACCACGTTTTAAACTGCTGCTCTGTTACGTTGGCCTGGATCAGTTGAAGGCAGTTGTCCCAGAGCGCCTGATGACTATCTTTCATTTCGGCGTTATACTTTGTTTTTGTTTCTAATTTAATACAAGACGTTGGCTTGTGATTTATAATTGCGAGTGCAAAGTTCGCACTTTTTTTTCAATTCTGCAAATCTGTATTTTCTTGTGTCGTGTTTACAATCATCCGTAACTTACTGGAATCAACCTAGTTAGCGTGTTTCACATATAAATATGCATTATTACATACTTGCAGAAATAAAACCTCCTGATATTCAGTATGTTAGCATGTGTGACACACGAAATCGCAGGAGATTTTCCCTATTAAATGTGAGTTATCCACAGGGGGGTCTTATTTAGACAATTTTTAAATTATTTATCTTTTTTGCCGAAAACCGAGAAATGTACATAGCGTTTTGGATGCTGTTTCAAATCGATCATCAGTGAGTCGGCATGCATCATCGTAGCATTCAGGTTTGAGTAGAGACTTGGGTCTCTCATCAGGAGGCCTAAAGTGCCCTCGTTGCTATTCAGTTTGGCTGTCATCTGCTCTACATTCTTCAAGGTTGAATTGACGTTAGCCATGGTAGCAGCGATGTCGAGGTTATTCAGATTCTGCGTGATCTGGTTGGTATTAGCCAACGTACCATTGGCATTCTCTATCACCTGAGGCATCTGCTTGTTCAGGGTCGATGCCAACAGACTCAGCTCGTTAGAAGTCTGGGTGAGCGAGGAAGTAATCTGCTCAATATTGTGGAGAGAACCTGCGATGGCAGGATCAGCCAGAAGGGCATTCACGCTGGCAAGAATAGAATCAAGTTTTGGCAGCATCTTCTCGATGTCAGGCACCATACCAGCAGCCTGACCCAGAGCACCTACATGCTGATTGCCACGAATAGTATCTCCAGGAGCAATAGCAGCACCTGAGCCCAGCACCAACTCCACCTTCACATTGCCCATCAGGTCGGCAGAAATCTCAGCACGACTGTCTGCAGGCACGCCGAGTTTGTTGTCGACACCAATCTTGGCTATGATCTCGCCCTGCTTATCGTAGTTGAACACAATCTCCTCGACTGTACCCACACGATAGCCGTTGGCAAAGATAGGACTTGCCACTGTAAGACCACTGACATCCTGGAACTCTACATAATAGCTGTTATCGGTAGAGAAGAGCGTCATACCCTTCAAAAAGTGGAGTCCGAAATAGAGCACCACGATGCCCACTACAGCCACAAGGGCTATCTGAATCTCCTTTGAAAACTTCTTCATATCTACAAACTTTATTTCTTCTTAGCTTTATACTCTCTAATGGCTGCATTCACATCGGTACGTACGCCATCCTTAAAGGCGATAATAAAGGCCTGAGGGAATTTTTCGGCTACCGACTTACGGAGCTGATAAATCTCCTGATAGTTTTCCGAGTTGCCCACGGTATACTTGTACATGCCACCCTCCTGATAAGACTCCACACCTGAGAGACCCTTGAAACGGGCATCAGAGGCTTTCAGCTTGGTGGAGCTGGTCAGAATCTGGACCTTGAACACTGGGGCAGAGGACTTTGAATTCTGAACGGGTTTTGATTCCTGCACAGGTTTTGATTCTTGTACGGGTTTCTGGTTCGTTACAGGCTTCTGTTCGGCAACCGGCTTCTGTTCCCGGATAGGTTTCTGCTCTTGTACGGATTTCTGCTCCTGAACGGGAGTAGGAGTACTCGAGCGCTCTACCATCTTAGCCTCTACAGGCTGAACCTGCAAAAGACTATCGGGCTGTTCTGCAGCATAAGGTTCTACTGCCACAGCCTCGACTTCTGGCTCGGCTACGGGCACAGGTTTTGACTTGCGGGCTGGAGCAGGCTTTGGATCCTCTGCTGGCATATAGGGGATGGTGAGATTGCCACCATGACGCTTACGATAATTCAGGAAGGCATTAAACACGCCACGTGCATACTGACTCTCAGCAGCTGCAGAGTTCATATACTGCTCCTCATCGCGTGTGGAGATGAAGCCCAACTCAATCAGACATCCAGGCATAGACGTGAGACGCAGCACTGCCAGATTATCCTGCTGGGCACCCATATCCTGACGACCTGTAGACTGGCATACGTACTTCTGCATATACTTGGCCAACTCCACGCTGTATTCCATGTTCTTATCCTGAATGAACTCAAACATGATGTTGCTCTCTGGCGAATTGGGATCGTAGCCATGATATGTCTGCTGATAATCTTTCTCAAGGAAGATCACGGAGTTCTCGCGCTTGGCCACTTCCAGATTCTCAAGCACACCTGTCTTCTTACCCGTTCGTTTGCTGGTACCTAAGGTATAGGTCTGGAAACCACGAGCCACACGTCCTTTTGGGAGAGCGTTGATGTGGAAGGAGATAAAGAGGTCGGCATCCACCTGATTGGCTATCTCTGCTCGACGATACAACTCCACAAACTTATCCGTCTTTCGCGTATAAACCACCTTGACATCGGGACATCTCTGTTCTACCAGTCGTCCAAAAGCCAAGGCGAACTTCAGCGTGAGATTCTTCTCCTTAGAGATGGCGCCTACGGCACCTGTATCATGTCCGCCATGTCCAGCATCGATGACCAGTGTAAAGTTAGTCTTTGTGGCAGCGCCAGCCAATAAAGGTAAACAACTGAAAAGGCAAAAGAACAGAAGAACTTTCACCCAACCCGTTAACTTATATGTATATCTTTTATTCTGCACTTCGTTTATTACTTATATTTGTTATTTTTTGAAGTGAACCTCCACCCCAGCGCCATCACAATCAGCACCCATGGGAGGATTCTTTTTCGTCAGCGTCAGATCGATGGACGACACCTTGGGAAAGTCTTTCTCAATGGCTTTGGCGATACGACCTGCCACATGCTCCAGAAGCTTCGAGGGCTGATGCATCTCATGCTCCACCAGTGCATAGAGTGAGGCATAGTTCAGCGTATCATCCACCTCATCGCTCTCCAAAGCCTTTTCCAGAGGATAGCCCACGCGGAGATCAATCACAAAGTCGCCTCCTACCCTGCCCTCCTGAGGCATCACCCCATGGAACGCATGGAAACGGACATTCCGCAGAAAAACATATCCTTCTATCTGTTTCAATTTTCAATCTTCAATTTTCAATTCTTCATCAGCACCAGGAATGTACTTCTTCAAAGCACGCTCCACACCCGTCTTCCAAGTGTTGATACTCTCATCCTTCAACGAGAGCGAGGCCACGAGCTTGATGACATGCTCCAACGGCATGCGATAGCGAAGTACGCCAGAGATGAGCTTGGCATAGTTCCAGTACTCAGGGTTGAACTTCTCCGAGAGACCCTCAACCGTGGTCTTGTAGCCGCGCTTGTTCTCGAACTGGAAGTCGTAACGCTTGGTGCCATCAGCGTTCACCTGCTTGATGATCTTACCATGCGTCACAGTCTTAGGCAGGATAATGCCCTCCTCGTCGTCCTGAAGACCCGTAAATATCTCATAAGGATAGCCATCGAGCAGACCTACGAGAGCCACCCACTTCTCTTTGTTATTCTGGAAACGAACCACGTCGCACTCCAGCGTCTGGGGTCTTACCTCAGTCACCTCAGGAATCACAGTCATCAGTTTCTCTTCCAACAGGGCAGAAATCTGCTCCTCCGTCAGGGGGGCGTTCTGCTTCTGACCTGCCACTGCCAACTCGTGAGCAACGCGTTTCAATGTCTCTTTACGAATATCCTCTTCCATAATCTGATATATTTTGGGTGCAAAGATACAAATTAATTAAGAATTAAGAATTAAGAATTGAGAAAAATCCGTATCTTTGCAGCAAAATTTGACATAATGAAAGCAATATTGACACGTAGAACGATCCGTAAGTATGCTGATCGCGATGTTTCAGAGACATTACTGAACCGTTTGATGACGGAGGCTGCTCGCACCCAGACCATGGGTAACTTACAGCTTTACAGCGTCATAGTAACCCGTAGTGACGAGATGAAAGCCAAGCTCTCACCCGTTCATTTTAATCAGCCCATGGTGAAAGAAGCACCTGTGGTACTTACCATCTGTGCCGATTTCAATCGCACTAGTTTCTGGGCTAAATGCAGGAAGGCCGAACCTGGATACGACAATTTCCTTTCGTTTATCAATGCTGCTACCGATGCCCTGCTCTATACGCAGACACTTTGCAATCTGATGGACGAGGAAGGACTGGGTTATTGCTACTTAGGCACTACCGTTTATCAGCCCCAGCAGATTATTGACATCCTGCAGTTGCCCAAGCTCGTGATGCCTGTAGCCACACTGACCGTAGGCTGGCCAGCAGAAGAGCCCCCACTCTCCGATCGTCTGCCTCTAGAGAGTTTCATCCATCAGGAGACTTACCACGATTATCTGGCTCAGGATATCGATACCTACTACAACTACAAGGAGAACCTGGAGGAGAATCGCAACTTTGTGAACATCAACCACAAGGAAACCCTCGCCCAGGTGTTTACCGATATCCGCTACACCCGTAAGGATAACGAGGCGATGTCGCGAACACTCTTCGAAACCTTAGTCCGTCAAGGTTTCCTCCCCCATACTATTCTGCGAGGACATATTTAGGCACGGATTACGCGGATTACACGGTTTTTTAAGGCACGGATTAACGCTGCTTTTTTATAAAAAAGACACGGCTTTAGCATTGCAACTAAGGTCGTGTCTTAAATTTATTTAAGCCGTGTAATCCGTGCCTAAAAATTATTCTATTACGATGGGCTTGTACTTCGGTACGAGCGTCTTCATGATGCACCAGCCTATGAGATATGCCACAGCACAGATGCAGAACACTACCATGTAAGCAGCAGGTTTGCCTACGAAGCCAAAGAACTGGAAGTTGGCACCCTGAGCAGCTGCCCAGGTGAAGAACTCACCCGAACCCATGTTGATAGCCATCGAGCCAAAACCACCCGTCATGGTGCCCAGACCTACAATCGTACCAATGGTGCTCTTGGGGAACATATCACCAATAGTAGAGAAGAGGTTGGCACTCCAAGCCTGATGTCCTGCGCCCAGCAGACCAATCAGAATAGCAGGCCACCAAGCGCTGTAGGCACCCAGAGGCTGGGCCAGCAATCCTAATACGGGGAAGCAAGCGAAGATCAGCATCGCGCGCATACGACCCAGATAGGGGTTCATGCCCTTCTTATCTACGAAATAGGTAGGCAGATAACCACCACCGATACTCAGAACAGTTACGATAAGATAGAGGGTGAAGATGAGGGCGATACCCATGGGAGAATCAGAGGTGTAGCCATACTGGTCTGAGAAGTAGGCAGGAGCCCAGAACAGGAAGAACCACCACACACCATCGGTCATGAACTTTCCTACGAGGAAAGCCCAGGTCTGACGGAAGGTAAAGCACTTCATAAACGGGATAGCCTTCTCCTCCTTCACCTTAGTACGATCCTGTACCTCAGCCAGATCGCTATCCTGCTCGATATAGTTGAGCTCAGCCTGATTCACGAACTTATTCTTGCGGGGTTTCTCGTAGAGCCACATCCAGAGGCCCATCCACACATAACCCAGCACACCAATGATGATGAAGGCCATCTCCCAACCCCATGCACGAGCTAGCAAAGGAATCGTGGCAGGAGCAGCGAGCGCACCTACAGAGGCACCACTATTGAAGATAGAGGTAGAGAAAGCGCGATCCTTCTTGGGGAAGTATTCGGCTGTAGCCTTGATAGCAGCAGGGAAGTTACCAGCCTCACCAACAGCCAGAATCAGACGACAGCTCAGGAACAGCCATACAGAGATGGTGGCGATAGCCACAGCTGCATCGCTACCAGCCTGAACCATGCGCAGGGCCTCGATAGAATCATAACCCTCGATATTCATGGCCACCCATCCGCAACCAGCATGCATCACAGCACCAGTGCTCCATACGAAGATGGCAATGAGGTAACCCTTCTTGGTGCCCATCCAGTCGATGAACTTACCCGAGAACAGGTTAGCGATAGCATAGAACAGGGAGAAGAGACCCGTAATCGTACCATAGTCGGCATCCGTCCAGTGGAAGTCTACGGCGATAAAGTCTTTCCATGTGAGCGACAAGACCTGACGGTCCATATAGTTAACGGTGGTTGCCAGGAAGAGCAACGCACAGATGACCCAGCGGAAGTTGGACATCTTAGTAGTTTGTACAGGAGCCATAGTTATCTGATATCAATTACTGGGATATTGTCCTTATCATTATAATACAGGTTCTCGCCAGCCATACCCCAGATGAAGGTGTAGTAGTAAGTACCTGCAGCAGCATGCATGCTCCACTCTGGGCTCATGATGGCCTGCTCGTTGTGCAACCATACGTTGCGACTCTCCTGAGGCTGACCCATCACATGCGAGATGGTCTGACCCTCGGGCAGATTGAAATAGTAGTAAGCCTCGATACGACGTCCATGGGTGTGAGGAGGCATCGTGTTCCATACAGCACCAGGATTCAACTGAGTGAGACCCAGCTGCAGCTGACAAGGACCTTCCTCCAGCACATCGTTCACGATGAGCTTGTAAACGGTACGATTGTTGGCTTCCTCAACGGTTCCTACAGGACCCCATACAGCAGCCTTCAGCGAACCCTTACGTCCGTCGAGGGTGATCCATTGAGTCTTATAGTGCTGATGGGCTGTGGCAGAGTTCAGATAGAACTTGGCAGGATTCTTAGGATCCTTCGAGCGGAACTGAACCTTCTTGTTCACATCCTGATCCTTACCAATGTGGCCACGACCGATATAAAGCGCCTCCTTTGGAGAGAGAGCGTACTCCTTACCATCCACGATGACTACGCCATCGCCCTGACCACAGTTTACTACACCCAACTCACGATTATACATGAAGTATTTCTCCTTGATGGTGTTGTCCACGTCGAGACCCAGCTCCCAGAAGTTCTCCAGGGTCAGCGTGGTGTTAACGGGCATCGCGCCACCAAAGATAAAGCGATCGTAGTGTGAGTAAGTCAGCAGGATAGAGTCTGCCTCCATCACCTTCTCCATCACAAAGCGCTCGCGGAGCAGTTTCGTGTCGTAGTGTTTCACATCCTCGGGATGACAGGCCGTCTGGAACTTCACATGCTGAGCCCCAACAAACCTATCGGCCTCCTGCGCATTGGCAGAAAGCGAGAGGGCCATCGCCCCCACAATAGTTAGAATTGTTTTCTTCATTGTTATTTTGTTTTAAGTTTATATCATTCAACACAGAGATACAGAGTCACAGAGTTTTTATTTTTCTCTGTATCTTTGTACCTCTGTGTTCCATTTTCATTTTGCGGCTTTTTCATCGGCTACGATGCGACGACGATTGATGAACACCATAGCGATGGTGATGAGCGTCAGGATACCAGCACCCACGTAAGCCAGATTGTTCACGCACTTATAGATCACCCAACCAAAGAGGCTCGATGCAAAGTCGAGCGCACCAGCCTGGAATCCCTCAGGAATCTTGGCAGCAGGATCCTGTGTCTGGGCATAGACAGTCTGGGCAGCCTGAGAGAAGGCTGGCGCCATATCAGTCACAAACCACAGTCCGATACCCACAGCCACAATACCAATGATCAGGGTCTTCAGCACATTACCCTTGGTATAAGGCAGCACCATCACAAACACATAGAACATACCTGCGAGCGAAGCCAGCGGCAGGAACTCGTTGCCAGGCAGAGCCACAGCCATCAGCAGAGCCAGAGGAATCAGGATGAGTGAAGCCACCAACGTAGTGGGATGACCAATTACCAAGGCTGGCGACATACCGATGTACACCTTCTTACCAGCCCACTTCTTCTGCACCACCTCCTGCGTCTTCTCAGCGATAGGCTTCAGTCCGTCGATGAAAAGCTTGGTGATACGAGGAATCAACTCCATCACAGCACCCATGGTTACACCCAAGAACAGCACCTTCTTGATATCCAACTGAGCTACAGCACCAATCAAAGCGCCTACGATGACACCAAGCACAATGGGCTCACCCAGCACACCAAACTTCTTCTTCAGGCCCTCAGCGTCGATATCGAGCTTCGAGAAACCAGGGATCTTGTCGAGCAACCAGTTGATGCCAATGGCAAAAGCCGTGAAACTCTGGCAGAAAGGTTGCGGAATGCTGATACCATCCATATCGTCGTAGTAGCCCTGGAACTTCTCAGCTGTCAGATCGGCCATCACCAGCGTGATGATGTAGCACACGATGGCAGCGAAATAGCCCCAAGCCAGACTCTGATCCATCACGAAATATGCCACAGCACCAATGAAGGCGAAGTGCCAGTAGTTCCACAGGTCGATGTTGACCGTACGTGTACATTTGGTTATGAGCAACAGGAAGTTCACACCCAGACAGATGGGAATGATCAGTGCGCCTACAGCCGTATTGTATGCCACAGCTGCAGCAGCAGGCCAACCCATATCGAACACGCCCAACTGGAGATTGTAAAGCTTCGAAATCTCGCTCAGCGGACTACCGAAGTTGTTGGTCAGCAGGGCTGTCACAATACCCAATCCCACGAAACCGACACCCACGTAGAGTCCCGATTTCAATGACTTTCCGAACTTCATGCCGATACACAGACCGATAATGGTAAAGAGGATTGGCATCATGACTGATGCACCCAGACTGATAATGTAACTGAATACTTGTTCCATTTTTCTTTTGATTTTAGTTTTAGCTGACAAGGCCAGAACAAACCGAATGCAGAGAGCAAGCTCTCTGCTGAGGTGCCGCCTGGACTCGCACACGTCTCTTGACGGGTGCAAAGGTACAAAAAAAAGGCGAAACGCATTGCATTTCACCTTCTTTTTTTACGTTATCGTTAACGTTGAGTGTTTTACCAAACCTGTGCGCGCTTCTCCTTTGGCACGAACATCTTGTCGCCCTCCTTAATACCGAAGGCATCATACCAGGTATCGATCATAGGCAGGGCAGCCGTCACACGGATGCGGTTGGGTGAGTGAACGTCGCTGTTCACGATCATAGCGGTATACTCAGGTGTGCTGTTGCTGGCCCATACACGAGCGTAAGCCAGATAGAAACGCTGTGCAGGTGTAAAGCCCTCTGCATCCTTCAGAGGCTCCTGCTTCATGCGGTTCTCAAAGGCGCGATAGGCAATCTTCAATCCACCGTTATCACCGATGTTCTCGCCCAGGGTCTTCTGTCCGTTCACCTTCAGTCCGGGCACAGCCTCCTGCTCACTGAACCAGTCGGCCAGCACCTTGGTGCGCTCATTGTATTTAGTCTTATCGTCAGCCGTCCACCAGTTCTTCAGGTTTCCGTCCTTGTCGAACTGACAACCCTGATCGTCAAAGCCGTGACTCATCTCGTGTCCAATCACCACACCGATGGCACCATAGTTGGCTGCATAGTCGGCCTCAGGATCGAAGAACGGGGGCTGCAGGATGGCTGCAGGGAAGTTGATGCTGTTGAACAGCGGGTTGTAGAAGGCGTTCACAGTCTGAGGTGTGCAAGCCATCATGGTCTTGTCTACAGGCTTGCGCCAGTACTTGCGGAACTCAGCTGCACGAGCCTCCTCGTTGATGCGGATGAAGTTCTCCACCAGGTTCTGATCCTCGCGAATGTCCACGAACTTCTCCATGTCCTCCCACTTGTCGGGATAACCTACGTTGATATACATTGAGTGCAGTTTCTCCAGAGCCTTGGCCTTGGTAGAGTCGCTCATCCAGGTGTTCTCTGTCAGACGATCCTCGAAGGCCTGCTGCAGATCCTTCACCAGACGAACCACACGCTGCTTGCTGCTCTCGGGGAAGTACTCAGCCACATACAGCTTACCGATGGTCTCACCTAGTCTTCCGCTGATGGTATTCACAGCACGCTTCCAACGGGGCTGCTGCTCCTGAACACCTGTGATCACCTTGTTGGCCTCGAAGGCACGATCGGTGAATGCGTCAGAGAGGAAGCCACTGTAGGCCTGAATCACGTGAAGCTCCATGTAAGCCTTCAGGTCCTCCAGACTGGTGTTAGCCAGAATGTTTTCAACCTCATGCAGAGGCTCCAGCTGGCTGATGTTCACCTTATCGATATCCTTAGGCATGTCGAGAGCGTCGCGATAGCCTACCCAGTCGATGCCCTTGAAATCCTGCAACAGCTGCTCCCACGACATGATGTGGATAGTAGCCATGGGGTTACGACGAGCCACCTGATTCAGGGTCTTCACACCAATGGCGTGCTCAATGGCCCACTCGGCCTCCATCATCTTCTGAGCCTCTTCGTCGCTGTGGCCCACCATCTTAAGGTAGTCCTTATTACGGGCCTTGATGGCTTCTACCGTCTTCTTCTGCTGCTCGTTGGGCTCGGCATAATACTCCTGAGCCAGTGAGGCACCACCATGTCCGCCACCAATCATAAACTCTGATGAGTTGAAGGGGTTCAGACTCAAGCTGATACCGAAGGGAGCCGTATTGAATCCCTTGGCGTCGAACTCGCACATCAGCTTCAAGGCCTCCTCGCGGGTCTTCACCTCGCGTACCTTCTTCAGGTAAGGCAGAATCGGCTCGTAGCCCATCTTGTTGCGACCTACGCTGTCCATGTAGAGACGATAGAGCGTGCCGATCTTCTGTCCGTCGCTGCCCTGAGGCAGATCCTTCTTCTCGGCATACTTCATCACGAGGGCGTTGATGCGATCCTTGTTCAGTTCCGAGAGGTCAGTGAAGGCACCGTTCTCAGGATGCACCTTGTCCAGCGGATTGTTCTTCAGCCACGTGCCTACGGCATACTGCCAGAAGTCGTCACCTGGTTTCACACTCTCGTCCATGTTTGCTTTCAGGTTCTGTGCCATGCCACTCATGCTGACGAGGGCGAAGGCCACAGCGAAAAATAGTTTTTTCATTGTCATTAATATGGTTTAGTTGAACATTTTTATTCCTTAGACGCATGCAGCAGTCGAAAAACTACACACTCCACCTTATTTTCTTTATAATAGACGCAGAAACAACCCCAAAAGTTGTATTTTTATCATTATTTAACACACCAACCTACCTCAGGACTCCACGCGATAGGCTATGTTGGGGAACGTCAGCGAGGTGTATTTATCCACCAGCTCGTGGGTTCTAGACGCCGCAAAACTATAAAAAGTTGCGCACCACGGCAAATTTCTGGGATATTCGGCATATTTTTGTGACGAATGGCAAATAATGTCACCATTTGCTTGCAAGTTTCATTTAAATTGTGTACCTTTGCCGGCAAGTTTAACAATTACTACAATATCATGGAGTATTTTTTAGTCATTATTTGCGTACTGCTGATTGGTTTTGCATTTACTTTTGTGCTGCTTTACCAGCATTATGAACGAAAAGTCAAGTATCAGGTAAGGCGTGCTCGGATGAGCGAGCAGATGAGGTCGGCATTCCTCTCTAATGTGAGTCATGCCTTGCGCACCCCGCTGGCTGCCATCGAGAGCTACAGCAAGATGATCCTTGACGAGAAGGACGCCTTAATGCGACCTGCTCAGGTAAAGGAGATGGCATCCCATATCCATCAGAACAGTAAGGACGTGATAGAATACATCACACAGCTTCGCACACTCTCCAACTTGGATGGCGATACACCCGCCTTTATGATCGTTCAGGTTAATCTGGCTGAGCTGATGGCTTCTTATCGTCGCGAAACAGTGAGCTTGACGAAGCCTGAGATACAAGTAAAACTCAGAACCGACCTGTCGCCCCATTGCAAGGCATTTCTCGATACCAACTATATGCACCAGCTCATGATGCACATGCTGTCTAATGCCGCCAGGTTTGCCGTTCAGGGCGATATCAACATCAATTACGGCTATGAGCGCAGAGGTCTGAGGGTAAAAATCACCTATACGGGCAACGGACAGGCCGACCTGCTTGGCAGCGATCTTTACTCATTCCTCCAGAAAGAAGATGCGTTGACGTCATCAAAGGACACATCAGCCCTCGGCATCTCCGTCTGCAAGGCCATCCTCGACGCCATAGGCGGCGATTTCGAGATGGATACCGAGAACGGCCGCAAGACAATCATCTCCTTCTGGTTCCCCTGCAAGCTCAAGGACAAGCACAAGGATTATTGATTTGCACGTCAAGTCCCCAAGTCCCCAAATTGCAAAATTGCAAAAGCGCAAAAACAAAAGAACAAAAGAACAAGAAAAATGACGAATTAATATATTATTATATATTATATTGTAATATAATATATAATAATAAAAAAAATCTGAGTGTTTTTAATGTTTTACAAAAAAACATTTTGCAATTTTGCAATTTTGCAATTTGGGGACTTATGGAGCATAGAACAAGGCATTACGTATACTTGAAATTTTTATACAATTCATGCAACAACACCCTTTCTCTCATAAGGGGCTCCGAGCAAACTCGGAGAAAGTACGGAGGAAAGTGGAGGTTTCCTCCGAGGAAAGTCCGACTTTACCCGGAGGAAAGTCAGAGACCACGAAAAGCCCACAAAAAGGCTACTTTAAGGCTTATTTGTGGACAAACAAATAAAGTTTACAGAAATCCGTAAGCAATTCAGTAATAACGGAGAAGAAAGCGATCTTCCCTCCGTATTTATGTGCCTAAATCCCGAGGGTTTTGATGCGGCGTTCGAAGCTCTCGCGATTGTCGAGGGCGCCGTTTTTGATGCGAGCGCGATAGTTGTAGATGGTGTTGACGGAGTAATGCAGGAACTCGGCAATCTTTGATGAGTCCTCGATGCCCAGGCGGATGAGGGCGAAGATACGGATTTCGGTGACAAGGCGATTATCGTCCTTGGGATGAATCTGCATATCGGGTTGCAGGAGGGCATTGAAGTCGTCGACGAAATGGGGGAAGAGATGCAGGAACACGGAGTCGAAGTTCTGCAGCAGTTCCTCGAGCTCTTTCTCCTTCAACTCGGTAGACTTGGATATCTGGAACAACTCGTCGAGCTCCTTATTCTTCATCTTCTTGTTCACCATCTTACGATAGTCGTCGAGCTTGTCGATATACTGCGAGCAGAGGCTCATAAAACGGCCGATGTACTCTTCCTTGACGATGTTGCTCTCGGAAAGTTGAGAGTTGACAGTTGACAGTTGAGAGTTGAGTTGCGAGAGTTCCTCTTTCTGAGCTGAAAGTTGAGAGTTGAGAGTTGAAAGTTGAGAATTGGAGGCCTTGAGCTCATTACGGGCTGTGTCGAGCTGACGATTGCGACGATGGAGGAACAGGAGCACGCCCAAGAGCAACAGGGCTAGGATGCTAACCACTGTGATGGACATGCGGAGCACCTTGGTGTTATGATCGACGGCACTCTGATAATTCTTCTCGATGACATTCAGTATGGGCGCTATCTGCCAAGAACGCATACGGGTGTTGAAGCGGTTGTTGCAATCCCACGTAAAGCGGATATAGCGATAGGAGCGATCGAGATCGCCATCGGCATTCAACAAATCGGCCAAGGCAAGAAGCGAAGCCTGATCCATCACAGCATGGCGCACATCGCTCAGAGCCGACTGGGCCAGCCAGGTCTTACGATCATCATCGGTATCGCTGCTGAGCGAGCGATAGTAACAGGCGATAGCATAATCACGACTATCGGGACTGAGCTGCTTGACCCACTGATCGCTCAACTTACGTGCCTCCTCCATGCGCTTCTGCTCCTGCAACTGATACACACGATACATGAGATAAATGGGATCGCGATGGTCGATGATGGAGAAAAGCGAATCGCGATAAAGGCGCTGGAGCTTGAAGTATTCTTCCTTCAAAGAGGGGATATTGGTGTAATAGCCCAATTCGCCATACACATGCATCTGAGACTGGTAATAATTGCGAAGCCCGACGCTGTCGAGCTGTTGTTTATTGATCTGACGGAGGAAGGCGAGCGACTCATTGTAATAGCCCACAGTGGAACACTGGAAAGCCTTCAGCGCCAAGCAGTTACCTACCAGAGCCTGCTTACCCTGATGCTCAGCCCAGAGCTGTGCCTCCTCGAGGTAATAAACAGCCGAATCGTTCATAAACGACTTGTACTGTTCGTAGAGTTTGAAGGCAAGACGATACTTATCGTCGAGACTGGAGGCAGCACGATATTGCTGGTGGGTCTCATCGAGCTGACGCTCGTAGGCTTCGACAATCTGGGGCGACTCGTTGATGGCTTCGTCGATCTGACGGAGCGTAGCGGAAAAACTCATATCCTGGGCACCAGAAACGGTGGTGATAGCAAGGAAAAAACTCAGTAGTAGCAGTCTAATCATGTTAAGCTTGTTATATCGAGGGCAAAGATACAAAAAAACTCGGAAAATATGCAATTTCTAACATTATTTTAGAATAAAGGGCCCATACTCACGTACAAGCCCTTTATTTGTTACCATATCGAGCCCGCTTGGCTCAACTGGAAACCTAAAAACAAACTCTTTACTTACTACTAACTAATTACTTCATTACTTTATTACCAACTATTTAACTTATGTATGTACTTAATTCTTCAATGTAAACGCGAGGCGCAGGGGCAGACGATCGGAAGCCGTACCAACAAGAGCCTCGAAAGCACCAGGCTCAGCCACCCACTCGCCACGAGCCTCGGAATAGAAACTCAGGGCACAACGATCGATAGTCAGACTAACCTCACGCGTTTCGCCAGGCTGGAGATACACTTTCTGGAAGGCCTTGAGCTCCTTGTAAGGACGATCGACGGAGGCCTTGACATCGTGGATGTAGAGCTGGATGGTTTCAGCACCTGCCACCTTACCCGTATTGGTAACGGGGAGGGTGAAGGTAATCTGATCATCCTGTGTCATCTCCTTCTTATCAGACTTGAGTTTGCCCAGCGAGAAAGTGGTATAGCTCAAACCATGACCAAAGGCGAACAATGGCTTTGAGCTTTTACCATTGAGCTTGTCGATCCAACGATAGCCTACGTAGATGCCTTCCTTGTATTCCTCGTCGATAATCTGATGATCCTCGCGCCAGATGCCTGGGAAGGCGTTGAGCGCATGAGCACCACACTGATTGAGATTGGTGTACCACGTGAAGGGCAACTTACCCGAAGGATTCACATCGCCAGCCAGCACGGAAGCAATAGCCTCGCCAGCCTCGGAGCCAATAAACCAGCCCTGAACGATGGCAGGAACCTTGTTGAGCCAAGGCATGGCGACACCATTACCACTAATATTAACATAAACCAAATTTTTATTAGCTGCAACCAGAGCCTCAATCAGGCGATCCTGAGCATAAGGCAGCTCATACTGCTGGCGATCGTGACCCTCGCAATCCTGATGGTTGCTTTTGTTGAGTCCACCAAAGAGGATGACCACATCGGCCTGACGGGCCTTCTCCACAGCCTCGGCGATGAGTTCATCGGCAGAGCGCAGATCATAGAGCGAACGGCCCACTGTGACGCCATTATAACTCTGGACAGTATCGCCCACGTAACCACGAGCAAAGTCGACCTCAACACCCCTGAAGCGATCGCGGATGCCGTCGAGCGGAAGGATCTCCTTCTGCACCTTTAGCGAGGAGGAGCCTCCGCCTACGGTCATCATTTTAATGGCATTCTCGCCCACCACCAATATTTTTTTAAGAGGTGAGAGGTGAGAAAGGCTACGGGTAGGCGAGCTTTGCTCGGGAATGGTGAGAGGTAAGAGATTACCCTCGTTCTTGAGCAGCACGATGCCCTCCTGGGCAATCTTCAGGGCTGCATCATAATGACTCTCTGAGCAGAGGAAGCCATAAGGCTTATGGCGATTCATAGTTGTGCGATAGAACAGACGGAGTACACGACGAACTTTTTCATCGAGCTCCTTCGTAGAGTACTTTCCTTCCTGAATGAGTCGCTTGTAAGGCAGGGCGAGGTAATAGCTATCGTAAGCATTGGTAGCACCCATGGTGAGACCATCGGTCCAGGAGCCAAACTCGAGGTCGAGACCATTGGTGATGGCCTCCTCAGTATGATGGCATCCACCCCAGTCGCTCACTACGACTCCATCGTAGCCCCAGTCCTGCTTCAGAATCTTGTTCAGGAGGATATGATTGTGGCAATTGTGTTGGTTTTTATACAGATTGTAGGCGCCCATGATGCCCCAAGTACCAGCCTCGGTAACGGCTGCCTTGAAGGCGGGCAAATAGATTTCGTGCAAAGCACGATCGGAGATGGCAACATTCACCTGATGGCGATACTCCTCATCATTGTTAAGGGCATAGTGCTTAACGCAAGCAGAAACACCCTTGGACTGAAGGCCCTGAATATAAGGCACCACCATGCGAGAGGCCAGCCAGGGGTCTTCGCCCATATACTCAAAGTTACGACCACCCAGCGGGGTGCGATAGATATTGACGCCAGGACCCAGAATCATGGCTTTGCCACGATAGAGGGCTTCCTCGCCAAGGCTCTCGCCATAGAGACGGGCCATCTGAGGATTCCATGTGGCAGCCATACAAGTGAGGGCTGGGAATGCCACACACGAATCGTTGGTCTGACCAGCCTGTTCCCACTCGTCCCAACGTACATCGGGACGTACGCCATGAGGACCATCATCCGTCCACATATCGGGGAATCCCAGGCGTTTCACACCAGGGCTGGAGAACTTAGACTGGGCATGAATCACGGCTATCTTTTCTTCGAGCGTCATACGACTGAGTGCATCGTCGATACGTTGCTCTATTGGCTTACTTTCGTCGAGATAGACAGGTATGTTCTGAGCCATAACTTGGCTCAGACTCATACTTGCTATGACTGTTACTAACAGTTTCTTCATTGTTTATTTCTTTTGGAATACACGAATATAATCAACTTCCATTGTTACAGGGAGGGCATTCTCGTCGACACCCTGTGATCCACCCCAGTCACCACCCCATGCGAGGTTGAAGATGACGTAGAAGGGATCGTTGTATGGCCAATCATCGCGACCCAAGCCCTTGTTGTCGTAAGAGAGCTGCACCTTACCATCAACGTAGGTGGTGATGTTCTGAGCCGTCCACTCGATGGCGTAGGTATGGAACTCGCCTTCAGCACCCTTGCAATACATCTCGTGAGTGACCTGAGTATTATTAGAGTGCACATGGGCATTGGCGTGCAGACTCGACGATACGAAGTCGGGGTGATAGCCCACTTCCTCCATGATATCAATCTCGCCATCGGCAGGCCAGGAGTGGAAGTTCACTGGCATCATCCAGAAAGCAGGCCATGTGCCCTTACCTTTGGGCAACTTGATGCTAGCCTCGATGTAGCCATACTTCCAACCTTCCTTCACGTGGGCATACACACGACCAGAATAAATCTTGCCATCCTCCTTGAAGCAGTGGATGAGCAACTTGCCATCCATCAACTCTGTGACGTGACGTCCTTTGGGGGTGGTGTGGTTCACGTAGTTTTGGAGTTCGTGGTTCACCCAACCGCTGTTCTGCACCTCGTGGGTCCAATCGACCTTGTTCAACTCCGTACCCTCGTTAAACTCATCCTGCCACACCAGGTAGTAGCCCTCGGGAGCGTAATAGGCAGCTTTCTCAGCAGCAGCCTGGGTAACAGTTACCGTTTTACGGGCACTTCCCGACATCACCGTAACAGCACCAGAGCGGGTCTCAGCCACAGGATTAGCAGGAACCGTGATGGTAAGGGTACCCGCCTGGGCTGTCGTACCCTGGGTTTTTACAGTGAAGAAGTCGTTGCCCACAGCTGTGCCCCACTCCTGTCCCGTAGTCGAGACATTGACAGTATAAGTACCACCCTCAGCAGGGGCGCTGATACTCTCGGGCGAGACGGTCAGAACGATGCCAGCAGGCTCGGAATCCTCCCCGCTCCCACCACAGCCGATAAAGGCTGCGGCGAGAGAGAGAATAATACTATTCAACATGAATTTTTTCACTCTAAAATCTTAATTCTTAAATCTTAATTCTCTTTGAATACAATCTGGCTGATCTTGATGTGGGTGCCAGCAGGTGAGCCACCAAAGTCGAAGAACAGACGGATGGCTGAGGCATCGGTACCTTCCTTTAAGGAAGCACCCTTCAGGGTGAAGATGAACTTCTCGCCACCAGGGATGTCATGACGACCTTCGCAGAAGAAATTGGTATCGCCAGCATCAGTCAGTTTGATGGTTACACCAGACATATCCTGATCGGCCTCCATCACCATCTTGAAGTTGTAAGTCTTCGAAGCTGAAGCAGTGAGTTTGGTATCAATGTGGAACTGACCCTGCCACTGGCTGCCACCAAGGCCCTCAGGGAGTGTAAGCTCGTAAGCGTCTCCACTATGGGTGGCCTCTGTGTAAGCGATGGGACTCCAGTTGTTATCAGCAAAGTAGTAACCCATCTCCATGCCTACAGTACCATCGTCGACACCCTTCCAGAGGTTATCGGGATCGTCGTAGTTCATGGGAACAGCCTCCTCGAGATAGATCTTGCTGATCTTGATATGAGAACCAGCGGGAGAGCCTCCGAAGTCGAAGAACAGACGGATGGCTGTGGCATCGGTTCCCTCCTTCAAGGTAACGCCCTCGCGCTTCAGCACGAACGGTGTGCCACCAGCAACATTGTTGCGCTCCTCGATGAAGAAGTTGGTATCGCCAGCATCGGTAAGTTTGAAGGTTACACCAAGCAGATCCTGATCGGACTCCATCACCATATAGAAGTTATAGGTCTTCGAAGCTGATGCTGTGAGCTTGGTATCGATGTGGAACTGACCCTGCCACTGGCTGCCACCAAGACCCTCGGGGAGTGTCAACTCGTAAGCATCGCCAGTATGGGTTGCCTCCGTGTAAGCGATAGGACTCCAGTTGTTGTCAGCAAAATAGTAACCCATGGCTTCGAAAGCAGAACCCTCATCGACAGCCTTCCAGAGGTTAGCAGCTGATGCATAATCCCAATCAACCTTAGCCTCAGGCTGAGCTTCCTCGCCCTCGTCCTTGCTGGTGAGCATGAAGCGCCAAGTGATACCATTGCCCTCATAGAGGAGCACCATCTCGGTATTGGTAAGCTTAGACACTGTGAAGACGGGATTACCCAACTGGTCGTCGGCAGAGATATAGGGGAAGTAGCTGTTGGGAGCCAACTTAAGCTGAATCTTCTCACCATCTACATCGAACGAATAGCTGGTGGTCTGCTCGTTGACATCGGCCATAAAGTCATTGCCATCATTAGTATTGAACTCAGGGAATACGGAGCAGCCCGTGTTCACATACATCGTGCCACCATCACCTGGATTGTAGTTGTAAGAGCCAGAGGCATCGAAGGTAATGCGATCGTCGTAAACACCCCAGTCGGCCTTATCGTTTGGAGCTGCACTCCACCAGTTGCTACCATCGCTACCTGGTTCGCCACAACCCATGTGACCCTGCTGGGCGTAATCGATACGCCATGTGCGAGAGATGCGATTGATGTAAGGGGTAAAGTCGACCTGTGACTTCTCGAAGGTAAAGCTCTTGGTGATGCTACCCTGGCTGAAGCCATTGCGATTACCCAGACGAAGTTCAACATCGTAAGTACCAGCCTTGCTGTTCGACCAGTTCATGGGGTTCAGCGTAGAATACTGAGTGCCATTGATCACCCAGATGGGATAAGTTTCCTTGGGCATGTTGGCCACTTTGAAGGTGGCCTGGTTCACGCTCTGGTCCACATTCATATCGATGTCCACATTCGAAATGGAGGGGATACCACTCTGCTTAGGCTCGTCGAAGGTCTCAGGCGAACAGGAAACAAGGGCCATGGCCACCATCAGTGAACTGCCAATGTATTTAAATATCTTGTTCATAATTATCAATTTTCAATTATCAATTTTCAATTCATTAATAGCTTCCATTCTGCTTGAGTGTACCCTGGGCAGCGTCGATGTTATCCTGCGGAATGGGCAGATAACGTACATCGGTGCTCCAAGCCTTGGTGCGATAGCCACCACCATCGTTGGCAGGAGTCAGCACGCTGGCAGCCTTACCAGTACGAACGAGGTCGAAGTAACGCTTACCCTCGCCCATGAACTCATGACGACGCTCGTTGATGATATCGTCCTCAGTTACACCATTGAGAGCCTTCAGACCAGCACGAGCACGAACCTCATTCACATACTTGGCAGCATCGCCAGCATTTCCACCAGTCTTCAGCAACAGTTCAGCAGCATTCAGCAGAGTCTCAGCATAGCGGTATACGCGCAGGTTGTTATTGAAACCAAGGTCGGCATCGGCCTTCTGATCCTTGTTATTGCTCTTGCGACACATATACTTATAGAGGCAGTAGCCTGTAGCCATCCAACCCGGATCATCGCTGGTGCCATGGGCATTCAGATCGAAAGCAGAGAATTCCTTACGGATATCGCCCTCTTCGAAGCTGGCAACAGAGTGCAGGGGGATAGCACTGAAGCCCCAACCAGCATCAACATCCTCGAAAGGATCGCCAGCATTAGCCTTCCAGCTACGTGGACCATGCAGACGGGGGTATACGGCACCACCTGCTGCCAACTGGTTACCCCAACCACGTACGGAGTTATCGTCGAAGTAGTTGATCTCAAAGATTGACTCAGCATTCCACTCGCTGGCCTCATCCCAAATAGCCTGATAGCTAGGAGTCAGCTGGTAGCGACCACTGCTGATGAGCTCCTGCATATAACTCAGAGCCTTGCCATAACGACTGTTATCGTTCTGGATCATCACCATCTCGGCATAGATCATATAAGCCAGAGGCTTTGTTACATGACCTTTCGCCTCAGCGGGATAGTCGTCCTTCAGGGCACCCGTAGCGATGATGCTCTCGAGTTCCTCGATCACCTTGGCGTAAACCTCGTCAGCTGTGAGCTGCTCTGAGATGTAGGGAGCCTGAAGATTCTCGAAATAGCAAGGAACGTTGCCATAGAACTTCCAAAGCTGCAAGTAATAGAACACTCGGAGCAGACGGGCCTGAGCCTCGTAGTCAGCACGCTCGGAAGCACTGATGTTACCAGCCTGCTCTACCCAGTCGCAATACTGCAGGACATCGTTAGAGCGCTTCACGCCACTGTAGCTGTCGCTCCACACACCTGTGAGACAAACCACGGGAGTGCAAGAGTAGTTGAACATCAGCTGCAGCATGGGCTGGTCAGTATTACTACTGCCATTGGGATACATATCGTCGCTCATGAACTCAGAGATGAAGTTCAGGGCATTATACTGATAGGTTGATCCATAATCGTACCAATGGAGGGGTGCGTATGCAGCCACCAGCGCCTCGTCGAGTGAGGTCTTCGTGGTGTAGTATTCTTCGATGAAGGTATCGGTAGGACTTGTCACCTCCAGGAAGCTGTCTTGACAGCTGGTCATAGCCAAGGCTGCAAGCATTCCGAATAATATCTTATTTGCTTTCATAACTCTTAATTCTTAAATCTTATTTCTTAAATACTTAGAACGTGAGGTTAAATCCTACGCGCAATGTGCGAGGCTGAGGATATACACCAAAGTCAACACCACAAGAGGTGGCAGCTGAAGAGATTTCAGGATCGAAGCCCCAGTACTTGGTGAAGGTGAGCAGATTCTCAGCAGCTACATAGAGGCGCAGACGGCTGATGAAGGCCTTCTTTGTAAGATACTCGGGGATGGTGTAACCCAGCTCGATGTTCTTCAGGCGAATATAGCTGCCATCGTGGATATAGAGGTCAGAAGCCTGCCAGTTGGTAGCATCGCCCTGGATGTAGATGGGATACTTGTTAGAAGAGCCCTCACCCGTCCAGCGTCCGAGGAACCAAGAAGGAAGGTTGATAGAAGGCAGATCGAGACGACGGGTAGCATCGAAGATGTCATTGCCGTATGTTCCCTGCCAGAACATCATGAAGTCGAAGCCTTTCCAAGCTGCATTGAATGTAGCACCAAAGGTCCAGTCGGGAGTACCCTTACCAATCTTCGTACGATCGGCATCGTCGATGACACCATCGTTGTTCACGTCAACGAAGCGTACGAATCCAGGACGTGCATCGGGCTGAATCATCTGTCCGTCGTGGGTATAGCTCTGAACCTCCTCCCAGTTCTGGAAGATACCATCAGTCTTATACCCCCAGAAGTATGGGAAAGGCTCTCCAGCCTCAGCACGAGAGATGTTGCCTAAGTTAGATACGTTATCGTATGTAGCGAAACCAGCAGCATTACCCAGCTTCACCAGTTTGTTCTTCAAATAAGAGGCATTACCCTTGATTGCGAATTTAGCGTCGGAGATGTTGAACTTATAACCAAGCTCGAACTCGATACCAGTGTTCTCCATATCACCTACATTACCGATAGGCTTCGACTCACCTACGTATGAAGGGATGTTCATATCCTTCAGCATACCATTGGTCTTCTTCTTGAACCAGTCGACGGTGAAGGTCAGCTTGTTGTTCAGGAAACCGAAGTCAACACCCAGGTCGTACTGCTCACTCTCCTCCCACTTCAGGTCGGGGTTAGCCAGTCCGCTAGCCTTTGAGCTGGTCTGCTCCTTCTCGCCACCAGCCATACCAAAGCCGTAGTTGTTACCACCCTGTGTCAGCACGGTATAGCGGAAGTCACCAATGTTATCATTACCATTCTTACCCCAGCTGAAACGCAACTTCAGGTTGTTCAGCCAGTCGTTGGTCTTCTTCATGAAACTCTCGTTCATGATGTTCCAACCCAGTGATACAGAGGGGAAAGTACCATACTTATTATTGGTACCGAAGCGGCTTGAACCATCACGACGGATCGTAGCCTGAACCATGTAACGCTCATCGAAGTTATAGCTCAGACGGGCGAAGAGTGAAGACATAGTGTGTTTCACGCCAGGACCACCCCATCCGTCACGATCGCCATCAGCAGCGAGACCAGTGGCAGCATTGATCCAAGGCTTGCTGTAATCCTTCAGGTTATTACGCGATGCACCCAGTGTCCAACCAGAGTTCTCGAAGGCACTCTGACCCAGCACAATGTTAAAGGTGTGCTGCTTGATGGT
The DNA here is from genome assembly GCA_902798285.1 of uncultured Prevotella sp. Taxonomy (GTDB): domain Bacteria; phylum Bacteroidota; class Bacteroidia; order Bacteroidales; family Bacteroidaceae; genus Prevotella. The sequence continues at coordinate 26,435 of CADBVZ010000011.1, read as the reverse complement.
CTTGTCGTAAGAGAGCACATTCTCCAACTGCCAAACAGTACCACGATCGCTCTCCATAGAAGCTGAAGAATAGTTACGATGCTTGGTGGGCGAGATCCAGTAAGGAACGGCGTGACTCTCGTTACCCCAGAATGACATGTCTGTGCTGTAGCTCACGCGATACTTCAGACCGTCCCAGATACCAAGGGTTGCAGAGAAGTTGCTCACGAACTTATGGCTCCAGTAATTAGTGGTAGGCAACTGGAATGATGCCAGCGGGTTGGCCATCTCGTTGAAGCCAGCGCCAGGGATGTTCAGCAGCTTGTCGCCATCGTACATGGGCACATACTCATCGGGATAGGTAGAAGAATAATAGTTTATCTGGTCCTGAGCATCCTGACCATACACATAGGGAGCAATCACTGGGGGAAGAGCAAGGGCAGAACCGATCTCATTACCCCACTGAGAGTTCACATCCAGTCCGGCGTTCTTAACACGGGCATAGCTCAGGTTCACCTGTACATCGAGTTTATTGAGCCAGTTGCGCTCCTTGGTAACATCGAACACGTTGAAGTTGAAGTTACCACGCAGTGTCAGACGGTTATAGTTTGAATGACCATAGTTACCACCTACGATACCTTCCTGATCGTAGTAACCAAGTGAGAAGTAATAGTTCACTTTCTCAGAGGCGCCACTCAGGGTAACCTCATGATTCTGTACAGGAGCGTTGTCATTGAACAGCAGATCCTGCCAATCGGTATTGGTGGTTACATTGTAAGGATCGGCATATTTAGGAGCCTGTCCTGCGTTTACCAGACCTTCGTTCTGCATAATCATATAACCGGTAGCGTCGAGCACATCGCGATGCTTCCAAGCTGTCTGCCAACCCTGAGAGAAGTTGTAGTTGACAGTCATCTTACCCAACTTACCCTTCTTGGTAGTAACCAGGATAACACCGTTAGCAGCACGAGCACCATAGATGGCACCTGAGGCTGCATCCTTCAGCACCTCGATACTCTCGATATCGCTGGGATTGATGTAGTCGAAACCTCCCTCAATAGGCATACCGTCTACAATGTAGAGAGGGTCACTATTATTAACGGTACCCACACCACGTATGCGTATGCGCGAGGCAGCACCAGGCTGACCTGACGAAGAAGTAACGTTTACACCGGCTGCCAAACCCTTCAAGGCGTTGTCCATACGAACGGGAGCCGTACCATTCAGGTCGTCTGCGCTCACCTTGGCGATGGAAGCCGTTACCACACTCTTCTTCTGCACACCATAACCGATGACCACAACGTCCTGAAGTGTCTGGGCGTCTTCCTTCAGCGTAATGCGCATGTTACTACTGGCCTTCACTTCCTGAGAAGTGTAACCAATATAACTAATAATAATAGGTGTACCCTCGCTGACCTTCAGCGTGAACTGACCATCGATGTTAGTGATGGTTCCGTTCTGAGGATTACCTTTCTCGACAACGGAGGCTCCGATAACGGGTTCTCCGAAATCGTCGATCACAGTACCCAGGATTCCCTGAGCGAAAGATGCCACTGACACCATCAGCGCCAACAACATCATCATTAACCTGCTTTTTTTCATACTTTGTTTATTAAATGATTTAATTATAAGTTAGAATTGACCTCTAATTTGGTTTTCTGGTGCAAAATTATGAAAAAAAGCAACCCAAATCTCGGCGATTAAACCGAAAAGTGGATAGATAGAGGACATTAAAAAATGTAACGACCTGTTTCCCAGATCGTTACATTTACAATGTCTCATCCAAAAAGTGGACGGAATATAGAGGTGTAAAAACTACATTTTTCAGTAATTTTCCAGTTTTAATCCTGGAAATAGACTCGTTTTACGCGATTTGAGACACCTGTGAGCACCTCGTAAGGGATGGTTTCGAGTGTGTCGCTGAGAACGGTAACGGGGAGGTTCTCGCCAAATATCTCCACCTGATCGCCCTCAACGCAGGGAATATCAGTCACGTCGATCATGGCCACATCCATACAGATATTACCCACGTACTCAGCCTTCTGCCCCTTTACCAAGCAATAGCAGTGGCGATTGCCCAGATGGCGATTCAATCCGTCGGCATAGCCAATAGGAATAGCAGCAATCACAGAGTCGCGCTCTATCTTGCCCTTACGACTATAACCTACCGTTTCGCCAGCAGGCACATGGCGCAACTGAAGAATAGTGGTCTTCAACGTAGAAACGGTATGGAGGATGCGATTGTCGCGTGGATCAACACCATAGAGGCCAATACCCAGACGACACATATCCATCTGACGCTCGGGGAAGTGCTCGATGCCAGCGGAATTATCCATGTGGCGCAAGATATGATGGCTGAAGGCTGCCTGCAGCTGATCGCTACCCTCCTTGAAGAGTGTAAACTGCTTGGCAGAGAACTCATCGAAGCCATCGCTGTCGGAACCTACGAAATGGCTGAATACCGAACGAGGGATGATAGCCGTCTGATGCTTCAAGCGATCCACGAGTTTGAAGATATCATCCACAGGGTCGAAGCCCAGGCGATGCATACCTGTATCAAACTTAATATGTACGGGCCAGCCAGTGATACCCTCCTTACGAGCCGCCTTAATGAGGGCATCCATCAGTCGGAAGCTATACACCTCAGGCTCCAAGTCGTAGTCGAACATGGTCTTGAAGGCTGTCATCTCAGGATTCATAATCATGATATTGGCTGTGATTCCTGCCTTGCGGAGGGTGACACCCTCATCGGCCACAGCCACAGCGAGATAATCCACACGCTGATCCTGCAGCGTCTTGGCTATCTCCACAGCACCAGCGCCATAGGCATCGGCCTTGATCATGCACACCATCTTGGTATCGGGCTTCAGGAACGAGCGATAGTAATTCAGATTCTCCACCACCGCATTGAGGTTCACCTCGAGGATGGTTTCATGCACTTTCTGCTCCAACTGCTCCGTAATCTGATCGAAACCAAAGGGACGAGCACCCTTTAGCAGAATCAGTTCATTGCGCAGGGCTGAGAAAGCCTCGCTGGAGAGGAAATGGGGCACATCAGCAAAGAAGGCCTTATCGGCTATCTGAATCTTATCGGCCTGAGCCGTGAGTTCCGGACCAATACCAATGAACTTGTCGATGCCACGTTTTACAGCCAACTCGCTTACCTGGGCATAGAGGGCCTCAGGGGTAGAACCCGTCTGGAAGATATCGCTCAACACGAGCGTCTTCTTGGAAGCCTCTCGACGATTCATGAAGTCGAGGGCGATATCGAGCGAATTGATATCCGAATTATACGAGTCATTGATGAGCACGCAACCACGCTGTCCCTGTTTTACTTCCAGTCGCATGGCCACAGGCTCAAGCTTGGGCATACGAGTGGCTATCTGGCTGGGGGTTAATCCCATGTAAAGTGCCACAGCGACACAGGTGATGGAGTTCTCGATAGAGGCTTCATCGATGAAAGGAATGGTATAACAATTTTCCTCCTGCTGCCAAATGTAGGTAATTTGAGTGGTTAGGGGTGAGTGGTTAGGGGTTAGAGGCTTTACTTCTTTGACGAAGAGGGCAGCCTGATCGTCGCACATAGACCAGGAGATCTTCTCGCCCTTATAGTCCATCCTACGGATGCAGCGACTCACGATGTCGTTATCCGAGCAATACACCATCGCCTCGGTATCGTGCATCAGCTCGAGTTTCTCCATACATTTCTCTTCCATCGAGCGGAAGTTCTCCTGATGGGCAGGACCCAGTGTGGTGAGTACGCCAATGGTAGGCTGGATGATATCGCGCAAAGCAAACATCTCTCCGGGTTGCGAGATACCTGCCTCGAAGATACCCACCTCCGTTTGCTCGTTGAGCAACCATACCGAGAGGGGCACACCTATCTGGGAGTTATAGCTACGAGGCGAACGTACAATCTTCTGCGAGGGCAACAGCAACTGATAGAGCCACTCCTTCACCATGGTCTTACCATTAGAACCCGTGATACCCACGATGGGTACATCGAACTCGTCGCGATGACGCTCAGCCAATCGCTGCAGGGCAGCCAAGGGCGAGGGCACTATCAGGAAATTGGCATCCTGATAAGAGTCAAGCGATGGGAGGTGAGTGGTGAGCGATTTGCTTTCTACCACAAAGTTGCGCACGCCACGACGATAGAGGTCGGCTATATAGCGATGACCATCGTTGCGCGATGAACGCAAAGCAAAGAACAGGGTTTCCTCAGGGAAACAAAGTGAACGGCTATCCGTCAACAGCCATCCTATCTGGGCGTCGGCCTCGCCAATCCTGCGAGCACCTATCAACGTCGTTACTTTCTCAATACTGTATTTCATCTTTCCTTTTTATTTTTCTATTGCAAAGGTAGGGTATTTTTTCTGTAACTCGTCTACTTTTAACATAGTTTTATGCATAAAAGCCTTATAATCTTCCGATTCTGCATCGAAAGGCCTGTGATTCAGGGCTGCTTTCAGGGGAGCCCATTCCGTTAGAAATGCCTTGGCCTCATCGCTCAGGTACACTTCGGAGAGTCGTTGCCAGATGTATTCCACAGCCTGAGCCGAGGGGTGCAACATATCTTCTGCATAGAAACGATAGTCGCGCAGCTCGTCATTCACAATCTCGTAAGCGGGGAAGTAGCAAACATTGACCATTGAACATTGACCATTGACCATTTTATCGATTGCGAGTAACAGCGTAGCTTTCGATAGTTGTGAACCATGATAACCATATTTGCGATAGCGGATGGGACTGACGGTAAGAACCACCCTTACCTCTGGGTTCTTATCGCGAAGAATCTTGATGGCCTGCTGCAGATAGTCCGCACACTCATCCACTGTGAGTTCATCTTCCGTAAAGAGCGAGGCTGGACGCTTCTGACAATTATCCACAATTTCGCCCGTTTCCTTCAATCTATATACGTGATTAGTGCCGAGGGTGAGAAATGCGGTTTGGCATTTACCCTGCCATTTCTCTATCGTATGCAGGATGCTGGCGGGGTTATACATCACGCCAAAGGGATTCACCGTGGCACGGAACATCTCCTCTTGGAACCTCTTGCCAATGCTATCGGCAAAGCAAGATCCCACGAAGAGTATCTCCTCGCCTACCCCGATCTCAAAATCAGGCTTCGGAACATCAACAATAGTTCGAAATTCCATAATACTGCCTCCAGTCATTTCTCTAACCACTCACCTCTCACCACTCACTTCTGAATATAATCAGCTCCTGCTGATTTGCAGTCCACTTGTCGACAACGTCATATCCACAAAACGGGCATTCTTATTCAGTCGATGCTCGCCCAATATCTGTTTGATACGCACAGCAGCCTCAGGATCCTTGGCTATCATATAGAGATAACCTCCTCCACCAGCACCTGGGAGTTTGTAACCCAGACATAGGTCATCAATCAAATCCGTCAATGCAGCCACAGCTGGGGGATTCGTGCCATTGTCGAGCTGCTGGTTCTGCTGCCACGTCTTACGCACCAGCATACCCATCCTTGCGAAATCGTTCTGCTGAATGGCTTCGTACATATCCATCGTGTGCTCCTTCATCTCGCGCAACAAGCGCAACTCGTCGCCATGGTTCAGGAACATCCGTCTTACAATCTCTGCCAGGATACTCTTGGCAGTTCGTGTAATACCCGTATAATACAAGAGGTGACAGGCTTTATACTCCGGTTGCGTCCAGAGGTCGTTGGGCAACCAGCGCACCTGCGGACTCTGATGGAAGCCCTTGCCCGTCTGCAAGAGTTTCACACCTCCAAGCACACCACCAAACTGATCCTGCCAACCACCACCCGTGGTAAGCATCTGCTCCAGAATCAGTGTACGTCGACCTATCTCATTCTTATCCCAACCCAAACCGCAGAAATCGTTCAAGGCTCCCAATACGGTCGAAGCCAGAATGCTCGATGTGCCCAGTCCGCTACCAGCAGGGATGGCAGAGAGCAATGTCAACTCAATTCCTGCGCCAAAAGCTTCCAGTTCCTGCTTCAGGTTCTGGCGTCCAAAGCCTGCCAATACTAATGCAGCCTTGGGGATGGAGAAGGGCGAGCCCACATGCATAAAGTCTGTGAGTTGTTCCGTCGTCTCCACTACCTCCACAGCACCCAGATCGATGCTACGGAGCACGATACGAGGTTCCTTTGAGGGACGAACGTATGTCTGCAAAGGCGGTTGTCCATTCAGTTCGATGGCAAGGTTAATCACATGACCACCTTCCATCAGACAGTATGGAGGTGTATCCGTCCATCCGCCAGCAATATCGATACGCACAGGTGAACGACCCCATACTATTTGATCGTCTGCCACGCTCAGCACTGGTTTCTGTTCCTGCCGAGAGGCTGGAACAGAACATAATCCCTCACGCAGCAAGGCAAACGCCTTCTCGCTGTCGTCACGGAACATAGCATCGTGGATACGCGTCATCAGGGGTGCATCCTCTGGCAATGCTGGTGGCATGGGGATATGATTCTTTTCAAACTCAAAAGCAGCGTCAGCAAGGTCGAGCTGATAGAACACACTATGGTTCCAGTTCTTGGCCAGCGCACTCCAGTTCTGCTTACGATACTCACTCCGCTGGGCAAAGAGTCTGCGCAGGTTAGCACGCTCAGCCAGCTCATTGCTATTCAGGGGTTCGTCAATCTTATAACGACGAACCTCGTAATCGCTCTCGCCCACAGGCACCACGTCGATACACTCTCCTGGCTCCAGACTGATCTCCCAGTCGTTCTCAGGCACACCCGTTATCACGTGGTCGTGCGTCAGATGCCACTTCTCACCCACGTAGCTGTTCTCTATCCAAATATCGCTATTCTCCTCCGTAAAACCAATCTTCGTCACAGCATTCTGCACAAAGATCGAGGGATGGGGCTTGCGATCCAGATGCATAATCTCGCGCTGATCGTTCACCAGATTCTGAAGCCTCAGCGTCGAGGAGATCATCTCCTTCGACGTACCGAAATGATAGAACTCACCACCATTCAGGGGCACAATAGCCACACTCAAATCGGATATTTCACCATCGGGCTTGGTAGGATCAGTGCCCAAGGCACAGCCAAACTCGCCATAGAGGTCGTATTCTTTTAGAGGTGAGGGGTTAGTGGTTAGAGGTGAGAGATTACCTTGATCCGCTGAAGAGCGTTTTGCCAATAACTTTACAGCTTTATCAGACAACAGCCATACGCCGATATCCGTCAGGAAGAAGTGGTCCTTCTGAATCTCTGTCAGCGTCTGAACAGAGGGTTTTTGTAGCATTTGCTTCAGCACAGAGGGCGTCTGACGACTGCTCACGAAAACACCATGATTCTTGGCGATGGAGGCATCGAGCCACAAACCATAGCACACCACATCAGCCTCAGGGATGGGCTGTAGGGGTTGCGTAGCACGAATCAGCACGTCGCCACTCACCACCATCGTATGAATGTTCTCAGGTGCCATCGCCATCATCTTCTCGTAGAGAGGCAATTGCACGCTCAACAGGTTCTGCGAGAGCTTCTGTCCTCGCTCCCAACGGAACACGGGCAGAGGCATCAGCACCTTACCCGAAACGGCATAGCTGGGCAGACGCTTGCTCTGTCCACCAGCATGAATCAGAATGCGCTTCTCGCTAGAGAGCCATTCGTCAAACGACGAAGCGGCCTCAGCCCGACAAGCCTCTTCCAATAACCACGTGGTGCCTCCACCACTACCTAAGCGATGGCCTACGGGATCGCAGGTGGCGAAGTATTCCTCACGATTCAGTCCCGTGACGTCATGAAATGCATCCACCAGATTCGGTGGCAATGACAAGAGTTTCTTCATGCCTCCTTCTTTTTGCGCCAATACATTACGCCCATGCCTATCATCAAGAGAAGCAGCAAAACATACGCCACATAGGCGATGGTTTCCGTCGTCTTCACCGTCTTGGGGAAGAAGGCCAGTTCCACCTGGTGCTTACCAGGCTTGATGTTCATGGCACGGAGGATATAGTTCACACGTCCCAGCTCTACAGGCTCGCCATCAACGGTAGCCGTCCATCCGGGATAGTAAATCTCTGAGAATACCAGCACACCACCCTTGCCACTGTTCACTTCGTAGTTCAGGCGATTAGGCTCATAACCCGTTATCTGTACGGTGCTGGCTGTATCCTGTACCACAGCCTCACCCAATTGCTCCTTGAATTTCGCATCAGCCACAGCCTCATGCCTCAGGTCTATCTTACCCACAGCGTCCATCTCCTCGTTGGCATTGCTGACATAGCTCAGTTTATCCACCAGCCACGCATTGCCGTAAACATACGGATTCTGAATGGGCACGGTCTGTCCACCCTCCAAGGGGAAGATGAAGTACTTGGTGTTCAGCATGTTCAGCACGGGATAGATGCTGTCGCCATTCACCTGCGTCATATCGCCGCCAGCCTTCGACACAGCACCAAACAGGGCCTGCATCTCTGGCGAGATATACTGCTCAATCATCTCCTGATAACGACGCAGCTTGGCAGCATGATAACCGCCGATGCTCTTATGGTAATAGCTGGTCTCGTTCTCGTTAAACGTGTTCGAGGCGAGGTTCAGCACACGATAGTCCAGACTCTGATCGCGCAGAATCAGCTCGTCCGTCTGCGTCTTAGCCTGCGGAGCCTCACGCTCTGCCTCAGGCACAAACATATCATCGTTCAGATAACGCTTATTCACGGTCCACAGGTCTACAAGACAGAGCACCAGGATAATACCCACGGCATACTCCTTCTTCAGTTTGCCGAATACAACAGCCAGCAGCACACCTGTACCCACCAGAATAATATAGAACGAACGCATGGCATCAGCCGTAAACACGGCCTTACGCATCTCTGTCAGATTAGCCACCAACGGCTGGATATACTCAGCCGGCAGACTCTGGATGGCACGCAACTCGCTCGACGAGATAAAGCTGTCGAAGAACATCGACGGCATCACCGCAAACAGCAGGGCAATACCACCCGTCAGCAAGAAGCTAATGCCAACATACTTCATTCTTGGCTTCAGCAGCTCGGGCTTGTCCATCAGCTCCTTCAGCGCCAGCATCGCCAACAACGGTATCGTAAACTCAGCGATGACGAGTATCGACGCCACCGTACGGAACTTGGCGTACATCGGCACATAGTCGAGGAAGAAATCCGTGAATCCCATGAAGTTCTTACCCCACGACAGGAGTATCGACAGAATGGTAGCTGCTAGCAGCGCCCACTTCATCGGACCCTTCACGATCAGCAGTCCCAATATAAAGAGCATCAGCACAAAGGCACCCACGTAAACGGGCCCTGACGTGCCAGGCTGCTCGCCCCAGTACTGTCCCAACTGCTGATAGATGGGCATGAAATCGCTCTGGGCATGCTCCATCGCCTTCTCACTCTGCGATAACGACATCGAGGCACCACCCTTGGTATTGGGCACCAGCAGCGTCCATGTCTCGCCGATGCCATAGCTCCACTGGGTGATATAGTCGCGCTCCAGACCGCTGTTAGTCTGATTGCTTGAGTTCTGCTTCACCAACTCACTCTTGCCACGCATCGACTCCTGACTGTACTCCCACGTATGATAGAGGTTCGACAGGTTGATGCACACACCGATGGCAGCACCCAGTGCCACCACACCCGTGGCCTTCAGGAACCTCGCCATCTGCTTCTCCTTGATAGCCTCCACCAGCCATGCTATGCCCATCAGCAGAATGATGAACAGATAGTAATACGTCATCTGCACGTGGTTGGCATTGATCTCGAAGGCTGTAAAGATAGCCGTGAGCAACAATCCCCAGAGGTATTTGCCCCTATAAGCCAGCACGATACCGGCTATCATCGGTGGCAGATAAGCCAGCGCCCACACCTTCCAGATGTGGCCCGCAGCAATGATAATCAGGAAATACGTGGAGAACGCCCAAATGATACTACCCAAGGCCGCCAGATGCTGACGGAAGTCGAAAGCCCTCAGCAGGATATAGAAGCCCAGCAGATAGGCAAACACATACCACACGTTCTCAGGCAGCCACAGGTGATAGGCATTCACAGCCTTCGTCAGCACCTCCGTCGAACCATACGAGGGCGCCATCTGGTAAGTAGGCATACCTCCGAACAGGGCGTTTGTCCATCGGCTGCGCTCGCCCGTCTTCTCTCTGTACTCAATACCCTCCTGACCAGCACCGCGTCCTGCAGAGGCATCGTGGCGATACAGAATTCTCCCCTCGATATCAGCGGGGAAGAAGTAGGCAAAGGCCAGAATGGCAAACAATAACACTGCCAACACATCGGGCAGACATTTCTTTATTGACGATTGAATATTGATCATTGAATACTATTTTTATTATTTCTGTGTGCAAAAGTATAAAAAATCTGTGTAATCCGTGTAATCCGTGCCTAAATTTTTGTACCTTTGCAGCAAAAATATGGAAGAAACGATTATTAGCAGCGTTCAGAACGCCCGTATCAAGCACGTTGTGGCCCTTCAGCAGAAGTCATCCTTGCGCCGCGAGGAAGGCCTCTTTGTGGTCGAGGGTCAGCGCGAAATCGAGCATTGCATCGCCTGTGGCTACGAGATCAAGGAACTCTTCGCCCTCGAGGGCCTCGCCATCGATCGCCCCCACTCCGTCGTCACCCCTCAGGTCTACGAAAAGATGGCCTATCGCGGCTCCACCGAGGGAATGATTGCTGTGGTAAAATGCAAATCCCACTCTTTGAGTAATCTCTCACCTCTCACCCCTCACCCCTCACCCCTAATCATCGTTCTGGAAAGTGTTGAGAAGCCCGGCAATCTGGGCGCCATCCTCCGCTCTGCCGAGGCAGCAGGTGTCGATGCCCTCATCGTTTGCGATCCGCTGACCGATCTATATAACCCCAATGTCATCCGAGCCAGCATCGGCGGCGTGTTCTGCGTGCCCACAGCTGTGTGCACCTCTCAGGAGTGCATCGCCTTCCTTAAGGAGCATGGCGTGCGCATCCTCACGGCCCAGTTACAGGACTCTTACGAGTATTACGATTACGATATGACCCAAGCCACAGCCATCGTCATGGGAACCGAGTCCACAGGCCTTACCGATCAGTGGCGCCAGGCAGCCGATGCCCATATCCGCATCCCCATGCTGGGTCGCCTCGATTCCCTCAACGTCAGCGTCTCCGCCGCCATCCTCATGTACGAGGCCGTCCGCCAGCGCCAGACCTCTAAATTCTAAAATCTAAATTCTCAATTATGAAGATAGGAATGATTGTAGCAATGGATAAGGAGTTGAAGCAGCTCCGTCCATTATTCCCCGAAGACAAAGTGATTCTCCAGAAGAGTGGCATTGCCACTGTGAATGCCGCCATCCAGACGGTAGAGATGATTCGCCAGTATAAGCCCGATTGCATTATCTCCTCAGGTTGTGCAGGTGGCAATGGCGATGACATCAATCTGCAGGATGTGGTGGTTAGTTCCGAACTCACCTACCACGATGTATATTGTGGCAAGGCCATCGACGAAACCACCGTCTATGGACAGGTGCAAGGCCTCCCCGCCCGTTATCAGGCCGATCCCTACCTCTTGGAGAAAGCCAAACTCACAGGTGCCAAGCCTGGACTGATCGTTACCGGCGACTGGTTCGTCGATTCGAAGGACAAGATGCGCGAGATCATCGCCCACTTCCCCGAGGCCAAGGCCGTCGACATGGAGTCGTGCGCCATCGCCCAGGTGTGCCATATCTATAAGGTACCCTTCATCTCGTTCCGACTCATCAGCGACATCCCCCTGCGCGACACCGATGCCTCGCAGTATCACAATTTCTGGGACACCGTCGCCGAGAAGTCCTTCCTCACCACCAAGACTTTCATCGAAAGTTTGTAGTCTCTCACCCCTAACCTCTCACCCCTAACCCCTAAATTATCATGGAAGTTATTCAAAGTTTCACCATCGACCACACTCACCTAAAACCCGGTATTTACGTTTCGCGTGAGGATAAAGGATTTACCACGTACGATCTGCGTATCACGGAGCCCAACAAGGAGCCAGCCGTAGCCCCCGCAGCCATTCATAGTATCGAACACCTCATGGCCACTTGGTTCCGCAACTCGCGGGTCAAGGACGATGTGGTTTACGTAGGCCCCATGGGCTGTCTCACTGGCATGTACATCATCATGCTGGGCACATACTCCGTCGAGGATATGCGCCAGCTCACCATCGAGTGCCTGGAGTGGATTCTCACTCAGGATGAAGTACCAGCCACCCGCCCCGAGGCCTGTGGCAACTATCTGCTCCACGACCTCCCCATGTGCAAATGGGAGTGCGCCCGCTACCTCGATCGCCTCAAGAACGATTTCCACTCGGAGTACACCAAACTCCAAGTCACCCTCTCCGACGGCAAACTCTTCGCCGACGCATAAGATAGTCATAGCATGGCCCTTATGTGTTACGAAAGTATCTAACAAAATAGCTTATAGGAATCACGTATTTGCAAGCAAGCCATCTATCGGTTGCAAATACGCGATTTTTGACGCATTTCGCTAAGTAACTGAAAATATGTGAGTTACAAAAATAGATAGTTTTTATAGCTCGTTTTAATGCTTTCTTTCAGAGCAAAACAACTTGTTTTGCCGTCGTAGAGACTATCTTTTCCACTCTTAAAGACTATCTAAAGCAGGTGAAAAGACTATCTAAACCACCAGAAAGGAACGTCTAAAGTCATAGTTTCCTCGGAGGAAACTCCAAATCAGCCATATCTTAACTAAAAAGGAAACAAAAAAGTCTCTTTGCAACTCTATTTTGAGCAGACAGAGAGACACTTTTTAAGGCACATATTCTTTACAATCCACACAAACAATAATCCCCGGCCGACTGGCTGGGGATTAATTATTATTGGGGATTTGTTGTTTGTTTACTCGCCGAAGATTTCTTTGAGTTTATCTTGGAGGCCCTGGGCGCGGAGGCCGCGGGCTACGATCTTGCCTTGTGGATCGATCAGGAGGTTGTCGGGGATGCTGTTGACACCATAGGTGCTGGAGGCAACGGTGCGCCAGCCCTTGAGGTCGGACAGATGAACCCAAGGCATCTTGAGATCGGCAATGGCCTTGACCCAGGGCTCTTTCTTACTGTCGAACGAGAGGCCTACGATATCGAAGCCTTTAGCGTGATACTTTTCATAGGCCTCAACTACATTGGGCATCTCGGCACGGCAGGGACCACACCATGAGGCCCAGAAATCGACAAGCACCCACTTGCCCTGACCTACGTACTCACTGAGCTTATGGAGGTTGCCATCGACATCGGCCTCCTCGAGGTCGGTGAACTGCTGGCCGATGAAGGCAGCTTTCTTAGCCTCGCGGGCTACCTCGGTCTCGAGGGCTTTCTGCATCTTCTGCACCATGGGATGACTGGCGTAGGCAGGCTTGCTCTCCAGGCGCTTCAGGGCAGCCTCAGGGCCCAAGAAGTTTGAATAGGCATCGAAGAAGGCGGCGGGGATCATGGTCTGCGCCTCGTCAGTGAACATCTGCTCCATGTCGGCGATCATCTTCTGGGCAATGGCATTGAGCTTGGGGCTCCACTCTGCTTCCTTGGCTTTCTGCTCATCGGGGCTCATGGCCATAACCTCATGAACGAAACGGGAGTAAGGGCCTGTGATGGCTACATCGTAACGTGCCAGGCGCTCGTTGACGGGCGAACCCTTCAGGGTGCTGTCGTTGAGGTTGATGAGGACGGGGGTGCCATCGTTGAACATAAAGGTACCCCAATCGACATTCGTAGGACGAACGCTGAACAGGACGTTCTGATCGGCACTGCCTTTGAAGAGGAACTTGCCGTCCTGAACCTGGGTGCTGTCGATGTTGACTCTCGAAAAGTAATCGTAGAGATACACCTTCATACCATTTTCACTACTTACACCGTTGATAGTGTAGTCTACCTGTTGTGCCAGGGCACTTACGGAAGCCAGCACAAGGGCTGACAGTAACAATACCTTCTTCATATATATAAGTTATTGGTTTATCCCTTCTGGATGTTTGCCTTCTTTCGCTGATCGTGGTCGAGGATGGTCTTGCGCATACGCATGGACTTGGGGGTTACCTCCACGAGCTCGTCCTGCTTGATGTATTCGAGACACTCCTCGAGCGACATGACGGTCTTGGGGATGATGCGGGCCTTATCGTCGGTACCCGAGGCACGGACGTTGGTGAGCTGCTTGGCCTTGCAGACATTGACCACGAGGTCGTTGTCGTGAACATGCTCGCCTACCACCTGACCGGCATAGACATCCTCACCGGGATCGATGAAGAACTTGCCGCGATCCTGCAGCTTATCGATGGCGTAAGCGAAGGCATTGCCGGTATCCATGGAGATCATGGAACCATTGACGCGGCGCTCGATCTCGCCCTTGTAAGGCTGATACTCCTTGAAGCGATGGGCCATGATGGCCTCGCCCTGAGAGGCGGTGAGCACATTGGTACGCAGACCGATGATGCCGCGTGAGGGGATGTCGAACTCAATGTTGACACGCTCGCCCTGTGACTCCATCGACGTCATCTCGCCCTTACGACGGGTGACCATATCGATCATCTTGGATGAGAACTCCTCGGGCACATTGATGGTGAGCTCCTCGACGGGCTCGTGCTTCACGCCATTAATCTCCTTATAAATAACCTGTGGCTGACCTACCTGCAGCTCATAGCCCTCGCGACGCATGGTCTCGACGAGCACAGAGAGATGGAGCACGCCTCGGCCTGAGACAATCCACTTATCGGTGCTATCCTCGAACTGCTCCACACGGAGGGCGAGGTTCTTCTCGAGCTCCTTCTCCAGGCGGTCGCTGATGTGGCGCGAGGTAACAAACTTACCTTCCTTGCCGAAGAAGGGCGAATCGTTGATCATGAAGAGCATGGACATGGTGGGCTCGTCGATGGCGATGGGCGGCAGGGGCTCGGGATTCTCGAGATCGCAGATGGTGTCGCCAATCTCGAACTTCTCGAGACCGATAACGGCACAGATATCGCCACACTCCACGGCATCGGTACGTACGTGGCCCATGCCCTCGAAGGTGTGGAGCTCCTTGATCTTGGTCTTCTCCATGGAACCATCGCGATGGGCAATGGTAACCTGCATACCGTCCTTCAGCGTGCCACGATGTACGCGACCCACGGCGATACGGCCCTGATAGCTGGAGTAATCGAGTGAGGTGATGAGCATCTGGGGGGTACCCTCGAGCTGCTGGGGAGCAGGGATCACCTCGATGATCTTATCGAGCAGATATGTAATGTCGGTAGTGGGTTTATTGTAGTCCTCGCCCATCCAGCCGTTCTTGGCTGAGCCATAGACAACGGGGAAGTCGAGCTGATCTTCAGTAGCATTGAGTGAGAACATGAGGTCGAACACCATCTCGTAAACCTCCTCGGGGCGGCAGTTAGGTTTGTCGACCTTATTCACCACTACGATGGGTTTCAAACCGATCTGAAGGGCCTTCTGAAGCACAAAGCGTGTCTGGGGCATGGGGCCCTCGAAGGCATCGACGAGCAGCAAGCAGCCGTCGGCCATATTGAGCACACGCTCTACCTCGCCACCGAAGTCGGAGTGGCCCGGAGTGTCGATGATATTGATTTTCGTACCTTTCCAATTGATGGAAACATTCTTTGAGAGGATAGTGATGCCACGCTCGCGCTCCAAATCATTAGCGTCGAGCACCTGATTGCTGAGGTTCTGTCCCTCACGGAAGAGATTGCCTGCCAGCATCATCTTGTCCACAAGTGTAGTCTTTCCGTGGTCTACATGTGCAATAATTGCGATATTTCTGATATCCTGCATAAATATAAAACTGTTTTGCGGGTGCAAAGTTACAACTTTTTAGGCACGAATTTCACGAATTTCACGAATATTTTAAAAAAAGAGTCATTTTTTCGCGTAATTCGAGTAATTCGTGCCTGAAATATTTGGAGGGATGCAGAAATTGTCGTACCTTTGCACCCGCATTTCGGAAAATCCGATGCATCTGACGACGTAAACTCGTCTGTGATTGGCAAGAATCGCGTCTGAAAGATGTTTATGCACAAACA
The DNA here is from genome assembly GCA_902798285.1 of uncultured Prevotella sp. Taxonomy (GTDB): domain Bacteria; phylum Bacteroidota; class Bacteroidia; order Bacteroidales; family Bacteroidaceae; genus Prevotella. The sequence continues at coordinate 10,439 of CADBVZ010000011.1, read as the reverse complement.
TTTTAATCACATTTTAAATTATGTATTTAGACAAAGCTAAGAAGCAGGAAATCTTCGGTCAGTATGGCAAGAGCGCCCAGGATACCGGTTCTGCAGAGGCACAGATTGCTCTCTTCTCTTACCGTATCTCTCACCTGACTGAGCACCTGAAGAAGAATCACAAGGACCACAACACCGCTCGCTCACTGACCATGCTGGTAGGTAAGCGTCGTAAGTTGCTGAAGTACCTGTACAATAACGATATCAATCGTTATCGTGCAATCATCAAGGCACTTGGTCTTCGTAAGTAATAAAAAAGCCCTGCAGAAATGCAGGGTTTTTTATTGCTTAGAAGATTTCCCCCCCGCTGCCGCGGGGGAAAACTAATGAAAGAGTAGCTCTGCAAAACGCAGAGCTTTTTTTATTGCTTACAACCGCTTAATGCTGTTAATAAGTCGCGCTGGATGATGCCGTTGGTGGCGACGACACTGTTGCCCTGGGTGAAATCATCGGAGCCAGAGTAGTCGGTGACTATGCCGCCGGCTTCCTGTACAATCAGACTGCCTGCCATGAAGTCCCACTGGCCGATGTAAGCTTCGGCATAGCCGTCAAGGCGGCCTGCTGCGACGTTGCAGAGGGCCATGGCAGCGGAACCACACATGCGGATACTGCCCACATGACCATAGAAAGTGTCGATGAGGTGATGGATGACGGGCTTATAGGCGTCGCTGTTGTATGGCAGCTGTAGACAGAGCAGGGCATCCTGAATCTGCTGCGAGCTGACGTGGAGGGGCTGACCGTTGAGGAAGGCTCCCCCACCCTTCGACGCAAAGAAACACTCATCGGCACAGATCTCATAGACCACACCAACGAGTATGTCGCGCCCCTGTAGGAGGGCGATGCTCACAGCGTAAGGGGCATACTGGTGGATGAAGTTCGTGGTGCCATCGAGAGGGTCGACCACCCAAAGCAACTGCTCGGCATCGTGGCCGGCAAGTCCCTCCTCAGTAATGAAACCTGCCTCGGGCAGAAGCTCGCGCAGGGCACTGACGATGAGCTGCTCGGAGCCTTTGTCGACATACGACACATAGTCGTGGGCATGTTTGCGTTCCACCCGTTCGAGGGAGAACTTACGGCGCTCGTCGCGGATATACGCTCCTGCCCGACGGGCAATCTGACAGACGGACTGTACAAGTTCGGAATATTGTTCGTTCATTGACGATTCGCTATTTAGTGAGTTCCTGGAGAGGAATCATAACAAAGTCGCGCTGGTGCATGAGGGGATGGGGAATCTTGAGATCGGGCTCGTCAAGTTCCAGATCATCGTACAATAAGATATCGATGTCGATGGGGCGATCGTGGTATTCTCTAGGGGTGAGGGGTGAAAGGCTACGGGTAGGCGAGCTTTGCTCGGGAATGGGGTGAGAGGTGAGAGATTTCTTTTTGCGGCCGAGGGCGCGCTCGATTTTTTGGGTGGCACGGAGGAGTTGGCGGGGGGTAAGGGTGGTTTCTACGAGGATGACACCATTGAGAAATGAATGCTCAGACTCAAAACCCCACGGTTCGGTTTCCATAAATGTTGATTGGCGAACGACGTTTCCTATTCGTTCGCCAATCATAGTGATGGCCTTCAGGAGATTCGCCTCCCGATCGCCAAGGTTACTACCTAGACCGAGATACACTTGATGTATTCTCTCACCTCTCACCTCTAGCTTCTCACCTCTAATCGTCCAGTATCAGCAAGGCATCGCCGTAGCAACCGAAACGGTAGCCATTCTTAACGGCCTTCTTATAGCCCTCGTAAACGAGATCGTAACCACCAAAGGAACACTCTGTCATCATCATGGTAGACTCCGGATGATAGAAGTTGCCAAGCAGGGCATTACTCATGCCGAATTCGTAAGGCGGGAAGATGAACTTATTAGTCCAACCCTCGTACTCCTTCAGCAAACCATCGGTACCTACAGCCGTCTCAGTGGCACGGGCTGTGCTCACACCAACGCAGCACACACGATGACCAGCCAGCTTAGTCTTATTGACGATATCGCAAGCCTCCTTATGCACAAACATCTGCTCGGACGACATCTTATGCTTCGTGAGATCTTCCACCTCGATGGCATCGAAGTTGCCCAGTCCGCAGTGCAGGGTGATATAGGCGAAGTTGATGCCGCGGATCTCCATACGCTTCAAGAGCTCACGGCTGAAGTGCAAGCCCGTAGAAGGAGCCGTAACAGCACCCTCGTTCTTGGCATAGATAGTCTGGAAATCCTCCATATCCTGCTCAGTGGCCTCACGACGATCAATGATATAACGGGGCAGCGGTGCATCACCAAGGGCATAGAGCTCACGCTTGAACTCATCGTGAGGACAGTCGTAGAGGAAACGCAGCGTACGTCCACGGCTGGTGGTATTGTCGATCACCTCGGCTACCATGGGACCATCGTCCTCAAAGAATAACTTGTTGCCGATACGAATCTTACGGGCCGGCTCTACGAGTACATCCCACAGACGCAGGTCGGGGTTGAGCTCGCGCAACAGGAACACCTCGATCTTGGCATCGGTCTTCTCCTTGGTACCATAGAGACGGGCGGGGAACACCTGGGTATCGTTGAAGATAAAGGTGTCGTCCTCATCGAAATAATCGAGAATATTACGGAAATCGAGATAAACGGGATTGCCCTCCTCATCGAGGAGATCCTCGCCATTCTCATCCTTCTTGGTCATCTCAATACGCCCACTCTTACGGTGGAGCACCATCAGACGACACTCGTCGCGATGCTGAACTGGTTCGAGCGCAACCTGCTCCTCAGGGAGCTTAAACTTAAACTGTGATAACTTCATATCTTTATTTTACGAATTTACTATTTCACTATTTGACAATTTCTCTTCCAGCCAGGCTGGGAACTCATCGAACGTGAGGCAATCCTCGATACGGACATCGCCTACACGAGTTCGGCAGAGCGACGTGAGGAATGCACCACTGCCGAGGGCATAACCAATGTCGCGAGCCAACGAACGGATATAGGTGCCTTTGCCACATGCCACTCGGATGCTCATCTGCATGAGCTCTGGATCGAAGTCGGTCAGTTCGATTTCATCGATACGGATGGGCTTGGCTGCCAACTCCATCTCCACACCCTTGCGAGCCAGCTCGTAAGCTCTGTCGCCAGCCACCATACAGGCGGAATAGAGGGGCGGACGCTGCATGATATTTCCCACAAACTGAGGAAGCGTCTGGAGGATCAACTCCCGAGTGATGTGCTTCGTGGGATAGGTATAGTCGACGGTATGTTCGCGATCGAAACTCGCCGTGGTGGCACCCAACTGAAGGGTGGCCGTATACTCCTTGGACTGCAGTTGGAGCGACTCGATCTGCTTGGTGGCTTTACCCGTACAAAGTATCAGCACACCCGTAGCCAGAGGGTCGAGGGTTCCCGCATGTCCCATCTTTACTCGCTTAACATGAAGCCGCTTGGAGAGCACATAGCGGATATGTGCCAGGGCTCCAAAGCTCGACATCCGGTAAGGTTTGTTGATATAGATAAACGCGCCTTCCTGGAAATTCATCGAGCCAGCTGATAGATCAATACTGATGCACCAACAATGGCGCAATAGATACCAAAGTAAACCAGCTTACCCTTCTTCACGAGATTAATCATGAGTTTGCAGGCAAAGCAGCCTGAGAGGAAAGCGGCCAGGAATCCGATGCAGAGGGGGAATACGCCAATGGCTTCACTCACGATATCCTCGCCCTTCGCTGCCTTCAGAATATCGAGCAAGGCCTCGCCCAGAATCGGGGGGATCACCATGAGGAATGAGAACTGAGCCAACTTCTCCTTCTTGTCGCCCAGCATCAGACCAGTGGCAATGGTAGAACCTGAACGAGAGAGACCAGGCAATACGGCGCAGGCCTGAGCCACACCAATGACAAAGGCATCCCACAGGGAGATATGCTCCTTCTGACGGGGCTTGGCATAGTAGGAGAAAATGAGCAGTACGGAGGTAACCAGCAGCATGACGCCCACGATGAGCAGGCCGGAACCAAAGGCTTCCTCAACCTTATCCTTAAAGAATACACCCACGATGCCCACAGGGATCATAGACACCAGAATGTTGAGGGCGTACTTGGTCTCGGGATTCATCTCGAACTTAAAGAGGCCTTTCAGAATCCAGTCGATCTCCTTCCACAGGATAACGAGCGTAGAAAGCACCGTGGCTACATGAACAGCTACGGTATACTCCAGATTCTCCTCACCGTTGATGCCAAAGAAATGCGAGATGATCGTGAGGTGACCACTCGAACTGACGGGCAGGTACTCAGTAAGTCCCTGCACAATTCCCAATATTAATGCTTGTATCCAATCCATTGTTTGATTTGACTATTTGACGATTTACTATTTGACAATTTAGTTTTTTGGTTTACGGACAACGGCATAGATCATCGACACGAAACCTAAGAGACATACCACGGGAGCCACCTTGATGCGACGAGCACTGAAGATGTCGGGCTCGAAGGCCGTATCAGAAGAATTAGGTCCTATCATCAGCAGGAAACCTATCACTACCACTGCCATGCTCACAGCCAGCAGAATGTAGTTAACCTTGTCGAATGCAAAATTCTTATTATCCATTTTTAACCTTTTTACTTTTTTACCCTTTTACCTTTAAATCTTATACAACTCTCCTGCCGACATCTTGAGGAACCTGTTGACTGAGATATAAGAACAGGTAGCCGTAATGATGATACCAAAGAGCAGTACAGCCACAGCCGTTATTGTCAGTTCGCGCCATGTAATGACTGTGAGCACATTGGGCTCGTAATAATAGAGACCATAGATGCACAAGCCCAGAACAGCAATGGCTATCAGCGAGGCAATAATACCAACCACCAATGACTGGCGCATGAACGGACGGCGGATAAAGCCCCAAGAGGCTCCCACCAGTTTCATGGTATGAATGACAAAACGGCGTGAATACACACTGAGGCGCACGGTGTTGTTGATCAATGAGAACGATACAAACGTGAGCAACAGGGCCAAAGCCAGCAACAGCAGATTGAGCTTGGCCAGATTGCGATTCACACTATCCATCAGATCAACCTGGTAAGCCACATCGGCTACCTTCTCGTTCTTTTTCAACTCGGCAGCGATCCATCGGAGCGAGTCGCGATTGGCATAATCGGAGTGAAGCTGGAGTTCGAGCGTTGCAGGGAAGGGGTTCACACCCAGGAACTCCGAGGGATCGGAGCCCATGGCTTCAGTCTGTTCCTGCAAGGCTTGTTCGCGACTAATGTAATCAATGTTCTTGGAATAAGGCCTGTGGTAAAGGTCACGACACAGGGTCTTGGCGCCATTGGCACTCACGTCGTCGCTCAGCATCACAGTCACAGTAAGGTTTTCCTTAACCCACTGCGACAGATTGCGTGATGTCTGTACCGACAGCACGACCATACCTAACAGCACCAGCACCATCGCCGTACTAATACACAGTGTTACCAACTGCACACCACGACGGTTGCCAGTAGTCTTTCTACGTCTTTTCATGAATGATTCAAAATACGTACGTAATTTCGAGGTGCAAAGATACAACATTTTAAAGCGATTTCCAAATATTCTTCTATTTTTCTTAATTATCACTCGAAATTCTTAATTTAATTTGTACCTTTGCAGCCGTTATGAGTACAATTATCTATCCATCGCCGATTTTCGGCCCAGTACACAGCCGCCGCTTAGGCATCTCGTTAGGCATCAACCTATTACCTGCCGACGGGAAGGTTTGCAGTTTCGACTGCATCTATTGCGAGTGTGGCTTCAACGAAGATCATCGCCCCACCCTGCCTATGCCAACACGCGAGGAGGTGGCCAAGAAACTGGAAGAGAAACTGAAGGAGATGAAGGCCGAGGGCCAACTGCCTGACGTACTGACGTTTGCTGGCAATGGCGAACCTACTTGTCATCCGCATTTCGCCGAGATTATCGACGACACCATCCGTCTGCGCAACCAGTATTGTCCTGAGGCGAAAGTCTCGGTGCTGAGTAACTCGACGATGATTCACCGCCAGCAGGTACATGATGCCCTGATGAAGGTGGACAACAACATTCTGAAACTCGACACCGTGGACCCTATATATATAAATAAGGTGGACCACCCTAACGGCACCTATGATGTGAACCTGATCATAGAGCGCCTGAAGGCCTTCAAGGGGCACGTCATTATCCAGACGATGTTCATGAGAGGAGAATGCAAGGGGGAATCGGTGGATAACACAGGTGAGGAATACGTAGCGCCATGGCTTGAGGCTGTGAAGGATATCAAGCCTCAGCAGGTGATGATATACACCATTGACCGAGAGACACCTACGCAGGGACTGCTCAAGGCAACGCATGAACAACTGGATGCCATACGCGACAGAGTGATCGCAGCAGGGATTCCCTGTTCTGCATCCTACTAACAATAAGGCCCTCGCGCTGCGAGGGCCTTTATTGCGGGGATAATATTACTTACACATGATACCTCGTTTGGTATTTTCGAGGAAGCGGATGATGTTCTGAACCTCAGGGCCATCGGGCACCTGATCCTTGATCTGATTGATCACATCATAGACACTCGTCTTTCCATGGAAGAGCAGACGGTAGGCATTGGCGATATGCTTCTGCACCTTCTCGTTGATACCGGCATACTTCATCATCGTGGTGTTAGGACCACCATACTCCATAGGCGAACCACCGGCAATGACATATGGAGGCACGTCGTGAGAGAACGTACAACCAGCCTGGATCAGAGAGAGATCACCTGCACGGGTATTGGCATTCTGAATGGCGCCACTGGAGAAGATCACACCATTGCCAATCTCGCAGTCGCCTGCCACCTTGGTGCCATAGCCGAATACGCAGTTGTTACCTACGACAGTATCATGACTGATGTGCGTGCCTTCGAGGATGAAGTTGCTGTTACCAATCTTGGTAACGCCATCCTTGTTGGTTCCGCGGTTAATAACCACATTCTCGCGAATCACGTTGTTATCACCAATCTCCACATACGACTTAGCGCCGCGGAAGTTGAAGTCCTGAGGCAAAGCAGCTATCACACTACCCTGATGGATCTTGTTACCTTTGCCAATGCGTGAGCCATCGCAGATGCTGACGAATGGGAAGATGATACAATTATCACCAATCACCACATCGTCCTCGATATACACGAAGGGGAATATCTTACAATTATCGCCTATCTTCGCCTTTGGCGAAATCTCGGCTTTGGGGGATATTTCACTTGCCATAATTTTCAAATTTTCAATTATCAATTATCAATTTACTTCGCGCCACCACCAAGGGCTTGGTAGAGATTCACTACAGCCTGCATCTTATTGAACTGATCAGTTACCTCAGAGATTTCAGCATTGAGCAGGTTGCTCTGGGCAGAGATCACCTCCAAATAGGTAGTGTTGCTCGACGACTCCATCAGCTTCTCGGTATCCTCGACATTCTTGGTGAGTACCTGAACACGCTTACCATCGAGTTCAGCCTTCTCGGCAGAAGAGTTATACTGAACAAGGGCATTCGACACCTCATTACCAGCCTGTAGAACGGCATTCTGCCAATTGTTGAAAGCTTGCTCATACTGAGCCTGAGCCACCTTCAGACCTGCAACGATCTGTCCGTGCTGGAAGATGGGCTGTACGAGAGAGCCTACAGCAGAGAGGAGCCACTTACCTGGGTTAACAATGACACCACCGCCACTATTCGTGAAGGCGGCAGTACCCGTAACCGTGATGTTAGGATAGAAACGGCTGCGAGCGGTCTCTACATCGTAGAAGCACTGAGCCAGCGCCATTTCAGAGGCGTGAACATCAGCACGGTTGTTGAGCAACTGGATGCCTACACCCGTAGAGAATTCCTCGGGCAGGCTCTGGTTAGCAAACGTACCACGCTGGATGGTCTGTCCCTGCTGACCAATGAGTAGTGAGAGTGAATTCTCACACTCACGAATCTGACGGAGCATATCCACCTTCTGAGCCTGAACGCTATAGTAAGCAGCCTCAGCACTCTGCACAGCAGTAGAACGATAGCCGATTCGGTTCTCGTGCATAAACTTCATCTTCTCCCAGGTTTCCTTGGTCAACTTCTCCATATCGGTAATGATCTCCACCTGACGGTCGAGCATCAGCAACGTATAATAGAGGTTGGCGATACCAGAAATGATGTTGCATTTCACCACCGTCTGATAGTCCTTCGTAGCAATCAGCTGCATCTGGGCAGAACGCTTCACAGAAAGCAGATTGCCGAAGAGATCGACATTCCAGCTGGCACTTACAGGGAGTGAATAGGTCTGAGATGCCTTCGCACCATCGAATGAGGCAATGGTTCCCTGAGGACCCAATGCGATGGAAGGCAGGAATGCCAGACGAGCCACCTTCAGAGCCTCGTTAACCATCTTCACATTGAGGGCTGCATTCAGCAGATTGGGGTTATTGTCGAGACCCTGCTGAATGAGCGACTGCAACTGGGGATCAGTGAACACGCTGCGCCAAGGCATATTGCCAAACGAAGCGGTATCCTGTACAGCGAGCGTATCCGTCAGAGAGACAGGATCACGAACGATACCATCGGCCTTCACATCAGGACGCTCGTATTTGTTATAGAGTCCGCAGCTCGACAGCAGCAGGGCTGCGGACATGAATATCATCAGTTTCTTCATATTACTTCTCCAATTCATAATCAACAGGTTTTGCATGTGCATACTGAGCCAGCTCGGCTGCCACAGCCTCATTCTCCTCGTCCTCGAACTTCAGCGGACTGATCTTCTCCTGAAGTGACTGGAAGATAACGAACAACGTGGGAACAACGAAGAGCTGGAGAACGGTACCGATCAACATACCACCTACAGCGGCAGCACCCAGTGTCTGGTTACCATTCTTACCTACACCCGAGGCAAACATCATAGGCAACAGACCGATAACCATAGCCAGAGAGGTCATCAGGATAGGACGCAGACGGGCGGCAGCACCCAGAACGGCTGACCATGAGATAGCCATACCCGTCTGACGACGCTCCAGAGCGAACTGCACAATCAGGATAGCGTTCTTAGCCAACAGACCGATCAGCATGATGAGCGAGATCTGCATGTAGATATCGTTGGCATGACCAAAGATATTCGTAAACAGGAAACAGCCAGCCAGACCAAATGGAACAGAGAGTACTACTGACAGCGGCAGGATGTAAGACTCGTACTGTGCCGACAGGATCAGATAGATGAAGATGAAACACAGCAGGAAGATAATACCTGTGGTGTTAGAAGCCTTGGCCTCCTCACGGGTCAGACCCGAGAACTCGTAGGTATAACCAGCAGGCAGCGTCTGTGCGGCCAGATCGCGAATGGCCTGGATAGCCTCACCAGTAGAGTAGCCGTTAGCCACCGTACCTGTCACGTTGATAGACGTAAACAGGTTGAAACGGTTGATGTTAGACGGTCCGTAAACGCGCTTCAGGTTACAGAACTCCTTGAGCGTACATATATACTATTAAGAGACTCCTCCGTCTGACGGGTCTCAGGCAGGCCTTGGATCATCACACGGTAGAGCTTACCATAGGCATTGAAGTTAGAGGCATAGAGACCACCATAGTAACCCTGCAGCGTAGAGAGTACGGTAGAGGGAGAAATACCACTCTGCTTACACTTGGCTACATCGACGTGAACCATGTACTGCGGATAGTTCGGGTTATAAGAGGTCTGTGCCATCTGGAACTCCGGACGCTTATTCAGTTCGCCGATGAAGTCCTTCACGATGTTATAGAACTTCGTGAGGTCACCACCTGTACGGTCCTGCATCACGAGTGAGATACCCGAGTTGGCAGAGAAACCTGGAATCATAGGCGGCGAGAATGCCAGAATCGAGGCATCTTTAATATGAGCCGTCTTGATGAATATCTGGGCAGTAACACCTGTTGCATCATACGGATTGAGGAAGAAACGATAGATACCGTCGCCCTGCCAGAGACCACTGATTTTCCCAGAGACCACTGATTTTCCACCAGAGTCCTTTCTGACGTTCCTCAAAGGGCTTCAGCTTAATGACAAATGTTGCCTGGTCAGAACCTGCACCAGCGATGAAGTTATATCCCTGGATCTGCTCACGGCTCTGGATAGCGGGATCGGCAGCCAGGATAGAGTCTACCTCATTGATAATCTGACGCGTGCGCGCAACAGAGGTTGCAGGCGGCATAGAAACAGTACAGAACATGGTACCCGTATCCTCATCAGGCACAAGACCGCTCTTCGTGGTGAACATGGTCACTATCAGTACAACAATACCGATGACAACGGTCAGAATGATAGCAAGCGGTTTGCGCACCAGCTTCTCAAGAAGATTCTTATACTTACCTGTCGTGGTCTCGAAAGCCACGTTAAATGACTGATGGAAACGATCCACGCGCGACAGTTTCTTCTCATGTCCCTCAGCATCG
>CADBVZ010000010.1 GCA_902798285.1 uncultured Prevotella sp. | reverse complement strand
ATCAAGAACAAATCGTCTGGGATAGAAATTACAGTTGATGGAAAAGTCGCGCTTGCTCCCACTGAACCCCTTCACGTTTGTTGCTACCTCGATAGCCAGATCATAATAGTCGAACTCCAGGCTGACAGTGCCTTTCGTGTCGGGTCTCAAAGTTGAATTGAGGTTGTCGCCACGAGCCTTGAGTCTGGATCCGGAGAGACTACCCCACAACTTTAATCCGATCTTACCAGGTGATCGACTGATGTAGGTCGTGTCGTAGTCCACCTTGTTATACATTTTCGCGAGTAGGCTGTCGGCCCATTTTATCGGGTTCCCTGCAAAGGCTCCCGATGAAACGAATATCAATATGGCTATGCCAAATTTTCTCACGCCGTTAGTGACCTTTTATTGATTCTCCATATATGCTTTGATACGATCGGCGACGTTCTGCTTCAGGTTGTTGAAGAAGAAGCCGTAGTCATTGCGGTGATAACATTCGGGTCCGAACAAGGGTATGGCTTCTTTTTCGTTGATGGCGAAGGGCTTGGCCTCTGCCGTGGTGACAACGACGGAGCCTCGGATGGTGTCAACACGAGCATCAACAAAGCCAGGAGTTACTATTTTGCCCGTCATCTCGTTGAGCGAGCCGAGGTTGTCCTTGGCGGGTGCATAGGTGTCATCACGCTTCCAGTTGATGGGGTTGATGCTCAGACCGTTAGGAGCCAGTGTCACATTCTTGGCATCCTTGTTGCCGACGCCTTCCGTATTCCATGAGACGAGGACGCCCGTGTCGGTGGCTCCCTCGGCAAACTTCAGGCCCGTGCGCTCCAGGTAGTCCTTGGTCACGGCGAAACCGATGGGATAGGCTGCCACCATTCGCTCCAGGTGCTCAGGATGCTTGGTCATGTAGTTCTCAAGCAGGTTGAGCAGCGTTGAGGAACCCTGAGAGTGGCCGGCCAGGATGAACGGACGACCCTGATTCAGGTGTGTCAGGAAGTAGTCGAGTGCATCAGTGGCATCGAAACCTGACAGATAGTTGGTGACGAAGCGGTAGTCAGTACCAGGCTTAGGCATCGAAATCTGACGATAGAAGGGCATGTAGATGTTGCAGCTCTCTTCGAACACGCTGGTCTGAACCTGTCTGACAAACTTGGCACCAGCCACCATTTCAGAGTCGGTCACCTCGCATATCTGGACAGGGTCGCGGAAACCGGTCACCGTAGGATAGATGAAGAACACATCGACGGGCTTTGTAGCTTCAGCCGCTCTCTCCACCCAGTTTTCAGCCTTACTGTAGTCGAGCTTGGTCTGGAACTTCTCTATGCCTGCAACGTCTTTAAGCACCTCAGGAATACTGTCCTGAGCAGAAGCCTCAACAGCAGGTTTGTTACTACTCTTGCACGAGGTAAGGTTCATGACTACCAGCATCGCCGATGCCAGGAGTACAAGGGAATTCTGTCTTTTCATCTTTGTTTGTTATTAAATAAAAGCGCATATAAACCTTTAACTATTAAACTGTGCCCCCATATATATTCCTCGGCAATGAAAGCCGTGAGGCTCGCCGGAATGAAGCATAACACTTCCTCCGCAACACTTTTCCAATTAATCTTAATATTCTTCATTTTCAGATTCAATCATTTGCATATTTACGGGCCAGACGGAACTGGTGACGATACACCAGACAGGCCATACCGAGATAGACGGCAACCTGAATCCACAGGATGCGTATCTCCGGGAGAATCTGACTCACGCTGGCACCCATGGAGTTGACGCGGATAAACGCCCTGACACCAAAGGTACTGGGGAAGAGCCATGACACGCCCTGCCAAGCACCAGGAATGCTGGACTGCGGCCAAGAGACACCAGTCATAAAGAGCAGCGGCACGGAAACGAACACCATGAGCAGCATCACGTTCTCACGATAGCGGATGAGACATGATACGGTCAGACCAAAGAATACACTCGCCAGAGTATATGGCAGGAGCATCCAGAACAGCGCCCAACCTGTACCCATCTGCGGGAACGACCACATGGCAGGAACTGCCATCGAGAGGTAAGCAGCTGCCACAGCGCCTATCATACCATAGCACAGCGCCTTGCCCCACACGATGCGGTAAGCGCCACGATAGTGAGGATCGTCAGTAGGAATCAGTTGTCCGTTGCGATGGCGCTCGCGGGCTGTACCTGCCGCCATACCAATTCCAAGGGCCAGAGCCTGCTGCAGAATCAGCATCAGCACCGCTGGCAACACACAAGAGCCATAGCCGCCTGAGGGATTGAACATCGCCACATCGTCGACAGCCAAGGGCTGTGCAGAGATGGCATCCTCACGTTTGGTGTAGTTGCCAGACTTCTTGATATTGATACCAGCGCCAAGACGTCCGGCCTCAACCATCGCCGTCTGATAAACAGCCTTATAGGCGAGCATCAGACTCATGTCGCAGTACACACTCACAACAGCTTGCTCACCACGACTCACACGGGTGGCGAAATCCGTAGGAATCAGGTAGATACCACGGACGAGCTGTCGGCTCACCAGCGAGCGGGCTTCATCAAGATCTTCAGCGTAGTATTTCACATCGACATCGGGCGAAGCATTGCAGTCGTTGATGAACTGGCGTGAGAGCGCCGAGTGCGACTGATCGACTACCACCACTGGCGTTTCGTGCAACGTCTCGTTGTTATAGATCCACGAGTAGAGCAACGGGTAGCCCAGTGGTACCACGACCAGGAACATCAGCACGCCCTCGTCCTTAATCACCTGCAGCAGTTCCTGCTTGAAGATGTAGAGCACATCGGTAAAGTGCTCGCGTATTCTATTAAGGAATGTAGACATAATTGAGCATTGCGTTTTTAACTTTACGGAGTACGAACCAGGGCAGCAGCGTGAAGGCCACCAATGCCACTAGGTGGAACCAGACGTCGATGACGGGGAAGCCGTTGAGCACCGTGGCCTGATAGATCATCCAGTAGTGGCGCAGGGGGAACAGCCAAGCCATAGCCTGCAGCGGAGCATCCATACCGGCTACGGGGAAGGCGGAGCCACACATGGAGATGGAAAGCACCGACCATAGCGAAGAGATACTCATGGACATACGCAGCGAGGGCATCAGACCGAAGGCGAAGATGCCGAAGCCGAGTCCACCAGCCACCTGCAAGAGACTGAGTCGTACGATGCTCCACACACCACCAAGTCGCGGAAAGTGGAGTACGTCGAAAATATACCATTGATAGAGGAATATCACGAGCAGGAACACCAGCGCGTGAACAATATACTTGCCAAGGATGGCCACCACGATGTTGCCATCGGCACGAGCGAGCCATTCCTTGCCAGTATCAAACTTCATCTCCATACCGAGGGCATAAGCCGAGAGCAGCGCCATGAAGAGCATCAGGATACCTGGCACAAACACCGTGGTCAGCGAGTAGTTATAGCTACCCTGCGGATTGGCTATCATGTGCGCATCGACGGTAATAGGCTGCAGCGCCGCCTTGATCTGGCCGGGTGTGGCACCCTTAGCCGACAGCGTGGCCTGTCCCACTGCTGCCGAACCCAGCGAACCGATGGTCTTCATATCCTTCATCGCCATTGATCCCGCCGTCATACACGTCATGGTGTAGTAGTACGAGATCTTAGGCTGACGGCCTGCCAAGAGCTTCGACGCCGTACCCTCAGGAATATAGAGATAGGCATAGACCTTACCCTCCTGCATGGCACAGCGAGCCTCCGTAACGTTAGCGAAACGGTAGACCACCCGCGAGCTCTGCATGGCATCGAGGTTGCGAATCAGTCCGCGCGATGTGGCGCTGTTATCCTGATCCACCACACCGATGGGCAAGTCATGCGGCGTTCCCTCGTCGAGCATCGTGGTGAAGAATATCACCAACACCAACGGGAACACGATCATGCAGAAGCCGTAAATACGGTTCCTCCATAGGATGCCGAGCTCACGCAGCGCTATATCGAGGATTTGAGATAAATACTTCATTTTCTCAATTTCTCACTTCTTCAGTATCACTGTCATACCCGGACGAACGCCTTCTATCTTTTCAGCCGGACGGGCCTTTACCTCGAAGGTCTTCTGATCGTACTGTCCGCTGGCCTTGGTGGCCTTCCATGCGGCAAACGAGCCCTTATCCTTCATGTGGTATATCTGCATCTTCATTTCCTTGTCGAGAGCCGGCACATTCACGGTAATCTCCGTGCCTACGGCCAGACCCTTCAGCTGATCCTCGCGGATGTTGAACGTAGCCCATGTGTCGTCCATCACCGAGATGGTCATAATCGGCGAACCGGTACCTACCAGCTCACCCACCTTCGGATACACATCGCTTACCTCACCAGCCATCTGGGCTATCTGAACAGTCTCGTTGATGTAGCTCGTCACCTCCTGCACGGCACCGCGCGCCTGACCGGCCGTAGCCTGAGCAGCCTGACGCTCCTCCAGTCGGGCACCATTCACTGCCATGTCATACTGACTCTGTGCAGCCTTCACCTGAGCCTCAGCCGACTTATACATCGCCTCGGTCTCATCATATTTCTGGGCACTTACCACACCGTCGTCGTACAGACGCTTGATACGGTTATACGATTTCTCGGCCACCTCAAAACCAGCCTTGGCCTGTTGCAGCAGTTGGAAGGCCGACTGTATCAGCTCCTTGCGGGCGCCGTTCTTTGCCATCTGCTCCAAGGCGGCGGCAGCCTCGGCAGCATTCTGGGCCTGCGTCATCTTAGCCTGCACATCCGGGGCCTCGATAATGGCGAGCGTATCGCCAGCCTTCACCATGTCGCCCTCCTTTACACGGAGTTCCAGGATACGTCCGGGCACCTTACTCGACACACGGTACTCCTCCACCTCCATTTCACCCTGAATCACTTCGGGATCACGGCCCAGGGCAAGGAAACCGATGAGTGCCACAATGACTACTACTGCTGAGAAACCACCCACGGCCAGCAGAATATTGTTATGTTGTTCTTTAGCTTTGTCCATAATATCTATTTCTCTTAATTCTTAACTCTTAATTCTTAATTACTCCAGCGTTCCCAACGCCTTCTGCAGCTCTACCTGCGACATCTTCACGTCAATCTCGGCATCGATCTTCGACGACTGAGCCTGCAGCCAGGCCGTATGTGCCTCCATCACGGTAGTGGTGTTCACGAAACCCTCCCTGTAGCCGATGTTGGCCATACGCAGGTTTTCGTCGGCATTGGCTATGTCGGCCTTCGCCATCTCCAGTCGTTTGTTGGCCTCTTCCACCTTGAAGGCGTTCTGGTTCACCTGTAGCTCTATCAGGTCGCGAGCCTCCTGCAGTTCCAGGTTGGCAATGGTGGTAGCACCTTTTGACGCACGCACCTTATACTTCACGTCGCCCCAGTTCCAGATGGGAATACGTACCATGACGCCCAGGTTCCAGAAACCGGCAAATTTCTTCTCGAAACCGTTGAAAGTATTGGGATTCGTAGCGGCATAGCCACCCGTCAACAGCACCTGCGGCAGATTACCAGCCTTCAGCAGGTTGGTGGTCTGACGAGTCAGGTCTACACTGCTCTGCAGCACCTTCAGCTCCGGACGGTTCTGCTCAGCCAACTGCACGTCGGCCATAGCCGTCTGCTCTTCCAGCACGATGCTCTCCGTATTCTCGTCGGCCAGTGTTATCTGCTCGCTCACGGGCAGTCCTATATGCTGACAAAGCAGCATCTTCGAGAGCACCAGTCCGTCGTTCACCTTCCTGAGTGCCATCTCGGCCTCGTTCACTCTCACGCTGATGCTCAGTCCGTCGCCCTTGGTGGCCACGCCCTCTTCTATCAGTCGCTGCACGTCGCCCTTCAGTTTCTTCACCAGTTCCACGTAGCTCTCAGCCAGTCGTTTCTTATGACAGAGCGATACCACCTGCCAGTAACACTGGTCGATGGTGAACAGGGTGCTCTGGCGCTTGGCTTCCAGAGCGTTGGCAGCCATGCCCACCTCGATGTCGGCCATCTTGTTGGCAGCCACAATGGCACCACCCATGAATACGGGTTGTGTCACCATCACGGCACCGGCAAACATGTTTCTCGTGTCGGTACGCAGGGCGTTTACCAGTCCCTGACCAGTGGCGTCGAGCATACCGGAAAACTGCGACACCTCCTGACCTATCCTCATCTGGGCATCGGCAGGTAGAGTGGCAGCAATCTGACTCAGACCTTCCTTCAGGTCAGCCCCGGCAGTCGTCCCCAGATTACTCAGGGCGTCCTTGGCGTCGTCACTGAGAATCGAGATCTCCTTGCTCGTCCATACGTAGCCGCCCACAGCACTCACATGGGGCAGGTACTTGGTGCGGGCCGACTTCTGCATGTTGGCCGCCACATCCTGCTTGGTTTTCGCCACACTCATCTGCTTGTTGTTGCGCAGTGCCATCGCCCGGCAACTGTCGAGCGTCAGCAGTCGTTGAGCCTCCGAGGCCAACGGCAACAGCAAGAGTAGCCCGAGTGTCACCGCCCGTGCCATCACTGTTTTACGTGTTCTCTTCTTTCTCATTGTTCATTGATTATTTTAGAATACATATCCTATGTTCAGGTAGAAATAGGCCTCCTTGGTCTTGTTGCTATAGCCTATCGTGGCTCCTACGGGACCAATGATGGTATTGTTGTAATAGGCCAACTGCGCACCCAGCATGGTGCGATGGTCGAAGAGTTCCTTCAGCTCGTTCGACTTTTGGGCTCCTGCCAGTCTCAACAGCACGTAGTTGTTGCGGCCTATGCGCTGCTGGGCCTGCAGTTGCAGGGCCACGAACTGCTTCTCCACATACTCCATGTTGCCGATACCGGCGAAGGGCATCTGCTGTTCCACATAGCGTCCGAACCTGTCGCCACCGATGGTGTTGCCGAATACGGCCGGCACCACACTACCGAAGAGCATGCGTCCGTAAATCATGGGCTGGATGGTAAACCTGCCGCCCAGCGTGAACGACATACGCCACTGGGCGCTCACGTCGCTCATGCCAGCCTCGCCGTCCAGTTGGGCAAAATTGTCGGTCAGGTAGGCATACTCAGCCTTGAATCTGGCACCGCGTGTGGGGAAATACCAGTTATCCTCGCTGTTGTAGTTCATACGGGCCCGGTAACTAAAGAAATGTTCATTCTCCAGCTCCACGTCCTTCGACTGGTCCGACTCCAGCTTGTTGCGATAGTGCATATAGTCCCAGCGCACGCCCAACTGCAGGTTGAAATGCCTCATGTTGAAGTTCACGGGTGTCAGTTCTGCCTGGAACTGGTTGTAGCGGATGTTATAGTCGCGATCGCCATCCATGTAAACATCAACATCATTGCGATAGAAGTAATAACTCAGTTTAGGACGGGTGAAACTCCTCGGATGGATGGTCAGATCGCCACCAGCCACCAGTCGCTTGCCCAGACGTACTATCAGATCAACATCCATCGGTACGGCGGACTTCAGGGGGATGTCGAGCCCCACCTGTACGGCGGCATACTCCTCTGTATCGTAATGCACACCGCCATGCAGTTGTAACGACTTACGGTTGCCTGCTTGCAGTACCACGCGTACATCATTACCCACAGGCTCCAGATGGCACTCGGCTGTCTGGTAGAACAGGTCTACACGCATCGAGGTAGTGAGCTGCTGCTCCAGGTTAGCATCGATACTGTCATTCTTCTGCAAATGGAATTTCTGGCGCAGGAACTTTTCATCCTGTGGTGTCATATTCTCGAAGGTATAGGCTACCACATGCTGTTTCTCCGTCATCACCTTCGGGCGCAGAGGGTGGTAAATCACGGGACGGAACGAGTCGTCGATGCCGATGCGCTGCTTCAGGGCGATGATCTCGTCCCAGTGGCGCATGGCCTCCTCCTCACCTCGGCGAATCAGGGTGTCGATGGCCTCGAGCGTAAAGCTGGCAGCATTGTAGCCCTTGGTATTCACACCCACATGTATGTCGGTGATGGCCAGGTTCTCCTCCACCTTGTTCTTACAGTTCACATCTACTATCTGACTGATGATGCTCATCGTACCACCCATGTCGTCGGCCTCCTTCGCCGGACCCTGCACAGTAACACCTATTATAATATCAGCCCCCATCTCGCGGGCTATGTCAACGGGATAGTTATTCTTCAGTCCGCCATCCACCAGCACCATGTCGCCCAGTCTTACAGGCGCGAAGGCAGCCGGTATCGCCATCGAGGCACGCATGGCCTGGGGCAGACGTCCACTGTGGAAGTCCACCTCGCTGTTATCGATGATGTTCGTTGCCACACAGGCAAAGGGTATGCGTAAGTCTTTCGAAAAGTCGAGCGAGTCGGTATAACCCGTGCAGAGGTGTTGGAAGAGTTCTGCCAGGTTCTTACCCTTGATGATACCGCCACCGCTCTTGTCGCGCTTGGCCAGTCCCGTGCTCACCACGTAGGTATATTGCTTCTTACGGTCAAGAAGACTCTGGTTGCGCAGATCCTCCTTGTCGGTAATCACGTAACCCCAGTTCTGCACGCGCACCATCGAGTCGAGCGAATGGGCATTATAGCCTATGGCGTACAAACCGCCGATGATGCTACCCATCGAGGTACCTGTCACAATGTCGATGGGGATGCCAGCCTTCTCCAGCACCTTCAGCACACCGATATGGGCCATGCCTTTCGCACCACCGCCACTCAATACCACGCCCACCTTGGCTCTGGGGCGGGGCTGTCCTGCTACTTCTTCTAAAGCCGTGCTGTCCTGCTGGGCATACACCACATTGCTCATCAGCACAGCAACGGCCAATAACATCAGTTTTTTCATCTTTGCATTTCGTTGATGGTGCAAAAGTAAACAGAAATATCCATTTTGGAATGTTCGTATTTTCCTAAAATATAATTAAATTCTCCCAAATTGATATAAATATAACCATTCGAACATTCTTTTGCAAATATTGAACACCCAATTATCATTATTTTTTCCGAACTTTGCCCCCAGAAAAATCAAATTCGAACATCATGGATATATTATCACTTGTTCCTCGAACGGGAATCGACTGCCTCAGACTGAAGGATAGCGACGATCTTGTCATTATGGAAAATTTCGGGGCTTTGCCACCAGGCAAACTCACCCTCGAAAATCATGGCCTTATTGTCATCTGTATCAGGGGTAATGCCCAGTTTGATTACGACGGCCGCTCCATCCAACTCGGCAAGAACGACCTATTTCTATATATGGCCCACAGCATTGCCGACCATTTCATGGCATCGTCCGATTTCAACTGCCGACAAATCTGGTTCTCCCGCAGCGAGCTCTGGAACATCAATATGTACGGTCAGGTCAGTCTGGCCGACCTGGATTATCTCCACAAAGAGCCCAAGGTACATCTCAACGACAGCGACGTCACCCTGCTCGACGACTATTTCAGTCTGCTCTGCCGCAGAATGAGAGACGACACGCCCCTGCTCCATCACGACATCGTGCGTTCGCTCGTTGGTGCCATGATGCTCGAGATGCTCTCCATCATGCGTCGTGAGAAAGAGAATAAGGAAGAGGCCTATACGGGCGACAGCACCATGCGCAGCCACTCCATCGCCGACCGCTTCATTGAAATGGTAGAGAAGAGCGACGGTCGTAAGCGCAAGGTAGAAGACTTTGCCCGTGAACTCAACATTACCCCAAAATACCTGTCGGTCATCCTGAAGGAGGCATTGAACCGCCGTCCCAGCGACATGATCGTGCTCTACACCCTCAAGGCCATCGAGCACCGCCTCCGCTATACCGACATGACCATGCAGGAGATCGCCAACGACCTGAACTTCCCCAATGCCTCGTTCTTCGGCAAGTACGTCAAGGACCATCTCGGCATGCCCCCCTTGGAATACCGCAAGAAATATCAGAATCAATAGTTGGAATTAGAAACAAAAAAATGCCTCACCTTGATTGGTGAAGCACTTTTGTTTAGTGGGCGTTGACGGATTCGAACCGCCGACCCTCTGCTTGTAAGGCAGATGCTCTAAACCAGCTGAGCTAAACGCCCTTGCTTTGTAAGCGGGTGCAAAGGTACGACGTTTTATTGAAAAGAAAGAACAATTCGAAAAGAAAGTGTAATTTGTTAACCTCTTTTAACTAAATCAACCTAAAAGTTGTTCAATATCACCTTGAGGAAGGATGCAAAGGATGGCTTTGCCGTCAGGGGTATAGTTGACGTTGGAACAGGAGAAAAGTTCGTTGATAATGTTTTCCATCTCATCATTGCTGAGTACCTGACCATAAGGAATGGCGGCACTTTGCGCAAGTCGGAGAGCAACTCGTGAGTTGACAGTCGAGAGTTGAGAGTTGATAGACTCATCGGCGACCATCTGTTGGATGAGGGCGACAGGATCAAGACCTTCGGTGCCGGCAGGGACACCATTAACGGCATAGGTATTGCCACCCAGATCGCTAAGATCGAAACCAATGGCCGACAAGTCGGGCAGGAGCTGCTGCATGGTGACAGCCTCAGAGGGAGAGAACTGGACCGTCTCGGGGAAGAGTACCTTCTGCGTGCTGGCTGTATGATTCTGAAGTTGGTTCATATATCGCTCATAGCGAATACGAACATCGGCACGATACTGGTCGATAATCATCAGACCGGACTTGACGGCGGTCATGAGATACTTTCCTTTGTATTGGTAGTGGTCGGGCGAACGCTGCTCGTCGACCATTGAAGATTGAACATGGAAAAATGAAAAGTCTTCTGTCTGCGCTTCGCTGGGCTGTGAAGGGGTAGCTGCATCCACTTTACTGGGCATGAGGCCGTCATAGAGGGTTTCCCAGCCTTCGGTGGGAGTATCGTCCTGACGAGGGGTCCAAGAGGAGCCTGAGGATTTACCACTACTCTTGAAGGGGTTATAGTCAGGGTTATAGTTTACCTTCGGAGCGGCAATATTCTCACAAGCGGGATCAAAAAGAGGTATCTCAGGACTACCCTGGGTATCAAAGTCGATGGAAGGCACCTCACAGAACTTACCGATAGCATCGCGGACAGAGGCTGAAAGGATCTGCCAGATGGCCTGCTCGTTCTCAAACTTGATCTCAGTCTTCGTAGGATGGATGTTCACATCGATCTGGGAAGGCTCGACATCGAAGTAGAGGAAATAAGGCACTTGCATACCCTCAGGAATCAGACGATCGTAAGCGGTGATGACAGCCTTATGGAAATAAGGATGCTTCATATATCGACCATTGACAAAGAAATAGTCTACCCCACCCTTCTTACGGGCAGCCTCAGGTTTACCCACAAAACCGGTAACAGTAGCCATAGCAGTATGCACTTCGACAGGCAGGAGATCCTGATTATACTGTTTACCAAAGACGTCGGCAATACGCTGGCGCAGACTGGCCGCACGCAGATTGAGCATCTCAACGCCATTATGGTGGAGCGTAAAGTGGATATCGGGATACACCAAGACGATACGCTCGAAAGCCGTCATGATATTGGAGAGCTCGGTGGCATTGGTCTTAAGGAACTTACGACGGGCAGGCACATTAAAGAACAGGTTGCTCACCTTGAAGTTACTGCCCACAGGACAGGAGGCGGGCTCCTGAGCCGACACCTTCGAGCCTGCTATCATCAGACGCGTACCTATCTCATCCTCTTCACGACGCGTCAACAGCTCTACCTGGGCCACAGCAGCGATAGAGGCCAAAGCCTCACCTCGGAAGCCCATGGTTCGTAGGGCAAAGAGATCGGCAGCACTCGCAATCTTCGATGTAGCATGACGCTCGAACGACAATCGGGCATCGGTTTCCGACATGCCTTTACCATCATCGATCACCTGAATAGAGGTACGGCCGGCATCAATCACCAACACATGGATAGTCTTAGCACCGGCATCAACGGCATTCTCCACCAGTTCCTTGATAACTGAAGCTGGACGTTGAATGACCTCACCAGCGGCTATCTGGTTGGCAACACTGTCAGGGAGAAGACGGATGATATCGCTCATGGTTTGGGTTTCCAATTAAAGATGTCGTAGCGATCCATGGGACGGATGGCATCGTACCATACAAAGCCAGGCAGGCGCTTACGATCGAGGGGTATCTGATTGAGCGGATACATGGTACCTGAGGTCTTCGGTGTCCATACACGTTGGAGTTTACGATCCTTCAGGAACATGC
This sequence comes from uncultured Prevotella sp., assembly GCA_902798285.1. Taxonomy (GTDB): domain Bacteria; phylum Bacteroidota; class Bacteroidia; order Bacteroidales; family Bacteroidaceae; genus Prevotella. The sequence goes on along the minus strand of CADBVZ010000010.1, from coordinate 56,511 downwards.
GCAGCTCGGATGTCTGCTGATAATTATATATAATAGGTATAGAGTCTCCTTCCTCGAAATAGTAGCCTATGAGTACATTGCCCACGGCACGGGTTTCATGGATCTGACCGTCAAGGAAGAAGGCATACATATCCTTCGATGAAACTTGATTGTAACAGACAGTATCGCTCCTAAGCTGCTGGATGGAGAAGCAATTACCAATGACATGGGCGCGATCGATGACGGAATCCTTAAGGTACACGTCGATCTGATCGCCCACCAACTGCTGGTTAACATTCCACACGATAGGATCATGATACATCGTCATGCACGAGTCCTGCGAGTTATATACCAGCGAGTCGCAGATGCCCTGTACATCAGTACGATAAGCCCGTACATGGTGGTAGGCATGAATCTTACGATACACGGAGTCGGTTTCGATATTAAAGGTCACCACCTTGAAGGTGTCGGCATGCATGAAGAGCGAGTCCCCCTGGGAGTAGTCGATAGCCACGGCGCTGTCGGTACACATGGCATAGCCGGTATTCTCATAGTACTCACCGTAGTTGCCGGTGAGCTTGTTCTTGTTCGTGGAGTCGACATAGATCACATTGCGGAAGGCCTGACTCACGCCCTGCTGACTGTCGTACCACACGCTATCACCCGTCAGCATTTTACCCTGGTTAGAGAGAATCGAGCGCTCCATGAGGCGGGCTTGTTCATTCTTCGTGTCGTAGTAGCCCTGCTCAGAATATATATGACTGTCGCCCGAATAGATATCGGAGGGACCCACGATATGAGCCATCGACAGACGGGTATCATAATAAAGAGTATCGGTAGTAAGATAAAACTTCGGCGAGCGCATCTTCACGTCGTAGTTGAATACCGACATCTTCGTCTTCGTATTATATTCACCCCAGTCGGAGGTTAATGTGGTATTACCATCAATCATCTTTCCGCCCTCAAAGAAATAAGCGTTATCGTAGAGACGATCGAAGTCGAGACTATCGGTATAGAGTGTGGTCTTCTTATGTTTCAGCACCACGTTATAGCGAGCACGGGCCATCTGTTCATTACCATCATAATAGGCATAATCGCTGACCAGCGAGAGGGTGTCGCCCTGGTACATCTTCACATGACCAAAAGCCTCGAATGAGTTACTGGCCTCGTAGAAATAGGCGCTATCACAATAAAGTCTGGCACCTTGATGGGTAAAGTGAACCTTACCATTCAGGATTGTGGCATCGGGATTCACCATCTGGTCGAAGTGGAGCACATCGGCATGAACAAGATATACACGAGTATCTTGCGTCTTGGCTTTACGAGCCGGGCGAGGCTTTCCACCTTGCTTCTTCTGCGTGCAGTCAGGGGCTGCACTAATGAATAATGAAGAATTAACAATGAATAAAGCTATAGCTCCACCCATCAGCAACCTAAGACTCGTTTTCTTGAAACTATTCCCCATTACTCATTATTTCATTATTCATTGTTCATTAGCGAAGCGCCTGCGCGCTTTGCGCTACTTATTCCAGCCCTCGAACTCGAAATGGCAGTCCTTATAGTCGTCGCTCAAGCGGGTGTAGACATTCTTAATCTTGTCGACTACCCACTCGTGGAGGCGCTCTTCACGACGTTTGTTCAGTACCACGTCCTTCAGAGTCTGGAAATCCTCCGTCACCGTAGCCTTATGACCATCAATGCGATTCTTCAGCTTGGCAATAACGCATACAGTCTTTCCGCGCTGGTTAATCATCGTGAACGCCTGAGAGATCTGTCCCACCTGCATAGTATCAACCACTTTAGCCACTTCAGGAGGAAGGTCCTGCATACGGAACTTAGACGAAGTATGACCTGTGGTCATCATGTTGGTAGACATCAATCCCTTACTGTAACGAGTGTCCTTATCGTCGGAGAGTATCGGGGCTGCATCCTCAAAGGTGAACTTACCAGAACGAATCTCACCTGCGATGGAGTCGAGACGAACCAGTGTCTTCTCAACAGCTTCGTCGGATACTATCGGCTTACGAAGAATATGGCGCACATTCACCTTGTCGCCACGCTTCTCGATAAGTTGGATGATATGGAAACCGAATTCTGATTCCACAATCTTCGATACCTTCTTAGGATCAGTGAGGTTGAACGCTACAGCAGCAAAAGCAGGATCGAGGGTACCACGACCCACCAAGCCAAGCTCACCACCACGACGGGCTGTGCCTGGATCCTCGGAATAGAGACGGGCCAGCGTTTGGAACGTAGCATCGCCTTTATTCACACGTTCTGTATATTCGCGCAACTCATCCTTCACACGGTTCAATTCTTCTTGGTCGATACGTGGGGTCTGCTGAATGATCTGCACCTCCACCTCAGTAGGTACAAAGGGGATACTGTCAGCTGGCATATCCTTGAAGTAACGGCGTACATCGGCAGGTGTCACAGCGATATCTTCCACCAGTTTCTGGCGCATCTTCTGTACCATCTGACGGTCTTTCAAATCCTCACGCAGGTCATTACGAATCTGAGAAAGCGTCTGATGCTTATATTCCTCCAAGCGCTCACGCGATCCGTCGACCATTTCGAGCCAGTAGCTGATCTGCTGCTCTACTTCCATGGCCACATCGGCATCGGTTACCTCAATACTGTCTATCTCGGCCTGATGCTTGAAAAGCTTCTGAACGGCGATCTGCTCAGGGATGGTACAGTCGGGATCACCCTCCCATTTCACACCTTCCATTGCACCCTGCATACGCATGGTCTCAACGTCAGATTTGAGGATGGCATCGTCGCCGACAATCCATACTACCTCATCGACCACGGTTCCCACCTTTACGGAATCCTTGTTCTCGGCCGCAGCAGTAAGCGGCAACATGAGGAACATGGCACCTATTAAATACTGTATTCTTTTCATTGATGCTTATTTACGGTTTTCAATACTTCATCATAGATAATTACGGGATAGCGCTTACGCAACGAGGCCACCCAACGGCTCTCGAGACTATCCTGATAATCCTCGACCACCTGCGTACGCACATCGGCATAACTAGTAGGTTTCTTCAGTTTCTTACCATAGACGGCGTCGATGGGATAGCCCTTAACAGGTTTCTCCACAACTGCACGCTTGAACACCATACGGTCAATGGTAGGATTATCGCCAGGCTTGAAGAGTCCCTTCTCCACCCGGATACGAATCACTGAGTCAGGGTTGAATGTGGTGCGAAGTGCCTCAGCCCACTGATCGAAGGGCAGGTTCTTCACACAGTTCTTCACAGCCTTCACGTCTTTCTTATCCTTTACATGGTAGGCGATACCACGATAGCGGGGCTCTTTCCACACATAGTCCTTACGATGGGTGTCGAACCACGAGCTCAAGGCAGCCTCATCGGCTGTAGCCTTATCCCATACCTCACGCGTGCTGATCTCATAAAGCAGCAGCCCGTCGTGATATTCCTGGAATAGGTACTTCATCTCGGGATCGGCAGCAGCCAGCGAGTCGGAACGCTTCTCGAGGATTTCCTCCTGCGTCATTTTACCGTCAGAGGCCTTCACCATCTTACGGAGTTTGGCATCGACAATCTCGTCACGGATCTCACGACGCTCAAGGGCCAACAGCAGTTCTGTCTTCAACGAATCGAAGGGTTCGAGCTGTTTGCGCTCCTTCATCAGGATGATATGATAGCCTATCGGGGTGAGGATGGGAGCACTCATCTGTCCTGGTTGCAGTGCATAAGCGGCATCCTCAAACTCTTTCAGTGTCTGTCCTGGACCGAACCAGGGAAGCAAACCTCCGTCTTTCTTCGACACAGGGTCATCGGAAACTCTCGCAGCCAACTCAGCAAAGTCAGCACCAGCCTGCAGGGCACGGTAAACAGAATCGATACGTGCTTTCACCCTATTCTGTTCCTGTGTGGTGGCCTGTGTCGACACTTCTAACAGGATATGGGCAGGATGCACCAAGCCACGAGGACCTATGGCCGCCTTTGTGCGATCGTACATCTTCTTGGCCGATGCTAGCAACTCATCGTTAGTAACGATTGTAGGACGCACCTGCTGGTCACGATACATGGCATACTCCTGACGGAAAGAGGTCAGGGTATCGAGTTTGGCATCGAGAGCGGCCTGCACCTTCAACTTGTAATTAGCATAAAGGTCGGCATACTCTCTGACAGTCTTTTTGTCGACCACCTCGTCGCCATTGTTTTTATTATAAGAGTACTCAAACTCAGAGCGATGAACGTCAACACCATTGACGCTCATCACTACAGGGTCTGATTGTGCCCACGAGGACACAGCAGCCAGCAATATGCCTGCAAGCAGCAGATTTCTATTCATTTAATCGTTGGGTCTTGAATAGTTTGGAGCTTCACTCGTGATGGTGATATCATGCGGATGGCTCTCATTGACACCGGCATTGGTGATGCGGGTGAACTTGGCATTATGTAGGGCTTCGATGGTGGGAGCACCACAGTAACCCATACCTGAACGCAGACCACCAACCATCTGGTAGATCACCTCCTGAACAGTTCCTTTGTAAGGCACACGACCTGCGATACCCTCCGGAACGAGCTTCTTCACCTCCTTCGTGTCACCCTGGAAGTAGCGGTCCTTAGAGCCGTGCTTCTGTTCCATGGCTTCAAGGGAACCCATACCACGATAGCTCTTGAACTTACGTCCGTTGTAGATAATGGTGTCGCCAGGACTCTCCTCTGTACCAGCTACGAGTGATCCAATCATCACGCAGCTACCACCGGCAGCGAGGGCCTTAACAATATCACCTGAATAGCGCAGACCACCATCAGCAATCAGGGGCACACCTGTACCCTTCAGGGCACTATATACATCATAGACAGCACTCAGCTGAGGCACACCCACACCTGCAACCACACGGGTGGTACAGATAGATCCCGGGCCGATACCTACCTTTACAGAGTCGGCACCATTCTCCACGAGCATCTTGGCAGCCTCGCCTGTAGCCACGTTACCTACGACGATATCTATATTGGGGAAGCACTTCTTAGCCTCCACGAGCTTCTCAATCACAGACTTAGAATGACCGTGGGCGGTATCGATGACGATGGCGTCGGCACCGGCATCCACCAGAGCCTGCATACGGTCGAGCGTATCGGCAGTTACACCCACACCAGCAGCCACACGCAGACGGCCCTTGTCATCCTTACAAGCCATAGGTTTATCCTTGGCCTTGGTAATATCCTTATAGGTAATCAGACCGATCAGACGATTATTCTGGTCGACCACGGGCAGCTTCTCGATCTTGTTCTCCTGCAGAATCTGGGCAGCAGCGATCAAGTCGGTCTGCTGATGGGTGGTCACGAGATTATCCTTCGACATGATCTCCTCAACGGGACGATCCAGACGACGCTCGAAGCGCAGGTCACGGTTGGTGACGATACCTACGAGATGGTTGTCGTCGTCAACCACGGGAATACCACCGATATGATATTCCGACATGATTTCGAGGGCCTGAGCCACGGTAGAGCCCTGGGGAATGGTGATGGGATCATAGATCATACCATTCTCGGCACGCTTCACGATAGCTACCTGACGAGCCTGATCCTCAATCGACATATTCTTGTGGATCACGCCGATACCGCCTTCACGGGCGATAGCAATAGCCATCTGCGACTCCGTAACCGTATCCATGGCTGCCGTTACGAACGGAACGTTCAGCTCAATGTTGCGTGAGAAGCGCGTTTTCAACTCTACTGTCTTGGGCAGTACTTCAGAATAAGCTGGGATTAAAAGGACGTCGTCGAATGTCAGGCCGTCCATCACGATTTTGTCTGCAATAAATGAAGCCATAATTTATACCTTTCTTAAAATATTGCGTGCAAAGGTACGCATTTTCCTTCACATGACATGCTCATTTTAGGAAAAACATACCTTATTAATGCAAATTAACCAAAAAAGAGCAGTGATGACTGCTCTTTTTGGGATTTAGTTCGCCATTTCGGATATAAATTTGATCCTCACAAGTCGGATCTCATCCTCAGAGTAATCCTCGCCCAACTCCTCTTGGGCCACACTCAACCTGTCGGTATCGCTCTCGGCGAAGTAGTCGTAGATGTCGTCAATATGATCCTCGTCCATCACCTCTTCAAGGAAATAGTCGATATTCAAACGGGTACCACTATAAACGATGGCCTCCACCTCATCGAGTAACTCTTCGAAGTCGATATTTTGACTGTCGGCAATATCATCAAGGGGCACCTGACGGTCGATACTCTGAATAATCTTCACCTTGAGCACAGACTTCTTCGCCACGGTACGCACTCGCATATCAACCTGACGTTCTATCTCGTTCTCCTCGCAGTAACGGGCTATCAACTCTACGAACTCCTTGGCATAAGGTTGTTTCACCTTACCCTCACCCACACCCTGGATATTCTTCAATTCCTCAAGGGTGACGGGATAGTCGGTAGCCATCTGTTCGAGCGACACATCCTGAAAGATGACATACGGCGGACGCTGCAAGCGTTTCGACACCTTCTTACGCAAGTCGCGCAACATGGCACTCAGCACGGGATCAAGGGCACTTACGCCACCCTCCTGATCTACAGGCTCATCATCATCGCTAAACTCAGCATCCTTCACAATCATGAACGAGCTGGGCGACTTCAGGAACTTCTTACCTGCCGATGTAACTTTCAACAGTCCGTAGTTCTCTACTTCCTTCTTCAGGAAGCCAGCTATGAGGGCCTGACGGATCACGGGGTTCCATATCTTCTCATCATCGTCGGCACCGGCACCAAACAGTTCCTGCTCCTCATGATGGTGGGCCAGGATCTCGTCGGTCTCCTTACCAGTAACAAAGTCGATGACATAATCGCTGCGGAAATTCTCCTTGATGGCCAGGATGGAGTTCAGTACAATCACAAGCTGCTCCTGAGCCTCTATCTTCGTCTTCGGATGCAGACAGTTGTCGCAGTTGCCGCAGTTGTCCTTATCGTACTCCTCACCGAAATAGTGCAACAGCATCTTTCGGCGACAAACAGATGTCTCGGCATAGGCGGCAGTCTCCACCAACAGCTGTCGACCGATATCCTGTTCTGCCACAGGCTTACCCTCCATAAACTTCTCCAGTTTATCAAGGTCCTTACGCGAGTAGAAGGCCAGGCAGATACCCTCACCACCATCACGACCAGCACGACCCGTCTCCTGATAGTAGCCTTCCAGCGACTTCGGGATGTCGTAGTGGATCACAAAGCGGACATCGGGTTTATCAATACCCATACCGAAGGCGATGGTAGCCACAATCACGTCGATGTCCTCCATCAGGAAGTCATCCTGCGTCTGGGTGCGAGTGGCAGAGTCAAGACCGGCATGATAAGCTGCTGCCTTGATATCGTTGGCACGCAGGATGGCAGCCAACTCCTCTACCTTCTTACGGGAGAGACAGTAAATGATACCACTCTTGCCAGGGTGCTGTTTGATGAATTTGATAATATCCTTGTCCACATCCTTCGTCTTGGGGCGTACCTCGTAATAAAGGTTCGGACGATTGAAGGAACTCTTGAACTCAGTAGCATCAACAATTCCCAGGTTCTTCTTGATGTCGGTACGCACCTTGTCGGTAGCCGTCGCCGTGAGGGCGATAATGGGTGCCGGTCCTATCTCGTTCACGATGGGACGGATACGACGGTACTCTGGACGGAAGTCATGTCCCCATTCCGAGATACAATGGGCCTCATCGATAGCATAGAAGGAGATCTTCACGGACTTCAAGAACTCCACATTGTCCTCCTTCGTCAACGACTCAGGGGCGACATACAGCAGTTTGGTATGTCCTGCCAGGATATCCTCCTTTACCTGATCGATAGCCGCCTTGTTCAGCGATGAGTTCAGGTAATGGGCCGTGCCGGCCTGCTCGCTAAGGTTCGAGATGACGTCCACCTGATTCTTCATCAGCGCAATCAGCGGTGAGATGACGATGGCCGTTCCCTCCATCAGCAGCGAAGGCAACTGGTAGCATAAGGACTTACCACCACCGGTAGGCATGAGCACGAAGGTGTCCTTGCCATCCAGGAGGTTCTGGATAATCCTTTCCTGATCACCTTTGAATGTATCGAATCCAAAGTATTTCTTCAGGGCTTCGGTAAGATTAACTTTCTCGGTCATAAACTCTTAGTTATGAGGCTTTTAATTGTTCTATATGAGTCTTGTCTAATTGTTCACGGACGTATTCGGCCGTAACTTCAAATTTCTTAACCTTTCTGGATGGAAGATCGAACATTGGATCCATCATCACGCTCTCCACAATCGAGCGCAGACCACGGGCACCGAGCTTATACTCCACAGCCTCATCCACAAGGGCATCGAGGGCTTCCGGAGTAAAGGTCAGCTTCACACCGTCCATCTCGAACAACTTCTGATACTGACGGATAATGGAGTTCTTCGGTTCTGTCAGGATCTTCGACAAGGCTTCGCGATCAAGCGGATTCAGGAAGGTAAGCACGGGCAGACGACCAATCAGCTCAGGAATTAGTCCGAAAGACTTCAGATCCTGAGGCACAATGTACTTCATCAGGTTCTCCTTATCAATCTTCCTGACATTCTGAACAGAGTTATAGCCTACCACATGGGTATTCATGCGCTGGGCAATCTTACGCTCAATACCATCGAAGGCACCACCACAGATAAAGAGGATGTTTCGCGTATCCACGTGAATATAATCCTGATCGGGATGCTTACGACCTCCCTTGGGCGGCACGTTCACCATGGTTCCTTCCAACAGCTTCAACAATCCCTGCTGAACGCCCTCACCACTCACGTCGCGGGTAATCGAGGGATTATCATTCTTGCGGGCTATCTTGTCGATCTCATCAATGAACACAATACCACGCTGGGCTGCATCCACATCAAAGTCAGCCACCTGCAACAGACGACTCAGAATGCTCTCCACATCCTCGCCCACATAACCAGCCTCGGTAAATACTGTGGCGTCGACAATGGTGAAGGGCACATCGAGCAACTTGGCAATGGTGCGCGCCAGTAGGGTCTTCCCCGTACCAGTGGATCCCACCATAATAATATTACTCTTCTCAATCTCCACACCGCTATCATCAGCAGGCTGTTGCAGACGCTTATAATGGTTGTAGACAGCGACAGAGAGGAAACGCTTGGCTTCATCCTGTCCGATGACATAATCATCGAGGAATGCCTTGATCTCCTTCGGCTTCGGTACTTTCTTTGTCTGGAATTTCTTCCCTTCAGCCTTATTAGGTGTATTCGCAAGATTCTCCTGGACTATCCTATAAGCCTGCTGGGCACAATCCTCACAAATAAAGCCGCTGAGACCAGAGATCATCAGCTTCACCTCCTTATCGCTCCTTCCACAGAAACTACATTTCTTCACTTCTTCTTTCTCCTTAACTTCTCTAACTTCTTATCAACTCTAATTTCTTTTCTACTTCTTCTTGGCGAGCACCTCATCAATCATACCATATTCCTTGGCTTCCTGGGCAGTCATCCAGTAGTTACGGTCGGAATCGGCATATACCTTCTCATAAGGTGTATGCGAGTGCTCCGAGATGATGGTATACAGTTCCTTCTTGAACTTCAGTATCTCCTTGGCCTCAATCTCGATATCCGATGCCTGACCCTGCACGCCGCCGAGCGGCTGGTGGATCATCACACGACTGTGAGGCAGGGCCGAGCGCTTACCCTCGGTACCAGCCACGAGCAGCACGGCACCCATCGAGGCAGCCATACCCGTACATATGGTAGCTACATCGCTCGAGATAAACTGCATGGTATCGTAGATGCCGAGACCAGCTGTCACACTACCACCAGGGCTGTTGATATAGATAGAGATATCCTTACCAGAGTCTACCGAGTCGAGGTAGAGCAACTGAGCCTGCAATGTATTGGCGGTATAATCGTCGATCTGTGTTCCGAGGAAGATGATGCGATCCATCATCAGCCTTGAGAACACATCCATCTGAGTAACGTTCAACTGACGCTCCTCGAGGATATACGGATTCAGATACTGGTCCTGGGCCTTCATCACCTCGTCGAGAGTCAGACCATTCATGCCTAAATGCTGTACAGCATACTTCCTAAAATCATTCTTCATATATATTCTTCCTTTCTATTTACAGACACGAAGAAGGGTTATCGGCCTTCCGCATCTTGTGTTTGGGACACAAAGATAATCAAAAAAACCGATAACCCTTCAAAATTAGGGGTTATTTTTTCCTAAATTAACTTATTTTTCCGTCATAAGCTTGTTAAACTCCTCCAAAGACACCTCTTTTGCGTTCAGTTTAACCACATTTTTCAGTGCTTCAGTCAGTTTAACATCTACAGCGCGATCCACAAAGTTGTCAACGTTCTCACGCTTCTTCAACTGCTCGGCTGCATAGTTCTCCAGCACGTCATCGGGCACATTGCTCATACCATACTGGGCGAACTGGGCACGGATGGCCTCCTTGGCAACAGCCTTCAGGTCAGCATCCTCCACCTTAATATTATTAGCAGCTACGAGCTTCTCCTTGATCATGTGCCAGGTAAGCTCCTTGATGCTACCCTCGAAGTTCTTCTCCACGTAGTCAGCACCCTTATCCTTGTTGTTCTGGATCATCACGCGCTTCAGCAGAGCCTCGGGGAACTCGAGCTTGCCCACCTTCTTCTCCATGTGCTGACGAACATCGAGCAGGAACTTATAGTCGCTGTTCTGCTGCAGCTGGGGAGCGATGTTGGCGGCAATCTTCTCACGGAACTCCTTCTCGTCCTTCACTGTACCCTCACCGAATACACGGTCGAAGAGCTTCTGGTCAACCTCTGCAGGCTGGAAGTGACGAATCTCAGTGATCTGGTAGCTGAAATCGCTGTTCAGATCCTTCACATTGTCCTTCTCGGTCTTCAGCAGGGCGGCCACCTCAGCATCGTTGTCGGGATAAGCCTTCTTGGGGTTGAAGGTAATGATATCGCCGGGCTTGGCACCGTCAAAGAGTTTCTTCTGGTCGTCGGCCTTAATGTAGGAAGGCATCACCATAGCACCCTCGGTTACGATACCACCTTCCTTGGTGTTACCATTCTCATCGAGCTCACGCATATCACCGGTGATGGTGTCGTTGCCGCTGAACACGTCAGCCTTAACAAACTCTCCAGCCTGTGAGGCATACATCTGAACCTGGTCATCGAGCATCTTGTCGTCAACCTTGATGGTGTAGTAGTCAATCTTATCCTTACCGCTCAGCTCAGCCTTGAACTCAGGGGCAACAGCGATGTCGAACACAAATGTCAGCTCAGCATCCTTCTCAAAGTCCTGGGGCACCTGCTTCTCCTGGTTGGGAAGGGGCTCACCCAGCATCTGGATCTTGTTCTCCTGGATGTATTCATACAGCTTCTCGCCCAGCACCTTGTTGACCTCGTCAACCTTTACTGCTGTGCCATACTGCTTCTTAATCATGCCCATGGGTACCATACCCGGACGGAAGCCGGGCACCTGTGCCTTCTTACGATAGTTCTTCAAAGTCTTCTCGACTGCATCCTGATAATCTGCCGGCTCTACGGTCATGGTCAGCAGACCATTGATCTTGTCGGCGCATTCAAACGAAATTTTCATCTTCTTATGTACTTATTTATATTATATGTGCAAAATTGAGGTGCAAAAGTACGAAAAAACGGCGTAACAACCGCCGTTTTATCATTATTTAACTTTTCAGTTGTATCAATTCTTCGATTTTGAATCCCCCATCATCGCCTCAGCTTCTTCTTTTGCCTTGCGTTCAGCTTCTATCTGTTGGAAATTCTTCTTTTTCAATTCAAACGACTCTGTCAGGTACTTCTCACGCACAATCTGGTTGGCAGCCAGTTCCTCGGGAGTACCCTGGAACAGGATACGACCCTCGAACAAGAGGTATGCACGATCGGTAATGGCCAGCGTCTCGTCTACGTTGTGGTCGGTAATCAAGATACCAATGTTCCTATACTTCAACTGGTACACAATCTGCTGGATATCCTCCACAGCGATGGGGTCTACACCAGCAAAAGGCTCATCGAGCATGATAAACTTTGGCGAGATGGCCAGACAACGGGCAATCTCCGTACGACGACGCTCACCACCCGACAAGCGGTCGCCCAGATTCTTACGAACCTTCTCCAAACGGAAATCGGCAATGAGTTTCTCGAGCGTTTCCAACTGGTACTCACGGGGCTTACCCGTCATCTCCAGCACAGAGAGGATGTTATCCTCCACACTCATCTTACGGAACACCGAGGCTTCCTGTGCCAGATAGCCGATACCAGCACGGGCACGCTTATACACAGGGAATTTGGTGACATCCTCGTCGCCCAGGTAGATATGACCTTCGTTAGGCACAATCAGTCCCGTCGTCATATAGAACGAAGTGGTCTTACCAGCACCATTGGGGCCTAACAGACCCACAATCTCGCCCTGCTTCACGTCGAAGCTCACATCATTCACCACCGTGCGCTTACCATAGCGCTTCACGAGGCCTTCTGTCCGTAATACGATACGCTCTTCTTCCATAATCGGCTGCAAAGGTAGTGATTTTTTGGCACGAATTACACGAATTCCACGAAAAATAATCTCAAATAGAAATAATTCGTGTTAATTCGCGCAATTCGTGCCTTATTTTTCGTACCTTTGCACCCGAAATGCAATTTGACGAGGTATGTTATTACATAAGTGGCTGACCACCTTTGGTCGATATCTGATGCTGATGGGCAGGACGTTCTCCCGCCCTGAGCGCATGAGGATGTTTCTCAAGCAGTATGTCAATGAGATGGCGCAGCTTGGCATCAACTCCATTGGCATCGTGCTTATCATCTCATTCTTCATCGGCGCTGTTATCTGCATCCAGATGAAGTTGAACATCCAGAGTCCGTGGATGCCCCGCTGGGTAGCAGGCTATACCACCCGCGAGATCCTGCTGCTGGAGTTCTCAAGCTCTATCATGTGTCTGATTCTGGCTGGTAAGGTGGGCTCTAACATTGCCTCCGAGCTAGGCACCATGCGTGTCACCCAACAGATCGACGCCCTCGAAATCATGGGCATCAACTCCGCCTGTTATCTTATTCTGCCGAAGATCTTAGGTATGCTCACCATCATGCCCATCCTCGTGATATTCTCATCGGCCACAGGTATCCTTGGTGCTTACGGCACTGCCTATATCGGCCACATCATTACCCCCGACGATCTGACGGAAGGTTTGCAGCACGCCTTCATACCCTGGTTTGTATGGATGAGCATCATCAAGAGCCAGTTCTTTGCCTTTATCATCAGCAGCGTACCGGCCTTCTGCGGCTATACCGTCGAGGGCGGCAGTGTGAATGTAGGCAAGGCCTCCACCGATGCCGTCGTTACCTCGAGTGTGCTCATCCTTTGTAGTGACGTCTTCTTAACACAACTACTATCATGATCGAAGTCAAGCATTTATATAAAAGTTTCGAAGATAAGGACGTGCTGAAGGACATCAGCACCGTGTTCGAGGACGGTAAGACCAACCTCATCATTGGCCAGAGTGGATCTGGCAAGACCGTTCTAATGAAAAATCTTGTCGGACTACTCGACCCCACCAAGGGACAGATACTCTACGACGGGCGCGATTTCGTACAGATGTCGAAGCACGAGAAGGTGATGATGCGCCGTGAGATGGGCATGATCTTCCAGAGTGCCGCCCTCTTTGACTCCTTGACAGTACTCGAGAACGTAATGTTCCCCCTCGATATGTTCTCTACGATGAACTACCGCGAGCGTGTCCGTCGAGCTCAGGATTGTCTGGATCGTGTAAATCTGACTGGTGCCGATGAGAAGTTCCCTGGCGAAATCAGTGGTGGCATGCAGAAGCGTGTGGCCATTGCCCGTGCCATTGCCCTCAACCCCAAATACCTGTTTTGCGACGAGCCCAACTCTGGCCTCGACCCCAAGACATCGCTCGTTATCGATGAATTGCTCCACTCCATCACCCAGGAGTATAATATGACCACCATCATCAATACCCACGATATGAACTCCGTGATGGGCATTGGCGAGAATATCATATTTATTTACGAAGGCAACAAAGAGTGGCAGGGTGTAAGTAGCCAGGTAATGGGCTCTACCAACCAGAAACTCACCGACTTCATTTTCGCCAGCGATCTGCTGAAGAACATGAGGCAAATGGCGCTTAGCGCAGGAGTCAACTCCCGTAACTACTAAAGGAGAACAAAGTTTTTCTTTAAAAAACTTGTCCAATTCAGAATCTTTTTGTACTTTTGCGGCTGAATATATTCAAATCAGTACACGAAAGTATGAACCTCAACCGGTTGGTTATCACCCTGCTGCTAAGCCTCTCCGCTGTTGCGATCCACGCCGATCAAACCGCGGAACTAAAGAAGATGCTCCCTTCATTGAAGGGTGATAAACTAATCGACGCCTACGGAGATCTCTATAGTTCCAGTCTCGAAGGCGATGATGTTGACTACCAGATCAAGTGTGTTAACGACTGGATTGCAGAGGCTCAACGACAGGGTAACCATGAGAAAGAATGCAATGCCAGAGTGGAGAAGATGACACTCTTCTACAACAACGATCTCAACGACTCTATTTACGAACAAGTACACCCTACCCTCGAGATCCTCGCCTCTTACAAAGACTGGAAGAACTATTACGAGGCGTGGACTGTACTGATCGATGCCTACAACTTTTCTGGCAAGACCATCATGGGTATGGACGAGGCCAAGTCCATGTTTGCCGATGCCGAACAGCGCAAATACGAATACGGCATGGGTGTGGGCTATTACTGCATGGGTAACGTGTATGCCATGATGCATAACTACGAGGAGGCTGCCGATGCTTATCAGAAGAGTGTCGACCGCCTGATGGCCATGGATCCCAAACCCCTACAGTTAGCCGAGATCTTCTCTTATTACGCCGAGGTGCTCGAGATTTTGAAACGCTACGATAAGATGAGCGAGGTAACCGACCTATGGAAAGCCTTCCTCACAGTACATTTCGTCGGAAAGAATCCCACTAGCGAGGCGGAGAGTTGCTGGGCCTACTTCTATCTGGCCCGTGCCCAGGCCGCCCTCGGTCTAGGAAAACTCGACGAAGCCTCAAAAATGCTCGACGAGGTAAGGAAGCGCGACACCAATGAGGGTGGCAACCTGTACCGCCTGTGGCTCTTCTGTCGTAGTAACCTCTGTCTGCAACAGGGTTTTTATGACGAAGCCCTCGCGCTGAACGATCAGAGCATGAAATACCTCGACGATGCCGAGGACACCTCTATGTTTATCCGCGTAAAGAAACAGCGTGCAGAGATCTTCGAGAAGATGGGCAACTACCGCGAGGCTGCCGGCCTGTATCAGGAGATCTATACCATCAACGACTCTATCAACTCCCACGACACTAAGAGTAAGTTGGCCGAGATGAACACCAAGTTCGATCTTGGTGAGTTGCGAGTCAAGGAGGAGCAGGCCCGTACGCGTTACGCTATTGCTATCGCCTCCATCGTGGTACTCTCGCTCGTCATCTTCCTCTTCTTCCGTATGCGTAGTGCCAAGCGCTTGAAGGTGGCCCACCTGAAGCTGGAGGATGCTCACGGCAAACTGGAGGAAACCCACCAGCAGCTGCTCACCGCTTACGATCAGTTGGAGGAGACCACTATCGCCAAGGAGCGTATTGAGAGCGATCTGCGTATCGCTCGCGACATCCAGATGTCGATGGTGCCCAGCAACTTCCCCGAGCGCCCCGACTTAGACCTCTATGCCTCGATGACCCCCGCCAAGGAGGTAGGAGGCGACCTATATGGCTACCATCTCATCGACGATCAGCTCTACTTCTGCCTCGGCGATGTGAGCGGCAAGGGCGTGCCTGCCTCATTGTTCATGGCACAGGCCACCCGCTTGTTCCGTACCCTCGCTGCCCAGAAGATGATGCCCGCCGAGATAGCCACCCGCATCAACGATGCCCTTTCGGGCGAAGACAACGAGCGTGGCATGTTCGTCACCATGTTCCTCGGACTGGTGGATCTGAAGACGGGCCACCTCGACTTCTGTAATGCCGGCCATAACCCGCCCGTGGTCGATGGTGAGTTTATCGAGATGATCCCCAACGCCCCCATCGGTCTGTGGCCTGAACTGGAGTATGAGGGCGAGGAGATTGCCGACATTACCAACAAGCCCTTCTTCGTATACAGCGACGGACTCAACGAGGCCGAGAACCGCCAGCAGGAGCAGTTCAGCGACGAACGACTGGTGGAGTTGCTTAAGACCACACCCTTCGAGAGTGCCCAGCAGACCATTGAGATGCTCAAGGCCGAAGTGGAGAAACATCGCGATGGCGCCGAGCCTAACGACGACCTCACGATGCTGTGCTTTAAAGTGAAAAAGTAAAAAATGAGATAAATCCAATAACAAAGCTTATGAAAAAGGAGATTAAGATCAAGAACCAAGTAGGTGAGCTGGAGAAAGTCAACCAGTTCGTCGAGGAGATAGGCGAAGAGCTGGGCCTCGACATGGAACTCCAGATGAACCTGAACCTGGTGATGGAGGAGATGGTCAGCAATGTCATCTTCTATGCCTATCCCGAAGGTAAGCCCGAGGAAATCGAGCTATTGGCTGAAAGCAACGGCAAGGAGCTCACCTTCGTACTCTCTGATCATGGAGTAGAATTTGATCCTACTGCCAAAGACGATGCCGATCCGAACGTGAATCCCATGGACCGCGATATCGGCGGTATGGGCATCTTCATCGTTAAGAACATCATGAACCAGGTTACCTACCAGCGCTTAGAGGGCAAGAACCTGCTGACGATGAAGAAGAAGATTTGATACATTAAAGAATAAACATTAAAAATTAAAAACAATAAAGCATTATGACACAGATTTTAAAAGAAGGTGGTAAGACCATCATTAAGACAGGAGCACGTATCGACACTATGAACGCCAACCAGTTCGAGCAGGACATTCAGCCCGCTTTGAAGGATGGTGGCGTGGATCTCGAAATGGACTGCAGCGAACTCGTTTACATGGCCAGTTCGGGCCTTCGTATCATTCAGAAGACCATGCGTACCGTGATGCAACTGAAGGGTCAGTTCAAGATTACCAACGTAAGTCCTGAGATTTACAAGGTACTCGCCATGACAGGCTTCACCAAGTTTATGAAGGTAGAACAGAAAAAAGGTTAACGGTCTATGACTATCATTGTAATCATCCTCATTTTGCTCATCGTCGCCCTCGGCGTGGCACTATTCTTCCAGCTCAGATCCGCCAAGGAGAGTGCCGAGGAAGGACAGCAGTTGCTGAAGGACTACCAGAGGCGCGTCAACGAGCTCGAGAAGTTGCTGAAGGACTATAGCGACCTTCAGAAGAACTTCGACAGTGTGGGCGAAGGCTATGAGCAGGCTCTGCTCCAGTTCGATAAGATGGAGGAGGAGCGCCAGGCTATGGCCAACGTCAAGGAAAAACTCGATCAGCAGGTGAACGACCTGATGGCTTCGAAGTCTACCCTCGAGCAGGCTATGATCAAGAAGAAGGACCTCATTCAGCAGGCCGCCGAGACCATCAAGCAGAAGCTCGACTTCGCTATGCCTGGTGCCACACAGCTGGCCCAGTTGGCTAACGGCATCCTGAACCTCAACGATGTAGAGATGGAGACAGCCATTGAGGCCGACGATAACTGCCAGGCCAGCGACATCACGGCTCAGGCCATCCGCGAAACGGGTATCGACAAGATCGACTACCTGAAGTTCAACAACCAGATAGCCGAGGAGGCACAGGGCCTGATGCTCTTCACCAATCAGGCGATGGCTGCTCGTGCACTGGCCAATCTGCTCGACAACGCCATGAAGTTTACCACCAGCGGTTCGGTAACCCTGCTTACCACCACCGATGGTTCGAAGGTAGAGTTCATCGTGGAGGATACAGGCACAGGTATTGCTGCCGATGATGCCGAGAAGATATTCGAGCCATTCACGAAGCTCAACAGCTTCTTCGATGGTGCAGGTTGCGGCCTTACCGTAGCCCGTTCGATAGCTCGCCGCTTGAATGGCGACATCGTTCTCGATCCCGAATACACTCGTGGTTCTCGCTTCGTATTCACCCTGCCTATGTAGTATATATATAAATAGGTACGCACATAAGACGAAAGGCTCTCCACTCCGGGGAGCCTTTTGTTTTTGCATCGAAACCCGCTTTGAGGGAGGTCGGAGTAAAGTGGAGGTTTACTCGGAGTAAACCCTGACTTTACTCGGAGTAAAGTCCCAAATTCTCTAGAGAATTTTTGGGTTTGCTCGGAGCAAACCTCCAGCGAGGATAGTTCTCCCTCCGACTTTATACTATCCTCGCCATCAGCGAGGACTATTCTGCATAAAAAAATAGTTTTTTCACAAAAACACCTCAACACCTCCCCTTTTCTTCCACAACCCCTTTATTTAAAGGCATTCCACGACGGGAGATGTTGCTTAAACACCTCCCTTACACCTCCCGTGCCTCAACCCCTTTATATAAAGGCCTTCCGAGCATTTTAGGGAGGTGTCGGCCTAAAATCGCAAAATTCTATTTTTCGTAGTGTAACATCATTATGATACATTTGGAAAATAAAAAGATAAAAAAGGCGAAATAACTTTCAGTTATTTTTTGTATCTTTGTGCCCGAATAGCGATGAAATGGTGCTTAAAAGGCAAGAAAGTGCATTTTGGAAGAAAATGCAGGTTAGATTGGAAGAAATTGTTCACTGACCTATCAGAAAAAAGCCGTACCTTTGCACCGTCAAACTGAATTAATAACAATAAAAAGATAAAACATTATGAGAAAACTATTACTCAACACCACCCCACTCTTCAGGAAGCTACGACAGCTCTCCTTGTTATTATCACTCCTCCTCGTGCCCCAACTGGCAGGAGCAGCCGATTATAATCTTTGGATTGGCGGAGTCAGGGTTACTGATGCCAACAAAGGTGGAATCACTGGAGATTCCATAATAGGCGGCACAGTTTCATTCGACCCAGACTATAACACTCTGACTTTAGATAATGTTACAATTTACAATTGCATTTCAAGTGGTTTGGACCACCTAACGATCAAACTTAAAGGAACAAGCAATAAAATTAATACTAATGCAGGAAGCAATGGCACCGAAAACAACGTGGCAATAACATCAAATATCAATACAGCCACATTAACTATTGAAAGAGAGGAAAATGCTACAACTGAATTAGTATTAAAAGCCGCTAATAACAACTCTATTATCACTAATTTCGCTTCAGTTAGTTATGGAACGGGAAACAAACAAACATATTTGTTGTCAACTTTACCTGCGGAATATGACAATACAAATAAATACTTCCACAGATATTGGCCTAGCGAATCAGCTAACCTTGACCAAGCTACTATAACCTCCAACGTAACCTATCCCATATGGGTAAGCGGTACTCAAATTACTAATGCAAACCTCGGAAATGAGTCTACTAATCATTATACCTATGATGAGTCCGATAACGCATTGATATTGAATGGAATTAATATAGGCCAAGCTGATGGTTATTGTATATGTTCAGCCGTTGCTTCTCTGAGTGTTAAGCTGGTGGGCACAAACAGCATTAATATAACCCGCCCATTCTATAATTTTTATAATGGTGATGCAACAATATCATTTACCACCAATACAACTAATCCAGGAACCCTAAGTTTAACCTGTTCTGCTGCATCGGCTCCTGACGATGTAATAATAGGATTCAGCAACGGCAATAACCCAACTGTTAATAATGGCTTATTATGGCAGCCAACTATTAGCAGCGGAAAAACAATTTCCGCTACAATTTCTTCAGTCAGCATAATGGTAGCGGGCAACGGTCCGGCAGCTGATGGAAGTATTACTGGTTCTGGTATTACAGCAGGAACCGTAACGTTTACTCCCGCCACAGCCTCTACTCCTAACATATTAACTCTTGATGGAGCTACAATCACAGGACAGATTATAAGCAACGTTGGTGACTTAACTATCCACATTAAAGGTCACAATCAACTCAAAGCCGCAAACAGCACTGATACATATGTAATTAATTCTAACGATAATGGTACACTCACTTTTGAAACAGAAACCACAATAGACAATGATCTTTCTTTCAAAAACTCGTCTGGAGGCTCTTTTGCGAATCTTCCTATTAATGGATTTACCTCTGTAGCATATGAAGCCGGATTAGGCTATTATTCACAGTTCTCGGAAATAAAAGAGGTACTTTACGTAGAATACAATAACAATAAATATAAGCTTAGTAGCAGTAATAAAGATAACATCGTAGGTGACGGTGGGAAAGTGAAATATAGCTATGATTCAACAAACGGGCATGTTATAACGCTTGCTGGTGCCAACATTGGAGTTATAGAATGGAATATTGACGGTGATCTGACTATTGCCCTGAATGGTACATGTAGTATTACAAACACAAATCATACTTATGCTATCAA
This sequence comes from uncultured Prevotella sp., assembly GCA_902798285.1. Classification (GTDB taxonomy): domain Bacteria; phylum Bacteroidota; class Bacteroidia; order Bacteroidales; family Bacteroidaceae; genus Prevotella. Next base: position 36,106 of record CADBVZ010000010.1, on the reverse strand, counting down.
TTATCATGGAAACCTGAATATTGTTAAGGCTTCTGGAGCCACTAGCGCAGAATTGATAACAAGTATAAATAGTTCCACCCCAATTAACACCACAAATTTAACACTTGGCAGTGGTCTTTATTTGAAGCCCATCTCGAATAGTTCTACAACCATTACCGATAATCCCGAGTTCGTGCTATTCAATGGTTATGCCATGACAAACGGGCAGACAATAAATAAAACAAACCCAGCAGGTTCGCTCGTCTACACTGAAAGCGGGAGTGAAAAGACACTCACATTCACCAACTTCCAAGATGCTTTTGGAGATGGTAATGGTCAGGTTAATGCTATTGAAACAGGCGTTGTTGGACTGAAGGTGATACTGATTGGCAATAATAAAATCACCTGTAACGACAATGGAGCTCTTGCCTTCAAAAGTATTCAGACAAATGCCTCCATTCAATTTATAAAAGGTGGTGACGGTTGTAAGTTGACCATGGACACAAAGACAGCCAACCCTCTCAGTTTCGGTGATGGGAAAGTAACCTATGACCAGCTTATCTACTATTCGTCGAATGGAAATGAGAAGTATATTTGTGAGCCCACAGCTCCAACGATGGTATATAATAACCAAGAAAAAGTGACATTACAGAAAGACTATACTGATGGCGATATCTATTACACCATAACTTATGCAGACGGTAAGACAGCTAATGTTGCAAAAACCAAGTATACAGCTGAGTTTGTAATGGATGCTCCTGGTACAGTTGAAACTTGGGTAGAGGCAAATGGCGCTACAACCTCATCAGTAAAGGGTAAGCATTTCGGCTATCAGGAGGCTCAGTTCTCATTGTTAGAACAAGAGGAGTTGACCCCGGTGCTGATTCCCGCCATTGAGACTGGGGATAATATCGGTTATGCTACAACACCTTACGCTATTGATGACGCGAATGTTGCTACATTTGACAATAACGGTAAGATTACTGCCCTAGCCATAGGAACAGCCACATTAACCACGCAGTTGGCTTATGCAAGTAACCTTCCTCTTACAACGACTATTTTGAACTATGATGAGAAGTTTACAACTCAGTTAACTGTGAGCAAAGTGTTTAATGTAACATTCTCTGAGGGAGCAAACTATATGATTTATTATAACTCAGCACATGATAATTTGACAATACCTGACGGCATGACTGCTGCAATCGTAACAGGAGTTGCATCCAGCGGTACGACTGTAGAGACTACAACTCTTTCATTTATTCCTGAAACAAGCGCCGTATTGCTTGGCAAAGGCACTTCAACAGGAACTCCCGCTGTTACCAAATATAATGGTAAAGATACAGCGCCTACTGGCAATAAACTCAAATATGTTGACAATACTCCTGTGACTACCACTGGATATGAGTATGTGCTCTATAAGGATGAGTTCGTAAAGGCTACAGGATCGATTCCTGACGGCAAGTGCTATCTCGACTTAACTGGAGTGGCAGCACCCGCACCCGCTCGTAGCCTCGGCATTGATAGTGACGGAACGACAGACATTCATTTAGTGAATAGTGAAGAGGGAATAGTGAATAGTGAAGTCTGGTACGATCTGCAGGGCAGACGCATACAGCAGCCTACGAAGGCCGGACTCTATATTAAGAATGGTAAAAAAGTAATTGTAAACACTAAATAAGAAAGGAGCACGATATGAAACAGATGATTAAATATACATTAGCGATTGCAACCATGCTCCTTGTAACTTTTGGAGCGTTTGCAGGTGGAAATGCCACCATCATATATAAACTCGACGGAGCCACAAGTTCGGCAGGTGGTACAGTAACTTACTCTAGCGGTACCATCACCGTAACACCCAACAACGGTTATTACTTAGAGGCTGCCGACCTTACCGTCTACAAGACGATTAATGGTCAGCATGCGCAGACACGTAATAATCCAAGTATCAACGCAAAGTTGGAGGTAACAGCTTCGGATCCTAATGCAGACCCAAGCACAACAACGGTGTATACTTTCACCCCATTAGAAGATGCGAATTATGACTATGAAATTACGGCCAACTTCCACCAAAGGATAAGCCTTACCGATGCAACGGTGACAACCAATGGAGGAACATCATTCGTTTATACAAGTGAGCCAATCTTGCCCGAGGTAACGGTAGTAAAGAATTCTACTACACTAACAAAGGACGTGGACTACAAGGCCTTTTATAAAGCAGAGACAGCTACTGGCACTATTACTACTGACAGCATCAATGCCGGTGCGAAACAAATATGGGTGTATGGTAAAGGAAAATACATCAATCAGGCTTCGATAGCCTATTATACTATTGAGAAGGCGAGCCTCACAACGGTGACACTCGCTCAGACTGAACCGACCTACAATGGCGAAGAGCAGACGGTTGGCATCAGCTCTGTGAAGGCTGGAGACTTGGTGGTTAGCGATGAGTGGTACGAGATTGACAATAGCTACCCTAACAAGGGAACTAATGTCGGCGATTATACGGTGAAGGTAAATGCAAAAAATGTGGCTAATAATAACTTCCAAGGGGAAGCAACAACCACCTTTGAGATCAAGCCGAAGTCAATAGCAGAAGCCACCATCACGCTGACACAAGAGAGCTTTGTATATAATGGACAGAACCAAAAGCCTGATGTTACTGAGGTAAAAGACGGTCAGAGAGCTTTGGTGCTCGACCAAGACTATACCATCACAGCCAACGAAGGCGGAACAAATGCGGGCGAGTATGCTGTGACCATCGCAGGTAAGGGCAACTACAATAGCCAAACATCTGCCATTAAGAACTTCAATATCACGGCACTCGAGACGACACCTACCGTGACGCTGGCAGAGACATCGTTCGTATACAACGGAACAGAGAGAAAGCCTGGGGTAACTGTCACCGTGGTCCTCACCCAAGGTGCCAACCCCATCGAGTTAACAACCGACGACTACGATGTTGCCTATAGCGACAACGTGAATGTGGGTGAGAATATGGCAAAAGCCACAGTGACGCTGAAGAGGAACTATGTTGGTCAGAACACCGCCACCTTCTCCATCACCCCGAAGAGCATCGCTAACGTAACGATCTCGGATATCGAAGACCAGACGTATACTGGCAATGCCATTCAGCCTACAGTAGTGGTAAAGGACGGCGAGAATACGTTGGAAAAGGAGACAGACTACACAGTGAGCTACAGCGACAACGTGAATGCCGCATTGTCCACAGCCACTGAGCACGCCCCCACCGTGATCATCACAGGTAAAGGCAATTACGATAGCCAGACTACAGCCAAGAAGACCTTCACAATTGGAAAAGCCGACCCGATGCTGGAGTTCTCACCAGCAGAAACCTCTATCACCATTGGGAAGGAATCGGAGTTCACGAAGCCGAAGCTGTCAACAACACCAGAAGGATTATCAGTTACATATGCGTCGATGAATACCGAAATTGCCACAGTAAATGCTTCGACAGGCGACATTACGCCTGTAGCTGCTGGCGAGACTGAGATTACTGCGACCTTCGCTGGCAATGACAATTATAATGATGGTATTGCTCACTATATGCTGACTGTTAACCCCAAAACGGCAGACTTGAAATACTCGGCAGAATCGGTAGAAATAACCTATGGTGAGGAATGGACACAGCCCACGCTGACAAACCCCGACAACCTCGAAATAACTTACGCCAGTTCGAACACTCAAGTGGCCACTGTGAGTGAGGCCGGCGTTGTAACGATCGTTGCCGCAGGCGAAACAGAGATCTCGGCAACCAGTGGCGACACGAAAGCAAGCTATCACCTCACCGTGAAGTTGGCTAACCCCGAGTTGCTCTGGGTGGATGATGATCAAGAGGTAGCTGAAGGTATGTCGTACTACATTGGCGACTATTTCTATGGTCCCAAGCTTAAAAACCCGCATCAAGTAAAAGTAAAGTATGACAGCGATGACAAGAAGGTGGCAACCATCGATCCGGAAACAGGTGTGATAAAGGTGGTGGGACCTGGCGACACCAAGATCAAGGCCATCTTTGAAAGTGATGGACGCTATTCAAGTCAGACCGTATACTTTGTGCTGGTGGTGAAGGAGAAATATAACCTCTGGGTGGGCTCTACACAGGTGTCATCAGAGAACCACAAGGACATTTTGGGCGACGGACATTTCTTCTTCGATGAAGAGAGCAAGTGGCTGGTCATTACCAGCAACACCGAGCCTAAGGTAATTGAGAGTCGAATGAGCGATCTGACCATCTACATCAACGGTGGCAGTAAACTGGAGCGCATCTGGTTTAACAACGAGGGCAACGCTGAGAATACAGGTAAACTGTACTTCACCTCGTATATGAACATCCCTGGCAGCATCGACTTCTCTACAAGTGATGCCAGCGGCGTAATCAGCGGATTCAGCAGCATCGGTCTCGACGAGGATGCTTTCCTTTACCTGCTCGATCCTACGGACGGCAGCTATACAGGCGACAAACTGGTAACAAAGGATGGGGCAACGGCTCAGGTGGCTACCATCGGACAATACCTGAAGCCGCTCGCAAACGGCAGTACAGTAACCTTCCCCTCAGGAAAATACGACACAGAGGACTTGACCAACAAGGTGATAGACAACATCCTGAACACGCTCATTCAGCATGCAGGCGACAGCGATGAGGACGATGACTACTTCGACTCCGCTGAGAGTGCCATCATACTGAACAACCTGAACACCACCAGCGGCATCACCCTCCTGATGGACAATATAGAGAAGGGCGAGCTGATACCTGGTAGTGAAGAGTACGCTGTAAAGTTCCGTGGTGGACTGACATTCATGGTGCCTGATGGCGAGGGAACCATCACGCTGAACGTGAAGACGGAAGCAGGCTATAAGCTGATGCTGATGATAGGCCAGAGCGAGCCGAAGGAGATTGTGCAGACAGAGCAGGGCGAAGTATCGTTTGATTATAATGTAGAGAAGCCAACCTACTGCTGCCTCTATCTGGTACAGGATGCAGCCACCAGTCGTGGTACTCGTATCGGTAAGCGCGACAAGCACCACGGTAGTATCCAGTCTGTAAGGGTATTGGCCCAGAAGAGCTCTCTGAACCCACTGGGTGATATCTCAGGATTCCCCGATTCGAAGACACCTGAGGTGGAGATTGGCAGTGAGGAGACCACTGGCATCAAGGAGATTAAGATCGACAACACCACAAACGATCCTGTATCCGATGACAACAGATGGTACGACCTGCAGGGCCGACAGATAGAGAAACCCACCAAAGCGGGAATCTATATCCAGGACAGAAAGAAGATCGTGATCAGATAAAGAAAACCAAAGGCTCCCAATCGGGAGCCTTTGGTTTTGTTTACTTGCGGGGAAGGAGGAGATTCTGCAGAACACCGACGACAGCGGAGAGCCCGATGCCACTGATGGAGAACGTGCCAAAGGTGAGGATAGCACCTCCGATACCGATGGTCAGCGTGACGGAGGCGATGATGATATTGCGCGTCACGTCGAAATCAATCTTATGCTGGATCATATGCTGCACACCCACAGAAGCGATAGAGCCGAAGAGCAACAGCATGATGCCACCCAGAACGGCAGAGGGGATAGACTGCAGAAGGGCAGAGATCTTTCCGATGACGGAGAAGACAATACCCGTGACGGCAGCGATGCGGATGACCTGCGGATGGGTGACACGCGTGATCTGCATGGCACCTGTCACCTCACTATAGGTGGTCACTGGAGGACCGCCGACGAGAGAGGCGAAGAGACAAGCCAGTCCGTCGCCAAGCATCGTGCGATGCAATCCGGGGGATTTGATGAAGTCTTTCTCAGCCACAGCACTCACCACATAGACATCGCCGATATGCTCAATCACAGGGGCAATGGCCACAGGGATCATGAACACAAAGGGCTCCCAGGCAAACTGAGGCAGTTGGAAGTGGGCGATGCTGCCGGGCAAGGCAAACCACGGGGCCGCAGCCACAGCAGAGAGATCGACGAGCCCCATGAAGAAGGCAACAACATAACCCACGGCGACACCCACCACCACGGGAAGAAGTTGCAGAAGTCCCTTGGCATAGGTGAGCACGAGGATGGCGGTGATCAGCGAGATGAAGGCCAGAAGCCAGTTCTCCTTCGCCATGTTCACAGCAGCAGGAGAGAGCGAGAGGCCAATGAGGATGATGACAGGACCAACGACCACTGGGGGGAAGAGGCGGGCGATGAGCGCATGCCCCCGCCACTTGACGAGGGCCGACATCACGAAGTAGACCAGCGCCACGCCAGCGATACCGGCAATCGTTCCGGGCATGCCCCACTGCTGGGAGGCAGAGATGATAGGGGCGATGAAGGCGAAGCTGGAACCAAGGAAGATGGGCACCTGGCCTTTCGTGACCAGATGGAAGATAAGCGTACCTACACCAGCGGTAAAGAGCGCTGTAGCGGGGTCAAGACCTACGAGCAGGGGCACCAGGACCGTTGAGCCAAAGGCTACAAAGAGGAACTGAATGCCTACAATGGTCTTTCTCGAGGTTGAGAGTTCTTGAGTCATTGTTGAGAGATTAGAAGTTCCACTTCAGGGCAAGCGTCGGGTTGATGAAGAACGACTTGTCGTCGTAGGTGTTGTAGATGAAGTTGTTGCTGATCTCAATCTCACCACCAAGGCTCAGGTGCTTGTTGGCGTTGTACCACAGCTGGGGTTCGGAGAGGATGACGAGCTGTCCATGGCCATCGGCATCTTCACCACGCCAGAAATCAATGAAGCCCGAGAAGGTGAACGACTTGCCGAAGTTCAGGCCCCAGACACCCGTGAGCTGGAAGCTGTTGTAGGCCGAGGTGTACTCATAGCTCTTGAAGTAACGCTTGTACATCAGCTGTACGGAGTAGGTCTTGGAGAAGTCGGCATTGTGACCATTCCAGGCACCACCAAGGAGGGCTGCCTGCTGGTAAGAGCCGAAGCGGTTCAGTCCGCCATCATACTCCACATGGGCGGCAAAGCCTTTCTTGCCGATATTGAACTCGCGTGAGATCTCAGTATAGGCTCCCTCCACAAACTTATTGGAGAGGTCGACATCCACGAAATAGTACCACGAACCCCATTTGTCGGCCTTGAACTGCTCGAGGGTTATCGTTGCCGACTGGCGATTTTCTTCCTGATCAGGATAGAGGTGGCGTCCGAAGTCGTAATGTAACTGGATATTCTGTGCATTTGCACTCATGATAGCGATTGCCATCAGGACGATTGTCATTAACTTTTTCATATACCTTATTTAATTTACTATATTAATGCTAAGAATTTGTTCATTTAGGTCGTTGATTTAACAGTTGATATATGATAGCCGCCGTATTGTCGGGGGCCTTCTCATCACCCAGACGACGGCTTACCTCGTCGTAGCCCTGCAGCATTGCCTCGCGGGCTGGTCCTTCGATCAGTTTCTCCATCTCCGTCTGGATGTTTTCTACGGAGAAGGTGTCTGCCACAAGTTCGCGCACCACCTCGCGATCGGCAATGAGGTTGACGAGTGAGATGTACTTTACCTTAATCAAATGTTTGCGCAAGAAGGCGATAACCTTGGGGATAGGCGTTTCGTAGCACACCACCTGAGGCACACGGAACAGGGCAGTCTCGAGTGTAGCCGTACCACTGGTAACAAGTGCAGCACGAGCCCAGGAAAGGAGTTCGTAGGTTTGGTTAACAGCCACCTTTATACCTGTATCCTTCAGGAATGGTTGGTAGAAGGCGGGATCGATGCCTGGGGCACCTGCCACCATCGCCAGATCGACGTTCTTGCATCTCTTTACAGCCTCGACCATCGCTGGCAGATTGTCTTTGATTTCCTGCTTGCGCGAGCCAGCCAGAAGGGCGACAACCCTCATTTTACGAGACCCTTCGGCAGAGTCTGGTGCCGTTTTAAGGCGAGAGGCTATTGGGGCTTCACGTTCAGCCAGGAACTCCTTGACTTCCGTAACGGTGGGATTACCCACATAATGAATGGGATAATGATGCTTCTTCTCGAAGAAATCCACCTCGAAAGGAAGGATGGAGAAGAGCTCATCGACATCGCGTTTGATGTTCTTAATGCGATATTCCTTCCACGCCCAAATCTTGGGAGAGATGTAATAATACACAGGGATATCTGTATGAGATTTTACATACTTGGCTATCTTGAGGTTGAAGCCTGGATAATCCACAAGGATGACACAATCGGGTTGCCACTCAGTGATATCGTGCTTACACATCCTCATATTGCGAAGTATCGTAGGCAGATGAAGCAGTACGGGGATAAAGCCCATATAGGCCAGTTCCTTATAATGGCGTACACGAGTGCCTCCGACAGCTGTCATCAAGTCGCCGCCAAAGAAACGGAACTCAGCTTCAGAGTCAATTTCTTTCAACGAACGCATCAGGTGGGAAGCATGGAGGTCACCAGAGGCTTCACCAGCAATGAGATAGTACCGCATATAATTGACAATTTGACTATTTACGATTTGACTATTTTAAATCCCAAGATTTAATGAGGTCGAGGGCTTGGTAGGCGGTGACGTCGATCTGAGTGGGAGTAATGGCAACGTAGCCATGCGTGAGAGCCCAGTTGTCAGTATCTTCAGCCTCGGGCTCATCGTTCTGGTAATGGCCTACCATCCACCAATAGTCGTAGCCACGGGGATGATGACACTTAGACACTTCGTTACCCCAAGTACCCTTGGCCATGCGGCAGACCTTAACGCCTTTAAAAACATCCACCAGTGGGAAGTTTACATTCAGACAGACGCCCTGGGGAAGGCCTTCGGCTAGCACGCGCTGGGTAATCTGACGAATCAAGGGGCGAAGTGGCTCAAAGTCGGCATCGTCACGATGATCGCAGAGTGAGAAAGCCACCGAAGGGATATACTTCATACAACCTTCGAGCACTACGCCCATCGTACCGCTATAATGGGTATTCACAGAGCCATTATCGCCATGATTGATGCCACCAATCACCATATCGGGCTTACGGGGACAGAGTTCGGCCAGCGCCATCTTGACACAATCGGTAGGCGTGCCGTTGCACGACCATACCTCCACGCCCTCTCGCTTCTGCTGAAGGGTAAGCCTCAACGGCGTGGTGGCAGAGAAGGCACACGAGAAACCACTGCGGGCTGAATCGGGGGCGCAGACGATGATATCGCCGAAATCAGAGACCATCTCCACCAACTCTCGGATACCCTTTGACTGATAGCCGTCATCGTTGGAAATGAGTAATAAGGGGCGTTTAATTTCCATAAAATATCATTGATTTGGGTGCAAAAGTACGAAAAAAGGTTTAAATGGAGAGATTTCTCAGTGAAAATATGTAACTTTGTGCCCAAATTTCTTATTTTTATCAAGATTAACGAAGACAATGGGAAAGATTATTGCTTTGGCAAACCAAAAAGGCGGCGTGGGTAAAACCACGACGACCATCAATCTGGCAGCTTCGCTGGCTACACTTGAGAAGAGCGTGCTTGTTGTGGATGCCGACCCGCAGGCCAACGCCTCCAGTGGACTGGGCGTAGACATTAAAGAAGTGGAATGTTCGCTATATGAATGCATCATCGACAACGCAGACGTTCGTGACGCCATCTACACCACCGATATCGACGGTCTGGACATCATACCCAGCCACATCGACCTCGTAGGTGCAGAAATAGAGATGCTGAACCTGAGCAACCGCGAGATGGTGCTCAAGAACATGCTGGCACCCATACGCGACGATTACGATTACATACTGATAGACTGTTCGCCGTCGTTAGGCCTCATCACCGTAAACTCGCTGACAGCTGCCGACTCGGTGATTATCCCTGTGCAGTGCGAATACTTCGCCCTAGAGGGTATCAGCAAACTGCTGAACACCATCAAGATCATTAAGAACAAGTTGAACTCGACGCTGGAGATAGAGGGATTCCTGCTGACGATGTACGACAGCCGACTGAGGCTGGCCAACCAGATATATGACGAAGTGAAGCGCCACTTCCAGGAACTGGTATTCAAGACCGTCATCCAGCGCAATGTGAAACTGTCAGAGGCTCCGAGCCACGGACTGCCCGCCATTCTGTACGACGCAGACTCTACCGGCGCAAAGAACCATCTGGCACTTGCCAACGAAATCATTTACAGAAACAAAAAATAAGCTATGGCTGTTAGAAAGAAATATGACCGCAACGTACTGGGTCGCGGCCTTGATAGCATCGGCTCTGGCAAAGGCCGAGGACTAGATGCCCTGATCGACACCAGTGATGTACAGACGAAAGGATCGTCGAACCTGAACGAGATTCCCATCAAACTGATTGAACCTAACCCCAACCAGCCCCGTAGGGAGTTTGAGGAGAGCGCCATGAAGGAGCTGGCCGCCAGTATCAAGGAGATAGGACTTATCACCCCCATCACCGTAAGGCAGACAGAGAAGGGCACCTATCAGATCATTGCCGGTGAGCGCCGTTGGAGAGCCTCACAGATGGCAGGATTGGAGGCACTGCCCGCCTACATCAAGACAGCTGCCGACGACGACGTGATGGAGATGGCTCTCGTAGAGAATATACAGCGCGAGGACCTGAACGCCATTGAAATAGCCCTGGCCTACCAGCATCTTTCAGACACGCTGGGACTGACACAGGAGCGTATCTCGGAGCGTGTGGGTAAGAGCCGTACCTCGGTAACCAACTACATGCGACTGCTGAAGTTGCCCGCCCCCATACAGATGGCCCTGAAGAATAAGGAGATGGACATGGGACACGCCCGTGCATTGCTCTCCATCGACAGTCCGTCGGCACAGATCAAGCTCTTTAATGATGTGAAGCGCAACGGCTACTCTGTGAGAAAGGTGGAGGAGATGGTGCAGATGATGAAGCAGGGCGAGAGTCTGCAGAATGTAAGACAAAAAATGGCGCCCAACCAGTTGCCACTGGAATACAGCATACTGAGAGACCGCCTGTCGGAGTTGTTTAAGGTTAGAGTAACGATGAGTTGCTCACCCCAGAGCAAAGGACGCATCAGCATACCATTCGCCAACGAGGAGGAGCTGGAGATCATCATGCAGGTGTTCGACAGAGTAAAGAACGGATAAGCTGAACAAACAGAAAGAAACGTTGAGACAGAAAAGATATACATGGGGTCAAAGGCTGCTGATAGCCGTTATACTCGTTATGGCGGGCATACAGCAGAGTCAGGCTCAGGAGGAACTGCTCAAGAAGGCTGCCGATAAGGCTGTCAGCACGGTAAAGACCATCGTAGGCGACAGCGCCAGAACCATCGTTATTAATGACAGTCTGAAGACCATCATCGGCGAACAGCTGCCAACCGCCATCGCCAATCAGATACCTGACAGCGTAGTGATTACGGACAGCATGACGACAGCTATCAACGAGCAATTGTCGCTCTTGGTCGACTCGACACTCAAGAAGCAGCAGACTCCCATTAAGGACAAGGCTCTGTGGACTCCCGATCCTCAGCGAGCCCTATGGCTGGCACTGGTTATCCCTGGCGGCGGACAGATTTACAACCGTAAATATTGGAAACTGCCCATCGTGTATGGAGGATTCATCGGCTGTATTTATGCCATGAACTGGAACAACATGATGTACAAGGACTACTCGCAGGCCTACCTCGACCTGATGGACAAAGACCCCAAAACGCAGAGCTACAACCAGTTCCTGCATCTCGGCGCAAAGATTACCGATCAGAACAAGAAGCACTACGAGGATATTTTCAGGAAACGTAAAGACCGATTTAGGAGATACCGCGACCTGAGTTTCTTTATTCTCTGCGGCGTCTATGCCCTCTCAGTGATCGACGCCTACGTGGATGCAGAACTATCGGTGTTCGACATCTCGAAAGACCTGAGTCTGAAGGTGGAGCCGACGATACTGAACAACCACTCGTCGAGCAATCCGCTGGACGGCTCGTCGGTAGGACTGCAGTGCAGCCTGAAGTTCTAGAGGTGAGAAGCTAGAAGTGAGAGATTAGTAATTTCGAATGAATAATTAAAAGATAAATGAAGAAAAGACTATTTTGGATGATAGCCGCCCTGATGATGGCGGGAGCAAGCAACACCTTGCAAGCACAGGTGGTGATTGAGAACACCATCGAAGAGAATGACAGTATAGACATTGAAGACTTCGACGATTTAGACGACGAGGACGAGGATGAAGACGATGTGGAATCAACCATGATTCCCTCGGAGGACGAGATATCAGTCACCGACAAGGCTGGTAACGAAGAGATTATAGACTTCCCCGAGGCTATGACCTATGACCTCGACAGTCTGCTGAACCTCTACATGTCGAAATCATATCTGGCTCCTGGCGACTGTGAGATGAAGAATGAGAATCCTACATATGCTAAGGAGGTTTATATAGAGCGACTGAGCCGCATGCCGACCGTCATGGAGATGGCCTATAACGACATTGTACAGCGCTTCATCGACCGCTATGCAGGCCGACTGCGCTATTCGGTAAGTTACCTGCTCGGCGCAGCAAACTTCTACATGCCTATCTTCGAAGAGGCACTGGAGGCTTATCAGATTCCTCTGGAACTGAAATACCTGCCTATCATTGAGAGTGCCTTGAACCCGAAGGCCGTATCAAGAGTAGGTGCCACAGGTCTGTGGCAGTTCATGCTGGGCACAGGTCGTCAGTACGGGCTGGAGGTAAACTCACTGGTTGACGAGCGCCGCGATCCCATCAAGTCGTCGTATGCCGCCGCCCAATACCTAAGGGATCTCTACCGCATCTTTGGCGACTGGAACTTGGTGATTGCCGCCTATAACTGTGGACCCGAGAACATTAACAAGGCTATTCGTCGCTACCGTGCTGCCAACGGCAAGACAGAGGCCGACGCCATTACACAGGCTGACAAGGACTACTGGAAGCTGTACCCGTACCTGCCAAGGGAGACACGCGGTTACGTACCAGCCTTTATTGCAGCCAACTACATCATGACATATTACTGCGAGCACAACATCTGTCCGATGACCACCCGTCTGCCGGCACAGAGCGACACCATCGTAGTACATAAGGATGTACATCTGGAGCAGATAGCTGGTGTACTGGGCATCGATACTGACATACTGCGCACGCTGAACCCAGAGTTCCGTCGTGACATCGTGCCAGGCAGCACCAAGGCCTACCCCATCCGTCTGCCACTGGCCGACACTGGCCGATTCATCGACATGGAGGACTCCATATACAATTACCGCGCCAGTGAACTGTTGACGAAGCGTGCCATCGTAGATGTAGCCGACGATGTGCCCACCTTCTCACGCAAGAGTAAGGGTCGTAGCAGCCGCTACAGCAGGAATGCCAAGAGAAGTCGTCGAGGCGGCAGTGGACGAGGTGGAAGAAATATTACCATCCGCAAGGGACAAACCCTGTCGCAGATTGCCAAGGCAAACGGAACAACCGTAGCCAAGCTGAAAAGACTGAATGGTATCAAGGGCAATAACATCCGGGCCGGAAAGAAGTTGAGAGTGAAGTGATAGAAGAGTAAGGAGAAAGGAGTAAGGATATTATGGCTGAAGACGAACTGAAAATCCAAGAAGAAGCTGATGATAAGCTGATAAACGGTGCGTTTGAGATATTGCTGAAGGACTATATCTCATCGCGCCACCGTAAGAAGGTTGACCTGATTACGAAGGCCTTTAACTTTGCCCGTCAGGCACACAAAGGTGTGCGCCGACTGTCGGGTGAGCCTTATATCATGCACCCCATTGCCGTAGCACAGATTGCCTGTAAGGAGATTGGTCTGGGTTCAACAAGTATTTGTGCGGCACTGCTCCACGACGTAGTGGAGGATACAGACTACACCGTTGAGGATATCCAGAACATCTTCGGCGCGAAGATCGCCCAGATCGTCGACGGCCTGACAAAGATCAGCGGCGGCATATTCGGCGAACAGGCCTCAGCACAGGCTGAGAACTTCAAGAAGCTGCTGCTCACCATGAGCGACGATATCCGCGTGATCCTCATCAAGATATGCGACCGACTGCACAACATGCGTACCTTGGAGTCGCAACCCGCTAACAAGCAATACAAGATTGCCGGTGAGACACTATATATCTATGCTCCACTAGCCAACCGTTTAGGACTGAACAAGATTAAGAGCGAGTTGGAAAACCTGAGCTTCAAGTTTGAGCACCCCGACGAGTATGCTGCAATCCAGTCAAAACTGAAGTCGACCAGTGTATCGCGTGATGAGCTGTTTGCACAGTTCACCTCGCCTATCGAAGCCGCCCTTAAAGGAATGGGCATCAAATATGAGATTAAAGAACGCGTAAAGAGCCCCTACTCCATCTGGAACAAGATGCAGAACAAGCACGTGAGCTTTGAGGAGATCTATGATATCCTGGCCGTGCGAATCATCTTTACCCCCAACAACCGCGAGGAAGAAATCAACGAATGCTTCAAGATATACGTGGCGATTTCGCAGATCTACAAGTCACACCCCGACCGTTTGCGCGACTGGCTCTCGCATCCTAAAGCCAATGGTTATCAGGCACTCCACGTGACACTGATGTCGAAACAAGGCCGATGGATAGAGGTGCAGATACGCTCAGACCGCATGGACGAGATAGCTGAGCAAGGATTTGCCGCCCACTGGAAATACAAGGACGGTGTGGAAGAGGAATACACCGAGGATGAGAACGAGTTGAACGAATGGCTACGCACCATCAAGGAGATACTCGACGACCCACAGCCAGACGCGATGGACTTTCTCGATACCATCAAACTGAATCTCTTTGCCAGTGAGATATTCGTATTTACGCCTAAGGGTGAGATTCGCACGCTGCCTGCCAACTGTACGGCACTCGACTTTGCCTTCTCCATCCATACCTTCCTGGGCAGCCATTGTATCGGTGCCAAGGTAAACCACAAGCTCGTTCCGCTGAGTCATAAGCTGCAGAGTGGTGACCAGGTGGAGATTCTGACATCTAAGTCGCAACACGTGAGTCCGTCGTGGATCAACTTCGTATCCACAGCCAAGGCCAAGGCCAAGATCCAGGCCATTTTGCGCCGCGACAACCGCGAGATGCAGCGCGAAGGTGAAGAACTCTTGAACGCCTTCCTGCAGAAAAACGGCTTCGAGCCGAGTCTTGCTCTGGCCGACAAACTTTCTGAGTTCCACGGCTACAGCAAGCGCGCTGAGTTCTATCTGGCCTTAGGCACCAAGATCGTACTGCTGGGCGAGAAGGACATCGACGAACTGAACGGCAAGAACAAGGCCGATGAGGACGGTAAGGGCTGGCGTAAGTACGTGCCCTTCGTCGGCAGCGGCAAAAAGAAGAAAGAAGAGGATGTGCAGAAGCAGGACCTCTTTATCGTACCAGAGAAGTTCAACCGCAAGAAGCCTATCTTCATTAGTGAGGAGAACATCAACCAATATAAGTTCATGGGCTGTTGTCACCCCATCCCCGGTGACGATGCCTTGGGCTACATCAACAATAAGAACCAGATTGAGATACACAAGCGTACCTGTCCGGTAGCTGCCAAGCTGAAGTCAAGCTTCGGCAATCGTATCCTCGACATCAAGTGGGATATGCACAAAGTACTCTTCTTTGACGCTACCATCCGCATCGGCGGTATCGATCGCGTAGGCATGCTGAACGAGATTACGCAGGTTATCTCTTCCGAGATGAGCGTTAACATCCATAAGGTAACTATTACCTGTGAGGATGGCATCTTCGACGGCAGCATTGAGTTGCGTGTTCATGACCGTGAGAACGTGAAGGCGATCATCGACAACCTCAAGCGCATTCCCGACCTGAAAGAGATATCGGAGATTATGTAAAAAAGGATGACCTAGGATATCTTAGGGTCCCCTAAAATAATAAACTACAACAATGAAAAAACTACTACTATTATGGGTCTTAGTGGCCTTATCGCAAAACGGCCTGGCTGCAGGCAAGTATGACAACCCCGACACACTCTTCGTAGCCCGCGACGGCACGGCAGAGTTCCGTAATATCGACGACGCCATAGAGGTTTGTCGCGCATTTATGGACTACCACAAGGTTATTTTCGTAAAAAAAGGCATCTACAAAGAGAAGCTCATCATTCCCCAATGGTTGCAGAACATTGAGATATGCGGTGAGAGTGCTGAGAACACCATCATCACCTACGATGACCATGCGAATGTGAAAGTGATTTTGGGAACAGCCGCCCACCGAGAGCAACCCATGGGCACCTTCCGTACCTATACGTTGAAGATTGAAGGGAATGACATCACACTGAAGAACATCACCATTGAGAACAACTCCGCCCGACTGGGACAGGCTGTGGCGTTACATACCGAGGGCGACAGACTGAAGTTCATTAACTGTCGCTTTATCGGTCATCAAGACACCGTATATACAGGTATGCCCGCCACACGGCTTTTCTTCAAAGACTGTTACATCTGCGGCACCACCGACTTTATCTTCGGCGCCTCTACAGCTTGGTTTGAGGGTTGTACCATCGAGAGTCTGGTAAACTCGTATGTCACCGCCGCCTCAACACCTAAGGATCAGGCCTACGGGTACATCTTTAATCATTGTAAGCTGATTGCCAGCGGTAATGCTACCCAGGTGTACCTAGGTCGTCCATGGCGCGACTATGGCTACACACTGTTTATGAACTGTGAGTTGGGTGGACATATCCGTCCAGAAGGCTGGCATAACTGGGAGAAACACCGCGAGCAGACCGCCCGCTACATGGAGTACAACAACCGTGGCGAGGGGGCCCAGCCTGGGAAGCGTGTAGCTTGGAGCCGTCAGCTCTCGAAGAAAGAGGCTGCTGCCATTACCCTTGAGAATGTATTCGCCGATACAGCGAAGCCTTGGTTACCTGAGTAGATGATCAATAAAGCCCCGCTGGTTGGCGGGGCTTTATTGATTATTGCAAATAATCCATTTGCTTCTTAAGGGCCTGTAGTTCCGCACGGACACTTATCAGGCGCTCCAGAACATCGGCCTTCTTCTCGACACCTTTTCTGTTCTGAGTCAGGATCTTACGAGCAGCAGCTAGCTTGAAACCACGCTCCTTCACCAGATTATGGATCAGGCGAATCTGCTCAATATCCTTCTCCTGATACTGACGAATCTTGGCTGCACCACTTACTTTCGGCTTCAGGAAAGGGAATTCCTGCTCCCAGTAGCGGAGCGTACTCTCGTTGAGATCAAACATCTCTGCTACCTCCTTGATGGAGTAGTAGAGTTTCAGGTTCTTGTTCAGATTCAGTGCCATAATTACCTCCTTATTCTATTTTTGATTACAAATTGCAAAGTTCAATCACCTTGTCGATGGCAGCAGAGAGACCATCGGGGTTCTTACCACCTGCAGAAGCGAAGTGGGGCTGACCGCCACCGCCACCCTGCATTAGTTTGGCAGCCTCACGAACCAGCTGACCAGCGTTCAGACCGTGATCCTTCACCATGTCATCACTCAGCATGACGTTCAGCATAGGTTTGCCGTCGAAGACGGTACCTACCACACAAACAAGATTCTCGGACTTCAGCTCGCGTACCTTGAAAACAAGATCCTTGGCTGCATTGGGCATCATATCAAACTTACCCGTAATAACGGTCACTCCGTTGATGGTGCGGGATTTGTTGACAAGTTCACCAGCCAGCGCCTGCACGCGCTGAGCCTGGAACTGCTCGATATCCTTCTTCATGGAGTCATGCTCCTCGATATACTTTGCAATAACGCCCTGCAGGTCCTTGGCATTGTTGAAGAATGCCTTCACAGCCTTCAGAAGATCCTCCGTATGATAGAGCAACTCTTCACACTCCTTACCTGTCTTGGCCTCGATACGACGGATACCTGCTGCCACAGAACTCTCAGAGATAATCTTGAAGAAGCCGATCTTACCTGTGGCCTTAGCGTGGATACCACCGCAGAACTCACAAGAAGGACCGAAGCGAACTACGCGCACCTTGTCACCGTACTTCTCACCGAAGAGGGCAATGGCACCGAGTTTCTTAGCCTCCTCGAAGGGCACATCGCGATGCTCATCGAGTTGGATATCCTGACGGATCATATCGTTCACTATACGCTCTACCTCACGAAGCTGCTCGTCAGAAACCTTCTCGAAGTGAGAAAAGTCGAAGCGAAGGGTATCGGGTGATACAAATGAACCCTTCTGCTCCACATGATCGCCCAGCACCTGTTTCAGGGCATAGTCCAACAGGTGGGTAGCTGTATGATTGGCAGCAGAGGCATCGCGCTTATCGGTATCCACACAAGCCATGAACTGGGCAGCGGGATCCTTGGGCAGCTGCTTCACGATGTGAACAGTCTGGTTGTTCTCGCGCTTGGCGTCGATAATATCGATGGTCTCGGCCTCGTTGCAGATGACGCCCTGGTCGCCTACCTGACCACCCATTTCGCCATAGAACGGTGTATAGTCGAGCACAAGCTCATAAAACTCATTCTTCTTCTGTGTCACCTTGCGATAACGCAGGATGTGACACTCATATTCTGTATAGTCGTAACCCACAAACTGCTGCTCACCCTGGGCGAGTTCCACCCAATCGCTATTCTCGACGGCAGCAGCATTACGGGCACGTTCCTTCTGCTTCTGCATCTCCACGTCAAACTGCGCCTCATTAACGGTGAAACCATTCTCACGACAGATCAACTCTGTGAGGTCGAGGGGGAAGCCATAGGTATCGAAGAGACGGAAAGCCTGCTCGCCGTCGAGCTCGGTCTTACCCTCAGCCTTCAGCTGCTCCATAGCTTTATCGAGCAGTGAGATACCCTTGTCAAGAGTACGAAGGAAAGAATCCTCCTCTTCTTTCATCACCTTGGCAATGAGCTGCTGCTGAGCCTTCAGTTCAGGGAAGGCGTCACCCATCTCAGCTACCAGCGTAGGCAGAAGCTTGTAAAGGAAGGCTTCCTTCTGACCCAGGAAGGTGTAGGCATAGCGAACGGCACGACGCAGAATACGACGAATCACATAGCCTGCCTTGGCGTTCGAAGGCAGCTGGCCATCGGCAATGGAGAACGATACAGCCCTCAGGTGGTCAGCACAGACACGCATAGCCACGTTGATATCGTCCTGTTCCTTCGTAATGGGGTTCAGGACTTCCTCTTCAAAAGTGGTGTATTTCAAGCCAGTAATCTGCTGCTCAGCCTTGATAATGGGCTGGAACACGTCGGTATCGTAATTGGAGTGTTTGCCCTGCATCATGCGAACAAGGCGCTCGAAGCCCATACCGGTATCAATCACATTCATCGAAAGCTTTTCCAGTGAGCCGTCAGTCTTACGGTTGAACTGCATAAACACGAGGTTCCAGATCTCTATCACCTGGGGATCATCCTGGTTTACGAGTTCACGACCGCTCTTACCTGAGGCCTTTCGCTGCTCTGGGGTACGAGAGTCGACATGAATCTCAGAGCAAGGGCCACAAGGACCCGTATCGCCCATCTCCCAGAAATTATCATGCTTATTACCATTGATGATATGATCCTCAGGCACATGCTTAGCCCAATACTTGGCAGCCTCATCATCGCGAGGGATGTTTTCTTCTGGAGAGCCCTCGAACACCGTTACATAAAGGTCCTCAGGATTCAGCTTCAGCACATCTACGAGATACTCCCAAGCCATATCGATGGCACCTTCCTTGAAGTAATCGCCAAAGCTCCAGTTGCCCAGCATCTCGAACATGGTGTGGTGGTAAGTATCGTGGCCTACCTCCTCCAAGTCGTTATGCTTACCAGATACGCGGAGACACTTCTGGGTATCGGCACGGCGACGCGGCTCAGGGTCGCGAGTACCTAAGATAATATCTTTCCACTGGTTCATACCAGCGTTGGTAAACATCAATGTGGGGTCGTCCTTAATCACCATCGGTGCAGAGGGAACGATGGCGTGCTGCTTTGACTCAAAGAACTTCTTGTATGAGTCGCGAATCTCGTTTGCTGTCATTTTCTTATTTCAAAATTTAATTTTCGACTGCAAAGGTACAAATTATTTCTTATTTTACGCAATTTTTCCGTTAAAAATGTGTACCTTTGTAGCCGAAAAGCTAAAGACCACAGAAAGAATGGACGACGAAATAAAGGATGAAGAGATTTTAGAACAGCAGGAGTCGGAAGACGTTCAGGACGGCCACTCCGATTACAAACCCGTAAACCGTTTTGATGCAGCTGCGGTTCATCACCTCAGTGGCATGTATCAGAATTGGTTCCTAGATTATGCCTCGTACGTAATCCTCGAGCGAGCCGTGCCCCATCTGGGCGACGGATTGAAACCCGTGCAGCGACGCATCCTCCACTCGATGAAGCGGATGGACGACGGACGATATAATAAAGTGGCAAACATCGTGGGCCATACCATGCAGTTCCACCCTCATGGCGACGCCTCCATCGGCGACGCCCTAGTGCAAATGGGCCAAAAGGATCTTCTAATTGACACGCAGGGTAACTGGGGAAACATCCTCACTGGTTCCTCTGCAGCCGCTCCGCGATACATCGAGGCCCGTCTGTCGAAATTCGCGCTGGATTGCGTATTCAACCCCAAGACAACGGAATGGAAGATGTCGTACGACGGACGCAACAAGGAGCCCATTACGCTTCCCGTGAAATTCCCCTTGCTGCTGGCTCAGGGCGCTGAGGGTATCGCTGTAGGATTGTCATCGAAAATCCTGCCCCATAACTTCTGCGAAATCTGCGATGCAGCCATCAGCTATCTGCACGACCAGCCTTTCCAGCTCTATCCCGACTTCCCCACATCTGGAAGCATTGACGTATCGAAATACAACGACGGACAACGAGGCGGCGTATTAAAGGTGCGCGCCAAGATCGAAAAGATAGACCAGAAGACGCTTGTGATCCGCGAGATTCCTTTCTCAAAGACATCGGAGACCATTCAGGACTCCATCGTAAAAGCCATTGAGAAAGGCAAAATCAAGGCTCGTAAGGTGGAAGACCTCACGGCGGCTAACGTAGAGATTCAAGTGCATCTAGCCCCGGGCGTGTCGAGCGACAAGACTATCGACGCTCTTTACGCTTTCACAGATTGTGAGATTAATATCTCGCCTAACTGCTGCGTGATCGAGGACAACAAACCTAAGTTCCTGACTGTCAGCGATGTGCTTCGTCATTCAGTAGACCGCACGAAGGACCTTATCCGTCAGGAACTAGAAATCCGCAAGAACGAACTCTTGGAACAGTTACACTTCCAGTCACTAGAGAAAATCTTCATCGAGGAACGCATATATAAGGACAAGAAGTTCGAGGAAGCGCCCAATGTTGACAAGGTTTGCGAGCACATCGACGAGCGACTGACGCCTTACTACCCCACTCTGGTGCGCGAGGTAACAAAGGACGACATACTAAAGCTGTTGGAGATCAAGATGCAACGCATCCTGAAATTCAACAAGGAGAAGGCCGACGAGCTGATGGCCCGTCTGAAGGCAGAAATCGAGGAGATAGACCGCGACTTGGCGAACCTCACGGAAGTAACGGCCAACTGGTTCCAGTTCTTGAAGGACAAATACGGCAAGGACCATCCGCGACTCACGGAGATACGCAACTTTGACACCATCGACTCTGCCAAAGTGGCCGAGGCCAACCAAAAGCTCTACATCAACCGTGCAGATGGCTTCATCGGCACAGGACTGAAAAAGGACGAGTTCGTATGCAACTGCTCCGACCTCGACGATATCATTATCTTCTACAGAGACGGTAAATACAAGGTAATCCGCGTAGCCGAGAAAGTATTTGTGGGCAAGAACGTTCTCTACCTCAATGTGTTTAAGAAGAACGACACGCGTACCATATATAATGTAGCCTATCGCGATGGTAAGAAGGGATTCAGTTTCATCAAACGCTTCAATATGACATCGATGATTCGCGATAGAGAGTATGACGTGACCCAGGGTACCCCTGGCTCAAAAATACTCTATTTCTCAGCTAACCCCAATGGTGAGGCCGAGATCATCAAGGTGACGCTCGATCCGAATCCGAAAATCAAGAAGATATTCTTCGACAAGGATTTCTCTGAGGTGATGATCAAGGGCCGCACATCGAAGGGTAACCTGCTCACGAAATTCTCCGTACATCGCATCGGCCTGAAGAGTCACGGACACTCTACACTCGGAGGCCGTAAGGTGTGGTACGACCCAGACGTGAACCGCCTAAACTACGACGAACATGGACGACTGTTGGGCGAGTTCTTCGACGAAGACCAGATACTTGTCATTCTGAAGAACGGTGACTACTATCTCTCGAACTTCGACTTGAACAACCACTTCGAGGAGAACATCCTGCGCATTGAGAAATACGATGCTGACAAGGTCTGGACCGCCATACTCTATGATGCTGACAATCAAGGATATCCATATATGAAGCGCTTCGTGATGGATGCCAAGAAGAACAAGCAGAACTGGCTCTCGGAGAATCCTGCGTCGCAGATGCTTCTACTGACGGACACGCCCTACCCCAGAATACAAGTTGTTTATGGTGGCGCCGATGCCTTCCGCGGCTCGGAAGAGTTTGACGCTGAGCAGTTTATCGCTGTCAAGGGCTTTAAAGCCAAGGGTAAGCGTCTCACAACGTACGCCATTGAGAGCATCGAGGAATTGGAGCCCATCCGCTTCCCAGAAGAGCCTGAGAATCAAGAGACACCAGACATTCAGGAGGATGAAGATCTCGACCCTGATGCAGGCAAGAGCGAGCAGCAGGTTCTCGACGAACTGACAGGACAATTACGCTTATTCGATGATGAAGAAATTTGATATTCCCATCCCCATTAGTATTCCCCTCCTGAGTAGGAGGGAACAAGGGGGGGCTGATCAAATGCTTCGTCGGCTAATTGTCGGCGCAGCATTTCTCACCTCTGTCTTTTCATCAATCACTATTAATGCCCAGAGCCATCTATTCGGTCTAGGACCATCGCACATACTCGACACCTATCTTACACCAGAGCATTTCTCTGGTACAGGTCTCACCTATTTATATATAAAGGAGCGCCAGAAGCCGGAAAGTAGATGGAGCACATTGATGGAACACGAGGCAGACATCTCATCAACCGAAGATCGCAGCAAGAGCATCTCCATGTTAGAAGGTAACTACAACTTTTATTGGGGCAAATACTACAAATGGCAGTTGTTTGACGAAAAATTGCAATTACAGGCTGGCGGACTGGTAAATGCCAATTTGGGAGTTCTCTATTGCATGATCAGTTCAAACAATCCTGTACAGGCAAGGGCTTC
Organism: uncultured Prevotella sp.; assembly: GCA_902798285.1. Taxonomy (GTDB): domain Bacteria; phylum Bacteroidota; class Bacteroidia; order Bacteroidales; family Bacteroidaceae; genus Prevotella. The sequence goes on along the minus strand of CADBVZ010000010.1, from coordinate 12,929 downwards.
ACTGAATATCATGCCTTCGGGTATCGCAACCTACGGTTTCCGCCTTCTACGCCAGCAGTTCTCGCTTCGTTACGAAGTGGCCTTACCATTAGTAGGTGTTATGTTCAGCCCCAACTACGGACAATCCTACTATGAGATCTTCTCGCGTGGCAACTATGATCACAACATCGTGCCCACTACCTTCGTCTCTGCCCCCACCATGCGACAGCTTGTATCGCTCGAATGGCACACGGGCAAGAAGTGGAATATCCGTCTGGGCTATCTCGGCAACTACCAGCAAGCCCAAGTGAATAACCTGAAACAGCACATCTATACCCATCGTGTGCTCATCGGAATCGCCCGTGGTCTATGAAGAAGTATTTGCTATATATAATAAGCATGATGTTTATCGTATCCTCGTGCGTTGACACTGAGGAATACGACAATTCGCCCCAAGGCAACTTCGAGGCGTTGTGGCAAATCATCGACGAGCGCTACTGTTTCTTCGATTACAAGCAGCACGAATATGGACTCGACTGGCAGAATATATATAATATATATAATGTACGCGCGAAAGGAGACCTTGACAGCCAGCAGCTTTTCGAGGTACTCACGGATATGCTCGCAGAACTACGCGACGGACACGTGAACTTGGGAACGGCCTTCGACTATGGACGCTACTGGAAGTGGCATGAGGATTATCCATCCAACTTCAGTGACACCATCCAACGTCGATACTTAGGAACCGACTATCGCATCGCAGCAGGCGTAACATATCGCATACTCGATGACAACATCGGCTATATATACTACGGTAGTTTTACCAACGGTATTGGAGAAGGCAACCTCGACGAAGTTATCAAGCACTTTGCTTTCTGCAATGGACTGATCTTTGATATCCGCGGTAACGGCGGGGGTGACCTCACCAATGCCGAGAAACTCGCCGCCCGCTTCTGCAGCGAAAAGACACTCGTGGGCTATATGCAGCATAAGACGGGTAAGGGACACAGCAACTTCTCGGAAATGGAAGCCCAGTATATTGAACCCTCCTCACGACTCCGTTGGTATAAACCAGTCGTTATTCTTACCAATCGAGAAGTATTTAGTGCCGCCAACGAATTCGTGAAGTATATGAAATGTATGCCCACAGTCAAAGTGGTAGGTGACCGCACGGGCGGTGGAAGCGGACTTCCATTCAATGCCACCCTACCCAACGGATGGACAGTGCGATTCTCTGCATGTCCTATGTATGACCGCAACCGGCAGCAAACCGAGTTCGGCATTGAACCCGACTATTATGTAGCCCTTTCAGAGGCCGATTATGTTAAAGGTGAAGATACTTTGATAGAATTTGCACGTAAACTTTTGGTGGAATGAAAAAATTGTCGTATCTTTGCACCGCAAAAACCAGCAATGCCACGGCCCAAAGCCGCTATGCTGGAAGAGCAAGGGCGCCTGTGGCGGAATTGGTAGACGCGTCAGACTTAGGATCTGGTGTCGTGAGACGTGCAGGTTCGAGTCCTGTCAGGCGCACCTCAACTACACGTAAAACAATAGGAAGCATGAGAAATCCAAGAAAAAAGTGCCCAAAATGCACGATTATGGCAGAAAATTGCGATATTTTGAAAAAAAAATTAAAATTTTCTTGCAGAATTGGAAATAATTGCCTACTTTTGTCACCGATTTATATAAATTAATGCATAGATATATCATATTTTAATTGTTTAATTATAATTTTTAGTTCAAATGAAAAAGAAAATTATTAATGGTATTCTGATGGCTGCAATGCTTTTTGCAGGCACAACATCATTTGTTTCTTGTAAGGACAATGTGGACGACGTAACCACAAGCATCTACAAGGACCTTGACAAGGTAAAGAACGATCTGCAGCTCCAGATCGATGCTCTTGACTCACGTCTGACATCTCTCGAGGGCCGCGTTGGTACTCTGGAGAGCAAAGTTTCAGCTCTTGAGTCTGAGGTTGCTCAGATTAGGAAGGACATCGAAGCTCTGACTGGTCGCGTTAAGAACCTCGAGGAGGAGCAGGCTAAGCTTCAGGCTCGTATGGACGCTGCTGAGAAAAAGATCACCGAGCTCGAGGATTATGTAAAGAGCGCCATCTACGATGTTAAGATTGAGGAAACTAACGACGCTGTGATTGGTACTATCAATCTGCCGTTCCTCCAGGTGCCCACAATGATGACTTACTATGGTCTGAACGGAAGCGGCCTGAAGCAGTTCCCAACCTCGTCATCTAAGTATCATGTATATTTCAACGATGCTAATGGCACAGACGAGAATCACCTGAATGGTCAGTACGCAAGTGATATTGATCCGTTTATGAGTGGTGTTAGCCCCATCAAGTTTGAGGGTCTTGGCGCTCAGCTCGCTCAGTACACCAACAACACAGGTACTATCTACTTCTCACTGAACCCCGTAGGTGTTGACATCACTGGTGTTACATTCGATTTCATCGACAGCAAGGGTAATGTTTATCCTTATGAGATTACTGACGTGAAGGGTTCTGACCACTGGCTCGCTATTGGTGCTGGCAAGACTGGCTATGGCAGAGACGAGGCTTCTGAGAGCGACAACGTAAACCTCTATGAGGCTAAGGTTAACCTGCCCATGTCTAAGTGGGAGCAGGCTATCTCTTACAACTTGGATGACACATGGAAGACTCTGGGTAACATGAGCGAGATTAGCAACATCGTTAGCAAGGTTAAGGAAGCTAAGACCGAAGGTGGTAAGACTGAGGCTAGTAAGGTACTCCTCAAGGAGGCCCTGCAGTGGATTCAGAACCAGTATCAGAAGACTTATAACGACAAACTGAAGATGAAGTATCAGGCTCTGCGCGCTACCGGTAAGGTAAACGTTGCCAAGTCAAGCACTCACCTCGTAGTTGCTGCTGTTGAGCCTCTGTCATATAAGACTTTCTGGGAGCTCGATCAGAATGGTAAGGACGCTATTCAGATGAACGTTGATGCTGAGGCTATTGAGAAGGCTGTTGCTGAGCTTCTCAAGGTAGTTGGCAAGAAGGCTTCTGAGATTAAGGGTGGTATCGAAGGAACTGGTGAAACCGTTACAGTTGGAGGTAAAACCGTTACTACAGGTCAGATGTCTCTTGGCATGATCAAGGCTATCGTTGATAACATTCCTTATGCAAACAACGTACTCAACAAGCTGAAGGGTGTATACCACGCTGCTGAAAACAATGACATCGCTGCTATCAATTCAAGCGTATCTAACTTCCTGTCAAAGGTATCTGCTAAGATTGCTACCGTAGCTGGTGACAACTACTTCCTCAGATGTGTAACTCCTATCGTCCTGTTTGAGGGTCCCGAGGGTATCGATCGTCTGGTTCCTGGTTTGACACTGGATATTCCTAACAACCGCATGACTGTAATCTTGACCTCTCCGACCGAGGAGTACCTCGTTCCTGCAATGTACAAGTATGTTGCTGTTCGTCAGGGTGACAAGATCTACGACGCTAAGATTCTCAGCGGTCAGGAGAAGGTTACTGCTCTGAACCTCCGTCAGGGTGAGTGTGAGATTATCTATCAGACAGTTGACTACGCTGGTTGGGTTATTACCAAGAGCTATCCTGTAACTGTTAAGTAATCAGGTCCCAGTGAGTTATTAACATTGTGAATTAAAAAAAATTAAGTAACAGATATGAAAATGAAGAAAGCAATATTGTCTTGCCTGATGCTGATGGCTGGTCTGTCAGTATCTGCTCAGGAGCAGAAGGGCACGACAGAATACGTCTTCGAGCCGCACTGGTATGTACAGCCTCAGATTGGCGCACAGTACACGACTGGTGAGACTAGCTTCGGTGACCTCATTTCAATTCCTAACATTCAGGTTGGTGTTGGATACCAGTTCTCAAAGGCTGTTGGCGCTCGCCTCGCTGTTGATTTCTGGCAGGGTAAGGCTGGTTTCGATAAGGATAAGGTAAAGGCTTGGGGCCTGGGCAACGATCTGAACTACAAGTTCACATACTTTGCTCCTGCAATTGATGTTACCTTCGACCTCTCTACTATCATCGCAGGTTTCAATCCAAACCGTGTAGTTAGCTTCGGTGCCTTCATCGGTGGTGGTGTGAACTTCCGTTCTGCTAGCGACGAGGCTGCTGATACAAAGGTTAAGGTTGACCAGATGATTAAGAACGTGACCACCGCTTCTGGTTGGACTCCTATGTTCGAGAACAAGTCTGCAGTTCTGCCTTTCGCGCAGGCTGGTCTGACTCTTGATTTCAAGGTAAGCGATGCTATCAAGCTCGGTCTTGAGTTGAATGGCAACATTCTTGGTGACAAGTTCAACTTCAAAGATGCCGGTAACCCCGACTCATATTTCAACCTCCTGCTTGGCGCTAAGATTGCTCTTGGCAAGACCTACTCTACCAAGTTCATCCCCGCTCCAGAGCCCGAGATCAAGTATGTTGAGAAGATCGTTGAGAAGATCGTAGAGGTACCTGCTCAGCCCGTAGTTACTGCTGCTGAGCCTCTCCGCCGCGATATCTTCTTCCAGATCAACAAGACCATCATTCGTGACTCTGAGGCTCAGAAGGTTCAGGACATCGTGGCTTACATGAACCAGAACCCCACCTCTAAGGTTATGATCACTGGTTATGCTGACGCTGGTACAGGTAACGATCGTATCAACGACCGTCTGGCTGCTGGCCGTGCAGACGCAGTTGTTAAGGCTCTGAAGGACGCTGGTATCGCTGAGAGCCGCATCAGCTTCGACAGCAAGGGAGCTCGCGTACAGCCGTTCGAGGATAACGACAGCAACCGTGTATCTATCTGCATCGCTGAGTAATTCAAGTAAACAGATAAAAGTTCAAAGCCCGGTCCCAAAATGGGGCTGGGCTTTTTTCTGAATATAAAAACAGAAAATATATGAAGAAGATTTTTACTCTGATTTTATTGGCAGGAATGGCATTAAATGCTGCTGCACAAGTGGACGATGGTTTTTATCGTATCCAAAATGTTAGCACAGGACGTTATATTGTCATGTACGACCCTTATGTATTTGTTAATAAGGGTACAGCAACAGTAAGACTTGATGCATTACAGACAATTACTTCATGGAATACTGTCAGATCACACATGGGATCAGTATGGTATATAGAAGGTAAAGGTGATTTAAAATATGACCTTTTCTGTCAACATTCAAGTCTGGGAGCCAATAGTGGAGGTTTCTATCCCAGCATATTTTACAATGATGGAACATATCGTTTCTACGGAGAATATAGTGGTTGGGCAAAGTATCTATATGATGTTGACGATGAAGACACCGGAGAAGGCTATGTAGATGTTAGCGGATCAAAAGTCAATTGGAATTTCATCCCCATCGGAGGTGATAATTATATTGGTATTGAGCCAGAAACTAAAGCAGAAGGCTATTATTGGGCCACCTTTATGTCAGGTTTCCCATTCAAGTTAGGCAGTGGGATGAAAGCATATTACGTAAACAGCGTAGACGACCATGGTTTTGCTTGGACAGAAATGGGCAGCGAGATTCCTGCAAAAGTACCTGTACTACTCCGTTTGAATGGCAGCAGCCCTTCTGACAATAGGATTACTGTCATGAAGAATAGCAGTGCAGGAGCACCTTCAGGCAATAAACTATATGGCGTATGGTATAGTAGTGACCTTGGAGGCAGACATGAAGACTATAATGTAGAATGTGAGTCAAACAATCGTGTCCTTGGCGAACATGATGGCCATCTGGCATTTGTTAAGGGCAGCGGTCTGATTGAGCACAATCGTGCTTATCTCACTGTTAGTAATGATGCCGACAGTAACATCATCGAATCAACGAGTGGTATTACAAACATCCAGTCTGTTGAAAAGACAGAGGCTGAGAAGAGTGTTTACACGCTGACAGGCCAGAAAGTTCCCGAAGGCACGACACCACGTCGTGGTATCTATATCAAAGACGGGAAAAAGGTCGTGATTAAGTAACACAGATAATATCCATAATAAAAAGCTCCCATTTCTGGGAGCTTTTTTATTGAAGTATATAATATTCTAGAATAACGTCTTTGTAAACCGAACACTCAGTGAAGGATATACAGGGAACTTCTTAGCCAAATCTATATAATCACCAACCTGACCTCCGATATTCTTAACATCCTTCATCAGATTCGTTCCATCATGCACATAAAGATCAGGTTTTCCGCCCCAGAACAAGACACCAGCATCAACTGATACCTTCCAGTCATCACGGTTCTTAAGCAGACGACCTCCATAACCAAAGCCAATATAAGGCTTAAAGCTGTTTGACTTTGCCTGTACCCTTACCATATTATTCTCATCTGCCTCCATCATATAAGGATCACCCTCGGCATGAATCAGATTACCATTGGCATCATACACGTCATGCGCATATTCTCCAAGATGAAAACCCATTCGACCGAATTCCAAAATACGCCTTTCCATCTCAGGATTCATTGAAAAACCGACCATCCTACCATTAGGATCATCAGGGTCTGGAACCTGAATCATTGGAATGGGATTATCATAAACAAGATCCTGTTCTGCCTTCCAATACAAATTATTATAAATTCCCAACGAAATAAGTGTATTCATTGACTCCGTGGTATTCACTGCTTCAGCGAACTTAGAAGGACCCCAATAAAAACCTGCAGTAAAATGCCAATGCTTATTGTTCTTAAAGGGGAACACATCGAGCAGAAGTTTTACATTATTCATCGTCGGTTTACCCAACATATCCACATGATCATCAACTTCTATGCCATTAAAGTCGTGAAGCATTTCTTTCAAACGATCAAAAGTGGTCTCAACACGATTACCACTCTCATCATACTGACGGGCAGGCTTATCACCAATCATCACGTCAAACTTCATCTTAGCCGTAAAACGGGGCATATAGTCAAAACCCGCACGAAGCTGAAAATACTCACCGATAGGTGAAGCAATATCTATACCGATACCCGTGGTTCCAGCACTGATAGACAAATCCAGATGCTGGAAGATATTATGCTCCTTCCAGTACTGTGCTACTGGAATGTACTCAGACTGCTTCTCATTGAGAACGGGCAGATGCTGAATAGAATCAGTCTGCGCCATAGCAGTAATTTCAAAACTGGCAATAGCCAGCATAATCATCATTCTTTTCATGTAGTTATCCTTATTAAATGATTGCTTATATTCGTTTGTATCCATCATTACTATTTTATCCGCCACCCTTTGCCCTGCTCTACCATTGGAACAACTATCTCTTCATTGACAGAGTCACCATAGCAAAGAACAAGAAAGACACTCGTAAGATGACGTAATGTATCTGTTGAGGCTCTGGAAATCCGTACTTCACGAATACCATGATGAGTATTTTCCTGCTGGGTCATAAACTGGCGATAAGATGTCAGCAGTTGCTCACGATAGCTGTCAGGCAAACTGTCAGAACCATTCTTGCCCTCTAAGAACTGCTCATACTCACCGTGAATAAGGTGGTCATAGTAGCCCTTTGCGGCCAAGGACGCCATTTCCTCTGGAGTTGCACCAGAACAGGCCACAACGATTAAAAGAGCAACAATAGCCCACAACAGATCTTTCATTACTTCTGGCGGACAAAGACATTAATAGGAGAACCTGTAAGCGTCCAGTTCTCGCGAATCTTATTCTCGAGGAAACGTTTGTAAGGCTCTTTTACATATTGGGGCAGGTTGGCATAGAACACGAAGGTTGGAATCTGCGTGTCTGGCACCTGTGCCACATATTTAATTTTAATATACTTACCTTTCACAGAAGGAGGCGGGAATGCCTCAATCAATGGCAGCATCACCTCATTGAGTTTGGATGTACCAATCTTTACCTTACGGTTGAGATACACGTCTTTAGCCGTCTCCAAGACCTTGAAGATACGTTGTTTGGTCAGTGCAGAGGCAAAGATGATGGGGAAGTCTACAAAGGGTGCCATACGCTGACGGATGGCATTTGTGAAAGTGTCAATAACTACCTGTGATTTATCTTCTACGAGATCCCATTTATTGACCACCACCACCAGCGACTTATTGTTCTTCTGAATCAATTGGAAAATATTCATATCCTGGGCTTCAATACCACGCGTAGCATCAATCATCAGAACACAAACATCAGAGTTCTCAATGGCACGAATAGATCGCATCACGCTGTAGAACTCCAGGTCCTCTGTCACTTTATTCTTACGACGGATACCTGCTGTATCCACCAAATAAAAATCAAAACCAAACTTATCATAACGAGTATAAATACTGTCACGGGTTGTACCAGCAATCTCCGTTACGATATTACGTTCTTCGCCAATAAAAGCATTGATAATGCTCGACTTACCGGCATTAGGACGACCTACCACTGCGAAGCGGGGAATACCATCTTCCAAGTCGTCCTTGGTTTTCTCTGGCAACACCTCCAATACCTTATCGAGCAAGTCGCCTGTTCCGCTGCCCGTAGCAGCACTTATCGGATACGGATCACCCAATCCGAGTTTATAGAATTCGTACTGATCATAAAGATCCTTACCATCATCGGCCTTATTGGCCACAAGTATCACAGGCAGCTTTGCACGGCGCAGAATCTGAGCCACGTCCATGTCCCAACCAGTCACGCCATTGTTTATGTCACAAAGGAAGAGTACCAAATCAGCTTCCTCTGTAGCAATAATCACCTGTTTACGTATCTCCTCCTCAAATATATCGTCGGAATTCACTACCCAGCCGCCTGTATCGACGACAGAGAACTCACGACCGTTCCATTCGCACTTGCCATATTGGCGGTCACGAGTAGTACCCGCCTCATTGCTGACAATTGCCTGACGAGATTTCGTCAAGCGGTTGAACAGGGTTGATTTCCCCACATTCGGGCGACCTACGATTGCTACTAAATTTCCCATATTATTCGGGGTTATATCCAAAATTATTCAATTCTCGCTCAGAGCTGCGCCAGTCTTTGTCGACCTTAACGAATACCTCCAGATAAACGGGCTTGTCAAAGAACTTCTCTAGAGACTTGCGTGACTCGGTACTTACCTTCTTCAAAGCTACACCTTGATGGCCTATGATGATTCCTTTCTGGCTGTCACGTTCCACATATATGATCACATTAATATGGATGTGCTTATCATCTTCCTTGAAACGCTCCACACTAACCTCTACAGAATAAGGAATTTCCTTATCGTAATAAAGCAGAATCTTTTCCCTAATAATCTCCGAGACAAAGAATCGAGCAGGTTTATCTGTCAACTGGTCCTTATCAAAATAAGCAGGACTCTCTGGAAGCAGCTCTTGAATTCGCTTGAGCAAAATATCTACACCGAACTTGTTCTTTGCTGAAATCGGTAATATCTCAGCCTTCGGCAGGAGTTTATGCCAATGCTCGACAATGTCCCCAAGTTTCTGAGGATCACTCTCGTCAATCTTATTGATCAGCAAAAGCACAGGAATCGTCATTTTCTGCACTTTCTCCAAGAAGTCCATGTTCTTCTCCGGGTTCTCCACCACATCAGTTACATACAGCAGAACATCCGCATCTTGTAAAGCAGACTCCGAGAACGCAAGCATCGACTCCTGGAGCTTGTAGTTAGGCTTTAGTACGCCTGGAGTATCGGAGAAAACAATCTGCATCTCAGGCGTGTTCACAATACCCATGATACGGTGACGGGTGGTTTGCGCCTTGAAAGTAGCAATGGAAATACGCTCACCAACCAATTGGTTCATGAGCGTACTTTTACCTACGTTGGGGTTGCCAACGATATTGACGAATCCTGCTTTATGACTATTTACTGCCATCGTAAGCCCATTTGTAGTAAGATGCACCATGTACGAATCCAGCACCGAAGGCAGTGAAAATCATGTTGTCACCTTTCTTGAGCTTACTTTCGTTATCCCATATGGCCAAAGGAATGGTAGCGGCACTTGTATTACCATAGCGCTCAATATTTACCATTACCTGCTCCATCGGGAGTTCCAAACGCTTGGCTACTGCCTCGATGATTCGCATATTTGCCTGATGCGGAACGACCCACTGGATATTATCCTTATTCAGACCGTTACGCTCAGCAATCAATGCGCAGTCATTGCTCATATTCGTCACCGCATAGCGGAACACCGTACGACCCTCCTGATAAAGGTAATGCAGACGGTGGTCAACCGTGAAGTGCGATGGTGGGCAGACAGAGCCTCCGGCTTTCATGTGCAGGAACGGGAGTCCCTTTCCATCCGTACGGAGATAAGAGTCCATCACACCGATATTCTGTTCTTCAGTAGCCTCTAAAAGAACGGCAGCCGCTCCATCTCCGAAAAGAGGACATGTCTGACGATCCTTATAGTCTGTTACCGACGACATTTTATCGGCACCGATAACGATGATTCTCTTATAGCGTCCGCTCTGAATCATCGTCGCTGCCACATCGAGCGTATAGAGGAAGCCACAGCAGGCACCCCAGAAATCAAACGCAAAAGCGTTTTTCAAACCAAGTTTGCCTACCACGATGGATGCTGTGGAGGGGAACTTATAATCTGCCGTTGAAGTGGTAACAATCAGCGCATCTATAGTATCAGGATCAACGCCTGTCTTCGCCAACAACTGCTTTGCAGCCTTACGGGCCATATAGCTAGTGCCAAGACCCTCCTCAGTAAGGATACGGCGTTCCTTGATACCGACACGCGTCATAATCCACTCATCGTTGGTATCTACCATTCTCGATAATTCCTCGTTAGTGAGGACATAATCGGGAACATAGCCACCAATGCCGGTGATTATAGCGTTGATTCTATCCATTACTCAGCTACTTCGTCCTCTTTCTTGATAGCTACCTTACCACGATAGTAACCACAGGTGGGGCATACAGTGTGATAAACATAATATGCGCCACAATTAGGGCATACTGCAAGTGTAGGAGCTACTGCCTTGTCGTGAGTACGACGCTTGAGTGTACGAGTCTTTGACTGTCTTCTTTTAGGATGTGCCATAATTATTCTAAATTTTAATCTTTAATGTTTAATGCTTTCAATTTCTCCCATCGGGGGTCTATCGGCTGGGTGGACTCCTCATCGCTGCTTCGGTCAGCTGACAGCTCTTCCAGAGCTTGTGTCATGGCAGGATTGCACTTGCCAGGTGCATGCACATGCCTGATGGGTATAACCAGTGCGACAAACTCATAGATGAACCACGCCATGTCGAGTATTCCTTCGTCCTCAGGCACCACGATGATATCATCTTCCTCTGAGTAATTGCTTCCGAGCTTGACAATCAGACGGTTGTCGGTATCTACCGGCAGTTCCATATCGTCGAGACATCGGTCGCAAGGAATGATCACTATGCCATCCGTATGGAAGTTGAACTCGAAAAAACCGGTTGCCTTGCGTATAGACACCGACACATGCAAAGAGCCCTTCTTCACGTCAGCACCGTCTAAAGCCTCAAAATAGCCTTCATCAAGAATGAAATCTAAGGATGTCTCCTCATCCTTCAATCCTTTCAGATCTATCTTCAATGACTCCAAACCATTCATAATCATACCTAATGGGCTGCAAAGTTACAAACTTTTTTCCAATTAAGGGACGGTAATTTTATTTTTTTATCATTTTACTGCAAATTACATGATATACAGAGGATTATATTACACACTTTTAGGGTAATTTGTGCAATAATATGAAACAAACTGCGTTAATAATACATATGCAGTGGACAGACAGAATCAGACAGGTTAAAATAGTCCTGGTATTGGCAGCCATCATGATAGCTGTCACCTCTTTACTTGTATCTCACTATCTAGTAAAAGACCTCTCCAACGAAGAGCGAAAGAAAATGGAAGTATGGGCACAGGCTCTACATGCTCTCAACCATGCCGATGAAAACACTGATCTCACCTTAGTACTCGACGTTATTCAGGGAAACACCACCATCCCTGTTATTGTGATGGACACGAGTGGCCATGTAAGCGATTATCGCAACATTGCCATAGATGCAAAATCTTTTGCTGATTCAGATAAATACGTGGCACACTATGGGCAACGACTGTATGAAAGCGGGAAATTCATCCGTATCCATCTAGGTGACTCCACAAAAACCAGCGACTACCAATTGGTTTGCTATGACGAATCTACACTATTGAAACGGCTCTCACAATATCCTTATTGGCAATTGGGAATAGTTATGATTTTTGTAGTTATTGCCATCTTCGCCTTACTCTCCTCCAAGAAAGCAGAACAAAACAAAGTATGGGTGGGACTGTCGAAAGAAACAGCTCATCAACTTGGCACACCAATATCTAGTCTAATGGCATGGGTAGAAATACTCAAGGAAAATCATCCTGATGACGATATGATTCCTGAGATGGATAAAGATGTTAAACGTTTGGAACACATTGCTGAACGTTTCTCTAAAATAGGATCATTACCGGAGCCTAAAGACAGTTCCATGAATGAAGTACTTGAGCATGTGGTTGAATATATGCGCAAGCGAACATCAAATAAAGTAGACATCATTTGTAATGTTCCAAACCATGATGTGATAGTAAAGATGAACGCATCACTTTTTGAATGGGTCGTTGAGAACCTATGCAAAAATGCTGTAGATGCTATGGAAGGAAGCGGTCAGATAACCATTACATTAACAGAAGAAAACAAATATATTGCAATCGAACTATCCGATACGGGCAAAGGAATCCGCAGGAAAGATATCAAAAATGTCTTTACACCTGGTTTTACCACAAAACAACGAGGCTGGGGACTTGGCCTTTCTCTCGCAAAACGCATCGTAGAGGAATATCACAAAGGGCATATATATGTCAAATCCTCAGAACTTGGGAAAGGAACAACTTTCCGTATCGAGTTATAACCAAATGAAAAGAGCCCTGAATCATTTCTGACTCAGGGCTCTGATAAATAAAAGTGGCGGCCTCCTACTCTCCCGCATTGCATTGCAGTACCATCGGCGCAGGCG